>CBFHXG010000032.1:0-23990 GCA_965659725.1 Phaeocystidibacter sp. | reverse complement strand
CTAAAGCTAGAACTATGACTAACAATTTACTAAGTTGTGTCCGAATTGTGCTGACGGGTTACATTCAGAATAATTTGAATCCCAAAGTTTAGTGGTAGTTATTGATATAGAGAAACTTATGTTAAGTAATTGGGGGTAAGAATAACCACTTTTCTCTTTTATTCCACTGTAACCGATTTAGCCAAGTTTCTCGGCTGATCCACGTTACACCCTCTCATCACGGCAATGTGGTAAGAGAGGAGTTGGAGTGGAATAGTGGTCAATAATGGGCTAAATGCCTCAGAGCTTTCAGGGATCTCAATGGTATAGTCGGCCATTTTGGAGATTTCCTTGTCGCCTTCGCTCACGATGGCGATGATCTTGCCATCACGTGCCTTAACCTCTTGAATATTGCTCACGATCTTGTCGTATTGCCCGTTGCGAGGCGCGATCACGAAAACGGGCATATTCTCGTCGATCAAGGCGATAGGACCGTGTTTCATCTCTGCAGCTGGGTAACCTTCTGCATGGATATAGCTGATCTCTTTTAGCTTCAAGGCACCCTCTAGGGCTACTGGGAAGTTGAATCCTCTACCTAGATAAAGGCAGTTTTGGGCGTCCTTATACTTTTCTGAGATCTCGGTTACCTTATCATCCGTTTCGAGCATGCGCTCGATCTTCGTTGGAATGGCATAAAGTTCCTCGAGTAACTCGTGGTAACGTGTAGAGCTCAAGGTTCCCTTCATCTTGGCCAATTCGATGCTGAGGAGGGCAAGGACGGTAACTTGAGCAGTGAACGCTTTGGTAGATGCTACACCGATCTCTGGACCAGCGTGAGTATAGGCTCCAGCGTGAGTTTCACGGGCAATTGAGCTACCAACAACGTTACAGATCCCGAAGATAATCGCACCCTTTTCCTTCGCCAATTTAATGGCAGCTAGGGTGTCGGCCGTTTCACCAGATTGAGAAATGGCGATAACCACGTCTTGATCCGTGATCACTGGATTCCTGTAACGGAATTCTGAAGCGTATTCAACTTCAACTGGGATCCTAGCAAGGTCTTCAAACAGATATTCACCTACAAGACCTGCGTGCCATGAGGTACCGCATCCAACGATGATGATGCGATTGGCATTGATGAATCGATCTTTGTACTCGAATAAGCCTCCCATTTTGATCATGTTTTGATCAGGGAGAAGTCTACCTCTGAAAGTATCAGAGATGGCTTTTGGTTGTTCATAGATCTCCTTCAACATGAAGTGGTCGTAACCCGCCTTTTCGATAGAGGCGATATCCATCTTCAATTGTTGAATATCTGGGTTGATATTCCTGTTATCTGTAATGGTGCGGATACGCAGACCATTCTTGATATCGATGGTTGCCATCTCGCCATCTTCCAAGTAGACAGCTCGCTTGGTGTATTCGAGGAATGGAGTTGCATCAGAGGCGATGAAATACTCGTCTTCATTCAATCCGATCACCAATGGGCTACCCATTTTGGCCGTAACGATAACGTTCGGGTTGTTCACTTCGAATACACAGATAGCGTAGGCTCCGTGAACTTCGTTGAGTGCGGTTCTCACTGCATCTTCGAGGGAGAGGTTGTTCTCCGACTTCACGTGTTGGATGAGGTTGACCAATACCTCGGTATCGGTGTCGCTCTTGAAGTTAAATCCTCTGGACTCGAGAACCTCTTTGAGTGGGGCGTAGTTTTCAATGATACCGTTGTGGATCAAAGCGATCTCGCCATTGTTCGAAAGGTGCGGGTGTGAGTTCCTATCACTTGGTGGTCCGTGTGTAGCCCATCGAGTGTGACCTATGCCTAGGTGGCCATTGACGTTCTTGCCATTGGCCTCATTTTCGAGGTCAGAAACTTTCCCTTGTTTTTTATAGAGGTGTAGGCTGCCATCGTCGAGGAGGGCTACGCCAGCGCTGTCGTACCCTCGGTACTCCAAGCGTTGTAATCCTTTGATGAGAATTGGGTAGGCATCTTTAGGCCCTATGTACCCTACAATTCCACACATAAGCTAGGTATTGGTTGTTATTGAGTTCGTGTGTAGTATAGCTTCAACTCTCCTGGTTTGAAGGTACTTAGATTTCCGTTCAAAACAGCACGTGCTTGATCCGAGGAGCTCAGATCCGGAACGATCAATAGTCTACTCAATGTATCCTGCTGCGAGAGGTATCGCTGCATTTGTCTTGTTAATACGAATCTGTATTTGTGATCTCTCAGGTCCCCAGTGGTAAGCCCACCACCTACGGCAACCGTTCCCTCCACAAGGTAGTCGAATATCACACGTCTACCATCGGCGTCGTCTTGAACGAGCTGCATACGTTGAGGGAGGCGATAATTGAGGACACTTCCCTCTCTCACTGGCAATAAGAGTTCTGCTCTGTTGAGGAGCCAGGCTGAGTCTTGATAGTCGGATAGATCAGGGATCTCGATAGCGGTAACCACACCACCCATTGCTTGACTGTAGGTGATCATCTCGCCATCTGCGGTGTTCTGGTTATTGAGATCGAAAGGCGACATGGAATAATCGTGCTCGAAGGTGTTCACAAAAGCACCGGCCGTTCCCATCTTTAGGTCATAATCAGCTGTATCTCCTTCATCGTTTCTAAAGTACATCTTCAGCTTAGTGTCGCTTGATGGCATCAACAAACCTGCGATGGCTTCATTAGTTGATTCGCCGCTCAATTGAATACCGTAGAACTGATTGATGAAATTCTCGGTCGTTTCAAAAGCGTTCGTAGACTCCAATGGAAAGATCACATCATTGATAAATGTTGGATCGATAGGGATCTTGATGATTGCTCTTGGAGTAGTTACGTGCTCGAAGTCGATCTTAGTGCGAGGCAGCAATTCCACCTGAGCATCGGCAATGATCTGATCAAGCGCAAACACGTGATTACTGTAATAATTACTGTCGCGGGAAAGGAAATCACGCAATGTATGAACCTGAATATCGAACGGAGCAAGCGTGTCGCCGTACCAAGCTGATTCTGTCAGTGTATAGGGAATAAACAAGAATGCACTATCGCAAACGGGGTTGGTCCCGAATGAAGGAACACCGCTTGGGATGAGGTGAGAAGCTACCCTGGCCTCTGTTCGTCCGAAAACAGGATCGGTGTATCCACCAACCAGACCTATACCTGAGGTAGGGTTATTGGATCGAACTGAGTCGAAGGGAACAGTGTAGGTTCGGATCGGGACTTGCTCCAACTGGCCGAAAGAGAGCTGGTCGCCATCTACATAGGGCAAACCAAGGTCGGCATCGTCTCTGTCGCAAGCTGTAAAAACCACTAAAGCCATTGAAACAATGGCCTTAGTGGTAAAAGTAAAAATGTTCTTTCTTTTCATTCAAGTGCCTTATTAGGCGGTCACGTTATCGAGAACTTCATTCTCGTACCACGACTTCAATTCTGCTTTATCCACTTCGCCTGTGGCTTCGAATATCGGAAGACCTTTTTCTTCCGCAAAAGCCATTAACGATTCTGGTACATCTTCATGACCTTTAACAACGGCATCGCTGAACTCCATGGCGCCTTTGTGGAGGTTTTCGAAGGTTGGTTCGTTGAAGAATCCAGGATCCTCAACTCCGTCGAATTTCAAGCCAGCAGCGAAGTTTGGCCCTAGAGGCCCGTCGAAGGTTTGATTGTACAGTGAGTAAACGACCTTGGCATCTGAAAAGTGTGGGTCGTCAGCATTGAATTTCTTCAAATAAAGAGGGACAGCAGCACACATCCATCCATGGATATGAATGATATCAGGCTTCCATCCAAGCTTTCTTACGGTTTCGATAACACTCTTCGCGAAAAACAAGGAGCGCTCATCATTATCAGCATGAAGCTCTTTCTTGTCGTTGAGTAGTGTTGACTTGCGTTTGAAGTATTCTTCATTATCGATGAAATATACCTGCATGCGTGCTTGAGGTACGGACGCTACCTTGATGATCAAGGGCTGATCCATGTCATTGATCACGATGTTCATACCGCTTAGGCGGATCACTTCGTGTAACTGATGACGACGTTCATTGATCACGCCAAAGCGCGGCATGAAAACCCGAACTTCGTGACCGGCTTCATTCATTTTCTTTGGAAGCTCCAAACTCGGTTTAGAGATCGGACTTTCCGGTAGGTACGGACGAATTTCCTGAGAAATGTAGAGTATACGCTTAGATTCCATCTTCAAATAGCCTTTTCACGAAAAAGTAGTAGCGTGCAAAGGTACGATTTTTATGCTCATCTATCAAGCTAAACCTTAGCTTTGCAGCAGTCTAGCAGTCGGTTTATGCAAGTTTTACGAGGAGCGGAAGCGCTTCAGAAATACAGATCAGAGCAAAAAGGGAAGTGCTCATTTGTCCCAACCATGGGGGCATTGCACGAGGGTCATCTCGAGTTGGTCCGAAAGGCGAAGTCCATCTCAGACTTCGTTATAGTCAGCGTTTTCGTCAATCCTACGCAGTTCAATAATTCCGAAGATCTTCAAAATTATCCGAGAGATGAGGAGGGCGATGCGCGAATGTTAGAATCTGCCGGATGCGACGCGGTTTGGTTCCCTTCTGTGGAAGAGATCTATCCTTCTGGAGCTCGGTCGGAAGACTACGACCTGGGTATCATGGATGAGGTAATGGAAGGAGAATTCCGTCCTGGTCATTTTCAAGGAGTGGCAACGGTGGTAGACCGACTATTCCAATTCATCAAACCTGACCTTGCCGTTTTTGGTGAGAAAGATTACCAGCAGGTTGCCGTGGTTCGCAGTATGGTTGAACAGCGAGGTCATGCCGTTGATGTGGTAGTTCACAAGACCGTTCGAGAGCCAAACGGCCTGGCGATGTCTTCCCGCAACCGCAGATTATCTGAGGAAGAAAAGGATCGTGCTGCGGTGATGCATCAAACTATGACGTGGGTAAAGGGTCACAAAGGTGAACGGTCGCCACAAGATCTTTTGAAAGAAGCGAGAACTAAGATCTCCGATGCGGGTTTTGACTTGGAGTACTTAGAGATAGCCGATGAAAATACCATGGAATTCCTTGAGAGTTGGGATGACTCCGATGTCCCTCGCATCTTTGTTGCAGCATGCTCTGGTCCGGTTAGACTCATCGATAATATCTCTTTGATTTAAACTACTTTTGCGTCCATGTTTATTGAAGTAGTCAAAAGCAAGATACACCGTGTAAAGGTGACGGGAGCCGACTTGAATTATGTCGGAAGTATCACCGTTGATGAAAACCTCATGAAAGCCTCCAATATCATTGAAGGTGAGAAGGTTTCCATCGTGAATGTGAATAATGGTGAGCGTTTAGATACATACGTCATCAAAGGAAAGAGTGGGTCTGGTGAGATCACCTTGAATGGTCCTGCTGCACGCCGTGTACAGGCTGGAGATATCATCATTATTATCTCCTATGCTATGCTTACTCCAGAAGAAGCGGCTACCTTTAAGCCATCAATAATCTTCCCGAACGAGGAAAATAATTCGCTCTCCTAAGCCCCTTGAATCCAGTCTATAAAAATATCCTCAAGTATACGGTCTTCATCGGCCTTGCTGTGTTGCTTCTATACCTAGCCTTTGGTGGTATTGAGTTCGACAAGCTTTGGCAGGTGATGGTAACTGCCAAATATGAGTACATCATCGCATCTATGGCCATGGGTTATGCAGCGATCATCTCGAGAGGTATTCGCTGGAAGTTGTTGCTTGAGCCTATGGGTTACAAGCCGAAGACATGGAATAGTATCCATGCCGTCTCCACGCTCTATTTCGTGAACTTGGCCATCCCAAGGGCGGGTGAGTTGGCACGTTGTACCTCCTTGAATCAGGTGGAAGACATTCCTGTAAACAAGCTGTTTGGGACAGTTCTGCTGGAGCGTACCATTGATTTCGTCTTTTTGATCATCATCTTCCTCACCGCCCTTGTTCTGAACTTTGAATACATCGTTGCGCTTTTCGACGCCACTTCAGCAGGAAGTTCAAGTGAAAGCGGTGTGAGCTGGCCTCTGATCATAGCTGGTGTCTTGGCTGTTGGATCTGTAATGGTCTATTTCATCTTCCGTGAACGCATTCAACAACTACCTCTGTTTGCTAAGGTCCGAGAGTTTGTATCAGGCTTGAAAGAAGGATTTAGATCTATCACCAAAATGAAGAAGCAAGGTGCCTTCTGGTTGCATAGCCTCTTCATATGGGCGAATTATTTCTTTATGGTGTACATCTGTTTCTTCGCTTTGGAGGAAACGTCGACGCTTACGATCTCTGATGGATTCTTCATCATGATCGCTGCGAGTTTGGGTATAGTTATTCCTGTCCCCGGCGGGACGGGTTCGTACCACTACCTCGTTAAGATGGCAATGATTGTACTTGGCTTTTCAGAAGAGCTGGGTTTGGGTTTTGCCACTCTTGTTCACAGTGCACAGACACTAATGCTCATTGGAACTGGTGCAATCGCCATGTTCGTTTTGTACCTTGAGCGTCGCCGTAAGAAGAAGTCGGCACAGGTAACAGAATAATCTCTTTATATCGGCATGGCCAAAGTAAAAAAGGCGTGGTTCTGTCAGAACTGCGGCGCACAACATAGCCAATGGATGGGGCAATGCTCCCGTTGTCATGAATGGAACACACTTGTTGAAGAAGTACTCAACAAGCCCGATAAACGCACCGTTACTCGATCCGCTCATCCCGAGCGAAAGAATCCTACCCCCATTCGAAGCATAGAATATGATCAAACCAAAAGGCTTGATACGAATGATGCCGAACTGAATAGGGTCTTGGGTGGTGGAGTAGTGCCCGGTTCACTCATTCTCTTAGGTGGCGAGCCAGGTATTGGTAAATCGACGTTGATGTTGCAAGTTGCCCTCCGCTCGAGATCATCCGTACTTTATGTATCGGGAGAAGAATCAGACCATCAAGTGAGGATGCGTGCTGAGCGTATTGGTATCGAAAATGAAGATTGTTTCGTGCTGACTGAAACACGCACTCAGAACATCTTCCAACACGCCGAGAATATGAACCCAGGTTTGGTTGTGGTAGACTCTATTCAAACTTTGCACACCGAAACCTTAGACGCCTCTCCAGGTAGTGTTTCCCAAATACGAGAATGTGCTGCTGAGTTCCTACAATTCTCAAAGACCACGGGAATTCCGGTCGTCTTGATTGGTCATATTACCAAAGAAGGCTCATTGGCCGGTCCTAAGGTACTTGAGCATATGGTAGATGTTGTCTTGCAGTTTGAAGGAGATCGCCATCATATATACCGACTCTTGCGTGGCCAAAAGAATCGCTTTGGATCAACATCTGAATTGGGGATCTATGAGATGCGCGGAGAAGGTTTGCGTGAGGTGCCTAACCCGTCCGAGGTCCTGCTTTCCAGTGGGAATGAGCAATTGAGTGGTACCGCGATAGCTGTAATGGTAGAGGGAGCGCGACCTATGTTAGTAGAGATCCAAGCCTTGGTGTCAACTGCCGTCTATGGAACTCCGCAAAGATCATCTACGGGGTTTGATGCTCGACGACTCAACATGTTACTGGCCGTCTTGGAAAAACGCTGTGGCTTCCGACTAGGAGCTAAGGATGTATTCCTTAATGTCACCGGAGGTGTCAGGGTTGATGATCCGGCTATCGATCTAGCCGTTGTGGCAGCCATTCTCTCGAGTGATCAAGATCTGCCTATAGCAAGAGAGATCTGCTTTGCCGGAGAAGTTGGCTTGGCGGGTGAGATACGGCCATCGAGCAGGGTGGATCATCGAATCAACGAAGCGGCTAAGCTAGGGTTCGAGCAGGTCTACATATCCCAATCGGCCCAGACCGAAAAGAATGATATGATCTCCATTGCAAAAGTGGCGAAGGTTGAGGACTTGGTTAGGAACCTCTTCGGGTAGGATCAATCGATCCGAGTAAACTCCTCCGTGCTGATGGCAAAGATCACAATGCCGAGATAAACGGCTATGATCACGAATCCCAAAATGGTCCCGATCCAGAAGAATAGTCGCGCCATGCGATTATGCTCTGCCGCCTTTTCTGGATTGACCTCCTTATTCGAATTGGCCATTGCGGCGAAGACTATACTGACGATACCAGTTATCTGACAGCAGAAGAGTGTAGAAACGATGGCCCATGGAAGCCAATTGGTGTTCAGTTCTGGATATTCGCGCTGATCTTTCTTAAAGTCGATAGGATCTTGCATGATCAATAAAAGGGATAGAACTTAAAGTTTCGGATCACAGTGAATAGGATTATTATTCCCAAGATGATCCAAACAGGTTTCGCTTTATTGTAGATGGCGCTTAGCCATTTTGGTTTGGACGGATAAAGAGCGAGGAGTAAATAGGGGATGCTGGCAACCAGGATCGCGTTCCACTCGAAAGCTTTTGACACATTACCGTGCATCAGTTGGTGAACGGCTCGTTGAGAGCCACACCCCGGACATTTAAGTCCAGTGCTCCACTCAACCGGACATCGAACAAAGGATTCTGTACCAGCAGCTGGGTCTACCTGATAGAGTTTATAGGTATAAAATAGAACACCGATGGCTCCTAGTATATACAAAGGAATCAACCATCGGTGTTTCATGTTGAGGTCGAGTGTATGGATTACATACCCTGCATTCCCTGGCTCATGCCAAGGCCTACACCTAATACCATCATGATACCATAAAGTACAGCAACCACTAGGCCAATGATGAACCCAATACGCATCCATTTACGAGCTTCTTGTGAAGCTTTCTGAGCGCCTTCAACATCACCTGAAGTGAATCGTGAATTTACATTAGCTGCGTTGATGATGCCTACGATACCGAATGGTAGACAGCAAAAAATAGTAACCAAAATAGACTCTACCATATAATTCTTAGGAGGAGTACCTTGATTCGTAGCATTTTCCATAGCAAGAAAGGATAAGTTAATTTTTCGTGGCTTGAATCTACGAATTTTCAACTTAGCTCCCTTCACTTGACAGAAGAATGCCTCAAAATTTATGTTGAATCAGCTGCTGTTGATGGCGTGGAATGTGATCAAGCTTTAGGTGGTCGTCTGCATTCATGAATTGCGATATGGGGGCTTTTCGGATTTGAAAATTGGAGGGCGGGTGGTGTCTTTGCTGCCCGGGGCCAGCTCCCGCTGCCCCGAGATCAAGTTCGTGATTGTTTGCTCGTTAGCCGGAGAATAAACGGATACAAGCGGTTATTTGGAGGACCCTCGCGCAACACCTTGAATATAAAGGGTCGCATACGCAGCTTAATGTTCTTATTAAGGGGTTTAACGCGGGGAAGATGAGCTTCTATAATGGCGAATGAGAGGGGAGTGTTTTCTTGAGGGAGGGGTTTTCGTGATGGGGCCCCCGACCCCTCCCCGGTCTCAAGATACAAGTTTAGAGCCTGTGGCTTCCAGGTTTCAGCTGGCTAGTTGGCGGAAAATTCCCTAAGTGAATAACTACCCGTTTGTATCCGTATATCCCACGAATAGATAGAATCAATGGGCGTAGATTGAAAGCAGGGGCGGGGTTGGGGGCCCCAACAACGGAAGCCCAGAAAACTCCGCATTTTGCCATTTCAGTCTCTAATAAAGCACGTATAAAGCACGTCGATCCGAATAGAAGCACATAGAATTCATATCCATCTCACATGATCACAACTGGATCCTAATCGATCGATGTGAACTAGGATTAGGACGCTTCCAACTAAGCCACAGCCGATGGTTGTCTCCAGAGTTCAACTTTTCTATTCACCTTCAATTCTGGATAGATGGATGTTCATATTCGTGAGTATGTACACGTTTCGATCAGGTTCAAATTGAACAAGCTCCCATCTCTGGAGCACCATTTGGGTTGTGTCTGAATTGAGTTTTACTGCATGACCCTGGGGGCCATTACCTCGATATTGATCATTGATAAACAGACTATCCGAGCTCCATCGGATGATCTTCCTATACCTTGGAGGTTGGTTATTAAGGCTGAAATACGACCAAACATGAATTATGTTCGTGTTGGAGTCGTTGTATATCTCTCCACCGTCAAAGACTAGTCTGTAGTCCCTTCCTTGATCAGTCAGAATCGTCCAATCTAATTCTTGGGATATATTGGCAGAGTCTAAACCAGTGAAAGGCTTTCCGTTTTTCCAATCCGTTCCAATTCCTACTGAATCGAAACTCCAAATAGAGCTATCTTGGTAGCTTGAAAGATTTGACGGAGACGAAGGTGTTTGCTCATCGGAGAGCTGATCCTCAGAGCAAGATGCTATGAGGATAACAAGTAGAACGAGTAACGAGGATTTGATCACGAGACGCAGATTATAATTCTATAACCCTTCGTTTCTCAGAATATTACAATCCTATTCGTTTCCGTTGAATTGATTCATGGTGATCTGCGGACCGGCGAGTGCAAAGCTCTCGATTGCTTCGGCTGCTTTCTTGATGCGAGGCTGGAGTTTGGTCCATTCCTCTTCGGTCCACTTGCCTAGTACAAAATCTACTTGTTGGCCTTTCGAGAACTCGTTGCCGATACCGAATCGAAGACGAGGGTAATCGGATCTGCCTAATAATTGCTGGATGCTTTTCAGGCCATTATGCCCACCGTCGGATCCCTTCATTTTGATGCGAATGGCACCGAGGGGAAGAGCAAGCTCGTCAACGACTACAATGATGCGATCGATTGGAACCTTTTCTTGTTCCATCCAATAGCGCACGGCTCTGCCGCTGAGGTTCATGTATGTATTGGGTTTTACCAATATCAGCTCACGACCTTTCAGGCGTTTCCGCGCAACATCTGCGTAGCGTTCGGGGGAAAAAGAAGAGGTGTCAGACGCAAGAGCATCTAACACCTCAAAACCTATGTTATGACGAGTGCGATCGTAATCGGCACCCGGGTTACCCAAACCGAAGATCAAGAACTTCTTCAAAGCCGATCTCCTTTAAGGGTGAATTATTCTGCTGAAGCTTCTTCAGCAGCTGCTTCTGCACCTTCTCCTTCAGCGCCTTCAGCATCTTCGTCTTCTTCCTCTTCATCAACTGCGTTACGAGCAGTTTTGATGGTAACGATAACGGCATTTTCAGCGTTGAGGATGCTGTAGTTACCTGCAGTTACTTGAGAAACACGAATGGTTTGTCCGATACGAAGGTCTGAAACATCAAGCTCGATGCTAGCTGGAATATCTTGTGGAAGGGCCTTCACTTTTAGGTAGCGCAAGAAGTGCTTGAGCTTACCACCATTACGAACACCACGAGCGTTTCCGTTAAGGCGAACTGGTGCGTTAACTGTTACTGGCTTTCCATCAACCAATTGGATAAAATCAATGTGCTTGATGCTGTCCGTTACCGGATCGAACTGAATGTCCTGAATAACGGCTTCTACCTTCTTGCCGTCCAACTCGATTTCTGCGATGTATACACTAGATGTGTACACAATGTCGCGGAAGCTCAAAGTAGGCGCAGAAAAGTGAATTGTTTCTTCTCCACCATATACTACGCATGGTACTTGACCCTCACGGCGAAGTTGCTTAGCGTATTTTGATCCAAGATCGGTACGAACCGTTCCTTTGATAGCGACTGACTCCATTACTACTATCTATTAAGATTCCCTGTTTACATTACAAAGTGTCCGCTAATGGACTCGTGGTGGTGCACTTTCTTCATCACTGCAGCGAATAGAGGTGCAACACTGAGTACGCGGATTTTATCGCTCTTCTGACGACCTGGAAGAGTGTCGGTTATCACCAATTCTTCCAACGCAGACTTTTCAATTCTTTCGTAAGCATTGCCTGAAAGAACGCCGTGTGTACAATATGCACGTACACTCTTTGCTCCCTTCTCCAACAACATGTCTGCAGCCTTTGTCAAAGTACCTGCCGTATCTACCATGTCGTCCAACAATACCACATTTCGGTCTTTTACGTCACCTATGACGGTCATCTTATCGATAACATTTGCCTTCTTGCGCTGCTTGTAGCAGATCACAACTTCAGCTTCGAGCTTATTGCCATAAGCATTCGCTCTTTTTGAACCACCCATATCCGGAGATGCGATGGTTAGATTGTCCAAGTTCAATGCTTCGATATCTGGTAAGAACAAACTGCTCGAGAACAGGTGATCTACCGGTACTTCGAAGAAACCTTGGATCTGATCAGCGTGAAGGTCCATCGTCATAATACGAGTGGCGCCTGCAGCCATCAAAAGGTTAGCCGCCAACTTGGCCCCGATCGGAACACGTGGCTTATCCTTTCTATCCTGACGTGCCAAACCGAAGTAAGGAATGACAGCCGTAATGTGTTTTGCCGATGCACGCTTTGCAGCATCAATCATCTGAAGAAGCTCCAATAAGTTGTCTGCAGGTGGGTTGGTAGATTGCACCAAAAAAACTCGTCCGCCTCGTACCGTCTCCTCAAAAGATGGAACGAATTCACCATCACTGAACTCAGTGATCTGAACCTTTCCAAGAGGTTGGCCGTATGCCTCTGCAATTTTCTCAGCAAGCGCATTCGTACTGCGTCCCGCAAAAATCTTAGCTGTTGGTACCATGCTTCAACTTTAATCCTTTGAAACTGTAGTGCTTTGGCACTTGCTCAAAAGGGCTGCAAATGTAATAAACTTTGGCAGAATGAAAGGCTGCGAAACAAGTATTCCGTAATTTTTTTCTGAAAGGTCTTGGACAACGCATCTTCTTTGTTGTAGTTTTGCCGCCTCACCAGCCCAGGTGGCGGAATTGGTAGACGCGCACGACTCAAACTCGTGTACCACTGGTGTGCGGGTTCGACTCCCGCCCTGGGCACAGAATATCCCAAGAATGAATACGTTCTTGGGATTTTTTTATTCCCCTCATTTCTATCTATTTGTTCGCCCTTTCGGCCAAAATACTACCTTTGAATCCTCTGCTCAAGAGCTGATTCAATTTTCCAATAAATTCATTTGTAGAGAGGTGACAGCAAAACAGCGTAAGTACGATAGTGCGTATCTCCGCATGGCCTTGGAATGGGCCAAGCTTTCTTACTGTAATCGTCGCCAAGTAGGAGCGCTCATCGTCAAGGATCGGATGATCATCAGCGATGGCTACAATGGTACCCCTTCGGGCTTTGAGAATATTTGCGAGGACGACGAGGGATATACTAAGTGGTATGTGCTTCACGCCGAGGCCAACGCCATCACCAAGGTTGCCTCTTCCAATCATTCATGCGATGGAGGTACCCTCTATCTCACCATGTCGCCCTGCAAGGATTGCAGTAAACTCATCCACCAAGCGGGGATTAAACGTTTAGTGTACATTGAGCGTTACAAGGATACTTCCGGAATAGAATTTTTGGAAAAGGCAGGCGTAGATGTCTGCCAGTTGAATCCAGCAGAAGAATGAAAGCATCCCAAATCTATTTGCCTCTTCTCACCGCGATCGTCCTCGTGATAGGCATGTTCATCGGTTCTAGATATGATTATCCCGCAAGGCCTACTCGTATGTTGGCTGAAGAAGAGAAAGAGCAGAAGATCCGCCAGATTATCAATTACATCGATTATGAATATGTAGACGATGTAAACACAGATAGTCTGCTCGACATGACCATCCGCGATATGCTTCATCGCCTCGACCCTCACAGCACCTACATAGCACAACAAGATGTCCAGGCTACCGACGAAAGTATTCAAGGACATTTTGAAGGCATCGGGATCGAGTTTCATGTTCATAATGATTCCCTTACCATCGTAAGGGTGATCAAGAATGGTCCAGCTGAGAGGGCAGGTCTCAAGGGAGGTGACAGGATCGTGAAGATCAATGGCCTATCTGCCGTTGGAAATTACGAAGCCACATCAGAGATCATCAATACACTGAGAGGTCAGAGTGGTAGTGAGGTTACCGTCACCATCGCAAAAAGAGGTGAGTCTTCAACAAAGGATGTAGAAATAGAAAGAGGTCCAATTCCGATCACCAGCGTTGACGTGAGCTACATGGTAAATGACTCGATCGGTCTACTCAAGGTGAATCGTTTTTCCGAAACGACCATGGACGAATTCGAAAGGGCAATTCGTCAGATGGAAAGAGCTGGAATGGAAAGGTTGATCCTCGACCTGCGCGACAACCCGGGTGGCTTGTTGAGAGTGGCCGAAGATATGGCTGATGCATTCCTCGAGGAAGATCAACTCATCGTTTATACACAAGATCGCGAAGGCCAAAAGGAGATGACGTTCGCAACCCGAGAGGGGATCTTCGAAGAAGGAAAAGTAGTAGTACTGATCAATGAGAACTCCGCCTCCGCATCTGAGATCGTCGCCGGAGCGCTTCAAGACAACGATAGAGCAACGATCATTGGCCGTAGATCATTCGGTAAAGGATTGGTGCAAGAGGAAATGCGTTTGAGTGACGGTTCACGGATGCGTCTTACCACCTCTAGATATTATACACCTACGGGAAGAAGTATTCAAAAGCCATACGACGATGGATACGAAGCCTATCAGCAAGATTACTATCAACGCGTTGAGAATGGAGAACTCTTTGCGCCTGATAGCTCGAAGTTCGACCCTGATCAGCGGTTTATTACCAAAGGTGGGAAAGTGGTATATGGCGGCGGAGGTATCATGCCTGATCTATTCGTTCCCATTGATAGTACCATCTATTCGAATGGATGGTTATATCATCAATTCAATTACCCATTGGTAGATGGTTTTGCCTTTGATTGGGTAGATAGGAATCGAGATCGATTCGAAGGGATGTCGGCAGAAGAGTTCGTTGCAGACTGGGTTGTTCCTCAAGAAGTGTACATCGAACTTCTCAAGGAGATAGGAGCCATGAAGTATGAACAGCGTATCGATCAGAGTATGCGAGACTTCATTGAACAACGACTAAAGTCATTGATAGGAAAGAACGTGTGGGGTAACAGCGCATTTTATCCGGTAGTCTACCAAACAGATCCCACTGTTCGTGCTGCCATGTTGCACTGGGGAGCTTGGCAAGATACCCTTCCACAACTCGTACGTCCGTAAAACAAAAAATCCCGCACTAGGCGGGATTTTCTGTTTCTCTGAAGAACAGATTACATGTTCATTTCTTCAGCAGCCTCGTCAGCCGTTTCTTCTGCTTCAGTAGCAACTGAATCAACAGCCTCGCCTACTTCCTCAGCAGCGTCTTCCATAGCGTCTTCTGCCTCATCAGCAGCGTCTTCCATGTTATCAGCAGCGTTGTCTGCAGACTCTTCGATTTGTTCTCCTACGGTTTCTTCTGATGAACCGCCGTTGTTACATGCTACCAATGCAACCATTGCAAGTGCAGTAGCGAAAATGCTTACCTTTTTCATTTCTCTTTGTATTAGTGAGTTAAGCTCAGGAATCGTCGCAAAAGTAGGATTATTTACAACCTATACAAATCCGTACAGAATATTCCTACGTTGTATTTACAACTTTTTCAAGAGGCTTTCCATGCTTACCAACTCGCGAAGTTTATGTCCCAACGAGTCGATAGCTACTCTTTCCTGCTCCATGGTGTCGCGGTGACGAATAGTAACCATCCTATCCTCCAACGAGTCGAAGTCTACCGTTATGCACAATGGTGTTCCAGCAGCATCTTGACGACGATAGCGCTTTCCGATCGCGTCCTTCTCGTCGTATTGAACTTGGAAATCAAACTTGAGCTCATCAAAGATTTCACGTGCCAGTTCAGGCAAGCCATCCTTCTTGGTGAGTGGTAGTATCGCAGCTTTGACCGGTGCCAGGGCGGTTGGTAGCTTCAAGACTGTCCTCGTGGAGCCATCTTCTAACTGCTCATCTTCATATGCATTCGAAAGAAGGGCGAGGAACATGCGATCAAGACCAATAGATGTTTCAACTACGTAAGGCACGTAGTTCTCGTTGATCTCTGGATCGAAGTATTGAAGTTTCTTACCGCTGAATTCTTGATGACGACTAAGGTCGAAATCGGTTCTACTGTGAATACCCTCCAGCTCCTTGAAGCCAAAAGGGAAGTTGAACTCAATATCTGCAGCGGCATTGGCGTAATGCGCCAACTTATCGTGATCGTGGAAACGGTATGCTTCAGCACCTAGGCCGAGATTGGCGTGCCATTTCATGCGGTGCTCTTTCCAGTACTCGTACCACTTCATTTCTTCACCAGGACGCACGAAGAACTGCATCTCCATTTGCTCGAATTCGCGCATACGGAAGATGAACTGGCGTGCAACGATCTCATTTCTGAAAGCCTTGCCGATCTGAGCAATGCCAAAAGGCACTTTCATACGACCTGTCTTCTGCACATTCAAGAAGTTCACGAAGATGCCTTGAGCCGTTTCCGGACGTAAGTAAAGGTCGTTTGCTTCCTCAGCAACAGAACCCATCTTTGTGCCAAACATCAAGTTGAACTGACGCACTTCGGTCCAGTTCTTTGAGCCAGACACTGGGCAAGTGATGCCTTCATCAACGATTACTTGGCGAAGAGCAACGAGGTCATTTTTCTCGAGAGCATCAACGTATCGTCCTCGGATGTCCTCCATCTGCCCCGTGTACTTCTGAACACGTGGGTTGGTTTCACGGAACATCGCCTCGTCGAATGTGTCTCCGAAGCGCTTTGCCGCTTTGGTTACTTCTTTATCTGCTTTGAGACGGATCTTTTCAATATGATCTTCGATAAGCACATCAGCGCGGTATCGCTTCTTACTGTCCTTGTTGTCGATCATCGGATCGTTGAAGGCATCAACATGACCCGAGGCCTTCCAAACTTCAGGGTGCATGAAGATGGCTGAGTCTAGACCAACGATGTTCTCATGAAGCTGAACCATGCTTCTCCACCAATATTCCTTGATGTTGTTCTTAAGCAAGGCTCCATTTTGACCGTAATCATACACAGCGCCGAGGCCATCATAGATTTCACTGCTTTGGAATACGAAGCCATACTCCTTAGCGTGACTAATCACATTCTTGAATTGATCTTCTGAATTTGCGGCCATTTGAAGTAAACCTTTGAGTGGGTTGAATTAAGGCTGCAAAGTTACATTACGTGTTGGAAGTATTTGCAGGATAGGGCAATTTCGAAGGGTGATGAGAGAATTACCTATCTCTCTAGTGAAATGAGCTTTGGTGAGGGGTGTGAAAAACTAACCGATTGTATCCGTTTATCATACGGCTGTTGGCTGCCACGGTCGTAACTTGATGAGGGGGCAGCGGGTGCTGCCTCCGGGCAGTACACATCCTTGCGCTGTCCATGGGTATTATTGCAAGAGTCTGATTATCATATATTTATGCGAGTGGTCGAGCGAGGTCAGAATCGCTGTCCCATTCCAATAAAGAATCCATCATACAGCAATCCAAAGCCAGTTCGAAATGTGAATCCGGATTTCTGACCTTCATATCGATATCCGATATGTCCATTGGGAAGAATTGGACCTGCCTCTCCTTCGGCATAGAGTTGTTGAGCAAGACCGACTTGGAATTCGAAGAAGCTCGACCTCTTTCCATGCAAAGCACCCCAATACAATCCATATCGCATGAAGGTATTGTCTTCAAACAACGTGGAATTGATTCCTCGGTCTAAGCTTCCGGCTAGATAGAACCGCCAACTGCGGTCTGAATACGAACTATAGATATAGTCCACTTGTAGTCCGAAATGCGAATTCACAAAGCTTGTACCGGCTTCAAGGGAAAGCGCGAATGCTTTCTGACGAGATGCTTCTGTTGGATTTTCCATTTGGGCATGTCCGTTTAGTGACAAGCACAGGAATATCGACCAAAAAGCGATTGAATACTTCATAGCCTTAGGTTTAAATGATTTGGTCCTCAATAATACGAAAATTCGGAGGGTGTGATTGTCAGATGATCAGATTGTCGGATCGTCTGAAGGTCCGATTGTCTGATACTCTGACCATCCAACTATCCTAAAACCTATCTTTGCCCCATGGCCAAGAACAAACTGAAAAAGTTCGCTGAGAATGCGGAAATGCTTCACGTTATAGAGCCCAATTGGGATGAGGTGAACGCCGATAATTTTGAGCTGAAGGGCAAGTGGAGAAAGGATTTCTTCAAGAATGATAATCCCATTGTCGTGGAGTTAGGCTGTGGACGAGGGGAGTATACCTTTGGTTTGGCCAAACGCAATCCAGATGTGAATCATATCGGGATGGATATTAAGGGCAACCGACTCTGGAATGGGGCGAAGTGGGCTCAAGAGGAGGGACTTTCCAATATTGCCTTTCTGAGAACTCGCATTGAATTGCTCGACAAGGCCTTCGCGGAAGGGGAGATCGACGAGATCTGGATCACCTTCCCCGATCCACAGATCAAGTTTAAGCGCATGAAACACAGGATGACGAATCCTGAATTCTTGAAGATGTACGAAAAGGTATTGTCCCATAAGGGAGTCGTGCACCTCAAATGCGATAGTGAATTCCTTCATGGCTACACCCATGGTGTCGTGCAAATGATGGGGCTCCCAGTGGAGGAGGCGTATCACGATATCGATCATCAACTTAAACTGAATGCGCCTGATCACGTGCTCTTTACCATCCAAACCTACTATGAACAGATGTGGAGAGAACAAGGGAAACCGATCAATTATCTTCGCTTCCGATTCAAGTAATCTTTACCTTTAGGGTATGAGCAACGAGAAGTCTGATTTCTTCGAACGCGTATACCAAATTGCCGAACAGATCCCAGAAGGAAGGGTGACCAGTTATGGTGCCATCGCAAGGGCTATAGGTGCTCCAAAGGCTGCTAGAACAGTTGGTTATGCATTGAACGCTTCTGTAAGCCGATCTGAAGTTCCGGCTCATAGAGTGGTGAATCGAATTGGAATGCTAACAGGGAAACACTATTTCCAAGGATCTAATTTGATGCAACAACTCCTAGAGAACGAAGGAGTAGAAGTGAAAGAAGATCAGATCATCAACTTCGATAAACACTTCTGGGATCCGATCAAGGAGTTGGATCTCTTTAAAGACTAATCCTCAGATCATGAATGTTGAACAGCTTCGGTCATTTTGCTTGAGCCTTAAAGGCGTAGAGGAAACGTTTCCCTTTGATGACGTTACCCTGGTCTTCAAAGTGATGGGTAAGATGTTCGCCATCGTCCCATTGGAAAGTGTTGAGCCTAAGATCTCACTCAAATGCGATCCCGAAAGAGCAGTTGAGCTCAGAGAAGAGTACGATGGCATCAACCCCGGTTGGCATCTGAATAAAACACATTGGAATTCAGTGGAATCTGAATCGGTTCCTGCCGACCTTGTCAAGGACCTCATACAACACAGCTACGACTTAGTGGTTGCCGGTCTTACTAAAAAGGCCCAAGCCGAATTGAAAGAATTATGATGAAAACGCTGCTAAAGTATTTCCTTCAGGGATTGCTTTATACCGCCCCAGTGGCCGTCACACTTTACGTGTTCTACGAAGCCTTTCAAATGCTGGATAGCATCCTTGAACTGGATTATCCCGGTCTAGGTATCCTATTTATCTTTTGTGGAATCACCCTCATCGGTGTGGCTGGTAGCTATCTCCTTCGCTTCCCGATCTTCGATCTGGTAGAGGATAAGTTGGAGCGCCTACCCTTGTTTAGCCTGATCTATACTTCGATCAAAGACGTGATCAAGAGTTTTACTGGTCAACGGAAAGGCTTCAAACACCCCGTAGTCATTAAGCTTTATGAAGGGTCTGAGATCCGCCGACTAGGTTTTGTGACAGATGAATCACTCGATCTACTGGGTGATGATGAGAATACCCTAGTGACGGTGTATGTTCCACATTCCTTCGCTATCTCTGGTCAGCTTTTCCTCGTGCCGCCAAAGTACATCTCCAAAGTGAATGAATCTTCGGCAGATGTGATGAAGTACATCCTCGCTGGTGGCATTACAGAAGTTGGCGATAAGGAGGAAGAGGAAGAAGATTGATTATCGTTCTCTACCTTAGCCACTTGCTTAACCACAAAAGAAGACAATGAAAAGATTTTACACCGTTGCCATCTTGTTGGGGTCTGTGCTGCTTCAAGCAGGTCCGGGCGACACCACACAGATCATGGCGATGAATCAAATGGACATGACCTGGTATGGAACGTACAATGATACCGTTGTGCTCCCGGATGGGTCTACTCCATACAACCGGATCCTCATGCGCTACACCATGGGCTGCGCTAGCAATGGCTGTAGCGACTGGGATTACACAACGTCTATTCATCTCTTTGAACCCACGGGCAACCTAGATTCAAATATTGCATCCATAGATACGATATCTACGAATCCATTAGTGATCGATACCAGTTGGAACGTGTTTGAAGTGAAGAGAAGGTGGGAACTCGGTCGTGTAATCACTCCCTATGGCGGATACATGCGTCAGGGTACTGCCGGATACAACAACAATTGGCAACACCCTTTCCTTTTCGATGTAACCGATTTTGCCCATCTACTCAAGGATACTGTTGCCCTTGGTGCAGTGTACAAAGGGTGGAGCAGTGGCTTTAGTGCTACGGTAGAGTTCATTTTTATCGAAGGTACTCCAGCCCGACCAGTCGTTCAAATGGATCAGGTGTATCACAGATATGGTCAGTATATCAATACGAATACCTTCGAATCAAACGTGCTTCCGCCAAAGAAGTACGAGGTGAATGCAGCTGCCATTGACGGTGTCTTCAAGTTTACACCAACAGGTCATGGTTTCGTGAATAGTCTGAACTGTGCTGAGTTCTGCAACCGACATTTTTCCCTCTTCCGCGATGGTAGTCAAGTTGCACGTCACGATATGTGGAGAGACGATTGTGGAATGAACCCGATCTATCCTCAAGGTGGAACCTGGCTTTATGATCGCGCGAACTGGTGCCCAGGTGATGATGCTATCATTTTCCAAGATGAACTCGGCGCTCTTTCAGGTCATGATAGCATTGAGGTAAATGTGGATATCGAACCCTATAGCTATACCGTTCCATCGGGTGAAACCCCAGCAGGATATGAGTTGGATGGAATACTTGTTCAATATGCGGATTTCCAGATCGATGTTGATGCTGAGTTGGTTGAGATCATCTCTCCAAATAACGAGGATGAATACCGCCGCTACAATCCCGCTTGCCGCGAAGCGATGGTGCGAATTGCCAACCGAGGAGGAAATGCCCTCACTAGTGTGAAGATTCGCTATGGTATTCCGGGAAGCTGGATTCAAGAATACAATTGGACAGGCAATTTGGCTTATGGTGAATCTGAAGTGGTCAACCTTCCTATGGTAGGACCTTGGCCTTGGAAGAATGCTGCAAGCGCTGAGTTTGAGGCTTGGGTTGAACTGCCGAACGATGAGGTGGCTTACAATAACAAGAAGACCAGTAATTTCGATGTTCCGAATACACATCCTGGCAACCTAGTGGTGGTTACGCGCACCAATGCTGCAGGGTCTGAAACACACTGGGAACTCTACAATGATGCAGGTCAGGTTGTAGCTTCTGCCGATAATCTCCCTTCCAATCAGTTTATCTACGACACCTTGGATCTGGCCGAAGGTTGCTATGAGTTCAGGTTGATGGATAGAGGAGAAGACGGACTTGCTTGGTGGGCGAATAATGATGGTGCCGGCTATGTCCAGCTTCGAAACGATGGTGGCACAGTTCCACTCTTCCTTCGTTTACCAACTGATTTTGGTACGGAATACCGTCACTATTTTACCGTAGGAGGCACACTATCAACGGAAGAACAAGATATCCGCGAGTTTGTGGATGTAGTTCCGAATCCATCCAATGGAAGGTTTGAAATGCTATACACAGGAACAGCAGAGCTATTTACGTGGACCGTTGTAGACCTTCAAGGCAGGACGATCCTGAGTTCAGACGCAGCCGTTCAAGAAAGAGAGATCATCGACTTAGCTGGCCACCCAGCGGGAATGTATATCCTTCAGCTTCAAACTTCGGAGGGGATGGCTTCGAAGAAGTTAATGCTGAACTAGGATCTTTTCAGTGTGAACGAGTTCTGAATTCGAGCGGAACTGTACCACGTATAACCCCTCTGGCAGGTGTTGAACATTGAGTTCGGCGCCTGCTTTTTTGTTGAGGATCAATTCCCCTGTTGTGGAGTACACATGTACATCAGCACTTTGAAGTCCTTCGGGGATGAAGAGAGTAGAAGAAGTTGGGTTAGGACTCAATGGAAAGCTTGATTGGACACCCTCCTGCAGACCTATGTTGGGATACCCGCATTGGTATTCGCCTGAAACGGGATAGATAGAAGTGTCGTTGATCGCAACACAGGCCAAGGACGTGTTGCAATTGATATTTGAACTTGCCGATAGCGTGCCGAATGAACCCAAACCGCCAAGTCCTTCTCGCCAGGTTTGTTTATTTCCCCACCAAAGGGTGTCCTTCACGGGATAAAGTTCCATCACGGAATCTTGGAAATAGGGAACCGTAGCGTCATGAACGAAGTCGAGTAGCTCATAACCCGAGTTGATATCAAAAACCAGAATATCACGAAGCGTATCGCCTACATTACTGCCAAAATCATAAAGCACATACTCATTGGACTCCCCGGATGGCACGACGTACGCTCGTGTAGAGTCACATCGCAACCCACCTGCAAGCTGTGTCTTGTGGTAATCTCGATAAAGAAGCCGGTAGGTCTGACCTTGAATAATAGTGTCCTCCAATGCTGTGGTAAAGTAATCGTAATTCTGAATGGGGGTTCCAACACCGGGAGGTTCACCGTGACAATAATCGAGGTTTACCCACGTGACATTATCGATCGGTAAGCAAGTTTGAGCCTGAATTGCCGTCCAATTCAGACCGATCACAAAAAGAGAGAGAAGAGATTTCATAAGAGCGTGTCATTTGTCGTTCCGCTCACCCAAACGGTACAGGATACTGTTGGTGATCGATATCAATAGACTAAACCCAACGGCCCACCAAAATCCGTCCACCCCAAATCCATCGATCCAATCGGCCACAACGAAAATGACGATCGCATTGATCACCAAAAGGAATAAGCCAAAGGAAAATAGCGTAAGCGGGAGTGTGAGGATGATCAAAAGGGGTTTCAAAGTGACATTCAATAACGAAAGCAGCGCAGCCACTATGATCGCGGTTAGAACGCTATCAACATGAACACCGCCCAGAATGTAGGACGCCAAGAAAATACTCAGTGCATTTACCACTAAAGTGATCAAAATACCGCGTGGCCGACCAGACTCATATCGAAATTCCATAATTCGAAGCTACGACTTTTTTACCTTGAGGGCCTCAAAGAATCAATCATGAAGAAATTGGCCATTTTGGCGTCGCTTGCTGTTGTTGCTTGCGGATCGCCTTCAGAAAAAGAACAAGCAGAAGTTATGACACCACGCTATGCGGAGGATATCCACAGTTTTAGCGAGCCTAATACGGCTGCTGTTAAGCACCTCGACATCGATCTGGATGTAAACTTCGACACCAAAGTGATCTATGGTGTGGCGGATTGGACCATCGAAACATCCGAGGGTGCTCAAGAGATCATCTTCGATACGGACAATCTCACCATTGAGAAAGTTGAAACCAATGATGGAGGAGAAGTTGAATTCACGACGAGTGAAGTTCACGAGATCCTCGGTGTAGCCCTCACCGTGCCTATCACAGATGCTACGGAGCACGTGATCATTACGTACAAGACATCTCCAGATGCAAAGGCCCTTCAGTGGCTCGATCCATCTCAAACATCTGGGAAAACAGATCCATTCCTGCTCACACAAAGCCAGGCGATCCTCGCCAGAACTTGGATCCCTTGTCAGGACGGGCCTGGCATTCGCTTCACCTACAATGCTGAGGTGAAAACGCGCGAAAACCTCATGCCGGTGATGAGTGCAGGTGGGAACCCTACCGAGCTTTCGGCCGACGGAACCTACGAGTTCTCCATGCCACAACCGATTCCCAGTTACCTTATGGCACTTGCTATCGGCAACATCGAGTTTAGAGCGATCGGGGAGAATACTGGTGTTTACGGAGAGCCAGGCGTGGTAGATACCGCTGCCTGGGAATTCGGAGATATCGACGCCATGATTACCGCGGCTGAGTCGCTTTATGGACCTTATGAATGGGGGCGTTACGACATCATCGTTCTGCCGGCTAGCTTCCCATTTGG
>CBFHXG010000031.1:0-24648 GCA_965659725.1 Phaeocystidibacter sp. | reverse complement strand
ATTCATTGATGGTTCAAAATTGCGGTGACTTGAGCTCATCATTATTATCGATGTCGGTGAGTGGTAAGAATGGACCAGCGAATGGTAACTTTGAACTGAAAGACGTCTTTGCCGTTGAATGAACAGAACCAATTCAAACTATGGAACTAGTATTTGCCACGCAGAACGAGAATAAGCTCAAGGAAGTTCAAGAGATGATGCCTGAAGGGATCAAGCTTCTATCCCTGAACGACATTGGACATTCAGATGAACTTCAGGAAACGGCTCCATCCCTTGAGGGGAATGCACGACAGAAGGCGGAGTTCATTTATCGGGAGTACAATGTGAATTGCTTTGCCGATGATACGGGATTGGAGATAGACGCCCTTGATGGAGCTCCTGGAGTATATTCGGCTCGCTATGCAGGTTCAGCGAAAGATGCTACAGCCAACATGATGAAGGTGTTGGATGAACTATCTGGCAATCCAAATCGAGAGGCGAGGTTCAAGACGGCCATTTGCATGTTCTTAGACGGAGATATTCACACGTTCGAGGGAACCGTGGAAGGTTATATCCTGGAAAATCCAGTGGGTGAAGGTGGGTTTGGCTACGATCCCATATTTGCTCCGGAAGGTGAGAGCAGGAGCTTTGCCGAAATGAAAGCAGAGGAGAAGAATGCCATGAGTCACCGTGGCAGGGCTATCAAGAATTTGGTAGACTGGCTGGCAGAGAATGCGGTGTGATCACCGCTCTGTTTCCTTCCCGAAGATGGCGAAGTGAACGCTACCATACTTTCTGTTCTGGAGCACATCAGGGTGGTCTGTAAATTCGTTCTCTGGTCCGTGTTCAAGGACGAAAACGCCATTTTCATTGAGTAGACCTCTCGAGAGTACGGCGTTCACCAAAGCCTCGTGGCCATCCCAGTCGTAAGGAGGGTCCGCCACTATAATGTCGTATTTATCCAACGTTCTTTCTGCGTATTTAAGCGCATCACCTCTCAGTACCCTCACCTGGTCATATCCTAAACTATCTATCGTCTTCTCTATGAACCGAACGCAGGCTCCATTGATGTCAACGGCTGTCACCTTTGTGGCTCCTCTAGATCCAAATTCGTAGGTGAGGTTGCCGGTGCCAGAAAAGAGGTCGAGTACATTCACATCCGATAGGTCGAACCAATTCATCAAGATGTTGAAAAGGCTTTCCTTGCCGTAATCTGTGGTTGGACGTACGGGTAATTTGGATGGGGCAGTGATTCGTTTTCCTCGGTGATGGCCGCTAATTATCCGCATACGTGAAGTTGGATTAAAGGTGCGAAGAGATGCAATTGTCTTTGTGGAATGCTGTATGAGCTATGAATAGAACCTATGTTTTCCATCCATTCCACATTGCGAATGTACTTCTTGTAGGATTTCCATAGTGCATCATTCTCCAAGATATTCCCTGTCACCTTCAAAGGCACTTCATCGGTATTGAACTTCAGTTGCTCGTAAGCATAAAGTACGAAGTAAAGTTGATCTTCTGCAGACTTCGTTTCGTAGGTGTTGTGCAATTGGAGCTTGCCATTGGAAACGGCGAGAAGGTTCAGACTATTGGTAGTGATGTGTAGATAAACGTGCTCACCTGGACGTACTTTCCAGTGTTTGGTAAGACTGATGGCCTCAGCTGCTGGATGTGGAAGTAAGGTGGATGATTCCAATGCTTCCTGTATCCTTTCTAGAACGGGCGGAACATTTTCGTGGATCAGCACAGCATTGATATCTGGAACCTCCGTATAGGTCGTTTGCACAGTTCCGAGCAGGGTTTCACTCAGGGTGCCAAGCTCTTTGAGGTCGAAGAGTTCCTGTGGTACCCAGGTCCATTTTTTGCAATCCCATCCCAAGCGGTATTCGCTAAATGGTTCGTTGAATTGCTGAAGTAGTTCTACTCCGGCATCAGGACGGTTATCGAGCTTGTAATCGGTGATGAGCAAGATCTGTCCACTGGTTCGGTGTGCCACAGAAAAAGAAAGTCCATCCTCCGATTGGAAGATGGACAATATTCCCTCAGACGCGTCGAGTTGTTCGAGTGCATCATCGATGAACTCTCCGCGTGTTGTAATGCTATTATTTCCAGTTACCACTCAGCGTAGGTTCAGTAAGCGATCCAACGGCAAGGTTATCTTGTACTTTATCGATGTAGTAGCTGTATTGACCCGACTCGATCAAGTCACTGAAATAATCTTCTTTTTCAGCAGCAGCTTGGAATACAGGAACGATCACACCATTCTTTTCGATGGTCGTTGCGTCCATCCAAAACTCCTCGTCAGAGTGAGGGATCACACGTAAACGCTCTGGTTCGTAGTTGCTTGGGAGCTCAAGGCGACTGCGCACTGACTCTTGTCCGATGACGCGATAGATCGTGGTATCTTTCATCATATCCTGACGATACAGCTTATTGTAGTACATGAAAGATGAATCTTTACGCTCCACGATATCTACATAACCTGTATCAATGAATCCGATGAGCTCATCAAGATTGTCTTCATATTTGAGATACTGCTGCTTGTAGATCTTTTGAGCGTCACGAATTTCTTCAAGACGATCGATCACTTCTGCATAGCGATTGTTCTGGATTCGTTCGAATTCGATCGGTTCCATAACTACTCTGTAAATGCGAAAAACCAAAAAGGCCGCAATGAGTAGAAGGGCCGCACGTATAGCAAGGATTACATTCCTGTTCATTGTCTTTTAATAAGAGTGGTTCACGAACGCAGACAAAACTACAATTTTTTTTCAACGGCGAAAGTTGTTGAAACCATCTGAGGGTAGTTATTTTCACACTCTCCAGAATGGATTCTACACCCAACGAAATAGTATCTGTGCTTTTGAAGCACTTTCCTTTTAATCCAACGCAGGATCAACGTCATGCGTTGGGTTTGATATCGGAGTTCTTGTGCGATCAGCGCAAGGAGGCTACCTATGTTCTCAAGGGATACGCGGGTACGGGTAAGACTACCATTATTCGTTCTTTCGTCAAGGCCTTGCCGAGTATTGATATCAAGGTGGTGCTTCTGGCACCTACCGGAAGGGCGGCTAAGGTGATGGCTCAGTATGCGCAGACCCGGGCCTTTACGATCCACAAGGCCATTTACATTCCTCGAAGGGCTCCAGGCGGTGGAATGATGTTCACTCTTCGGCCCAACCGAGCTGTAAATACGCTTTTTGTGGTTGACGAAGCTTCTATGATCTCCGATACCGCGTTTGATTCTGGTCTGTCTGGAGCATCCTTGCTTGAGGATCTCATGGAATTCGTTGGATTAGGTAAGGGCAATAAGTTGATGTTCATTGGCGATACAGCTCAGCTACCTCCTGTGCATTACGATAGGAGTCCGGCCCTGGATAAAGCCACCCTCGAAAGCTATGGAAGAGAAGTCTATATGTCGGAGTTACGCGAAGTGATGCGCCAAACTGAAACATCGGGTGTACTTCGAAATGCCACTCGGCTTAGAGCCCTTCAACTCGAAAGACCTTTTAAGGTTAAGTTGATGGAGAATTCGGATGTGCATCGCCTTTCCGATGGTTACATGATAGAGGAAGCATTGAACAATGCAAACAATGATGGGGTAGATGAAGTCGTCGTAATCACTCGATCCAATAAGCGGGCTAACCTATACAATCGGCAGATCAGGGCCAGGGTGCATTGGAGAGAGGATAGGATCGCTACGGGCGATTACCTCATGATCGTAAAGAATAACTACTTCTGGCTACCCAATTCACACAAGGCAGGTTTCTTGGCCAATGGAGATGTTGCCGAAGTGATGCAGATCAGAAATGAATTGTCCATTCACGGCTTTACTTTCGTGGATGTTACACTCCGACTTCCGGATTATCCCGACGAAGAAGACTTTGAGGCTAAGATCATGTTAGATGTCCTCGATCTAGAAGGCCCTTCTTTGGATCGTCCTGCATATGAGCAGCTGTTCCAGGGAGTTTGGGAAGATCATGCAGATATTCCATCTGATAAGAAGAGAATGGAGAAGGTGAAGAACGATCCTTTCTTGAACGCCCTTCAGGTCAAATTCTCCTACGCCGTAACAGGGCACAAGGCACAAGGCGGACAGTGGAAGCATGTGTTCGTTGAACATCCATGGCTACCCGATGGTGATGTGGACCTCGAGTATCTGAGGTGGCTTTACACCGCCATTACACGTTCGAACGATCAAGTCTATCTCCTCGGATTTCCAGATGAATTCTTCGATCAAAGTGGATCGTAAAAACGACCTTTGGGGCATGCGAGATATCACACACCTCTTCTTTGACCTCGATCATACGCTGTGGGACTTTCAATCGAACAGCAGAGAAACCTTGAAGGAGCTATTCCACGATCTTGAACTCGACAAACATGGTGTGCAAGACCTTCACGATTTCATTCGGGTGTACGAAGAGGTGAACGACGAAAAGTGGGCTCAATACAGAGCAGGTATCATCGATAAAGCAACGCTGAGGTCAACGCGTTTCGTGGATTCATTGAAGAAATTCGAGATCGATCATCCGGAAGTGGCCCACAAACTAGAAGTAGAATATATCAAGCGCTCACCGCACAAAACGATCCTCTTTCCAAACGCGCTTTCAACCCTAGAAGACCTCGGAGAGAAGTATGAGCTGCACATCATTACCAATGGGTTCACAGAGGTGCAGGATATCAAGTTATCGAAGTCTGGACTTAAACCTTTCTTCAAATCGGTCATCACATCAGAGCATGTGGGAGTCAATAAACCCGATCCGAAGATTTTCTTGCACGCCTTGGAGTCTGCCGGAGCGAAGAGGAGTAGATCGGTAATGATTGGGGATAGTCTTGATGCTGATATACGAGGTGCACGTCGCGTTGGCATGCATCAAGTTTATTTCAATCCACACGGAAATCATCACGATGATAAAATTTCCGCTGAGATCCGATCGTTGGAAGAGTTGCGCAAGTTGTTGTAAGTCAGATGTTACCTACATTGATCTTACGTATTCATATCGCATGCGGGAACTGGTCCCTGGAGGCGCTGAAGTTCCCATACGTGGGAGTTTAGAACTTACGCTTCCCAATACGGTGATCACCAATGGAAGCTCATCGGAACAGGTTACCTATACTATATGGGTACAAGACCGAGCGGGACACGAGAGTAATCGCATATCCGCTGGTCCGATAACCGTAATTGCCCAGTAGATTTACCTCCAGGCAGTAATAATGGCTGAAATGATGATCAAGGATACGATCTGATAGCCACCATTGATAACGATGTAGGTAAAGTTTTTCCTCTCATACATCGCATTGATCCCAATACTCATCGTTGCGATACCTAAACCGAGGTATAGTCCTACTCGAAGACCTGTCGTCATCTCGCTTACACCTCGTAAGAAATAGGTAGCGGTGAGCGTCATGATCAATGCAAACACGAAGGAAGTTCCGAAGATCTTACCCATTCCAGATTTGTCGCTCATTTGCTCATCTGAAATACCTGAGGCCTTTTGCCAAGCCTTGCCGAAGGTGTTGGGATTATACCAAACGAAGCCCAACGCAAAGGTTGAAACTGTAGCTACGAGTGTAGCTAGCCAATTGATATCCATGTTCTGATAATTTGGTTAGTTAGTTGGTAGCAGACTGATAGTTGGTCTTCAGTAAGTTACGATTTTCGGGATATTCTAAACTTAGCTATGCCTAATTCGTTTTTTACTCGGACGCACAACACGTATCTTTGCGCAGCTACAGAAAATCCGACAGATGGAATCGATTAAGCCCTACAAGCCCAAGCATAAAGTTCGTATCGTAACCGCAGCATCATTGTTCGACGGTCACGATGCCGCTATCAATATCATGCGTCGCATCATGCAATCCTCAGGATGCGAGGTGATTCACTTGGGTCATGATAGAAGTGTGGAAGAGGTGGTCAATACTGCCATTCAGGAAGATGCCAACGCCATTGCGATGACGTCTTACCAAGGAGGTCACACGGAGTATTTCAAGTACATGTACGACCTTTTGAAAGAGAAAGGTGCTAGTCACATTCGCATTTTCGGCGGCGGTGGCGGCACTATCCTTCCGGAAGAGATCGAAGAACTGCATGCGTACGGCATCACGCGAATCTATCACCCAGATGATGGCCGCTCAATGGGGCTTCAAGGCATGATTAACGACCTGATCGAGAAGTCGGATTACGCCATCGGTGAGAAGTTGGAAGATGAGCTCGAGCGTATCAAGACACAAGAGCCTCTGGCCTTGGCGCGTTTGATCAGTGCGGCGGAGAATTTCCCTGAGCAAAGCAAGAAAGCCTTCGATACGATTCATGAGATGGCAGCTAAGACCAACATTCCTGTGTTGGGGATCACCGGTACTGGTGGTGCGGGTAAGTCGTCGTTGGTAGATGAACTCGTTCGCCGTTTCATTCTTGATTTTGATGATAAGAAGATCGCTGTGATCTCGGTCGATCCGAGTAAGCGGAAGACAGGTGGCGCACTTTTGGGCGATAGGATTCGCATGAATGCGATCAATCATGAACGCGTATATATGCGTTCGCTGGCAACGCGCCAGAGTAACTTGGCCCTTTCAAAGCATGTCGCCGAAGCCGTTCAGGTGATGAAGGCCGCTCAATTCGACCTGATCATTCTCGAAACATCCGGTATTGGTCAGAGTGATACAGAGATCCTCGACCACAGCGATGTGTCATTGTACGTGATGACGCCAGAATATGGTGCTGCCACGCAATTGGAGAAGATCGATATGTTGGACTTCGCCGATTTGATCTCTTTGAACAAATTCGATAAGCGAGGTGCATTGGACGCCCTCCGCGATGTGAAGAAGCAATACCAACGCAACCACGGATTGTGGGAGCAGAAGGCAGATGATATGCCGGTCTATGGCACAATCGCCTCTCAGTTCAACGACCCAGGAACCAATCAACTGTATCGTGCCATCATGGATACGATCGTTGAGCGTACTGAGGTGAAGGAATTGGCATCCGATTTTGAGATGAGCAAAGAAATGAGCGAAAAGGTGTATGTGATTCCGCCAAATCGTACACGTTATCTATCGGAGATCTCTGAGAATAACCGTTCATACGATGAATGGGCAATGAGGCAGATCGAAGTAGCCGATAAACTATACGGACTCCAAAGTAGTATTGATACCTTGAGTGAGAGCTCTATCGATGATAAGGACCGTTTGATCAAGAGCCTTACAGAGGAGTTCGAGAAAGTAAAACTCGACCTAGATCCTCACAATTGGGAGGTTCTACAAGGATGGCAAGACAAACGTCAGCTTTACAAGGACGATATCTACACCTTCAAGGTCAGAGATAAAGAGATCAACGTAAAGACACACACGGAATCGCTTTCGCATACCCAGATCCCTAAGGTGGTTACTCCTCGTTACAAGAGCTGGGGAGATATCCTAAGATGGGTATTACAAGAGAACGTTCCAGGTGAATTCCCATATACTTCGGGGATTTATCCATTTAAGAGAGAGGGAGAGGATCCAACTCGAATGTTTGCGGGAGAAGGTGGTCCAGAACGCACGAACCGCCGCTTCCATTATGTCAGTCTCGGTATGCCAGCCAAGCGTTTGTCTACGGCATTCGACTCTGTAACACTTTATGGCAATGACCCAGATCGACGTCCGGATATCTATGGCAAGATCGGTAACTCGGGTGTAAGCATTTGCTGTTTGGATGATGCCAAGAAACTCTATTCTGGTTTCGATCTTGCCGATCCGAAGACCTCGGTTTCAATGACCATCAATGGTCCGGCGCCAATGCTCTTGAGCTTCTTCTTGAATGCTGCGGTAGATCAACAATGTGAGAAGTACATTGTAGAGAATGGTCTTGAGGCGGAAGTTGAAAAGGTAAAGAAGGCCAAATACGACGATAGAGGAGTTGAACGTCCGCGTTACAACGGTGAGATCCCACAAGGCAATGACGGTTTGGGTTTGATGTTGCTTGGTGTTACCGGTGATGAGGTTCTTCCAAAGGATGTGTATGCCAGGATTAAAGCAGAAACAATCTCTGTTGTTCGAGGTACCGTTCAGGCTGATATCTTGAAAGAAGACCAAGCACAAAATACATGCATCTTCTCAACGGAGTTTGCCCTTCGTTTGATGGGAGATGTCCAGAGTTACTTCATCCAAAACGCGGTGAGGAACTTCTACTCGGTATCTATTTCAGGCTACCACATTGCCGAGGCCGGTGCTAACCCGATCACGCAGTTGGCATTTACTCTTGCAAATGGATTCACCTACGTTGAGTACTACCTCAGCAGGGGAATGGATATCAATAAGTTCGGACCGAACTTGAGCTTCTTCTTCAGCAATGGTATCGACCCGGAATATGCGGTTATCGGTCGTGTAGCCCGACGTATCTGGTCGAAGGCCTTGAAGATGAAGTATGGTGCGAATCCAAGAGCGCAGATGTTGAAGTATCACATTCAAACATCGGGTCGTTCATTGCACGCGCAAGAGATCGATTTTAACGATATCCGTACTACACTTCAGGCATTGTATGCCATTTATGATAACTGTAACTCGCTTCACACCAACGCGTATGATGAAGCGATCACTACACCAACGGAAGAGAGTGTTCGTCGGGCTATGGCCATTCAGTTGATCATCAACCGCGAGTTGGGATTGGCGAAGAATGAGAACCCTATCCAAGGATCGTTCATCATTGAAGAATTGACAGACCTTGTTGAGGATGCGGTGCTTACGGAATTCGATCGCATTACAGAGCGAGGTGGAGTTTTGGGTGCGATGGAAACCATGTATCAACGAGGTAAGATTCAAGAAGAATCGTTGTACTACGAAACGTTGAAGCACAATGGTGAATTTCCGATCATCGGAGTGAACACTTTCTTGAGTTCGAAAGGGTCGCCAACGGTCCTTCCTAAAGAGGTGATCCGCGCAACTCCGGAAGAGAAGGAGTATCAGATCGAGATGCTGAAAAGTTTGCACACTGCCAATGAGGAGAAGGGTCAAGAGGCACTTAAGGCGGTGCAATCAGCCGCGATCAACAACGAGAATATTTTTGATGTACTGATGGAAGCAGCGAAGAGCTGTTCATTGGGACAATTGACCAACGCTATGTTTGAGGTTGGAGGTCAATATCGACGCAATATGTAAGCGTATAAACATCACATTTTCAGTGAGAAGCGGGCTATTTGAGTCCGCTTTTTTTCGGCCAAACGACCCCGTCCTCGGATGAATGGTTTTGTTTCCCGTTATCCTGTTGATTACTTTGTAGGATCAGAATTACGGTATGAAAGGGATTGTTTTTGTCGAATTGATAGAGTTGTTAGAGGTGAAATTCGGAATGGAAACTTCCGATGCGATCATCTCTTGTTCAAGTTTACCCAATAATGGGGCGTACACTTCGGTAGGTACATATCCGCACGAGGAGGCTGTACGAATCCTTGTTTGTGCCTCTCAGAAAACAGGGATTGAGGATCCGGAGCTCCTTCGCCAGTTCGGGCATCACCTCTTCGATGTGTTCCTAGCAGGGTACCCTCATTTCTTTGAGGGCATGACTCATCCCTTCGAGCTACTTTCAAAGGTGGATGACTACATTCACATAGAGGTATTAAAGCTTTACCCTGATGCCAAGTTGCCGCGTTTCGATCATGAGTTGGAAGACAATGTGATGCGCTTGACCTACACCTCACCGAGACAAATGAGCTCATTAGCATTAGGACTTATCCAGGCATCTAAGGATCACTTCAAGACAGATATGAGTATTGAAATGAACAACCTTGAAAGCGATGGCTCGCGTGTATTGTTTATATTGACTACTACAGATGGTTGATTCTTCGGACATACAAGAGATCGAGGTGCTCAAGCGCAAACTTGAGCGCGAAAAGGCCGCGCGAAAAGCAGCAGAACAATTACTGGAAGAAAGGGCGCTTGAGATCTATAATGCCAATCTTGAATTAAAGAATCTGAACTCTCGACTTAAGAAAGAGAATTTAGAGTATATCAAGGAAATAGAGAAGCAAAACCAGTTCTTCGAATCCGTGTTCAATACGTTGCCTGCTCAACTAGCTGTTCTCGATGCGAATGGTAGATACATCTTCATGAACTCACGCACTATCAAGGATGTAGAGTTGAGAGAGAAATGTATTGGACTTACGAATGAGGAAATTGCCGAGATCGTTGATATGCCGAAAGACGTGCTTCAACAACGCGTCGATATCATGAAGTCGCAATTAAAGGACCCGGAAACGGTGGACTGGACCGAGAAATGGGAAGTTGATGGACGCACTAAGTACATTCTCAGAAGACTGCACCCGCACTTTGGGGCGGATGGTAAACTGAGGATGTTCATCGGATACGGCGTGAATGTTACCCAAAATGTTGAGGATAACATCAAGCTTGCCAAGGCAAAGGAGTCCGCTGAGTCGGCTACACGCGCCAAATCTGACTTTTTATCGAAAATGACCCATGAAATTCGCACACCGTTGAATGCTATCACTGGGTTGACAGATGTGATGCTTGAGGATCCCGACAATATCCAAGAGAAGTTCATCGAATCCATCAAATATTCGGCAGACAGCTTGTTAGGTATAATCAATGAGATTCTCGATTTCTCCAAGATAGAAGCGGGGAAGATGGTATATGAGAGCATCAGTTTCAATCCGCACAAAGTGATTGAAGGAGTCAGGCAAACCTTTGATTTTAGGATCTCTGAAAAGGGACTTCATTTTGTGATCGATGTGGATGAGAAGGTTCCAAGGCATATGAAGGGCGACCCTCAGAAACTCGCTCAAGCTCTTATCAACCTAGTGGGTAATTCGGTGAAGTTCACTAAACAGGGAAGCATCGCGATCTATGCTCGCTTTGAGGGAGAGGAAAATAATAAGCGACTCGTTCTTAAAGTTTCTGACACCGGCGTAGGCATTCCAAAGAACAAGCTAGACACCGTGTTCCAAAGCTTCGAGCAGAGTTCTTCAAGTACTTCAAGACATTTTGGAGGCACGGGGTTAGGTCTGACCATCACCAAAAGATTCGTGGAAGGAATGGGAGGTCGAATATCTGTGGAAAGCGAAGTCAATAAAGGAACCACTTTTTGTATTCAGTTACCGTGTGTACAATGGTCGATGCAAGAGCAAGATGTCAAAGGACTTGTGGATACCATAGAGAACAAGGATTATTCCGATAAGCGTATCCTCTTGGTGGAAGATAATTTGATGAATCAACTTGTATTTAAAAAGATGGTCGAGAAATGGTCACCACAAATAGAGGTGGTCAATAATGGTGAGGATGCATTGGTACGTATGAAGGATGAATCTTGGGACCTCGTCTTCTTGGATATTCAAATGCCAATAAAGAGTGGAATTGAAACCATTGAAGAATGGAGGGTCTACGAATCAGAGAATGCTCTGCCTGCGCTAAATGTGATCGCATTGACGGCCGACGCCTTTGATGAGTCGAGGAATCGAGCTCTTGAAAAGGGTATGACAGACTTCTTGACCAAGCCATTGAGCGTAGAAGATCTAGGCAGACAACTCTACAAGTATCTAAGCTGAACCTTCTCAGTTTGATTTTCCCATCTGAAATCGGGCACTTCGCAAAATCACCTACCTATCTTAGCGGTATCCAAACCCACTCGGAGTTAATAAGATGCCTGTAAACGACCCTATTAAAATAGCCGCAGCCTTCGTTAATCGGACGAACCGCAATATCTTCTTGACAGGTAAAGCGGGTACGGGAAAAACGACCTTCCTAAGGGAGCTGGCCGAGCATACACATAAGAATTATATGATCGTGGCACCAACGGGTATAGCCGCGTTGAATGCAGGTGGGGCGACCATCCACTCCCAGTTTTCCTTGCCTTTTGGTGCATTTGTCCCCGACCCAAATTACCGGTTGTCTAAGGAACAATCTAGGGGATTCTTCACGCGTGAGATCCTCTTTAGGAACTTTGGGTTGAGCAAGACCAAGAAGAATGTACTCAGGTCACTCGAACTACTGATCATCGATGAGGTGAGCATGCTTAGGGCTGATATCCTCGATGCCATTGATGTAAGATTGAAGTCGGCAAAGAATATTTGGGATAAGCCTTTTGCCGGTGTACAGATCCTATTCATCGGCGATCTCTTTCAATTGCCTCCCATCGTTAAAGATGATCAACGACCCGTCCTCAGGAATTACTATCCCAATCAGAACTTCTATCACGCGTTAGCACTCAAGCAAAGTGGACTTATCTATGTTGAGCTTGAGAAGGTATTTAGACAGAGTGATGATGTGTTCTTGGACGTGTTGAACAACCTCAGACAAAATCAGATCACCGCGAATGATAGGAATATACTCAACGACCATTACATTGAGAATTACACCCCACCAGAGGGAGTGATCACTTTAGCCACTCATAATAAACAGGTAGATAGGATTAACAGAACCTCTCTAGATGAGCTTAAAGGTGAGTCGCACTTTTACCGCGCAAAGATAGAAGGTGACTTTCCGGAGAATATGTATCCGTGTGAACGCGAGCTTGAGCTCAAAGTGGGCGCTCAGGTAATGTTCGTTCGAAATGATTCCTCCCAAGAAAAACGCTTCTTCAATGGAAAACTGGCAAAGGTGGTGGACCTTGATCCAGATGCCATCACGGTGATCCTCGATGGAGAAGAGGATGAATTCATGGTTCCAAAAGAGACGTGGGAAAACGCCAAATACGCGGTAGATAGCGATGATATCAGTCCTGAACTCGAAGTAGTAGGCACCTTCATGCAATTCCCTTTGAAGCTCGCGTGGGCTGTAACCATTCATAAGAGTCAGGGTTTGACTTTCGACCGTGCAGTAGTAGATGTGGGAAGAGCTTTTGCACCCGGACAGGTTTATGTTGCATTGAGCCGTTTACGCACCTTGGATGGACTAGTGCTCCGCACACCGGTCCCGTTATCGGCCGTTCAGAGTGATCCAGATATCGTTCACTTTAGCAATGAAAAGAGAGAGAACACGAATCACGTAGCAGACCTAAAGGAAGGTCAGCGTTTGTACGTGCAAATACTCCTGGAAGAAGCATTCGATTTCAAGCACATACGTAAGCTTTTGGATAAGACCATCGTGAAGTGGCATACACCCTTGCCATTTCATTTGGATAGGATCGCGAACTGGCCAAAGCAGTGGCTGCCTGAAGTAGAAGAGCTGTTTTCAATTGGCGATACCTTTCGAGGACAGCTTCATCGACTAATCAGCGAAGGAGAGGAGAAGATCCTCTTCGAAAGATTAGAGAAGGGCGTTGATTACTTCGAAGAAAACTTGAAGGACAGATTGCAGAAGTTGTATGCCTTTACCGCCGATGTTTCGCAGATCAAGGGGACGAAGCAGATGGTCAATGAAGTGGAAGAGGTTGAGCAGGAATTGGTCCAGAAGTGGAAACGCATCCACGAAGTAATGGGCCGAAGTAAGGCATTACTCAGTGGCAAGGTGATCCAGAAAGATGAGGCAGGTGAGAAGTCTATCGTAAGATGGAGAAAGGACACCCGCTCCGCTGAGCTTGAACGTGCGAGATCGGATAAAGAACTCGCTAAGAAAAAGGGTAGAAAGAAAGGAAGATCGGCCAAGTCGGGCCTCTCTACGTATCAGCAAACCTACAACCTCTACAAGCAAGGTGTGGAAGTCAAGGATATCGCCGCACAGCGGGAACTCACGGTGGCCACTGTGTTAGGTCATTTGGCGAGAGGGATCTCCCAGGGCGAGGTGAGTATCGATGGCTTGATGGAAGCCAATAAACTGCAGGAGATCAAGGCTACGTATGAAGGGCAAGAGTCCCTGACAGCTTGGCGAGACGACCTAAACAAGAAGTACTCGTTCCATGATCTACGATTGGTGAAGGCTGTTATCGACAAAGAAAAGCTGGATGCATTGGATGATTTGATGTAAGCATGGCTCAAAATGGCCGTCACCATAAGGGTAATCAAAAACGAAAATACCATGCGCTCAAGCCTTCTTCTCGGCTCTCTTATCTTGATCTTCTCAGCTTGCTCATCCTCACAATACAGCTCCTTAGGAATGGAAGAGGAGGATCTTCCCGTTGGATTGGCAGTCGGGGAAACGGTTGAAAATGGTGTCCACACCGATCAATTGGACAGACAAGCATCCATACCAGCTAAGGGAAAGTACACTGTGGTGTTCTTTTATCGAGGTTCTTGGTGCCCATATTGCTCACGGCAGATGAAGGCCCTTTCTGATTCACTTCAATATATCACTGATAGAGGGGCTCAGGTTATTGCTATCACACCGCAGGCAGAGAAAGAAGAGGTAATGGAAATGAGCGATTATGTGAATGACCGCATATCCATCGTGGTGGATAGCGATGGCGATCTCATGCGCTATTACGATGTAGATTTCAGGGTTACGGATGGTTATCAAAATAAGATAAGCTTGATGCTTCAAACCGACCTTGCTGAAACCAACGACCAAGAAGTTGTTGAGCTTCCTGTTCCGGCTACTTATATCATTGATAAGAACGGGGTGATCGTTTGGAGATACTTTGATACTAACTACCGTGAAAGGGCAACGACAAAACAGATCTTGGATAATTTGCCAGGATAATATTTACCCAATTTGAACGCAGAGCCCTAACTTCGGTTATCCTATTATGGATCGATTAATCGACGTTGTTATTATTGGTGCGGGACCGATCGGACTCGCCTGTGGAATTGAAGCTCAGAAGCGCGGCTGGACCTATGTTATCATAGACAAGGGGCCGCTTGTACATTCATTGTACAACTATCCTTTGGGCATGACCTTCTTTTCAACTTCTGATAAACTGGAGATCGGAGGAGTACCGTTCATTAGTCATAATCACAAACCAACACGCAGCGAGGCATTGGAGTATTACCGAAGGGTGGCCCAAAGCTGGAAACTGAATACCCGGCTGTATGAAAAGGTTGAGAGCGTAGAAAAACGAGGCGACCTCTTTGAGGTGAGGACATCCAAGGATAAGATCGATGCTAAGAAGGTCATATTGGCAACGGGTTTCTACGATATAGCTCATCCTTTGAATGTTCGAGGTGAAGATCTGCCTAAGGTTGCTCACTATTACCGTGAAGCTCACCCCTACTATGGTCAGAAGTTAGCCATCATTGGCGCGATGAACTCAGCTGTAGATGCAGCCCTTGAAACATGGAGAAAGGGGGCAGAGGTGACGATGATCGTAAGGGGAGCAGAGATCGGTGAACGTGTGAAATACTGGGTCAAGCCAGAAATTGAGAATAGGATCAAGGAGGGGAGCATCAAAGCTATGTTCAACTCCACGGTGAAAGAGATAAGGCAGGGGGAGTTGGTAATTGAGACCCAAGAAGGGGAGGAGAGGTTAGAGAACGACTTCGTTTTGGCCCTCACTGGTTATGAGCCCAATTACAAGTTCCTATTGGATATGGGAATTGAGTTGGGTGATGGTGAAACGCGCAAGCCGGTTTACGATCCCAACACGATGGAAACCAATGTTGAGGGAGTGTATCTAGCTGGGGTTATCTGTGGAGGAATGGAAACCAACAAGTGGTTCATTGAAAACAGTAGGGTACATGCGGAGATCATTGCTGATCATCTTGAGAAGACCCTTCTTTCCGCTGCTCCATGATCAATTCTGGAATTCGGAGATAAACATACGTCGAGCCATTACTCGTTACTCTCCACTTGATCGGTAACACTTGATCATCTGCATACCAACCTTCATAGACGGTACCTGGACCAACGGCATATCGGTGAACTACGGGTAAACTGTCTTGGGCATACCAATCCGAACCTATAGTATCCCTTCTGATCTCTGCGATCTCCAAGAATTTCACATCGCTGTTTTCGGGTAGCATGAAGGCGACTTCTTGAACATTGCCAAGGGTGTCGATTCCTCTCAGTACCAAGTCAACTTGGGCAATGTCATACACATATTCATAATCCAATGGGATCTGGAATGTATCGCCTTGAATTACACTGAAAGCCTCATCCTTCCTATAATTCATCTTATACTTTGTTCTGCCGCGTTTGAAAACATGGTAGATGGGAAGACCATTTTCACTTAGGAGAAGTGAGTCGATCAATGCAACGCCTGGGCCTTCGATGGTTGAAACACGGAAGAAGCCAGATTGTGTAGGGATCAGTTCTAATTTCAATTCGGCCGGTGTTTGAGCGAGATGATCTTCCTCCTCAATAAAAAGCTTGTATCTGACTTCCTCGGGATGGTCGATACCAGATGTCGACTGAGTGCTCTTGCAAGCGCTTAGTGTGGCAAACAATCCTATGATCAAAGCGTATTTCATAAAGGCAAGGTACTACATGCTTCATCAATTCTCATGCATATTCTATCTTGCCGATTCAAAAGAAAGGATACCCTGATGAAATACATTTCTTGGAACGTAAACGGAGTTCGCGCGGTGGCGAAGAAAGGATTTGCTGATAAGGTTCGTGAGATGGAGCCGGATGTCATCTGCTTGCAAGAGACAAAGGCAACACCGGAACAAACGGCTGAGGCGGTGGCTGACCTGAGTGACTATAGGGTTTATGCGTATGGAGCGGAGAGGAAGGGATATTCTGGTACTGCGATATTGACCAAGAAAGAGCCGATCGATGTAGTGTATGGCATTGGAGTGGAAGAGCACGATCAGGAAGGAAGGGTGATCACGGCTGAATTCGATGATCATTACCTGATTACCGCATACGTTCCGAATTCGGGTAATGGATTGAAGCGATTGGATTACCGTGAAACATGGGATGAATCGATGCTCAAGTACATTGAGGGACTTGAATCAAAGAAGCCCGTAGTTTGGTGTGGCGATCTGAATGTAGCGCACCAAGAGATCGATATTGCTCGACCAAAGTCGAATTACAATAAGACGGCAGGATATACTCAAACGGAGATCGATGGAATGACGAAGTTCCTTGAAAGTGGAATGGTGGATACTTTCCGCGCACTGCATCCGAATGAGGTCAGGTACAGTTGGTGGAGTTACAGAGGGGGCGCGAGGGCCAAGAACATTGGCTGGCGTTTGGACTACTTCTTGGTCTCCGAGAGATTGAAAGACAAAGTGGCCGAAGCCTTCATTTTGAATGAGGTAGAAGGCTCCGACCACTGTCCGGTCGGTGTTGTATTCTCCGATTGAATGGATCAACCGGTCTTTGAAAGCTGATTTTCGTGAACGGCTTCAAAAAGATATTCGGCCCGGGCTACCTTTTGGGTACGTTTCGGTCCTTTTAGTATCCGTACGAAAATGCGGAGCTTGACACTTCTTTTTTCATCGGGGTAGAATCGAGCTAAGAGCTCGATCTCATCCCCCAGCTTGGCGTCGTTGTATTTGTCGAGGTTGACATTCCGCCTGAACTTCTCGTATTCAGGTGCCACGCTTACTAGGAATTCTGTGGGTTCTTGGGTGCTTTCCTCGATCTCGGAGAGGAGGTCCCACAATTTTAGTTTACCGCGCTGATCGGCACGGGCTTCAGTCACCGTAAACTGGCGACTAAAGGAATTGCTGGTTTGGTTCTTTAAACTGCTCAATAGATCTTTCATGGTAAGGGTGGACTTGAAGGTTCATCTCTAAACTCGAATTGGGTGTTTCGGGTGATTATCCAATGCTTCATTGAGCGGTACATGCAGTTGTTTGTGTAGTTTTTCATCTTCTTTGGTTTTAGATGAGTTAAAAAAAAGAGGTGCCTCCTTGTGGAAACACCTCTTCGAATAAATTGTCTTTCGGTCACTTAACAGGGGCATGAGGTGCTTCCATAGGTATGCGCATAATTGACCATCCACATTTGCATGCGGTGTTTACAATTAATGGTATTGCGCTTGGAGCATCTCATACAACGATGTTAACGAAGTAGTTTTTAATTATCGTGTAGGGTGAGGGCATTTTTTCATTGCCTATCTCTGTAACGAATAAATGCCATGAAAAGTTGGCGATCATTCATGCTTGTCACATCGGTTTCAAGCATGAAATTGTTGATGGCATCGTGTAGACCTTGCGTTTTGATCTGTCTCAAGGATTGTACGACTAATCTTTGATATTTCGGATGATCGTCTTGTCCGATCATGTAGAGGAGGTGGCGTGCGCACCCAGCTGGATTGTTCGTGAGCAGCTTGATCTCGGCTCTATTGAGTCGTAGTTCGATGTTGAAAGGACTAATTGCCAAGCCTTTTTCGTACAGATCTAGTGCCTCTTGATATTGTTTCTTGGCCTTGTACCAGTTTCCATATTGATTATAGGTGGCTACGTGCCACGGGTGTAACTCTAGGGAATAATCAAAGGATTCCCTGGCCTCTCGGATCAAGTTGTTGCTATTGGTTTGATTTCCAGTGACCATGGTTGCCAAGCCGTTGAAGTAGGGTATAGGGTTAGCATAGGCATCGATATCTATCACGTCCATATCATGGCGTTGATACGCTCGGATGATCATACCTGGATCTTGACGATTATTTCCCTCCTCTATCTCTTGAATTTCTTGTTGTACACCTAAGCGTTGAGCGGCGTTGTGGGTGACGAGTACTCCAATGATCAAAACGATTCCACTGGCTATCCATTTGGATGAGGTCAATGACTTTGAATCCTTTAATATCCAGGCGGCTGCTATGAAGGTTGGAATGGATATGCTAACACGTTCGATCGGGAATTCGCCTAGTCCGTATGTGAGCATGGCGATGATGATGGCGAGTGCGGACATGATCGACATGCGTTCGTTCAGGTTTGATGTTTTCATGAGTTTTGAAACACCGATGAAGATCACGCTGCTGAAGAATCCTATGAATAGTAATGCTCCGGGAATGCCGCCTTCCGACATCATCCAGAGTATATCGTTGTGTGGTCTTAGGATGGCCGTTTCGCCGTTCGATACGCGCGTGTTGGTGCCATCTAGTCCGTATTTTGGAAAATTGATCTTCCATTGACCTGCACCTACGCCGGTGAGGGGTTCTTCGGCTACCATTTCGAGAGATGATTGCCAGTATTTAAAACGGAACTCTACGTTGGCGTTATCGAATACTTGCTCTTTGTTTTGGGGCATGGAAACCACAGCGATGATACCCACTAGCAGTATGCCTATTGCTATTCCTAGATACTTGGTTGGGATGACGCCTTCTGATAGCTCTTTTGGCTTTAGGAATCGGTTGCAGATGACGAGTGTAGCTGAGGATAGGATGGCAGCGATCCAAACGCCACGAGTCCGTAGAAGTATGATGGCTAGAGTGGCAATTACGATTCCAGCTATTGCTATGAAATTCCAGTTCTTGATCTTGGACTGGTAGACTTGGAGGGAGGCTAGAAGGCTTATGAGTAAAGCGGCTGAGGTAAAATTCTTATGTCCGAATGGCGCGACGGCTTCGTACACATCCTTAGCATTTGCGAAAGCTCCAAGTGCCATGAGTCCACCGATAATCGCAAAGATACTCATGCCTTTCCCGAAGTCGGAATAGGTTATGGTTTTGGAACGGAAGAGTGATATGAAAGCGATGAGGAAACCGCCGTACAATCCGAAGCGAAGTGTGGTAAACCACCATTCGGGAGCGGAATAGATGGTACCTAGGCCGAGAAGGAACCAAGCGAAAAGGGCTAGCCAAACGAGTGCGGGAGCGGGTATGCTATAGTTTCCTTTTTTCTGGAACAACAGCAGGGCTCCGGCAGCGATGGTGATCAATCCGAAGAAGAGTGTACGAGGAAGGAGATATCCTTCGAGGTCGACCGAGCTTTTAACGAGTGGTGTGATGGCAAGGAGGGCGACAAGCACCCATCCGGCGGTGGTTGGTTTTGCAGTTTCGGTACTCATGTATTCCAATTAATGAACACAAGGTACAATCTTACTCCATGAAACTACAAGGGTAGTAGGGGGTATAAAAAGCGAAGTCCCGCACAAGGCGGGACCATTCGCAAAAACAAAGCTGATTTATACGAGCTTATGCTTCTTTACCGATAACTTCGAAGGTGAGTTCGAAGCTAACATCGCGGTGAAGGCGCATTTTAGCTGTTTGAGTACCAACGTTCTTAACAGATCCACCGAGGATGGAGATAAAGCGGCGATCCACTTGGAATCCCATTTTATCGAGTTCGTCTGCAAGGTGGTTGTTGGTGATAGCACCGAAAAGCTTACCGTTCTTACCGGCCTTAGCGGTGATTTTGATCTCTTGTTTTTGGAGGTTGTCTGCCATTTTCTTGGCGTCCTCAACGATTTTAGCCTCTTTGTGAGCACGTTGACGGAGTGTTTCCTCCAAAACCTTCTTGGCGCTTTCGGTTGCCAATTTGGCTTTTCCTTGTGGGATAAGGAAGTTACGACCGTAGCCGTCCTTCACTGTTACCACTTCGTCCTTGAAGCCAAGGTTCTCTACGTCTTGAACTAGAATGATATCCATGGTAATCCCTTATTTCAAGTTGTCAGCCACGTAAGGCATAAGGCCGAGGTGACGAGCACGTTTGATGGCCTGTGACAATTTGCGTTGATACTTAAGTGAAGTTCCGGTGATGCGGCGAGGAAGGATCTTACCTTGCTCGTTCACAAAGCGAAGGAGGAACTCCGGATCTTTATAATCGATGTGCTTGATGCCGTACTTCTTGAAACGGCAATACTTCTCTTTAATTCCGGTCTCGATGCTGATCGGCTGGAGGTAGCGAATTTCGCTTTGAGAAGACTGTTGTGCTGTTTGCTCTAAATTCATGTCTTTGGAAATTAGGCGTTTGACTTCTTCTTACGACGCTTGTCTGCATACTCAACGCCATACTTGTCCATCTTGATGGTCAAGAAGCGCATGATACGCTCGTCGCGCTTCATCTCAACTTCAAGCGGAGCGATCGCAGCACCTGGTGCCTTGAACTCTGCGAAGTGATAGAAGCCACTCTTTTTCTTCTCAATTGCGTAGGCCAACTTCTTCAGCCCCCAATTCTCGTGATTGATGATCTCTCCACCATTCTTCTTGATGATGTCAAGATACTTCTCTGCCGCTTCCCTTACCTGTTCATCAGATAAGACGGGATTCAAAATGAAAACGGTCTCGTACTGGTTCATAAATGATTGAATTTGAATGCGATTCACGTTTATTCGTAAATCGGGCGGCAAAGATAGTACAATAGTCGGGGTTCTGCAAGGTTTTTACACCTCGCCTTACAAGAATGGCAAATATCGGATTTACAGACGGATATGTAAAGGAAAACACCCGTTGAAATCGGTGCCTCAATGGGTGTTTTTCAGGCAATCTATTTTGGTCGATCACCTCGAACTATTCAGGTACTGATAGAGCTCTGAATCGGTCGATAGTATAATGGTTGTTTGATTGTCGAAGGTCTTTTCAAACGTTTCCATTGATTTCAGAAAGTTGTAGAGATCGCGCGCTCTGGCCGACCGGTTGTAGGCTTCGGCATAAATGGCTGTGGCCTCGGCATCGGCCCTACCTTTTATTTCTTCTGCTTCCCTGAAAGCTTGGGATTGAATGGTTTGAAGATCTCTTTCCTTCTCACCATTGATGCGGGAGGCTTCACCTTGGCCTTCGGAACGGAATTTATCGGCAATTCTGAAACGCTCGCTCTTCATTCTTTCATAAACTTGGGTTCGAACATTTTCGATGTAATTGATCCGTTTAAATCGAAAATCAAGAATTCGAATTCCCAGTTCATTGGCTCTAGAATTGGCAGACTCCTGTATCATATTTTGGATACGTTTTCTACCGACATTGATATCAATTAAGGAGTCACCGATCAACTCGCTAATAATATCACCAGATTGAGGCGTACGATTTGTGCTTCTGACTGCTTCTTCGAGATTGTGATTGGCTACGAAATCGCGAGTTTCACCATCTAGGATATCGTCTAATCTTGATTGCGCACCTCGTTCATTCTTAAGTCGTTTGAAGAATTGAAGAGGGTCGGTGATCTGCCACCTGGCATAGGTATCGACAAAGATGAATTTCTTTGACTTAGTTGATACTTGATCCGGTGCTCCATCCCACTCTAAGAATCTCTTGTCGAAGAAATTCGCCTTTTGGACAAAAGGAACCTTAACCTTCACTCCAGGTTCGGTTATAGCATCCCCAACAGGTTTTCCAAACTGAGTGATCACCACCTGTTCGTATTCACGTACTATGAAAATTGCGCTGTTCAGGGTGATCAATAGGACCACTCCAAGAACTATGTATAGTATTTGTTTAGTTTTCATTGCGACTAGTGTTATTGTCTTGTTGCAACTGCATTTGAAGTAATGGAAGGAGGTTGTTTCCCGACTCATCCATAATGATGCGATTTCCCAAGTTCGGCAGCACTCTTGTCATGGTTTCAAGATAGATACGCTTCCTTGTTACCTCTGGGGCTTTGATGTACTCTTCATAAAGGGAGGTAAATCTCGAGGCTTCTCCTTCAGCGTTGTTCACACGCGCTGTCGCATAGCCTTCAGCCTTTTGAATGGTTTCCTCTGCCTCACCTCTTGCTCTAGGAATAACTTTGTTGTATTCAGAGCGCGCTTGGTTAATGAGCGTTTCCTTTTCCTGTTGGGCTTCGTTAACTGCATTAAAGGCGCCTTTGACAGGGTCAGGAGGGTTTACGTCCTGAAGCACAACTTGGTCGATCTCCAATCCCAAACTATATTCATCACACAACTCTTGTAAGAGGATCTGAACTTCTGTGGCAATTTCAGCTCTACCAATCGTGATAACTTCATTTACTGTCCTATCGCCCACGATCTGACGCATCGCAGCTTCAGACACATCTCTTAACGTCGATTCAGGTTCTCGCACCTTGAAGAGATAGTTATATGGATCCTTAACACGATACTGAACGACCCACTCAACATCTGCGAGATTGAGATCGCCAGTTAGCATTAAAGATTCATCTTCGAATCCCGACTTCCTATATTCTGTTCGAACATCTGCATCCACAGTACGGAATCCGAACTCTTGTTTTTGTTGACGTTCCACAGGCACTCGGAGAAGTCCTTCTACAAAGGGGATCTTCGCATGCAAGCCAGGTTCGAGTGTCCGATTGTACTTTCCGAATCGGGTAATTACACCTACTTCTTCCGTATCAATGGTAAAAGCGCTCGCAAAGATCAATATCAAGCCAATGATAGAGCCTATGATTGTCTTCCAGTAGCGTTTTAGCCAATCCACTACATCGGGGGCATTATTAGCTGCCATCAAGTTGTATTTTAAGGTTGATTTTTGATAAAGCTATGGACTATTTCTTAAGTAGAACCTTACTTCACCCATTATCTAAATGCGGATATCTCTCGCTTTGTTCTCAGCCACAATTGAAGTTCTTAATAAGTTATGCCGATATCGTTCAAAACTTCTCTTGCTTCACAGCTTGAACGGGTAGCTCTTCCTATCAATAATTCTATATTTGCTCTAACAACATGAGCACGGATCATTCATACATCGTTTCAGCCCGAAAGTATCGCCCAGCCACATTTGAGGCGGTCGTTGGTCAGCAACATATCACGCACACTCTAGAGAATGCCATCGAGCAAGATCACCTCGCTCAAGCATTGCTTTTTTGTGGTCCACGTGGAGTTGGAAAAACGACGTGTGCACGTATCCTCGCCAAGAAGATCAATGAGCACTACGGAAAAGAAGGGGAAGATTATTCCCTTAATATCTTCGAACTCGATGCAGCATCGAATAACTCTGTTGATGATATCCGAAGTCTGATCGATCAAGTGCGTTTTGCCCCACAAGTTGGCGAGTTCAAAGTGTACATCATCGATGAGGTTCACATGCTTTCTCAGGCGGCATTCAATGCATTCCTCAAAACACTCGAGGAGCCACCAAAGCACGCCATCTTCATACTGGCTACAACCGAGAAGCACAAGATCATTCCTACGATCCTTTCTCGTTGTCAGATCTTCGATTTCAAGCGAATTACCGTAGAAGATATCGCCAAACATCTAGCTTGGGTAGCTCAACAAGAAGGGTATCAAGCCGATCCAGATGCATTGCATTTGATCGCTCAAAAGGCAGATGGTGCTCTTAGGGATAGCTTGTCCATTTTCGACCGTATCGCTTCTTTCAGTGATGGTAATATTACCTATGAATCCGTTCTTGAGAATCTCAATATCCTTGATTACGACTATTATTTCCGTGCTGTTGATAGCATCATGGAAGGTAATGTTCAGAAGACCCTTCTCCTCTTTAGAGAGGTCTTGGATAAAGGCTTTGACGGACATATGTTCATTACAGGTTTGGCAGCTCACTTCCGCGATCTACTCGTTGGTAAGGATCAAGCCACACTGGAACTTCTCGAAGTAGGCGAGAATATTCGTCAGCGTTACATCGAGCAATCCGCTAAATGTTCCCTTCCCTTCCTGATCGGTGCACTGAAGATCACCACTGAATACGACGAAAAGTATAAGTCGAGTCACAACCAACGACTCCATGTGGAAGTCGCCCTCCTGAACCTCGTTGAGCACGTCGCATTAGCCGACGAAAAAAAAAACGCTGAACCAAGGCGAATAAAGCTCGAGCCCGGTAAGCCACTACCCTTAGCCAACAATAACGCTACCCAAGAAGTATCGGTAGAAGTCGCTCCACCTGAGCCTAAGGCCACTTTATCTCAAGCTCCTAATCAATCACCCTTGCCTCAGGAGAAAGCGGTGAAGAGTGATTCTCCAGACCACGCCCCTAAAGAGGAAACAAGGCTGGAGGAACCCAAGCACGAAGACCATCTGTCAAACAATCCTGCTGAAGCCAAAAAGGTAGTGAAGCCC
>CBFHXG010000030.1:0-27378 GCA_965659725.1 Phaeocystidibacter sp. | reverse complement strand
ACCCCGCAGGGATTCGAACCCCGAACCTCCTGATCCGTAGTCAGGTGCTCTATCCAGTTAAGCTACGGAGCCTTTGTATATGTGATCGGCTGTCCAGCCGTTGCTCATAAGCAGGTCTGTTGCTTACGAGGGTGCAAATATACGCACGGGAAATGTTCTGGCAAGTGGTTTAGTGAATTTCTGCAGATAAACCTCGTTCCAGTAATGCCGAGCACTTGGGCTCTAGATCTGAATACGCTCCACTAAGAACCTCACACTTACCTTTGTAGTGCGTGATCATCGCACATTGCTGCGCCTGTTGAGCCGAATGCTCACAAACCGAAATTAAACTGTCTATCACGTGATCGAAGGTGTTTACCTCATCGTTGAACAACACGATCACGTTCTCGTCATCCTCCGCTTCCAACACATCAACCTGACGAAGCTGCTCTTCTTCAGGTGCAGGTGAAAAGGCAAATCTTTTATCTGATAAAACGTTCATGCGTCTATACGTTCCTGTTATGTGCGTTTATACGTTTATGTGTTTCTGCGCTTATCCGTTGTCTTCAACTCCCAACGAAGAATCTAATCAGTCCTAAGTCGTGCTGCAATTTAAGAGCGAGTCTTTCCCGACAATCAGCTTTAGCTGATATCGGGATGCCGACCAAAAGCATCGGCAGGAGCCTTGAAGCCTTGGAGCCGTGGAGCCGTGAACCTACTCCTCATGTCTCCTCAAGAATAAGTTCACCCTTCCTCTACTCGTCTGGCTATACACATACGATGGCAAGTTGTCATCTCTCTCCAATCCTCTGTCGTCATTCTCAACCTGAAGAAGGATATCCAATACCTCACGCTTCGAAGTGAAGAACTGCATATTATTCCTCTGATACTGGAAGTAGTAATAGTCATTACCCGGTTCCAAGTACAAGTATACTTCGTAACGTCTCCTCCTCTGTCGAAGTTCAAAGATGCCATCTACTTTCTTGTTTACCTGAACTTCACCAATATGTCCAATTCCAATGTCTCCATCGCTTACGAAAGACACCTTCTCTTCATCCCAGATCAAGGTCAGTTCAGTGAAGTAGATGGTCTTCTCTAGTTCATCAGGCACCTTTTCTGGTGCCCCAAAGTTCTGAACTTCCTCAAAGTACTCCTGCTTATCTTCTTCGTCCTCAAACTGGTAGTTCATACCAATTCGGTACGCCTCACGATCAAGCTTAACACCAGGTAACGATTCGGCATTCATCTCCGCAGCTATCGCTTCCATCAATTCTTCACTAAAGAAGAAATCGTAGGCCGCCGTGATGTCCATGGTCAATTCGTCATTCCTCAGATCGTGCTCAGCCGTGCCATAGGCATCCAAAGTAACCCTACCCAAATCGTCGTTCAAGGTGATCTTACCTTTACCGATCATCACACAATCGCGGTTGTTGAAAGCCACATAGTTTGCAGGCTCATTCTCATCTTGCAAACGCTTCCGTGTGGTGATCACATAGCTGCTCAAGTCCTTGTCGTAGAAAAGAACACCCGTTGCTGAAATGATCTCTTTATCTACTCTTGAAGCATCACTGTTCAAGAAGCCCGTGTAAATACTCGTGCTATCCGGTGATAAGTAGATCCCATTGAATACATCATCCGTGCGCGTCCTCGGGTTATCTTCAGGAAGGTCGATCACAATGTTCTTTGGATCGATCTCACTTTCAAACGAGAACCAGTTCGTCTCCAAGTTGTCACAGGCATGTTGGATCATCAAGTAACCGTCATAATTGAGCAGTCTGTTCGACGCTCTCAAGTTCACCTCCCCGTAATACCCAAAGAAGGAGCTTAAATAGAAACCATCTTCCTTGGCCACATTCGCATACCCAATAGTTGTTCCTCCGGTATCTACCTTGATCTGCTCAAAATAAAGCGGCCACGCCGTTCCATCTTCATCTAGATATTCATACTCCGCATTTCCTCCATAATCGAATCTACCTCTAACCTTGAAGTTGCCATTGTAGAAGTTATGGTATTTCAAGAAACGGTTAGCCGTGAGACTAGCCTCCGTCAGTTTGCGCATATCAGCACCTGGATCGATCGCCACATACCCACTATCTGGGAAAATACGCGAGTCGGCAACATCCATGTGCGGTACTTCAAATGCCTCAAGCAGACTAGGCTCTAAGGCGAATTTTGCCGATTTGGCATCGAAGAAGAGGGAATCCTGACGGTTGTGTATGCTCACCATCGGACTCAGTTCTCCATTGACATGATTCACATCGATGGTCTTGGCTGTAATATCCCAATCGGCATGATCCATCCAAGTGATGTACTCGTTGATGCTGAACTCCATGAAGGCCTCACCTTGATTGAGGGTAAAGTCACCATCCATCTGATTGAAATCAACATTACCTCTTGCATCCCTCATCTTGAAAGCCCACTCCGATTCAGGATTGGCCTTCACCTTGAAGTTCATGCTCCCGGCTTCAAAGGATCGATTGTAGAATACGTAATCCTTAGACTTGGTCTGTGCATTCAAGAAATCCAATACCGCGTCCCCGCGCATGTCACCCGCTCCATAGGCCAAGGTTCCGATAGCCACCATGGAAACATCGGATTGATACATCCTAAATGGTGTAGACGTTGATGTAGCGTACATAACATCCTGATAAGGTCGCCAGTTGATGAAAACATCCTCAGATGCAGCAGGCGGGGTATTCACCGCGCCCAATCTCTCCTCTGCAACATAGGTATCCGCCATACCATTCGTACTGTCTGGGAAGAACACGAACTCCTGACCAACCGCCGTACTGGTGAGATAGGTGACCGTACCCGTGCCTACCAGTCCATCATTCGATAACTGAAGATCACTGAAGAATCTACCCTTTCCGCCATAGGCAGGCAATCCTTCCTGAGGAGTGGAGGTCTTGAATCCAAGCGAATAATCTTCTTGGACCATCACCTGTTGTGGCATATCTGGGAAAATGCCGGCCGACACAAATACACCAGCGAATTTCAAACCTTCAGTGGATGTATTGTCCAACGAGTCGATCTCAAACGGCTCAAGTTCCACGAAGAAGTCCTCCCGCTCATAAACCCCACCATAGATACTTGGTCTGTCGTAATAGACATAACTCCCCGTACCCGATTTGAAGATGGGATAATCATGGTATTGGATCTTACCGGATTTATTGTTCGGTTTATCGATCAGCAGTTCACCATTGATATCCTGCAAGGTGTTTTTCACGCCCACCAACTTTGGACGCGTTCCTGGCATTCGTGTTCCGTCATCGAATTCCTCTACCGCAAATCGCATAGAGTCGATATCCGGCATGCTAATTCGGAACATATCGTAGTCGAAGAAGTGGTTCTGCCCCCAGTAGTTGAACCTACCGGCCTGTATCCTCCCGGCAAAGTCGAAGTCCATGCCTTCATGCACCGTGATCTTTCTTTCGGCTGGGAAAAGGGCTACCTCCTGACTGTCAGAAACGGCGATGGCGTTGATACCTACGATCTCCATATCATTGTTCAAGAGGGATATCTTGGCATTCGCCCCTCTACCTACTTGAGAAATGAACCGAATGACGTCGTAATCCCTCTTGTTCTCTGAATTCAGGATGTAATCGAACAGCTTGTCGTTGAAGCTCACCGTTTTGGTGTTCGGGTCGTAGTTAACGAACCCTTGGATCGACATATTGAGTAAGAAACGCTCGGCATTCATCTGATCCATTCGCATCATGGTTGCCACCGTTTCTAGTTGCTGATCTACGGTATCCCTTGCCAAGGCAACCCTGCGTAGATCGTATAGTGGGTTGGTCCTACTCAGACCTGTAAGTGCGTCAAATCGCTCTTGTCGATAGTATTCCTGCGATTCGAAAACCATGTTATTCTCGGAACCTCCAGCGAGATTCTGGAGGTACATCTGTGGACTGGTCGTTTTCCAAACGATCTGTTCCAGGTAGATATCTAGATTGTGATAGGTATCGATGTAAGGCGTCATGCTCAAGCCTTCCTTCACCCTGGTAAGTGTCAGGGTTACTTGCTCTACATCGTACTTCATCGTGCTTTTGGGGTGATACAAACTGTCCGATTCGCCCAAAGCAATGGCTACGTGTGCTGCTTCAGCACGGATCTCCGAGGTGCTGAGCTGGAATCGTTCGGATCGAACATCTACAAAATTCTCACCTTCTTTCTTGAAGCGGAGCACAGCCTGACGAGGCAAGTTGTCTGATGCATAGAATCGATTTCCCGAGACCGAAAAACCGCCTTGATAGTCTACACCAGGCACGAAGTCCGTTACCGTTACCCTATCGTATGAATTGAACTGTGGGTAACTGATCACTCGCGTGCCCACCTCAAGGGTCATGCGCTCTTCAAAAGAACCATAGATAGGTTCGGTGACATAGATCAAGCTGTACAGTTGAACGGAATCTGCTTCGTAATAGGTCTTGTCGAGTTCGATCTTGTAGTCCTGAAGCTCTCCATAAAGTGTGTCTCGAGAAATGCCTGCGCGGGTCCAAAAGACCATCCCTCCTTCACCGATGAATCGCTTTTCCAGGATATCATAGGTACCATTTGTCGTTTCAATAAGGGTACTATCCTTACCGAAGTAGCCCCAAAGATCGATGTTGGTATACTTGATCAGGGGTTTACCCTCAAATACAAACTCATGTTCTCCGAGCATATACATCCATTTGACCTTTCTATCCTCATAGATGATGTTCTCTTCGAAGGCGTTGGAAAGGTTCTCGATGTATTCAACGATCGCCCTGTTCGAGGCTCTTCTTGCCCATTCGCCCGACTCGCTGGACCATGCTACGAAAGTCTCCGGAGTCTCATTGAAGTGGAAGTGCTCAATAATCTTTAGGAAGTCTTTCCACGTCTGATAGCCGGTCACCCGTTTTCTGAGGAAGCTATTGGACATCAAATAGATACCGGGACGTGCTTCCTCATCGAGGTCGGTCCAAACGGGTAAGAAGGAGGCCATTTTGGATTCAACGGAATCGGATTCCACATCATCCATCTCTTCAAAGAAGGAGGTCAGTTCATCGAAATAAGCTTGAGGCTCTTCCGTGAAGGTTCGAAGTTGTGCTGATCCGCTAAACGATATCAGTGTGAATAGAAACGTGACGTTGAGGAGGAGTCGCGTAGTCTTTTGCATGTGTTGTTTTTCAGTCTTTGTTCCATATCAACGCAGCCCAGCTATCTTTCGTCTCCATTCGGTACGGTTTCATACCCAGTTCCTTACCCGCCTTTTCCAATACTGGAACATCGCTTTCGTAAAAACCACTGAGAAGTAGTTGTCCGCCTGAATTCAAAACATCCACATAGCTCTTCATATCGTTGAGGAGGATATTCCGATTGATATTCGCGATGATCACGTCGAAATTCCGTTCTCCAAGCAGGCTTGCATCGCCTTCATGGATAACGATATCGTCAAATCCATTGCGAGCCGCATTCTCCACACTGTTCTGTGCTGCCCACTCTTCAATGTCGATGCCCTCTGTATAGGCTGCCCCTTTCATCTTGGCGAGAATAGCCAGCACAGCGGTTCCACACCCCATATCGAGCACATCCTTTCCATTCAGGTCGAGGTCGAGCAGATACTGGCACATCAACCATGTGGTTTGATGGTGGCCCGTACCAAAGCTCATCTTAGGTTCAATGACGATTTCGTGATCATACTCTCCCGCTAAGCTATCGTGAAAAGGCGCTCGGATTCGAAGTCGATTTCCTACGTGAATGGGCTCAAAATTCTTCTCCCATTCGGCATTCCAATTCTGCTGAGCGATCTCTTCGACCTCCCACTTCAATTCCGCAACGGCTGAAGTCATTGGAAAATCAGTCGCATTGATCTCCTGATAATCATCAATGGGTATGAAGGCATCGATTCCAGCATCTGTATCTGTTGCACTTTCAACCGGAAGATCATCCAACTCTGCGTAGAGAATGCCCCGACCAGGCTCAATGGGATTGATATGAAAACTGATCTTTATGTAGTTCATACACTGCGCAATCCGCCCTTGGCTGTTGCCATGGAATGAACGATGCTCACAAAGTCATCAGCCTTAAGAGAAGCTCCTCCAATTAGACCACCATCCACGTCATCTTTGCTGAATATTTCTCGTGCATTGGACGGTTTAACGGAGCCTCCGTAAAGAATGGAAACTTGATCGGCAATGGCTTTCCCATACTTGCTCGCAATGTGATCACGAATAGCCTTATGCATATCCTGCGCCTGCTCAGGCGACGCAGTTTCTCCCGTTCCAATAGCCCAAACCGGCTCATAGGCAACGATGGTATTCTTCATTTGATCTGGGGAAAGGTGAAAGAGGGAATTCTCCACTTGAGAGGTAACCACCTTTTCATGTTCGCCCGACTTCCGCTGTTGGAGTGATTCGCCACAACAGAAAATAGGTAGCAGCGAATGGCGGAAGGCCGCATCAACCTTTTTGGCCAACAAGGCATCGTCTTCGTTGAAGTAAGCACGGCGCTCAGAGTGTCCGATGATCACGGCATCAATATTAAGGTCGGAGATCATGGCTGCAGAGATCTCTCCTGTATAAGCTCCTGAATCTTCATGGTGACAATTCTGTGCGGCAACGGACACGGAGGTTTCCTCCCACACATGGTCGATCACATCAATGAGATGTGTGAATGGAGGTGCAATGATCACTCGTGTGTCTTGCTGTAATTTAGGGTCAAGCTGATCAAGGATATCAACGACCAACCCAACACCATCGGAAGGGATGGTATTCATTTTCCAGTTTCCGGCAACGATCTTCGCTCTCATATGATTATTTCTTAAGAAGACGAATTTAGGTCTTATGCCGCAAAATTTCGGATTCTCACCCCATGGATTAGAAAGAGTTTACGATCGACCTATCTTATCCTCGGATCTAACCATCTATAGATGATATCAACAGCCATATTGATGAGCACGAAGATGGCAGCAATCGTTAGTACAGCCCCCATTACAACAGGCAGATCCTTTTGATTGAGCGCTTCCACGATTTGCTTACCCAAGCCATTCCATCCAAAGATGTACTCTACGAATACAGCACCTGCCAACATACTGGCAAACCAACCCGAAACGGCCGTTACCACTGGATTCAAACTGTTGCGGAGAACATGACTTCTGACCACTTCATAGGTCGATAATCCCTTGGCTCTCGCCGTACGCACATAGTCTTGATTGAGCGTTTCTAGCACACTACTCCTCGTCAATTGAATGATCACTCCCAAAGGGCGTATTCCCAATGTAAGTGCAGGTAATATCAAGTTGTCCCATGCGATGAATCGGCCTGTTCCGTAATCATCAACCTCATACAAACTACCTGTCATGCTCAGCCCTGTAAACTCTGACCATACATAACCGAACAACCAGGCGATCAAGATAGCCGAGAAGAAAGATGGCAATGACATCCCAATGGTTCCAACTACGGTCCAGAATCGATCGAAGGCCGAATCCTTTTTCAATGCCGATACTACGCCAATGAACACACCTAAAAGTATGGCCAATAGGATACTGGCGATAGCAAGCACTGCCGTATTAGGGAGGGTCTCGCCAATGATGTTGGATACGCTCCTACCCTGTTGCTGAAGGGATTCTCGAAGGTATGGCCATTTCAAGGCGATCATCCCTCCGCCAATGGAAAACAACTCACTTCCAGAATAGGAGTGGTTGTGAAAATGGGTGTAGCTCGTCTCCTCCGCACTGTGATAGCTGAACGGTGAAAGGTCGTTTAAATAGTAAAAATACTGCGTAAGGATAGGTTGATCGAATCCATATTTAGCCCGAATGGCCGCTAGTACCTCAGCATCCTCACGTTGATCGAGCATCATGCGAGCGGGATCACCGGAAAGGACGTTAAAGAGGACAAAGATCAGGGAGGCTACTCCGATGAGTACGCCTATGCCCTGGGCTATCCGACTAAAAAAGTTACGGATTGGCCCCATAGAGTGCGTTCAACTCCTCCACTGAAGGGGTATCGTTCCAATGCCATTTACCGAGGATCACACCATTGGATATGGCCACAATGCCCGGATTGCTTCGAACGACCGTCTTTATGGCCGTTCCATCTCCAGTCGTAAAATCGATAGGCATCTGATATTCGTGCTTGGCCTTTTCCACTTCCTCATAGCCAGAGCTAGTCCACCCAATAAGTGCGTAACCCGCCTCTTCTGCTTCCCAGGCCCATTCACCGATCTTTTTCAGTCCTTCTGGCGAGGCCTTGTGTATTTCGTACGAGAGGACCATGATCATCTTCTCCTCGCTCAATACCCAGTTCGTGATATCTCCCGTGTCGGATTCCAAAGCAAAATCATGGATAGGTGGCTCATAGCCTTCACTCACTTGTCTACTTTCCGTAAGGTCCTGAAGAAGTGTCCACTCCTCCTTCTCCCACCAACCTTCGTCGATGTACTGTTTATCGTTCACCACCATTCTCTCACCCGATTCATTCTCGAGAGTGAATAGCGTTTCAAACTGAGGTGGCTCCATTCCCAATTCTTCAGCACTCATCATGCCTTCAGCGATATCGGTTCCCACCTTGTAGGCACGGAAGTCAACCATTGGAAGGTGATTGAGCACATGGTTGGTCATCCAAACACAGAAGATCAATGCCAATCCAGTTATTCCAAACGCCACTTTCTTGCTGAGAATAGGCTGGACGTATCGCTGATTGAAGAACAAGAGTCCGATCAAGATCAACAAGATCACATCCTTGCCAAACGACTGCCATGGTGTGAGCGGAATGGCATCGCCAAAGCATCCACAATCCGTAACTTTATTGAAGTAGGCCGAATAGAAGGTGAGGAAGGTGAAGAACACGATCATCAACAGTAGCAGCCATACGGTGAGCTTGCGCCAGATTCCGAGCAATAAGGTGATGCCCAACAGGATCTCGAAGATGCAGATCACAATAGCGAGCCCCGCGGCATAAGGGATCAAGAATGGAAGACCGAGCACCCCCTCCGAGAAATACTCTTCTAACTTAAAGCCAAATCCCATGGGATCGTTCAACTTTACCCATCCTGAGAAGATGAAAAGCGCGCCAACGATGATGCGCGCGAATTGAGTCAATGCCTTAGCCATCCTGTATATTTATATCGATTATTTCGAAGCCATTTCTTCCATCTGTATCAACGCAAACACGGAATAATTGATCATGTCCATGTAGTTCGCATCAATGCCTTCACTGACCAATGTCTTTCCTGCGTTGTCCTCTATCTGCTTGACCCTTAGTAGCTTTTGCAAGATAAGATCCGTGAAAGAAGGTACACGCATATCTCTCCAAGCCTCACCATAATCGTGGTTCTTGGCCATCATGAGGTCCTTGGTCAGTGTAACGTGCTTGTCGTATTCCTTCATCGCCTCGTCGGGCGACATGTCGATCTGCTCCGCGATACCTTTTTCCACCTGTATCAAGGCGATGATCGAATAATTGAGGATCCCTATGTATTCGCCCCTCAGATCATCAGCTACCTTCTGCGTGCCTTTGTCTTCAATACTGCGCAGGCGTTGAGCCTTGATGAAGATCTGATCCGTCAAGGACGGCAATCGAAGGATACGCCATGCGGCACCGTAATCCTTTAATTTCTTTTCGAAGAGGGTTCTACACTCTTCAATGACTTTGTCGAATTGCGCAGGTGTATCGCTCATTTGCTACTTTTGGTGCGTCGGCTCATTTCTGACCGATCGTAAGGAGTTCACATGAAAAATTGGAGTGCGAAAGATACCAAAATAGAAAGGAAAATGACTATCCGTTTGGGAGGTCGTCTTCTCGACTTGAGCGAACCGCAGATCATGGGTATCGTAAATCTTACCCCCGACTCATTCTACGACGGCGGATCGAGCACTTCTGTTGACACTGCGCTCCAAAAAGCCGAGAAAATGCTAAGTGAGGGTGCCGACATCCTCGACATCGGCGCGCAAAGCACTCGCCCTAAAGCAGAACAAATAGGCGCTCAAGCAGAATGGGAGCGAATGGAAAAGCCGTTACAAGCCATTCGATATTCGTTTCCAGAGGCTGTTCTGTCCATTGATACCTACCACCACGAGGTGGCTAAAAAGGCCATAGGGACTGGTGCTCATATGATCAATGATATCAGTGGAGGTACGATGGATGGGCAAATGTGGAATACCGTGGCCGAGTTGAAGGTACCTTACATCCTCATGCATATCCAGGGAACACCTGAAAACATGCAAGATCAGCCGAGCTATCGGTCGGCATTAGAGGACATAACACTCGACCTTTCGAAGAAGATAAACGGACTCATCGATGCGGGAGTAGATGATATTATTATCGATCCCGGATTTGGTTTTGGAAAGACCCAACAACACAATTATGAACTTCTCAAGGGATTCGAATATCTTCAAAATCTTGGTCACCCATTATTGGCTGGGGTAAGTCGAAAGTCGATGATCTGGAAAGCACTCAACACCTCTGCTGAACAAGCACTCAATGGGACAAGCGCCTTGCACATGGCTTTGTTGATGAAAGGTGCGAACATACTCAGGGTTCACGACGTAAAAGAGGCGGCTGAAGTCCGTACCTTATGGCGTCAAATGGAAAAAAGTACACAAGCTTGATGTTACAGGATATTGGTTGGCTCGACGTTCTGGAGATATTGATTTTCGCCTTGGTACTCTTCACCTTGTACCGATTGGTTCGAGGCACACCAGCCATTTACATCTTTGGTGGCGTGGTAGCGATCTATGTAGCATGGAAGATATTCGACGCACTAGGAATGAAGCTCCTTTCCGAAGTGCTCGATCAATTCCTCGGCGTTGGATTCATCGCCCTCATTATCGTTTTCCAACAAGAGATCCGGAAGTTCCTACTCGTCATCGGTTCCAGCAGCTTTGGTAGAAGGCGCAGGTTCCTCCGACAATTACTATGGCTTCGTCAAGATGAAAGCGAACTCGACGTTGACCCCATCGTTCATGCGATGAGTCAGATGTCTGATACCAAGACCGGCGCTCTGATAGCGGTTGAACGGAAGATGCCGCTAGGCTACTACGCCCAAACAGGTGTGGCGTTGAACGCCAAGGTGGGATCGAGATTATTGCAATCGATCTTTTTCAAGGACGCGCCTTTGCACGACGGTGCCGTTATCATTTCTTCAGACAAGATCGTTGCCGCCTCGGCCATTTTACCGGTTTCTGAAAGTGATGACATCCCTGCTCGCTATGGCTTACGTCACCGTGCTGCCGTGGGCTTGACTGAAAAGACCGATGCCGTTTGCTTGCTCGTATCAGAGGAAACCGGACAAGTTTCCATCGTAATCGAAGGTGAGATCGATATCATTCGGGAGAAGGATGAGTTGAGAAGAAGGTTGACGGAATTACTGAAGTATTGATCGGATAGAAAGTATCCACTTCTAGATCGATATTACGGATAGCTGCCTGCTGAATATCCGCACTATCAATATTCAAACTTCCCCTCCAAGAACTTGATCGATAGAGTAATCTATCCACCTTAGCCGTGTCGCTCGTCCATATCATCGACCTTCCCTCTTCGTGGATCTCAAGGTAGGTTTGACCACTTAAGTGATGGATGAACCCACTTGATCCAGCATCATTACTTTGAATGAAGATCAATGCCATCGATACCGAGAAGATCATGGCCCAAAGGACCTTGCGATGGGCAAGCAGAAGGATAGCTGCGATCAAGGCGAAGGTCATGACTACCGATTGATATACAGATATATAGATCTTACTCGACACCGCTCCAGGCATCTCCGAAATGAAATGTACACCGAGAAAGAAAAGATGTACTGCTCCATCTAAAATAGTCCATAATAAGTTATGAACCGGTAGAGTCATTTCCATCATCAGCATAGCCACACCAGACATCAACAAAAGCGGTACGAAAGGGAGGAAAAGCCAATTGGCGAGGAGGAAGTAATTGGGAAACTGATGAAAATGATAGAGTGTGATGGGCGATGTGGCCATTTGGGCCCAGACACTTACACTCCCCAGCTCTAGCACTTTTCGGAGCCACTTCCCTGTCTTGTTATCTGGTGTAGGGATATACTGCATCGTGAGCTTATGTCCGTATACGATCCCAAAAACGGCACAAAAACTCAACTGAAAGCCAAGGTCGTAGAGGGCATTTGGGTCGATCAAGAGGATCAGGAAACCAGCCATCCACACTGCTTCGCCCGACTCACCTTTTCGGTCGGTAAGGCTGCCGAGCGTCATGAGAGAGAAAAGAATTGAAGCACGTAACAGCGAGGGACTCATTCCTCCCAGCCATGCGAAGGTCCAGATCGCAAGCAGAACGAAACTACTCTTCACAAAAGACCAAGGCCGCAATTTGAAGATGGGCAGAAAAAACAACGCTCCAGCCATGGTGGCCACAAGTCCAACATGCAGGCCAGATACGGCGAGTAAATGCACAAGGCCCGTTTCCGTGAAAGCTGCCTTATCCTCTGGGTCGATATCCGACTTATCCCCAAATAGCATGGCCCTATAGAACGAACGCGTTTGCACCGATACCGGCCATTGCTTCAACGAGGCCATCAAACCATTGCGAAACCCATTCTGAGGTATGCGTTGTAAAATGTGATGATCGCGGACAAACACATCTCCAGCAATGCCCTTTGCCGAATAGTATCTCTTCTTGTTGAACTCGTACGGATAGACAGGCTCTTTAGGATGGACGACCGAACCTGTAGCAAAGAGCACATCACCTTCACCTAGCGACACCGAATCAGGTAGATACAAACGCCAGCGTAATCCTGAAGCTAGATCCGTTGCATCTAACCTCCACATCTGTCCGGCCGAGTGTGGCTGACTTCCCACTCTGTAGATAAACCCTTGGTCTTCTGGGGACTTCACATTGACACTCAATGCGCGACACATTCCAAAGCAGAAGAGAAAACCCATGAGTGATAGTCGCCATAAAGAGCTGAGCACGAGCCGCTGTTGTAGGATCGAACCAAGGATCAGCAAGAAAGCCACGGATCCCAAACAGACCATCAACTCAAATGAAGATACCTCCCAGCTTAGTTGAAAGACAAGGAAGATACCAGCGGCATATGAAAGCACATAGCCACCAACCCTAAAAACAATGGGATCACGAGGAGGAGACATACCACTAAGTTGGTTTGGTATGCCTAAGCTAGGAAAGTATCAATTCAAAGTGCCCGAACTCACAGGACGAGTTCCGTTAAAATAGAAACTGAGGATGGCCTTCCAGTCGTAGTGAAGCTCCGCCATGCGATTGGCGCCCTCTTGACTCATGCCTACACCATGACCAAAACCACGACCTTTCAACAAGACTTCATTACCATTCTCATAGATCGAGAACCAAGCGGATCGAAGTCCGAACTTCCGTCGCACATCCCGCCATTTGACCGACCTTCCGCGGTATTCGAAATTTCCTTCGCGTTGGGATGGTCGATACTCGAGAAGTGCGACCCTAAAATTTGCGTCGTTTGCCGATACACCGAGCTTCCCAGCTATGTAGCTCACGAACTCCTCCTTATTCAGCGTGACTTGCCAAAAGGCCTTTTCACCGGCGATCGAAAATGTATCTGGAACACTCCTTAGGTAGTTGATATCAGCGCTCCATGCATCCGCGGAATTTGCAGTTTGACCGCCACTGTTAGCATGGAACACGCCGAGGATGGGTTTGCCTGACTGATCTATCAAGATGCTGTCGCCCGTTTCGCGAACGGCCCGCAAGATGGTAGCGCTGTTTTGAAGATATGCTCTACTGTAATAGGCTTGGGAACTGACGTCATCCTTAACATTATACCCTTCAGAAATATGCTTATTCTGATTGGCCATGAACCAGGTCCTGGCTATCACTGCTTGAGCCTTGAAGAACTCCAATTCTGTGAAATGTCCAACCTCCGATTCCACGACACCGGCGATGTATTGATACATATCCACCTCGTTGATCAACTTTAGAGTATTCCCTTCGCGATGGATCTCCAGACTCCCTGTATACGTTCGTTCTCTGCCTACTCCTTTAATAATGAACCAAGCTGTGTCGCATAAGGGCTCAAAACGGAGAATGGAGTAATGGCCGAGCAAGAGGGCTTCACGGTTGAGGACGAGATCGGATCCTGATGGACGTACGTCGTGCATGGCTCTTCTACCGTCGTAGGCCACTGAAATGGTATCGATCACCGTTCGGTCTGCAGAATAGGCTACCCAAGCATATCGACCTTTGAGAACGCGGATCTGCGTAGTATTGATGGTCTTATCTGAGAAAATACGAACTCTCACATCATCCGTAGCCTGTATCGCTGATGAAAGGAGAATGAGTAATATGAGAACTGTGTACCTCAAGAGCTAACGTATATCTTCAACAATAATAGTGGCGGCACGATCAGAGGCACCTGGTCCGCCGAGCAATTTCCTGAGTACTTGAAGATCATTTAACATCTCCTCTCTCTTCTCTCCCTCTAATATGGCTGCAAGCTCTCCCTTCAAGCGCTTTGCGTTCATTTCACCTTGAATGAGTTCAGTCACCACTTCTCTGTCGGCAATGAGATTGACCAATGAAATGTAGCTGACCTTCACTAGTCGTTTGGCAATCATATACGATATCGAACTTCCCTTGTAGCAGACGACTTCTGGAACATTGAAAAGAGCCGCCTCTAGCGTTGCTGTTCCCGATGTTACACACGCTGCATGAGAAATAGAAAGAAGGTCATATGTACGATCCATGAGCAGCTCGGCATCTCCTAACCCTTGCGACTCATAGAAGTCGCGCGTTTGACTCGGTGCTCCGGCTACTACGAAACGGTATTGTGGAAACTGTTCTGGCATTTTCAGCATGGTTTCCAGCATAGATTTTATCTCTTGCTTTCTGCTACCTGGAAGGAGAGCGATGATCTTCCTTCCGTCGTCATTGCCCAGCACATCGGCCACATTTGGCGTTTCGCGTTTTGCAATGGCGTCGAGAAGCGGATGACCTACGAAATCAACATCCATATCAAATCGGCGATAGAACTCTTGTTCGAAGGGTAGGATGGTGAGCATTCGGGTTACATCGCGTTTGAGGGCGTGTACTCGATTTTGCTTCCAAGCCCAGATCTGCGGTGAGATATAATAATACACGCGCATGCCCTTTGGTTTGGCCCATTCAGCTATTCGCATGTTGAAGCCAGGATAGTCGATAAGCACAAGGGCATCGGGCTGAAAATCCTCTATCTGTTGCTTGACCAGTTTGATGTTACCAAGGATGGTACGCAAGTTCATCACTACTTCGATGAACCCCATGAAAGCGAGGTCCTTGTAATGCTTCAGTGGCGACTTACCAGTTGCGGCTTCCATCTTCTCACCGCCCCAGAAGGCAAACTCGGCGTTGGAGTCGTGCTGACGAATGGCTCGCATCAAGTTGGATGCATGTAGGTCGCCTGAGGCTTCACCAGCGATTACGAAATACTTCATTAGGCGAAGAATTTGAAATAAAGCACGGCAAGGGCCGAAAGTATGGTTGCGATCAATACGCCACGAGCTAGTGGTTCTCTTCTGAAATAGATCCCCATGAAGAACAAACCTGCGTTGATGATGATAGCGAATGTGAGCAATCGGACCATTAGGAAGTTGAGGCTTCCAGGACTGATCACCTCCACTTGGTCGATATTCGGGTACTCACTCTTGAGTACGGCCACACCGAAGATGGGAGTAAGGATGCCCAGCACCAAGCCGATGATCAGCTCAATGTTTTCCTTCCTCCTTTTTCTCGGCGGTTTGCGATTTGGTAAAGGTCTATTCAATGTCCCAGCTATTCAATGTGGAAATGGCGTGATGCGCGGTAAAGTCTGATGTAACGGGAACGATGGAGATGTAATTGTGTTCCAGTGCCCATTCATCGGTGTCTTCACCATGGTCGTAGTTCACAAATTTACCAGTTAACCAGTAATAGTTGCGATCTCGTGGATCCTTCCGCTCGTCGAATTCCTCTTCCCAATTCGCACGAGCTTGTCGGCATACCTTGATTCCCTTATATCCTTCCTCAGTATGCTTTGGAATATTCACATTCAAGCAGGTGCCGATCGGCATTCCGTTCTTGAGGGCCTCTTCAGCGATCTTCTTGATATATGGTTTTGAAGCTTCGAAATCGGCATGCCAAGAGAAATCGCAGAGTGAAAAACCTACGGAAGGGATGGATTCGAGCGCACCTTCCATGGCGGCCGACATCGTTCCGGAGTAGATCACGTTGATGGATGAATTCGAACCGTGATTGATACCTGACACGAGTAGATCGGGTTTTCTTGGTAAGATGACATTAACTGCCAGTTTGACGCAGTCGACCGGAGTGCCAGAGCATGCATATTCTTTTTGTGGACCATCATTTACAGGATGTGGATCGCAACGTAGGGCAGAGTTGATGGTGATGGCGTGGCCCATTCCGGACTGAGGCGAATCGGGCGCAACTACCACAACTTCACCGAGTTGATTCATTACATCGATGAGAGTTCGGATACCTGGAGCGGTAATTCCGTCGTCATTACAAACTAAGATCAAAGGTCGCTCTTGACTCATATCGTGTTCTTTACCCTACAAATCTATCGAACCCATAGCAATGGGTAGGCACGAGAATTGTAATTTTAAGTTTACAACAAGAAATTCGTTAAAAATGGGAATTTGGTTAGTGTTATTGATCGTGTTCATGATCCTAGGATTTGTGGTTCAGAACCGATTGAAATCGAAGTTTGAAGAATACTCTAAGGTAGCCGTTGAGGCTGGCCTTACTGGACAAGAGATCGCAGAGAAGATGTTGAGGGATAATCACATTCACGATGTGAAGGTCATCTCTACTCCGGGTAAGTTGACGGACCATTACAATCCGAAGGATAAGACCGTAAATTTGAGTCCAGATGTATTCAATGGTCGTAGTGTAGCGGCTGCTGCAGTGGCGGCGCACGAATGTGGACACGCTGTACAACATGCAACGAGTTACAGCTGGTTGACCATGCGTTCGAAGATGGTTCCCATGGTGAGCTTGAGCTCGAAGTTGATGAACATCATCTTCTTCATGGCCATCTTTGGCATGTGGGCATTCAGCTTGAATTATCAGATCATCTTGTCGGTACTCGTAGGTGCGCAGGCGATCATCACAGTATTTGCATTAGTTACTCTTCCTGTAGAATACGATGCCAGTAACCGAGCATTGATTTGGTTGCGTGAAGCCAACGTAACTCGTCCTGGAACACAGGAAAAAGCAGAAGATGCATTGAAGTGGGCGGCCAGAACTTACTTGGTAAGTGCTTTAGCTGCTGTTACTACACTACTCTATTATGTATTTTTGATGATGGGCCGCGATTAAAGAGCGACCGTTACAAAATGTTACAACCTCGTTACAATTCCTGTAACGGGGTTTTTCTTTATTTGCCCGTCCGAATAACCGGAAACTAAAGGTCCGGTTTTGTACCTTTCTGTTCTATATAAAAATTCACTCATCATGCCATTCGATCCAACCTTGATCTTTGTCGCGGGCGCGATAATTATCATTATCTCAGGAATCTTCATCGTTAAACAACAACAAGCGAGCATAGTAGAGCGCTTTGGTAAATTCCACAGTATTCGTCAGCCAGGTATCAACTTTCGTATCCCTTTGGTTGACCGGATCGCGGGTCGCGTTTCTCTCCGCATCCAACAATTGGATGTGTTAGTAGAAACGAAGACGAAGGACGATGTATTCATTCGCATGAAGGTGTCAGTTCAGTACCTCATCTTGGCCGATAGTATCTACAATGCCTTCTACAAGCTTCAGTCACCGCACGACCAGATCACATCCTATGTATTCGACGTAGTTCGCGCTGAAGTTCCTCGCTTGCGATTGGATGATGTGTTCATCAAGAAAGATGACATTGCAATCGCGGTTAAACGCGAATTGCAGGAAGCTATGAATGAGTATGGCTATGATATCATCAAGGCCTTGGTCACCGACATCGACCCTGCGGAGCAAGTAAAACAGGCGATGAATCGTATCAACGCTGCAGAACGTGAGAAAGTAGCGGCTGAATATGATGGTGAAGCCGAACGTATTCGCATCGTAGCCAAGGCCTCAGCCGAAGCGGAAAGCAAGCGCTTGCAAGGTCAAGGTATCGCGGATCAGCGTCGAGAGATCGCTCGTGGATTGGAAGAGTCGGTTGAAGTCCTTAATAAAGTAGGCATCAACTCTCAAGAAGCCTCGTCTTTGATTGTGATCACCCAGCATTACGACACCCTTGCCGCAGTAAGTGAGAATAGCAAGAGCAGCTTGATCCTTCTACCCAACAACCCTTCAACGGCCAGCGATATGCTTAATCAAACCATCACCTCGTTCCACGCAGCGAATGAGATCGGGAATTTGAATAAACTTCCGGATGAGAAGAAGTAGTCGGAAGTCGCTTGTCTCTGGTCTTTATTCAATGGGCGCCGGACGATAGTTTATTGCGAAGTATATGAAAGAGCCGTGGCATGATGCTGCGGCTTTTTTTGCTTTGAGAACGCATGTGCTGAGGGCTAACCACTAATTGCCAATAGCTACGTACTCCACCTATTGCACGTAATAATCTTCAATACTAGGAATGCTTCGCAGCTCCAGACTGATCTTTCTTTCCTCAGCCACCGATTTAAAGGCCTCGATTACCTCAACCGCATCCAGGTCGATATCCTTGGTATGAGTGCCGTCAATGACAACGGTGGCACCGTCTGGCACCCTATCCAAACGCAATTGAAGCTTAGCCTTGTTCAAGAAGGATACGTGCTCCGAAAGCTTGATATGTATCCGAACATCGTCTACGTTGGTTTCGTCGATATTATCAGATTGAAGTGTCACCTGATAATTAGCCTTCAGGATGTAGAAGATACCCACGATCAAACCAATGATCACACCGATCAAAAGGTCGGTGAACAAGATCGCCACAATAGTAACAGTGAAAGGAATGAAACGATTCAAGCCCAACTTGAACTGTTGAATGTAGAGCGCCGGATTCGTGAGCTTGTAACCTACCATCACTAGAATGGCAGCCAAACAAGCCATCGGGATCAGATTGATAACATACGGGATAGCAAGCACGGCCAAGATTATCCAAATACCGTGATAGACGGCGGACATCTTCGATTTCGCCCCGGCATCCAAATTGGCAGTACTGCGTACAATTACTGCGGTGATCGGTAAACCACCGATCAAACCACTCAAGATATTACCTACCCCTTGAGCTCTCAGTTCAGCATTCTGGGAAGTCCTTCTCTTGTGAGGATCTAGTTTATCTACTGCCTCAATGCTCAACAAGGTTTCCAAGGAAGCAACCAAGGCTAAGGTAATGGCCGTAATGTACACCTGCTTCTCTCCAAAGGCTGAAAAATCAGGAGTTCTCAGCCGCGATGTGAAGTCATCAATTCCGGCAAAATCAGGAACTCCAACCAAGTGATCTCCTGCCACAACAAGCTCAGGAGAGATCAATTTGAAGAGCTCATTGATTCCCAAACCGAAGAGAACAACAAGAACCGCACCTGGCATTTTTCCCAAGACCTTATGCTTTTTGATAAATGGTTGACTCCATACGATCAAAAAGACCAAACAAGCGAAACCGAGAACGATCGGACCGAGCTGGGGCTCTTCAAACGGCTTCAGGATGGCCGTAAACGTATTCAGCCCATCTTCTTGCCAAAACTCCATCTCTCCCATGGGATCCTTATCGTATCCAAACATGTGTTGAACCTGCTTCAAAATAAGCGTAACACCAATGGCCGCAAGCATTCCCTTGATAACGGACGAAGGGAAAAAGTGACCAATGATCCCAGCACGAAAGATGCCCAATAGCAATTGAATGACTCCCGCCAATAGACCAGCAAGAAGGAACGTTTCAAAGCCCAACTCCTCGATGGCCGCAAGAACGATCAGTATCAATCCTGCAGCAGGACCACTCACGCTCAAGTGCGACTTTGACATAAAGCCGATCACGATACCACCAATGATACCAGATATCAACCCAGGGAATGGATCATTATTAGGCGTAGATGCTACCGAAATACCAAGACACAACGGGAGTGCTACTAGGAATACGACAATACTGGCAGGAATATCCTGCTTCAAATACTTGAAGTATTTCAACATAGGACGAGATGTTAGACTGTTTGGGGTATCGTAAAGATAGGGAGTTGAGAGGGAATCAGCATGAAACAGAGAACTTAAGACATCTAATTCACCTTTAACTCGCAAGGAGTTCTGAGCATCAACGTCTTATCTCGAAGGGAACCGCATCATATCTATCTTCTTCTATGCGCCAAATGCCGTTTTCTTCCCTCCAGTAGGTGTCAAAATATGAAGTGGATGTCATTTTAGCTTCACCTCCGTAGGTCATCACCGACCTGCCCGTCAATCGAATTCGTCCATCCGAAAGTCTACTCCATTCATGCGGTTCCAAACGCCAATCGTCTATGCGTAAGAACATGCTCCAATATCTTTGTAGTTGCTCCGGCTCGATGACCGTATCCGGACCGATCACTTGAGCATCATCAGCGTAGATCTCTAAAACATCTGCAGGAGACCTCGAAGGCAGTGCCTCAGCCAGCTTCTGAAGTCGATCCAAAACCTGAAGAAGGTCGGCACGAGAAGGACTCAAAACCGTGAGCATATCTTGAATAAAGCCCAAGTTCCCGCCAACATTACGCATGCTTACCCCTACTGGAATCTCATCTGGACCTACGAGCTGCGAAGTAAGGGAAGCAGCCTCGCCTAGGCATACGACAGCTCCTCTTCCCCAAGTGCGCCAGCATGCCTGCCACTTCCCAGAGAGTGGAAGTCGCTGATTCAAGGAGTCGAAGTTCCAAGCGATTGTTGTCATATTCAAGTCGCCTTCCGTCAATTCCATCAATGGATGAAAATCATCGGATGGCTCAATAGCGCTGCCTGTAAACGTTCTGAAATTCAGGATGCTATCCGCATTGAGGAAAGGATGTATCTCTGTTAGCAGATCACCCGGCCCAGGAGATTCGATGGATGCAAACCCATTGTACCAAGTGAGTCCGAATGTTTGTGCAAGCTCCTCTACCGCTCCACCAAAAGGCATGTGATCAGCGATGAGGATGAGCCGTCCTCCATTTTCGACCCATGCATCGATGACTTGTATCTCGTTTTGGGTGAAGGCAGAAGGACAAGGCAACGTCCAGTTTCCCACATTCACACTATTCAACGGATTGGCGATCACAAGGATGTCGATGTCCTCCAGCGAACTAACAGTGAATGCCCCTTCGTGAGGAATCACCTTGAAACCACCTGCCTCCGCGATATTACCAAATGCGCGGAATCCAGACCCTAAGGTGTGGAAGTTATGGTGACCTTCATCAATGGCCAAGGTTGGACCTTCTCCTTCCGTGAAAGGTGGGTCGAACCACTCAGGAGAATAATCTAGATCGGGAACTTGTTGTCCATATGAAAAGAGGGATAGGAACATTATTCCCATCCCTACAAATTGGGAGTAATTCATAGGTAAATCTTCCGCAGATCAAGTAGCCTTTTAAATATAGGCAAAGTGAACGTTATCGATACCAAGCAGCGTGACGAATCAACAGGTCTTCCCACTTTTCCAACTTCAAGAGTCGCAGGAACAAATGATACAGCCTAGGATGGTGATCACGGAGGACATCCGCGCGTTCCATCATTTCCTCGGTGACGCACGCGAAAAACTCGTGATAGTTCGTAAAGGCATATTTCCTAAGAATGGGACTATTGACGATCGCAGAAGAGATCATCAAATCCTCCATCTCATCATTCAGAAGATCGAAAACTCTCGATCTTCCCGAGTGCTGTACTGCGACCTGATGAGCAGTAAGGCATGGGCCTACTCGTGATACAGTAAATGAAGCGCATCATCTGGATCATCAATTCCCTCTTTTACTCTTTTCCAGCTTAAGACGATGGAGCCCACGGAACTCGTTTCGCCATAGTGGTAGTTTCCCGTTCTGTTATTCTTGTAGGCTTTGGGGTAGACGAATATATGGCGGAATCTGTGCCAATTCAGCTACTTACATCCCAGTGTTAGAATGGCTGCCGGAGTAGCGATGAGCATCCGATTCGTGCGACTAAGTGGCACACCTTTTTCGTGAAGATGTACCGTTTTCATCATGTCATACAGCTTATGGTAGAATCTTTTCTTATCCCCGTCCGATAGCAGTTCAACGAACGGATAATGGACTTCCACTTCCATCTTGGTGGCGGCGGAGAAACTGCATTTGTGACCAAATATCCTTGAAAAGAGAGAGCGCATTGCGTTTAGTATTGATCAGGGAACACCTTACCTGGATTCATGATACCATTAGGATCGATGGCATTCTTGATGCTGCGCTGTACCGCCATATTTGCCTCATCAAAAACGATATCGAGATAATTCTTTTGAACATACCCGACCCCATGCTCACCGGAAATGGTGCCACCTAGCGACTTGGTCAATTCAAATATCTCTCGGATACCTTTCGGAAGTTCGTGCTGCCAGTCGTGGTCCGACATCTCACCTTTCACGATGTTCACATGCAAGTTCCCATCACCGGCGTGTCCGTAGCAAACCGACTTAAATCCATACTTCTCACCAATGTCCTTGACTCCTTTCAAGAGAACAGGCAATTCTGCCCGGGGCACAACGGTATCTTCCTCTTTATAGATGCTATGGCTCTTTACAGCCTCACCTACCCTTCTTCTCAGCTTCCAAAGAGCGTCGCGTTGAGCCTGACTATCGGCAATAAGCACCTCTTCCGATTCGAAATTCTCCACGATCTCAGCGATCCTCTCAGCATCCTTGAACAATGTTTCTTGATCGTTACCATCGAGTTCGATGAGCAGGTGAGCCTTTACGTTCTCGCCAATAGGCACGCTTACATCGTCAACATACTTGAGTGTCCAATCTATTGCGTCTCTCTCCATGAACTCCATACCAGCTGGAATGATACCCGCTTGGAAGATGGCAGATACCGCTTCGCAGGCCTTTTCGGCCGACCGAAAGGGCACTAATAAGGTGAGGTCTTCCGTAGGATAAGGTATGAGTTTGAATACGATCTTGGTGATCACACCTAATGTGCCTTCGCTACCCACCATGAGTTGGGTTAGATTGTATCCGGTGCTATTCTTAAGCACGTTCGCTCCCGTCCATATGATCTTTCCGCTGGGCAAAACCACCTCTAGGTTCAGTACATATTGATTGGTCACACCGTATTTTACCGCCTTTGGTCCACCCGCATTGTAAGCAAGGTTACCGCCGAGTGTACAGCTTCCCCAGCTACTTGGATCGGGCGGATAGAAAAGACCTTTTTCCTTGCATGCATCATGAAATACTTGATTGATCACGCCCGGTTCAACGGTGGCTTGAAAGTTGCGTTCATCGATGTTGAGGATCTTATTGAACCTCTTCATGCTTAATCCAATACCACCGTATGTACTCAGTGCGCCACCTGAAAGTCCTGTTCTTGCACCTATCGGGGTTACAGCAATTCGACAACGATCGGCGTAAGAAAGGATGGCCGACACCTCTGCTGTATTGGCTGGAAAAACCACAACATCAGGTGGTTGCGATAGGTCTTCTGTTTCATCATGACCATACTCCACACGGGTTTCGTGATCTGATCGTACATGCTCATCACCTACGATGGAAATCAATTCCGCAATATCTTCCTGCCTCAAGGCTACGTGTCCATCCATTGAAATGCTTATTTTCGGCCGATATCATTTCGACATTTACTCAAAAGTAAGTTATATGCATCGGAACCTACTTCAAATAACGCTTGTCTTTGCCACGCTTTTCAGCTTTAGCAGTGTTGCACAAGAAACGATCACTTTAGAAGATGTAATGCGAGGTACCTTCTTCGGAAGATCACCAGAGGCATTTCAATCTATGCCCGACGGAATTCACTATACCATGGTGAAATCGGACGACAGCGATAGATACGTTGTGAAATACGACTTTGCCAGCGGCGATTCATTGGGAGTTGTATTCAGCATGTCTGACATCTCAGAAGTGGCTGGTAAGGAGATCCCTTTCTCTACCTACACGTTCAACTCCACGCAAGACAAGGTGGTCATCGGTGCCAATATCCGAAGCATTTATAGAAGGAGTACCATTGGAGAATACTACGTGTACGACCTTACCAATAAGTCTATCACAGCTATTACCGACGGTCGTGTTCAGTACCCGAGCCTTTCTCCTGATGGCTCCATGGTAGCCTTCGTGCGCAACAATAACCTTTTCCGCATGGACCTTTCTACGAGAGAGGTTGCTCAGATCACGGATGACGGCGAGGAGAACAACATCATCAATGGATCTACCGATTGGGTCTATGAAGAGGAGTTCGCTTTTACCAAAGCCTTCTGGTGGTCGCCTAACAGCGAGCACATCGCTTTTCTTCGCTTCGATGAGTCTGAAGTTCCAACGTTCTCCATGGATGTATATGGCAACGAACTCTATCCACAACAAGAGGTATTCAAATACCCAAAAGCCGGTGAGAAGAACGCAGTTGTAACATTCTATGTGCATGAAGTTACAACGGGTAACAATGTTACAGCGCTCGATAACATCGAGTACGAGTACATTCCACGTGTTGCCTGGAATCCTGAAAATGAGGCCATCGTATTCACATCCAATCGTCACCAAAACAAATTGGTGCTTTACACGGTAGAGCCAGATGAAGATTATGAGGTAGAAGAATACTTAACAGAAACTGATTCGGCCTATGTTGAGGTAAACGACAACTTCACTTTCACTACTGAGGGCGACCTCATCTTTACCAGTGAGCGCGATGGGTATAACCATATCTATATTACTGATGAAGATGGTGAAGAGGTAGAACAGATCACGAGAGGTGCTTGGGATGTATCTGAAGTATATGGAACGGACGATAAGTACGTGTACTTCCAAGCAGCGGCAGTTCATCCATCTCAACAGGAGGTGTATCGCGCTCGCATCAGCAATGGTAGAATCCAGCGCTTGAGCACAGGAGATGGTACTGCGGGAGCTACCTTTAGCGAAGGAATGCAGTACTACATGCTGTCATTCCAGAATATCAATACTCCGGCTAAGTTTACTATGCACGAGGCCGACGGAACCGAGCTTCGCGTATTGGAAGACAACGCTGCACTTATCGAAAGAATGAGCAACTACCACTACAGCCCAAAAGAATTCTTCTTTGTAGAGACAGAAGATGGAGTTGAACTCAGTGCATGGATGATCAAGCCGCATGACTTCGACGAGACCAAGGAGTATCCTCTCTTGATGTTCGTTTATGGTGGTCCTGGGTCACAAACCGTGAACAACAACTGGGACGCCTACAATGGCATGTACTATCAGTACTTGGCCAGTCAGGGGTACATCATCGCATCCGTCGATAACCGTGGCACAGGAATGCGCGGACGTGATTTCAAGAAGATCACCTACCAGCAATTGGGTCATTATGAGACCATTGACCAGATCGGTGCTGCAAAGGCATTTGGCGAAATGGACTTCATTGATGAAGACCGTATTGGTATCTGGGGATGGAGCTACGGTGGCTATATGAGTTCGAATTGCTTGGCCAAAGGAGCGGATGTATTCAAGATGGCCATTGCCGTTGCACCGGTTACCAACTGGCGTTTCTACGATTCCATTTATACGGAAAGATACATGCGTACTCCACAGGAGAATGCGAGTGGGTATGACGATAATTCCCCGATCAATCACGTTAGAAAGATCACTGGTGACTACCTTTTGATCCATGGTAGCGCAGATGACAACGTCCACGTACAGAATACAACTCGAATGGTTGAAGCACTGGTTCAGGCCAATGTCCAGTTCGATCTATTCATCTATCCTGATAAGAATCACGGGATCTATGGTGGGATGACCAGGTATCATCTCTACACCAAGATGTCCAACTTCATTCAGGAAAATCTTTAATTTGCGCACACTCGTTTCGCACTACCCTAGAAACTTAATGTACATTTTATGAGCAACGAAACTCAGAGTATTAAACGATCGACCTTCATGGGTCACCCAATGGGACTGTTTGTCCTGTTCTTCACAGAGCTTTGGGAACGCTTCTCGTATTACGGTATGCGTGCCATTTTGGTGCTGTACCTTACTACTTCTATTACCGCTGAAAATTCGGGCTTAGGATGGGAAAAAGGAGATGCCTTGGCACTTTATGGATGGTACACCATGTTGGTTTACGTGATGTCCATTCCTGGAGGTATCATTGCAGATAAACTCATTGGTCAGAAGAGGGCCGTCCTCTTTGGCGGATTGATCCTCTGCGCAGGTCACGGTATCCTTGCCGTCGAGCAAATGTGGGCCTTCTACACTGGTTTGGTACTCATCGTACTAGGTGTAGGTGGATTGAAACCAAACATTTCTACTATGGTGGGTGGCCTTTACAAGCAAGGCGATATCCGTCGTGATAAAGGCTTTACCATCTTCTATATCGGTATCAACATCGGTGCTGCTGCTGCTTCTATCGCCGTAGGTTATGTGGGTGAAACCATCGGATGGCACTGGGGATTCGGTATGGCTGGTGTAGGTATGTTACTCGGTCAGGTTGTATTCATGCTCGGACAAAAGCACCTCAATGGTGTTGGTGAGGCACCTGAAAAGGCTAAGGATGGCGACGACTCCGATAGTTTGGGTCGACTTTTCAAGAACACATTGAAACCAGGCTTGCCTTTGGTAGCTACAATACTCATTACCATTTTAGGTATTGTGTTGATTTCCCAAGGCACCATCGGATATGGACTCCTTTCCATCTTCCTCGCGCTTGTTGTAGGAATGATGATGGAGATCTACAAAGAGCTTTCACCGATCGAAAAAGACCGATACCTAGTATTGCTCATCAGTTTCTTCCTCGTGATCGTATTCTGGGGAGCCTTTGAACAGGCCGGTGGATTGATGAACATCTACACGAAAGAGAAGGTCAACACAGTGGTACTTGGTTGGGAGATCCCAGCTTCGGTGTTCCAAGCTGTAAACGCGATCTTCATCATCATCTTCGGTACCATCGTAGCTAACTTCTGGGCACGCAGAAAGAAGAAAGGTAAAGAGAGCTCATCACTTTACAAAATGGCCATCGGTACGATCGTTATGGGAATTGGATTCCTTTTCATGGCCAAGGCTTCCCTCGAAGTACTTTCTACTGGTCAGGCTGCCTTGATCTGGATCATCCTAGCTTATCTACTACACACATTGGGTGAACTTTCACTTTCTCCAGTGGCACTTTCCTTCATTACCAAATTGGCTCCAGCTAAGTATGTTTCCATCATGATGGGTGTGTACTTCGCAGCAACAGGGCTAGGTAGTAAGGTGGCTGGTGTGGTCGGCGAGGCTTCCCAGGCTGAGCCAGTGAAGATCAGCATCGTTGCCGAGAATGACCAGATCACTCCATGGATTGAAGACTCTGTGTTCAATAATGCAGAAAACCTGAAATTTGATGGAGAGGCTTACTTGCAAGAT
>CBFHXG010000029.1:0-29241 GCA_965659725.1 Phaeocystidibacter sp. | reverse complement strand
TGAAAAGATTAGGGATCTGTTTCTTCATATTGACAAACTTACGACAATAGGCGAATGGGAATTCAGGGAGGGGGGTAAATCGACCGTTGAGAAGGGAGAGGACTTGCGGAAATGATGTAAATTTTGGGGAGTTGCGGTACGCGTTTGGCCCTAGGGGCCTCCAACCTCCTCCCCGTAATCAAGGTACGAAACACCCTCGCAGTAGCCGTATAGTAAACGTATACAAACGGGTAGTTCCCAACGGTATGCAGTTCATATTTTGCCTCGTGAAATAGTCATCTTTCAGTTTGTCTATCCATAACTTGAGAACGGGGAAGTGGGGAGTTCCCCTTATAGTATATGGTAGGCGGCATCCTAAAAGATCTTGAGGTTTGAAGAGTTTAAGGACGATTGGTTAATTTCGAGGTCTAATTTTCGATCATGCGTACATTAATCCTTGGAGGAATAGCACTGGCATTCATTGGTATAGTTGGTTGTAAGACCAGCGTGCCAGTACGAACGGAAGGTGACCTTTCCATACGAATGGGCGGGAATGGAGTTGAAGGGATGGAGGTGATGACACTCAGATATATTCCAGTGGACAATAGATTGATGCTCATCGACTCAATTCTGGTGGACGGAATCAATATCCCTTTCGGGTGGTCAAATGCCTCCGCTCAGTATACGCTCACTTCTATCATGATGTTGAAGGAGTGGGATGAGAATGCAGAGCTTGTTCCACATGAGAAGTATGGAGACTTCTTAGGCGAGGACGAGTTTGATGTGATCATATATCCAGAGAATGAAGAACCCATCGTATTTGATGACGTTGAGATCGAAGAAATCTTAGAGAGGACTTTACCTTAGCACAATGATCAAGAAAAGTCTTCTTCTACTCACCATAACCATTTTGGCAGCCTTGAACCAGGCTCCAGTTTACGATGTCCCTGAACTCACTGGGAGATTCGAGCCGTCGGAGCATCACGAATTCCGACAGTTACGCTCGCGATATACAAACCGCGAAAGTGCCTGGTTGCGTATTGAAGCAGCAAGTGCTTTTGAAGAAATGGCCGACTCCGCCGCTCTTGACGGCATCCGGATATTTGTCATCTCTGCGACGCGTAATCACGAGTATCAAGCAGATATTTGGAAGAGAAAGTGGGAGAGTAGAAGTGGAGATCCAGTGGATAAGGCATTGAGTATACTCGAATACAGTTCTATGCCGGGTACCTCTCGACATCATTGGGGAACCGATCTTGATATCAACTCCGTGGAACCGTCTTATTTTGAAAGCGGACAAGGAGCCAAGGTGTACGAGTGGATGGTAGAGAATGCACACAAGTTTGGCTACTTCCAGCCGTATACCGCACAAACCAAAGGGCGTACAGGCTACAACGAGGAAAAATGGCATTGGTCGTATCAACCCATTGCTCGAAAGCTCTTGAAAGCGTACAACCATCTAGTCCTGCCAGATGATATCAATGGATTTCCCGGAGCAGATGTAAATGGAGAGATCGATGTGATCGGAAGATACGTTAACGGAATCGCCAATTTTCCAGGCGACCCATTCATACAGCCATGAGTAAGATAGAACGTCCTATTGTTGTAGGAGCACTAGGTGGTAGCGGAACCCGTGTGGTAGCAGAGATCCTTCAGGCTTGGGGAGTAGACATGGGGAAAACGCTCAACGAGAGTAATGATGAACTCCTCTTCACTCATCTTTTCAAGCGACCTAGATTTGTTCATGCCGTTTCTGATAAGAAGCTTCAACAAAGACTCAGAGCTTATGCAGGCCTGAGAGTGAATGGTGAGATCTCACCAAAGAATACAGCCAAATTCGTGCGTGCCGCTCTAGATCCAATCCATGAGATGGATACGGAAAAGGTCAAGGAGATGATCCAAACCTATTCTTCAGGATGTTCGTCTGAACAATGGGGATGGAAAGAGCCAAATTCACACGTTATCCTTCCACATATGGTGTCGGTCTTCCCAAAGATGAGGTTTGTGCATGTCATCCGACATGGATATGCCATGGCCATGAGTAACAATACACAGCAGTTGGAATTGTGGGGACCTCACTATGGTGTTTCAGAAAAGTCCATTGAATTCGACGAGATCAAAGCCCAATTCAGATATTGGAGAATTGCGAATAGAGGTGCTCAATTGGTGGGAGAAAGGCTGCTTGGTGAGAATTTCTTGCTTCTGAAGTTCGAAGACTTGGTCGAAAAACCGAAAGCTACCTTGGAAGGCTTAGCTCAATTCCTGGGCATGGATATTAGTGGCGATCAAATGAATTCTGCAATATCCTTCGTTGAGAAGCCCAAGGATTTCAATAGAGGTAAAAAGGTTACGCAAGAACAAGTTGGAGACGATGGCACGTCTCTGCCTTTGTTTGGCTATTAGATCCGGAATTGGATAGAGGCAAAAGCCTTTAATACTAAAACCTTCAGACTGTTTCCTGCCGATCGATATTGGATCACCGCATCCTCAAATGCCTTCGCCTTGTGCAGCATACGGGCATTGTGGTAGGCACGCTTAGAGGTGAGCATGTCCTTAACGCCATCTTCGATCCATCCCTTGGAGATAGCAATGTCTAGCGCATTTCGAACGTGTTCATCGTGCTCATTCTGATTTTCGGTCATGCCGTGATTGATCCTGTAGAACGTGTCAACATTGGGCATGCGACGGATCACTTTTCCCTCCGACATAGCCTGAGTCCACAGTAGCGCGTCCTCAACACCGTGGATCTCCCTGGTTTCATCAAACTTCCAATTGAAAGAATCCCTGCGGATTACGGCCGCGGAAGGAGTGATAGGGTTGTGAAGCCAGATGTCCTTGGTTGATTCCAACGGAAGATCGCGTCTCTTGCGGATCATACCATTTTCAGCATTCCATTCCCAAATAGGATGATAGAGTAGGTCGGTTTCCGGATTATTCTCAAGATAATTCTGAACGTGCTTCAACTTGTCGCCCGTCCATGTGTCATCCGCATCCAACAAGGCGACGTAGTCTGAAGTCAAAACTTCCAGCCCGGCGTTCCTTGCAGCACCCAAGCCATTGTTTGAAGTCTGGACGATCTTCCAAAGGACCTTGGAGTCTTCATGTGCATTGCTGCGGATGATCGACTCAGTGTCATCCGTTGAACCATCATCAACCAGACAGATTTCATACGGTAAAACACTTTGGTTCATGACGGAATCCAAGGTCTTCTGTATAGTGTCAGCCCCGTTGTAAATCGGTATGAGTACTCCGATGGTCATTCTTTTTCCTTCTTTTCATTCGGATCAAATAGAAGTCCGGGCATCACCCGATTGATCCACTTCCTCAATTTTCCCTTGATGCCAAGCCACGTGGTTAAGTTGCTAAGCACATAAAAGAACAAAGTTAGAATCAAGCTCAGAGGTAGCCACGGTTTCCAAACGAGAAATTGGAAAAAAAGTGCTCTATTCTCGCGTGCGTGTGCTGCAGTCCACTTTTGCCTAAACAGACTTCCACTCCACCATCCCGCAACTATTCGGTGAGCCTTGCGAACATTTCTCTTTGAGGGATGTCCATTTTGACTGATGAAATCAAAGATGCGTAAGATCTCATCATAAACGACAGGGGTTGTGTTGGCCTTCATCCGCTGAGTTACGGGATGGGTCCTGAAGAAATTTAGCTCCACGTTGACAAAGGCAACATCACCTTGCATAAGGAGTTTTGCGTAGAACATCCAATCGCCATTCAGCTTCCATCCAGGCTCGGCTCCACCCACCTCTACGTAGTTCTTCAAACGGATCAGTGCGGCACTCGCATTTGGGATCGTATTGTGAAAGAGTAGGAATTCAGATGCCTCATCCTTTCCATTCGCAATAAAGTCTTTTTTCCAGCGGTCCGACCGTTCCTTAAATAGGAAGTCGTAATCTGCTTGATAGCTTCTCAATCGCTCTCCAGCCTCATCAACAATAACGGTCTGTCCATATACCAAGGCCACATTCGGATGACTATCCATGATCGGTACAAGCCGTTCTAAGAGTTTTGGATTAGCCCAATCATCACTTTCCGCAATCCATAAGTATTCACCATTGGCCTTGGCAGCTCCTCGATTCCACTGAATAAATGTGGAGCCAGAGTTTTCCCCATTGAATATGGTCTTGATCCTGTCGTCTTGCTTCTCATACCTTTCGATAATCTCTCTCGAATTATCCGTCGAACAGTCATCGAGGATCAATACCTCAATATCTGAGAAGGTTTGACCCAATACGCTATCTATCCTTTGCTCTAGAAAGGAGGCGTGATTATAATTGGGAATGATGACAGTTACCTTGGCCAAAAGTGTGCTTGTGAGGTACGAATGTAATGGAAACCGAATTTACTTATAGCCGATCTCTTTCATCAATGCATTTACGGAGGCCAGATCGATGTCCGCTGCATCTCTCGCCTTATCTGGATGCACACGAGATGAGAATCCTTTTACAAGATCGGCACCTACAAACCTCCCAAGATCTGTGAGCGTTTTCCCACCTTCCAGCATCTCTTCATACCGGATGAGCATTCGTCTCGACCTCGGAACGGTCTTCATCTGATCCACACCTTTCTGAACATACTTCTTCCAAAGTTCAAGGTTGAAGTCGGGATCATTCAACCTTTCGTCATATACCTCTCCATCCACATTATTGCGACGTTGAAGACTGTCTACCACGCTTTTAGGATGGCGGACGACGTGAACGATCTTTGCCTTTGGGAATAATTTCAGCCACGCCTGAAGCGTAAAGGTCGACCTAGGATCCTTGAAACCCCAGGGCTTGTTGTGGAACCATATCATTATCTGTCTTCTTGGCTTTCCTCCAAGCTCAAAGTCCTTTGGATCGATCTGAAAATGATTCACATACATGCTCAGGGCCGTCTCATCAGTGTGATAATCAACTTCATGTGCGTCTGGCTCGATCCAACTATTTCCAGCGCGATCCATCATCTGTTGATTGACACTTAAGAAGGGGAAAGACTCTTCATTGTGGTCTCGATGGGCTCCCATAAAAACACCCGCTTCATGCAACACCTTGGAAACCAATGAGGTTCCAGATCGATGCATTCCGATGATGATGATAGGTCGGTAGAAGTGAGGTCGTAACATGCAGTTGGGTTTCGGATAGAAAGGTACATAAGAACTGGTTTCTGATAAAAACTAATTGACATCTTCCATTCCCGAAAATGCTGGCAGAATGTATCTTTAGCCCATGCGAATTTTGATCTACGGCTTGGCAAAGAGCGGAACTACCGTTCTACACTTGAAGATTCGGAAGGGGATGGAGAGTTATCTCAATGCCCCTGTAAAGGAGGTCTTCGAGCCGATCTACCGCAATGGAGAAACCTTGATCAAACGGGATAAGTCGGAGTACGACCTTGCCGAACACACTTTAGTGAAAGCACTTTTGCCGGTTGTAGAAGGTGAAGGCGCACCAACGGATTCCATCTTGAACGATTACGGCGATTTCGAAAAAAAGATCTTCATCGTCCGAGATCCTAGAGACCGAGCTATAAGCGCATTTTTCTACCGCTGGTTCCATCTCCATAAACCCTTGGTGCATGAGTTTGAAAGGGCACTCCGACTCACACAGTACAAGGAGAAACACCCTTCGGACATCCCTTTTTACGCACTTTTCACTACCAATCCAAAGCGCAATGCAGCCTGGCAAAAGCGACAGATCGAGCTACATGATTCTGTCCTGGATTTCATCCGCGAAGCTAAGTCCAAGGATTGGTTCATACTGAAGTATGAAGATCTAATGGATAATAACGTATACGAGCTAGAGAATTACCTCGGTTTTACGATCACATCCAAAGATCCCAAGGACAGTCGCTTTGCGCACGTGGCCAGAAGTAAGTCGTATGGAGATTGGCGCAAATGGTTTACCAAGGAGGATGAGCATTATTACCGTCCATTGTACGAGAAGTATATGGAAGAAAACGGTTATGATATCAGCGACTGGAAGGTGGATGAGGTAGACTCTCTAAGCCCGAAGTCAGGATCGGAGTATATGCTTAAACTCTACAAGGGAACGCACTATAAAAGAAGTGTGCACCGCTGGACCAATAAGTTCTTCGGAAAAAAACGTCGTTAGGATCTATCGGAGACCGACCATTTCTGATCGATATAGACTCCAGCCCTCCGATTGGAAAATAGGTCACCACTTTCGAAGTAATCTCCTTCGATAACTTCAAATACCATTGCTCGCTTCACATCGTCGGTAACAATATTCTGGTTAGTCAAACGAGCATTCACAACATATTTACCGGTCATGAAAGGAACTTTCTGAAGATGACATCTTAGGGTACCTTTCTTAGGCAGGTCATCAAAATGAGCTCCTGCAAGGTGGTTAGATAAGGCGGAGATGAAGCCGTCGTTTTCCTTGCCTATGCTTAGTCGAAGGTTCAAGCCACTCGGCGGTTTTTCCGCTTCGTAATCGGCTTCTAGATACACATCCTGACCAGATCGCAATTGCTTAATCGGACTCCCACTAGGGTCAACAAAGCGGAGTGCTTCTAGCTTGACAGCTCCCGTGCCTTCTCGATCCATTCTATCTGAAAGCTTTATCTCGATAGCCTTCGATTCCAAGGACCGATCGTAGAAATCTGTGATCTCTTCTGCCGTTCCACTCTTGATAAGCTTACCTCCATCAATGTATATCGCATCATTACAGAGGTCACGGACCGCTCTCATATTATGACTTACGAATAGTATGGTGCGTCCTTGATGACGTGACACATCTTCCATCCGCTCGATACACTTGCGCTGGAAGGAAGCATCGCCAACGGCCAGCACCTCGTCGATCAAGAGGATCTCAGCGGTGAGGTGTGCAGCGACCGAAAATGCCAGTCGGACTTTCATCCCGCTCGAATAATGCTTCACAGGCATGTGAATGAAATTCTCCACCCCAGAGAATTCAATGATCTCATCCAACGAGCGCTTGATCTCTTCCTTGGTCATTCCAAGAATGGAGCCGTTCAAGAAAATGTTGTCATAGCCACTCAACTCGGGATGGAATCCCGTGCCCACTTCAAGCAAGCTTGATACTCTTCCATAGGCTTCGAACCTACCAGATGTGGGATAGGTGATCCTCGCGAGTAGCTTCAACAAGGTTGATTTTCCCGCGCCATTTGGACCAACGATCCCTAGAGCTTTGCCTGGTTCAACATCGAAGCTAACATCCTTTAAGGCCCAAAAATGCTCTTCCTTTTTGGAGAAAGCACTGGATATCGAACCCAACAATGAGTTGCTCGATCCGGAGTTTTTCCGATATCGTTTTCCAAGGTTCTCTACATGGATGGATTGGGACTTCAAGCTTCTGTTTTTATCAAAGTGTATCGGCCATGTTCCTTTCAACGCGATGGAAATAGATCCATCCCGACAGGAAAAGTAACACGGATATTAATGCGGAGATGGTAATGAAATTCACGTTCGATGATGCCCCGAACAATCCACCTCTTATTAGATCGATCGGTGCTGCAATGGGGTTCAAGTATGGTATCCAAGAAAGTCCTTCGGGTAGTGAGCGACTTAAAATCCCCGTAGGATAAGCTACCGGTGTGAGGAAGAATAAGAATTGAATGACGTAGGGCAGGGCATGCTGAACATCTCTGAACCGAATGCTCAGCGCTGAAGTCCACAATGAAATTCCTAAACCAGCGACCCAGGTAAGTATCAAAGCACCAAAGATGGGTACAATCGCTGATGGTGCCTGACTATAAAAGATCATCATCCCAATTAAAAGGAGTGATCCAATTCCAAGGTCGATGATACCCACGAATGATTTGCTGAAAGGCAATACTACTCTTGGAAACCAGATCTTCCGGATCATATGCTGCGATTGAACGAGCGACTGACCACCTTGTATGGCAGAGAAACTAAAGTAGGACCATAATATCTGTCCGGATAAAGCGAACAACGGATAAGGGATGCCCTCGGTATCAACACTCAACATGTTGGCAAATACCACCGTAAGTATCAATACGAGTACAAGAGGCTGGATGAGCGCCCAAATGTATCCCAAACGGGTTTGAACGAATCGCACTCGGTAATCGCGAACCGCCAAACTGATGAGCAGCTCGCGATAGGCAATTAGCGTATTCAACGATTTCCTTGTAACAGGAGTATCGGCATCAACCACTACTTTTTGTTCTGACGCAGCCATTTGGGGAAATTATGGAAAAATCGACTACTCATTGAAGCCATGATCGATTACAAGATTTCATTACCTTCAGGGCTTACTATTACCTAGCCTTGAGACACTTACTTTTTACATTGATCCTAACGGGAGCATCTGTCCTCGGATCGGCACAATGTCAAGTTACTGCCAATACCGACACAATTCGTGGGTGTGCCGGTGATACGATCTACTTTTCTGCCACGGGAGGTGGGGATCTCCTGTGGAAGGGATACCCCAATATTCAATGCGATACGTGTAGTTCAGGATCGGCAGTATTTCAAGGGGATGGATACATCTGGGTTGAATCGACCAGTGTAAGTAGCGCGCTCGCTACAAACGGAGATTTTAGTCAGGGTAACACCGGATTTACTACCCAATATGTGTACAACGCTACCTCCATTTGGAATGAGGGTACTTATGCCGTAGGGCCAAATCCCAATGCGGTTCACCCAAACTTTGGAACGTGGGGCGATCATACTACGGGTACGGGCAATTATATGTTGGTCAATGGCTCGGCCACTACAAGCCGCAACCTATGGTCGCAATCCATTTCGTTCCCTCCTAACACCAGTATTACAATGGAGTTGTGGACCTTGACCTTCGTGACACCTCCTGGCTCGATACAACTTCAGGTTAACGGTTCGAATATTGGTCAGACCTTCACTACGCCCAACACATCTGGTATATGGCAAAGGACGCAGCGCACCTTCGTTTCTCCAGCCAATGGCAACACCAATGTAACCCTCCGGACGATCTCAAGTGCAGTGGCAGGCAATGATTTTGGCTTGGACGATATTCGATTCTCCTATGCGTGTACCAGCAGAGACACTATTTGGGTGGTATCAAATCCTAAGCCTATTATTGATGTAGATGGGATTCAGGTGGGCTCTTGTGATACGGTTTGTATCGAGTATGATAACCTTTCAAGCTTAGATTCCACGGAGGCTACCTATATCTGGAACTATGGCGATGGATCTCCATTAGATACTACCTTCAATGGCTCGCATTGTTATGTATTGGAAGGCACTTTTGAAGTTGTCGTCTATGCCATTTCCAATGAAGGCTGTGCCGATACGGCCGTTGTTGATACGGTATCGGCTGAATCCACTCCGTTCTGGGCAGATGAGATCCAGGCTTCTGCAAATGGCGGTTATTGGATGGATAACTACTACATCATTCCGGGATTGAATCCGTCTTTTGACGTGACAAGTTTGTTTGAAGAAACGGTGGATGTAGATAATGTAGAGTTTGATTGGGGAGATGGCGCTGCGGATAATACGGGGCCGATGAATGGAATAGACCGTGTAACGGCTGGTCATACCTACGCTCAAACCGACCAGCCCGTGGAAGTATGTATTACAGCCACGAGCGCATCGGGCTGCGAGGCAAAGGTATGTTTCTGGGTTGCATTTACTCCGTACATCGAAGCACCCAATGTTTTTACTCCGAATAGCGATGGTATTAATGATGTCTACCTCCCGAACTTCTTCGGGGCTTCACGTGTCAAATGGTCCGTTTACAGTAGATGGGGAAATCTTTTGTACGAATCAACTTCATCGGTAGAAGGCTGGAATGGCACCGTAAGCGGACGAGAGTTACCTGAAGGTGTTTACTTCATGGTGGCGGAAGCTTGGGGGGTGTTGGACCTTCAGCCATATCGGACAAAGTCGACGTTTCACTTGATGAAATAGGCCTCACGCGAAGGGGCAAAATGGCAAGTGGGCCAAAAGGCCAAGACTTACTCGCGGTTAACCCCGTCTAGAGGGGATCACAAAGAAAACGCATAAAAGGAGGAACACTGCACCCCTGTGTGAGACTCCCGCGCTATTCAAGTCTGCGCCACGCAACAAACCTTAGCGTCTTTGCGTGAGGTCGCTAAGCCTTCACGCCACGTTCTCCAAGTTGCTCTTCTCCTTCGAATCCCTTATCATAGATGGCTATGTCTCAATACAAAAAGAATAGCCTAACCCTCAAAGGCTCCGTCGCCCTCGGAACAGGGGTAATGATTGGCGCAGGGATCTTTGCCCTACTCGGACAAGTTGCCGAATTGTCGGGTGCTTGGTTCCCACTCATGTTCTTGGTCGGAGCCGTTATTTCCTCTTTCAGTGCCTATTCATACGTGAAGGTTTCCAATGCCTATCCATCAGCTGGTGGTATAGCCATGATCCTAAAGAAAGCCTTTGGAAGGTCCACTACTACAGCCGGTGCCGCACTGCTGATGGCGTTTTCAATGGTCATGAACGAAAGCTTGGTGGCCCGCACCTTTGGTGAATACACGATGCAGCTGTTTCCAAATTGGAACACCGAATACTGGGTTCCGGTGCTCGGTGTTGGTCTGTTGGTCGTTGCTTACATCGTTAATATCATGGGCAACACGGTCATTGAAAGGGTTTCCAGCTTCATGTCCTTCATCAAGATCGCTGGGATCCTTCTCTTTGCCATCGCCGCACTTTGGAGCGCCGATCAGATATCCAACTTCATTCCCGATCCGGCCACTGATAACACAGATCTCGGGGTGATGAGTTATTTGTCGGCAGCTGCACTTTCCATCCTTGCTTATAAAGGTTTTACCACCATTACGAATAGCGGAGATGAGATAGAAGATCCAAAGGTGAATGTGGGCCGATCCATCGTCATATCACTGATCATCTGCACAATCGTTTACCTGATTGTAGCTTTCGCCGTTAGCTCTAGCCTGAGCATCCCCGAGATTATCAATGCCAGGGATTATTCACTCGCCGAGGCAGCCAAGCCCATCCTCGGTGACCTCGGACTGTATTTCACCGTAGGTATAGCGATCGTTGCCACCGTTTCCGGGATTATCGCCAGTGTCTTTGCCGTATCACGGATGACAGCCATGCTCACCGATATGAAGATGATACCACATAGCCATTTTGGAATGTCAGGTAGCGTCCAAAAGCACATGCTCCTCTACATCGTAGTTCTTGCTATATTACTTACGATTCTCTTCGACCTGTCACGCATCGCCACCATCGGTGCCGTTTTTTACCTGGTCATGGACATGATCATCCATTGGGGAGTGTTCAAACATCTTCGAAAGGATGTCGGAGCCAAGTCTGGCATATTGATCTCCGCCATTGTGCTGGATGCTATCGTTCTATCGGGATTACTCTACACGAAGTTCTATTCGGATCCGTTGGTAGTTTATGTAGCGGTGATAGGTACTGGGCTGACATTCCTGCTGGAGCGCCTTTATTTGAGGCAGATCGACGAATAAAAAGCACCATTTGATATAGTGCTGCCCTTGTCGGTAGACACATTCTAAATTTGAGTGCTAGCCATATAAAGAGCAACAACTTCTGTAAATTTATACATTCAGATCGGAGTTCTTCATGACCAAGCTTCAGCATAGCCTATACCTGGGAATAATGGCAGCAATAACCATTGCTGCTACGGCCTACTTTTCATACGTAGGCTATACCTATTATACATTGCCACTCGAAGAACGATTCTACCATCCACAATACGATTGGTTCAAAGCATCTGGCGTTTACGGTCATGGTTTGGGAATCATCGGTACCATCCTGATCCTAGTAGGTGTAGTTCTCTACATCACAGCCAAGCGATATGGTTATTTGGAGCGAGTGATCCGACTCAAATACCTGCTCGAATTCCACATCTTCCTCTGCACATTGGGTCCGATCATGATCCTCTTCCACACCACCTTTAAGTTTGGCGGCATCGTTTCCATCGCATTCTGGAGTATGGTAGTAGTGGTCTTGAGTGGAGTAGTTGGAAGATATATCTATTTGCAGATACCTAGGACCATCTCAGGTCGAGAATTGAGCTTAAAGGAGATAGAGTCGAATCAAGAGGAGGCGTTGCGTGTCATTTCGGAAAAAGTGGACGAGACAACACTCAGCCAGATCAACGCATACTCCGTGGATAGCAAAACGAATCGCGCTTCCCATCTGAAAATGGTTAGATCACTTCTGGAAGATCAAGGCATATCTGGCAAAGAGCTTCAAGCTTCGCTGCAGAATGTGAAGACCGTAATGAAGCTGCAACACAGGATAAGCCGACTCGATACCATGCAACGCTTGTTCAAGTATTGGCACGTTGCACACCGCCCCTTTGCCATCATCATGCTGATCATCGTTACCGTTCACGTAGTAGTTACGGTTGGATTAGGCTATACATGGATCTTCTAGAATGAGCATAGAAGCACTCATATACGTTATCACCTTTGCGATATCCATCGGTATCGTGGTATTCTATGTCTGGAAAGGAAACAAGAAGTCGAAGGTAATTGCCGAAAAAGTTGCTGAAGCCAAGGAAACAGGTCGTTTTGAACCCGTTTCGCTTCACCCTTATATCGACCCCAATGTGTGTATCGGAAGCGGTGCTTGCGTTCGAGCTTGCCCCGAAGAAGATATCCTCGGACTGGTCAATGGGGCTGGTACAGTGATCAACGCGTCAAGCTGCATAGGCCATGGAGCTTGCTTTAATTCTTGCCCGGTTGACGCTATCACGCTAAGGATAGGAACAGAAACGAGGGGAGTAGACCTTCCTCACGTTAAGCCAACCTACGAAACGAACGTGGATGGCATCTACATTTCCGGAGAACTTGGCGGAATGGGACTCATCCGAAACAGCGCCGAACAGGGTATTCAAGCTGTTCAGAATCTGGCAAAAACGATCCAAAAACACGACCATCCCTATGATCTCGCTATTGTTGGTGCAGGTCCAAGTGGACTGGCCGCAAGTTTGAAGGCTAAGGAGTTGGGGTTGAAGTTCATCACGTTGGACCAAGAGAGCTTAGGTGGAACCGTGTATACTTTTCCGCGTTCGAAAGTGGTCATGACCCGACCAATGGAACTACCGCTGTATGGGAAGGTCAAGCTGGTCAATACTTCCAAGGATGAGCTGTTGGATATATGGAATGACGCGCTCTCTAAGAATGATATTTCTATTCAGGAACGGACCAAGGTGGAACACATTCAAGGAATCGATAATGGCTTCGAACTAAAATGTGCAGAAGACGAAGTTCACAAAGCGCATCGTGTATTGATCGCCATAGGTAGGAGAGGGACTCCAAGAAAGCTCGGAGTTCCCGGTGAGGAATCACAAAAGGTGGCCTACCGGCTCGTAGAACCAGAACAGATATCGGGAGATAAGATCTTAGTGGTTGGCGGAGGTGATTCAGCCGTTGAATCAGCTCTACTTCTGTGCGATCAGAATGAAGTGATCCTATCCTACCGAAAAGACAACTTCGCAAGGATCAAGCCTGGTAATTCTACCAATTTAGACGCTGCGATCCGCGATGGAAAACTCAAGGTAATGTTCAGTTCAAATGTCCATTCGATTGAAAAAGACGTGGTGCATATCCAGAATTCGGAAGGCGAAATGGAAACACTTCAGAATGATAGGGTGTACATCTTCATTGGGGGTGAGCTGCCTATTCCATTCTTAGAAAAGGCGGGCATTGAAGTGGATAAGCATTTCGGGAAGGTCATGAAAAGACATCGATAGTGGTAAAAAATTTCATCATATCGTGTTTTGTATTGATGAGTACCTCACTCATTGCACAGTTCTCCCCAGGTGAATTATCAGAAGCGCATTCACATCTCGAAGGAGTGGGCAATTGTACGCAATGTCATGATATCGGAAAGGAGATAAGCGAGAGCAAATGCCTTGATTGTCATGATGATATATCCGGACTGATTGATGCGAATAGAGGATACCACGCCTCATCTGAAGCACAGCAGAAAACCTGTATCGATTGCCACAGTGAACACCATGGTCGCAGGTTTGATGCCGTGCGGTTCGATTCCGATAATTTCGATCATGGGCTAACCGGCTACGATTTAGATGGTGCTCATGGTTCGGTGGAATGTCGAGATTGCCATCAGCCGGATAATATCGCCGATCGAGACATCCGAAGTAGAGAAGGAACCTATCTGGGGCTTCAAGAGGATTGCCTCTCGTGTCATGATGACTATCACCAAGGGACACTACCCGTTTCTTGTACCGATTGCCACACGATGAACGACTGGGAGCCGGCGGCTAAGTTCGATCACGGCAAGACCGATTTTCCGCTTCGAGGTGCTCACGCCGATGTTTCCTGCTTAGAATGCCACGAGCAGACACAACGCAACGGAAAGGATTTTCAACGTTTCGCCAATGTGGCCTTCTCGAGATGTACCGATTGCCACACAGACCCACATGACGGCCGATTCGGCTCCCGATGCACGGATTGTCACAATGAGCAAAGCTGGACCAGGTTGGTTAGCGGAAATAGCTTCGATCATAACCTCACCGACTATCCTTTAGAAGGCCAACATGCGAGTGTTTCTTGTGCCGAATGCCATAAAGGAAGTTCCTATAGCCGACCCATGTCCTATGCCAATTGTACCGATTGCCATGCAGACTATCACGAGGGAGATTTCGCCCTGCCGGAAGGAGGAGTAGAGGATTGCTCTTCATGCCATACTGTACTTAGGCCATTTACCTATAGCAGCTATGGACTAGAAGAACATCAATTTTCAGATTACCCACTCGAAGGTGCACACCTGGCTACACCTTGTTTTTCATGTCATCAAAGTGAATCATCCGAATGGGAATTCAATTGGGAATCCAACGATTGTATCACGTGTCACGCCAATATTCACTCAGGATATATTTCTGAAGAATTCTATCCAGACCAAGATTGTGAAGTTTGCCATAATAGCAGCAGATGGAGCGACGTAGCCTTCGACCATGATGCTACAGATTATTCCCTGGAAGGCGCCCATAGCGATGTAAGCTGTGCTTCCTGTCACTGGAATTCAGATGGCGAGCGAATGGAAGAAGACCAACGTTTTAGCGGTACTCCAACAGATTGCGCTTCTTGTCACAATAATCCTCACGGATCTCAATTCGAGAAGAATGGAGTTACCCAATGTATCCAATGCCATTCGTTGGGTAATGCATGGAATATCAGTACTTTTGATCATAGTACAACAGAGTTTCCACTTACCGGTAAGCATGCCGATGTGACCTGCGCTGAATGTCATTATTCAGAGAGAGACGATACCGGGACCGAACGCGTTGTTTATAAGATACCTAAGTTCGAATGCGTCGATTGCCACGGATCATAATTTTAGTTTTTTGCTTCTTCACTGCGAATGCAGCGATGGCTCAAAGTCCGCATGGAGACAATTTCGCCATTTCATGTGTAGAGTGTCATACAACGGATGGATGGGATGTGACCCTCTCGGAGGTTTCATTCGACCATAATGAGAACACCAGCTTTCCACTAGAAGGTAGGCACACGAGTGTAACTTGCACAGACTGTCATACGGACCTAGAGTTCAAAAATGCACCCACCCAATGCATCGATTGCCATACCGACGTCCACCAACAAACGGTAGGCAACGACTGTGTGAGATGCCATGATTCCAATGATTGGTTGGTCAATGAGATCCCAGAGATCCATGAAATGAATGGCTTCCCCTTAGAGGGAACACATGCCTTGACCAGTTGTGTCGATTGCCACCAATCAGCTAACACACTTGCCTTTCACCCCCTAGGCAATGCTTGTATGGATTGCCACAGAGAAGATTATCTCTCTGCATCTGATCCCGACCATGTTGCTAGCGGATTTTCCATGGATTGTGCGCAATGCCATAGCCCGATCTCTCAAGAGTGGCAAGGTGAAAGTTCACATTTCTTCTTCCCATTGATTCAAGGGCACGACGGTCCGGATTGCGTCGACTGTCACATGCCGGGAGAACCTTTTGCAGCAGCATCACCCGAATGTGTTTCGTGTCACATGGATGATTATCAGAACACATCGAATCCTAGCCACGTAGCGGCAGGTATGTCAACCGACTGTACCATTTGTCATGATCTAACTCCTGGATGGAGACCTGCAGAATACCGCGATCATGATGATCTTTTCCCTATTTACTCGGGAGAGCATCAAGGCGTTTGGTTCAGTTGTGTGGAATGTCATAATAATCCAACCAATTTCTCTGCTTTCTCATGCATTGATTGTCATGAGCATAATCAACCAGACATGGACGATAAGCATGATGATGTTGGAGGCTATCAATACAATAGCCAAGCTTGCTTTAATTGCCACCCGAACGGAGAAGAAGGTTGAGAATCACTCTACTAATAGTACTTACCATTGTTGCTTTCGCTTCGCAGGCCCAAACGACAGGAACGGTTAGCTATGTAACGGATGAGAACGTGTATGTGCGTTTCACCACCACAGACGGTATGTCCGTCGGAGATACTCTCTTTCGTCCAAATGGCGACCCATGTGTGATCGTTAGCAATCTATCTTCTATTTCAGCCGTTACCACGCCTGTCAATAATTGTGATCCAGAGGTGGGTACAAGCTTGACCTTCTCTTCAAATAGAAAACCTGAGTTAGATGAAGAGGAGGTGAGTGTGCCCGCTGATACAGTTGTTGATGAGGTGCCTTTGGATACCGTGACTCCTGTTGAACAAACAAATGGCACACGAGGAAGAGGACGAGCTTCTACGGCTGCATATAACGTTTACTCTCCCAATAGTAATAGAGTTGGCTATACGCGTTCGGTAACGAGGGTGGGGCTAGATGTAGATCGCATTGCCAACAGGGATCTAAGCATATCCTTTTATGGGAATTATCAGGTTTTTAGAAGATACGACGATCTCGAAACTTCCTACCCGTCAGCCGGCAGGGCACAGGTATATAACGCCAATATTTCATATCGACCAACTCCAGAGTGGTCGCTTACCGCGGGTAGGTTCATCAACAGAAGAACATCTTCATTAGGGTCTATTGATGGTTTGCAGGGTGAAAGGCAGTTAGGCGACTTCTATGTGGGGGCCATTGCTGGATTCCGACCTGATTACGTAACGTTCGGGACACGCTTTGATCAATTTCAATATGGCGTTTACTCAGGGTGGGATAAGATATCGAACGAGCTTCGAACGTCCACAACGGTCGGACTTTTAGAACAGACTGCCAGTGGTGCTACCGATAGGCGATACCTGTATCTACAACACAGTACAACTTGGAAGGACCTAAGCTTATTCGCTTCATCTGAAGCCGACCTGTTTGAGAATTTTGATACCGCTTCTGCACGATCGACCTTTAGGTTAACTCATCTTTATTTATCGTTGAATTACAGGATCAGTAGATCGTGGAGCGTGTTTGGGTCGTACGATACTCGTCAACAAATACTCTTCTTTGAAACCTTCGATAATGAGGTGGAGCGCATCCTATCTGAACAAGGAATGCAGAATGGTGTGCGACTTCGTGTTAACTACAGAAAGAGCGGTGGATTCATGTGGAGTGGCGGATATCACAGAAGGTTTGGACGTGAAGGAAGGGAGATCTCGAACATCAATATTCTCCTAGGATACTCTGATCTACCGTGGATCGGCGGTCGATTTTCGATACGAGGACACCTGAACCTAACCAATGATCTGGGCAGCGAAGTCGCCTCCGCTAGATACGCCAATTCATTCTTACAGCAACGTGTTCAATGGAGTATCTACGGAAGATATCTGCACTATCAATATCCAGCGTACAAGGAGTTATCGATACCTGCCTATTGGTACATGGGGACGGATTGGTCCGTTCGATTTGGAGATGGATGGCAGCTTGGCGTACTTGCCGAATATAGTTTGAGGGATCAACAAGATGTGATCCGATGTAATTTACAGTTGATCAAAAGATTTGGATGGTCAGAATGATGAAAGGAATAGCAATTTGGATCGCGGTTTTTGGTTTGATTGCGTGCAGCAACGAGCCTAAGCCAGTTGTAGTGGATGAAGGCGTGGGAAGAGCAGCCCAAGAGGTGTTTTCAACTGGAGATAATTCTTCTACTCCGCAGGGCTCCTCAGGTAATCTCGGGAATGGTCATGTAAAGGTGTTGGAAGTACTTGAATCCGATAGATACGATTATCTCAAAGTATCTGAATCCAATGGCAAGGAATACTGGCTGGCAGCTCGTAGTGGAGATTTCACCGTAGGGGAGGAGTATCATTACCACGACGGACTTTATAAGACCAACTATTACAGTACAGAATTCGACCGTACCTTTGAGGAGATCTATCTCGTAGCGGCTATTCACCCAGTAGATCAGAGGCATAACGCTTCATCTGAATTGCCGTCTGGTCATCCTCCTGTATCCTCCTCAGAAGAGATCCAAGAGATTCCCGAAGGCTCTACATCCATCGCTGAAGTGGTACGCAACGCCAGTTCCTTGAACGGTCAAGATGTGCAGGTTACGGGTGAAGTGACCAAGGTGAATCCACATATCATGAATCGAAATTGGGTGCATTTAAAGGATGGCTCGATGGATGGATATGACTTTGTTCTGACAACTACTGAAGACATTCCTGTGGGTCATGTGGTAACCCTGAAAGGGGTTCTTCATACCGATAAGGATTTTGGAGCAGGATACACCTACGATATCATTGTTGAGAACGCATCGCTAGTGCGATAACAACTTCTATAATGGGGAAGATTCTTCGAAAGCTATTTGGGGTGCGAATGGCCCTCCTTTACCTCGCCCTATTTGCCCTCGCGATAGGTGTGGCCACGTTCGTAGAGAACGATTTCGGTACATCAGCAGCTCAGAAGTGGATATATAAGGCCACGTGGTTTGAGGTCTTGTTGATACTATTTGCAGGAGCTCTGGTGCAAAATATACTCGCATACCGACTCATACAAAGGAAGATGTGGCCCGTCGTCCTGTTCCACCTTTCGATCATTATTATCCTATTAGGCTCTGCCATCACCCGATTCACGGGTTTTGAAGGAGTGATGCATATTCGAGAGGGGCAAACGTCCAATTCATTCTACTCTTCAGAGAGCTATATCAACTTGAGTTTCTTCGGAGCTACGGCCACGCCTGTAACTATGCATGAGCCAGTGCTGTTTTCATCGCTGGGATCCAATCATTTTGAAAGGACATATTTACTCGGCGATCAAGAGGTCAAGATAGAGATGGTCGATTTCCTCCCTAACCCGATAGAGGCTGTGGATCCAGATGAGAATGGTAGATCGGCCATTCAGATCGTTATGGGCGGAAGTCAAGGTAGAATGGAGCTCTGGCTTTTTGAAGGCGAAACCAAACGGTTCAATGGAATCACATTTAGCACGGATCCAACCGTAGATGCTGATGTTTGGGTATTGAAAGATCAGAACGAATGGAGATTCAGGTCGAAGTATGCCATGAGTACCAGGGTAATGGCCACTGGATCACAGGATACGCTTCTCCCAATGCAGGAATCGTCACTGAAAGTGAGAGCCTTGTATCAAAATTTAGAAGGTGGAATGTCTCCCTTCGTATTTGGCCAAGTTCAACGTTCTGTTCAGAGATCATGGGTGTCAGAAAGGCTGAAGCTTGAGAACTCATCGAAGTTAGGATTGATGATGCGCGTAACCATTGGTGATGAGGTCATCGAGAAAATGGTGATCGGTCAGAATGGATGGATCAGCGAGCCTACTAGCTTTGAATGGAAAGAGGGTAAGGTTGATATATCCTATGGTGCTAAGGTTCGGCGATTGGATTTTCAGATCCATTTGCACGACTTTGAAATGGAAAGATATGCGGGTACGAATAGCCCAATGTCCTATGCCAGTGAAGTCCAGCTCATCGACCCACGAGAAGGGGTGGATAGGCCGTTTCGAATCTACATGAATCACATTTTGAATTACGGTGGATACCGATTCTTTCAATCGAGCTACGATAGAGATGAAAGGGGAACCTATCTGAGTGTAAACCACGATGAATGGGGAACTTGGGTGTCCTATCTGGGGTACTTCTTGCTCACCTTGGGTATGATATGGACGCTCTTCAGCAAAAATACTCGGTTCTACGACCTGTCGAAACGCATTCGCAATAGGTCCAAAGGTCTTTCTACGATCGCCTTGATTCTAATTGCAGGTGTAACGGGCCAAGCTCAAACCCGAGTTGATGTGCACCCTGCTCCCTCAGAAGATCATGCTGATCAGTTCAGTAGGATGCTTGTACAAGACATGCGTGGCAGGGTGAAGCCAGTCCATACGCTTACCCGAGAAGTAATGCGAAAGGTGCACGGGTCGGAGTCGTTCCAAGGACATAGTGCCGATGCGGTTCTGCTCGGTGCGTTTGCATCCCCTCAAGACTGGTATGGAGCGCCCCTAATTAAACTGGGAAAGGTTGATTCACTGAATGTATGGCTGGGAGTAGAAGGGAAGTATGCGGCGTATCGTGACTTCTTCTATGAGGACGGATCATATAAATTGGAGAATAGGGTTCAACGCGCAAATAGCGTTGCAGAGGCTGAGAAAGGCACACTAGAAAAGGCGCTGATCCGTGTAGATGAGAGGATCAATATCATGAATATGGTGTTTTCAGGAACGCTGTTTAGGATGGTGCCATTGATAGGTGATCCGAATAACACTTGGGTAGCTACGCATCAACACAATGCAGATCAACAGAGCGAGGTGGCTACTCGGTTTTTTCCAGCCTATAGGCAAGCCCTTCAAGGTGCAATGAGCGATGGCGATCATGCACTAGCTCAGGCCTTACTGGTGGAGCTTGATAAATTTCAGAGATTACATGGGGCGAATATCATTCCTTCCGATGCGGAAAGGAGTGCTGAAATATGGCTGAATGAGGCGGCGCCATTCAATCAATTGGCATTGATCTACACGTTGTTGGGGTTGGTGTTTTTGATACTCTTGTTCATTCAGATCTTCAAGCCTGATCTAAATATGAAGTGGCCGTTGCGCGTACTGTTAGGGCTGTTGATCTTGGCCTTCGTATACCACACCGTTGGATTGGGAGTTCGATGGTATGTATCGGGTAGAGCGCCTTGGAGTAATGGCTATGAGAGTATGATCTACATTGCTTGGACGACTACTTTGGCCGGGTTGCTTTTTGCGAGAAGGTCTTTGGGTGGATTAGCGGCCACCAACGTATTGGGTGGTGTTGTTCTACTGATCGCCATGTTATCTTATTTGAATCCGGAGATCACTCCATTGGTTCCTGTTCTTCGTTCGTATTGGCTAACTATCCACGTATCGCTCGTAGCAGGAAGTTATGGTTTCCTCATGCTTGGAGCCGTTATGGGCTTGATTAATCTATTGATGATGGTGATCGTTAACAAAGGGAATGTCAAGCGTATTCGTCCCTTGATCAAGGAACTGTCGAATCGAAGTGAAATGACCTTGATAGGTGGACTTTTCATGTTGAGTGTTGGAACCTACCTAGGCGGGGTTTGGGCGAACGAGAGTTGGGGAAGATATTGGGGGTGGGATGCCAAGGAAACTTGGGCTTTAGTGTCCATACTCGTATATGCTTTCATACTTCACATGCGATTGATCCCTGGCCTTAAAAGCCTCTTTGCATTCAATGTGGCTACACTTTTCGGTTTATCATCAGTAATCATGACCTACTTTGGGGTCAATTACTACCTGTCTGGTTTGCATTCCTACGCGGCAGGTGATCCCGTTCCGATACCTATGTGGGTGTATTATTCTGTAACGGCGGTAACGGTGGTTAGCTTGATTGCATGGCGACGGTCGAAGGCGGTGAAGCTGTAGATGGCCTCACGAAAAGGCGAGGGGGCAAGAGGGCCAAAGGGCAAGGCGCCATGGCCCCGAGGCTCCAGGGCTTCAAGGCTTGCTCGTTGATCGGACAACGAGTTATAGTTGACCACACCAATTCGTTATGCGTTCAAGAAAACGTAGAAACAGAGGAACACAGAAACGGAGGAACGTTTACCCCAACTCCTCAAACTCATTCGTGAGGCCTCTGTGTCTCTGCACCCCTGTGTGAGACCCCCGCGCTATTCAAGTCTGCGCCACGCAACAAACCTTAGCGTCTTTGCGTGAGGCTCCTCACCACCATTGCGCAAGGACAACAATTTACACTACATTAGCGTTCTTCAATTTGCTCGACAAAAACACTTGAATGCTCGCTGAATCGATCCACACCTTTTTGGTGTCTATTTCTCCACTTGGGGAAGCTCGTGTTGGAATTCCGTTAGGTGTGGTGCAAGGCTTGCACCCTATTACGGCCTTCGTCATTGGACTCGTTGCCAACTTACTCGTCTATCCCATTTTCAACGGGTTGATCTCTCAGTTCGATCACCGACTTTGGAAGTATAAATTCTACCGTAAGCACAGTGTGAAAATGATGCGCCGTGCCAAGTATAAGATGGGCGATAAGATCGGCAAGTATGGCTTTTGGGGATTGATGCTCTTCGTGATGGTGCCACTACCGATCACCGGAGCTTACATGGGAGTGATTGCCGCTCGTGTCTTGAATATCCAGTCGAAACAAGCCTTTAAGGCCATCAGCCTAGGTGTTACCATTTCATGTACCATTATTGGAGCAATCAGTCTTCTCAGCGCAAAAGCCTCTGCTCTTTCCTAATTCTTTTGATGGCCTTTTGAGAATCTAGATACTCCAGTTTCGTATCTTGTCTTGTATCAATCTTAATTTCTACAAGAGATGTTTACGAAGTTGAAGTGGATCCTCGGAATTGTGATCGTCTTTGTACTGATCCTCGGAACAAACCTCATTGACCGCGATAGCTTTGTTCGCATGCGCGATTCAGTAGTAACCATCTATGAAGATAGGATCATCGCCAGCGATATCATCTTTGATATGTCACAGTTGATCCACGACAAAGAGATCGCTCTTGCAACGGGCAACACCGCTTTTTATAGTTCCAATAATCAGAGTATCAATGATCGCTTGGCTGATCTTTCATCCAGGTACGATCATACCACGTTGACGGAAGACGAGCAATTGGTCTGGCGCAGAGTGAAATCGTCTATCAATCAATTGAAGGAAAGAGAACTGAAATTCGCCGAATCCGGATTCGTTGACCCGGTTCCAGTTCAAGGACAGATAGATAAGATCCATGAGCACCTTGAAGCTCTCGCCAAGATTCAAGTGGTGGAAGGTGAACGTCAAAAGAACTTGAGCCAAGAAGTAGTAGACACCGTTGAGCTATTTACGCATATTGAGATCTACATGCTGGTGTTCTTGGCGGTGCTGGTGCAGATTATTATTCTATATCGTAACTAGGGGGGAGCCTCACGCAGAGGTAGGTGGCAAGAGGGCCAGTGGGCCAAGAGGCCAAGATTTACTCGCGGTTAACCACGCCTAGAGGGGATTACGAGGACAACGGATAAACGGCAAAGTGGCAAAAGGGCCACCAAGGCTCCAGGGCTCGCTCGTTGATCGAAACAAGAGTTATGATGGCCCACACCAATTCGTTTTGCGTTCAAGAAAACGTATAAACACAGTAACATATAAACATATCAACTCTAACCCTTAGGGTTGAATACCTTTTACTTTGACAAAATACAATGCCCCCCACTTTACGGGGGATCTTCGAGTTCTCGGGGTTTAGACTGACACAAAAGCAAGCTTAGCGATGGGCGCCGTAAAGAAATCTTGAAACCTTGGAAAGATTTTAGGTTTCCTCACGCAAAGGCGCGAAGGGCGCTTCGCTTAGAAGCCGCACACAGAGGCGCGGAGACACAGAGGTAGTCGAGGGAATAAGGGCTGTCAATGCTGAGAGGCCAAGGGTTCGAGGCACGCTCGTTGATCGAACAATGAGTTATGGCAGCCCAAACCAATTCGTTATGCGTTCGTGAAAACGCATAAACCCAGAAACGTATAAACGTTTTCCCCAACTCCGATAATTTTCAACCCAAACACAAACTATATGTTAAAGCATACAGTTTAAGACTTTTATAGTATATTATATCTTTTTACATATACTTTAGTAAATTTGAAGATTATTATATCTCTAAACATATAATGAAGGGCTTAGCTGAATTTGTAAAACAACGTAGAAAGGATGTCAATCTTACCCAAGAAGAATTTGCTGAACGGGCGGGAGTGGCACTTACTGTTGTTCGTAAAATAGAGCAGGGAAAAACCAATCTCAATATGGAAAAGGTCAACCTGGTGCTAAAAATGTTTGGCCATGAACTGGCTCCAGTAAACAGTAAAGAGCTTCTTGAATGAGACAAGGAAAAATACTCTACAAGGGCTTATTAGCGGGTATCCTCACAGAAACCAATGAAGGGGAATATGTATTTCAGTATGATGCAGAATACACTGATGAGCATCCTAATGACTTCATCACTTTTACGATGCCTCTTTCATCAAAACCCTATACAGACAAACGACTCTTCCCATTTTTTGAAGGATTAATTCCAGAAGGATGGCTACTGGATATCGCTTCAAAAAGCTGGAAGATCAATAAGAGTGATCGCATGGGATTACTCCTGGCTTGCTGTCAGAATTGCATTGGTGCGGTGAGTGTTGAACCAATACAGGGTGAAGATGGAGAATAAATGTTTGTACTGCTATAGTTCCATTGAAGGGGATAATGACTTTCATGAAAAGTGTTCTTTGAAGTTTTTTGGAACTCCAACTCCCCCTCAAATAGAGTATTCATTGGATCAAATGGATGAGCTTGCTAAAAAAGTAGTGGAGCGAAGTGTGGCGGTTCCAGGAGTGCAACCCAAGTTATCCATGTCGCTGGTGACTAAATCTACTAATCAGGCAGATGCCAGACTTACCATTGTGGGAGCATTAGGCGGAAACTTTATTTTTAAACCACCTTCTGATCGCTTTCCGGAAATGCCCGAGAATGAACATCTGACCATGCGCATAGCAGAATCTTTTGGAATACCAGTAGTTCCCTCTTCCTTGATTCGATTAGCCTCCGGGGAGCTCTGTTACATCACCAAACGAATAGATCGTACGGACAACGGTGAAAAGATACACATGCTCGATATGTTCCAGATTACAGAGGCCTTCGACAAATATAAAAGTTCTATGGAAAGAGTAGGAAAGGCGCTAGGTACCTATTCCAGTAATACTTTGCTAGACAAAACCTATTTCTTTGATCTTGCTCTATTTTCATTTCTGACTGGCAACAACGATATGCATCTCAAGAATTTCTCCATGATGGAAAATCCCTCTGGTTGGGGACTTGCTCCTGCTTATGATTTATTAAATGTGGCTATCGTTTTCCCAGAGGATAAAGAAGAATTGGCACTGACTCTAAGTGGGAAGAAAAAGAGACTAAAGCGGGAATACTTTGTGCAATTGGGCGAAGAGTTAGAGCTTACTCCCAAACAGATCAACGGATCTTTTAACAGGATGCTAAAGAATCAATCAAAAGCGGTCAATTGGATTGATCAGTCCTTTCTTTCCAAGGAAATGAAAACGGCCTACGAAGAAATTTTGGAGGCGCGATGTGAAAGATTAAAACATGGATCCTGATACACTAATGTCTTGGACGGAAGGAGAGGCGGAGAGGGAGGGAAATGAACCTCTCTTATATCGTCCTGAAAATCAGTATTTCAGAATGATAAAAGAGACAGTTCAAGAACGACTATCTCCGGGTCTTGATTGGATGAGTTCGGTTGGGATTACTCCCTTCGCTGCGCTGCGGTCGTGATCCCAGGGGAGGGAGTCTACAAAACTTGAAAACCACGGCTGCTCCTGCGTCGCATCCTAGTTTTTTAATGCACAAACCTTCACTCAAGCAAGCTTGGCTCAGTTTTGAGCATTAAAAAACCCTGAGCGCTTGCGCGTCAGGGTTTTCAAGTTTTGCGGAGAGGGAGGGATTCGAACCCCCGGAGGTGTGACCCTCAACGGTTTTCAAGACCGCCGCATTCGACCACTCTGCCACCTCTCCTGTGTGGCGTAAGCCGGCCGCAAAGGTAATAAGGAATTGGAAAAATGATAGCAATTTGGGAAAAATCAGCTGAGAAAATTAAATATACATTCTTATCCTACTATCAAAAAGTGTCTAGCTAGCTGTGCATCAGTTGCATGCAGATTGCTGGGTAGATATCAGAATGCATAATGCATTCCGAATTGTAAAGGGACATGCGGTGACCTATCATTGAACGGGATCAAATAAACCACGCAGGGCAAGATACTTTCCATGGATCACACGTTCTTCCGTGATCACAACGGTCAGGTTTTCATCAACAGGATATTCATCAGAAAAATCAACCTGATAAGAGAGTTGGATGTAGAGAACAAATACGAGGATGAGTCCGACAAGAATGCCGACAATTCGTAACAGGGTTTTCATAGCAAGTAGGTTAGTTGTTACCTACAAGATATTTTTTTCTCTACATGAGTGCGCTAATGTTCTGATAAATAAGGATGTAAGAGATTTGAGTAAGCCCTACATTTGTTCCTTGAGCTTGTCTATCTCGTTCGCCACCTTCTCAGCTTCCGCTCTCAATTTGTCGGATTCAGCCCTATTCGAATGACTTAATTTGTAGCTCTCATCAAGTAGTTTTTCGTACTTGTCTTCGAGTTTTTCGATAGGACTCTTCTTTTTGAACAAACCAAACATAAATTCGCTTTTGGAAATATAACCCAACACATGCCCGAAGGTTTAGAAGTATGAATACACTGCAGGTAATTGAGCAAACGGAGAAGATGATCCGCGAGAAGTTCGAGAATGAAGGTACAGGGCACGACTGGTTCCATATTGATCGGGTTCGACGAATGGCATTGCTTATTGCTTTGGAGGAAGGAGCGGATACGCAACTCGTGGAGCTCGCAGCGCTTGTCCATGATATCGATGACTGGAAGTTCAATGACGGTGATGCGGATAAAGGTCCTGTGGCGGCGAGGAAGTGGATCGCGTCCATTGGCGGTTCCGAAGGTTTAGCTCAAACTATTGGAGATATCATTTCCGAGACTACCTTCAAAGGGGCAGGAGTAGAAACTAACACAACCTCGATTGAATCGGCCTGTGTGCAAGACGCAGATCGATTGGATGCAATAGGTGCCATAGGTGTGGCGCGAGCCTTCGCATATGGTGGATCAAAAAGCCGACTCCTTTGGAATCCCGATGAAGAACCAGAGGATCATGCCTCTTTCGAAGAGTACAAGAAAAACACCTCCAGTACCCTGGGTCACTTTTATGAGAAGCTTCTACTCTTGAAAGGCCGAATGCAAACTACCGCTGGAAAACAACTCGCTGAGAAACGCCACGCCTATCTTGAAGGGTTTGTGGAGCAATTCAAGAAAGAGTGGTGGGGTGAGGAGTGAAGTCCCGGTCCGCCTGCAGGCGGACCGGGAAAGGCCCCGCCAGCTGGCGGGGAAGGTTCCGTCAGCCTGGCGGATGAGGAAAAGGTCTTCCGCCGTTGATGTTGTGGGTCTGTCCCGATAAGGTCACTGCGAAGAATGCCGCAAAGACCAACAGGGAGTATTTCATTTAGTAATGAGAGTTAGGTATCTCTTTCAAGTAGCAAATGGCACAACTGTGACCATCATCAAAGCGATGACGAGAAAATACCGTGCCGCGTTGGAGGGTAAACGCACCTCTATTTGAAAATTTTTAAGGGGAATTTCACACCTTATGCAAGGGTAACATTCGAGGAATGAGAAGGCGAGAAAATACGGGGAAACTTAACGTCCGATTAACCCGAAAAAAAGAAACGCCGGCTTATCTTTACCGGCGTAAGTTTCTTCATACTTATAGGCGAGTTTTTGTGTGAGAGGAGTGGTTGTGCGACCCACTCCTTTCTTTTTTTCTGCCTATGCCTCAAATATAGCAGAACTTACATTTGAAATCAAAGAGGCGAGCGAAATTTTTTGAATAAACACCCTTTTTCAGGTTGTCGAATTGTTATCAATCTGCAATTCCGCGTTAACACCTATTCGATAACACGAATGTAGGTTCTCAAAGGTCTTTTTTCAGATCTTTCTTTGATCGATCCGAAGCTTTTGAGTTCCATCCCTAGTTCATCCTTGCATTTCCTTTCGAACTCGCTCGAATGATCGGCTGCAACCGATACCAATAGTCCACCGCTCGTTTGTGGATCGCAAAGAAGTGTTCTGGCTTCGTCCGACATTTTCTCTATATGGTGACCATAGGAGGCGTAGTTTCTCTTGGTTCCTCCGGGAACTGCCTTTTGCTCCATGAAGTGCTTCCATATCTTTGGGTCGAGTTGAGGAACCTTATTGAACTCCACTAATGCATTCACATTAGAAGAAATGCAGATTTCAGATAGATGTCCGAGCAATCCAAACCCCGTAACATCTGTCATAGCATTCACTTCATCCCATTCAGAAAAATTAGAACCAGCCTTATTTAAAGTGAGCATTTGTTGAACGGCCCAGTTGACATTTTCAGGAGTAGCTAGGCTATTTTTCTCGGCCGTAGTGATCATTCCAATGCCCAATGGTTTGGTCAAATACAGTTTGTCGCCCACTTGAGCGCCAGAATTGCGCTTGACCTTTTCCGTAGGGATGATGCCGGTAACGGCTAGGCCAAAAATGGGTTCTGGACTATCAATACTATGTCCTCCTGCCAGCGGTATTCCAGCCTCATTGCATACTTCGCGCCCACCTCTAACTACCCTTCCTGCCACTTCTTCAGATAGCTTATCGATCGGCCAACCCAGAATGGCAATGGCCATGATAGGCTTACCACCCATCGCATAGACATCACTCAGTGCATTGGCAGCAGCTATCTTGCCGAAGTTTACGGGGTCATCCACAATGGGCATGAAGAAATCGGTGGTGCTGATCACCGACTGACCATTGCCGAGGTCGTATACGGCTGCATCATCCTTGTTTTCATTGCCAACCAACAGCTGAGGGAAGTTGGGTTGTTCACCCGCATTCTTCAGGATCTCATCGAGTACGGCTGGAGCAATCTTGCAACCGCAACCGGCACCATGACTGTATTGTGTAAGTCTGATGGACATGTCTATTTCTTTCTGAGTTTTGTCAATTGATCTGCTATCTCCTTGAAGCTTAGGTCTTCTACCTCTAATCGGGTAGCAGGACCATTGATCTTTTCATTTTCTGTAAGACCATGCCCATAGGCCTGGTCGTAGTACTGCAAAGCGATCTTCGCCGCCTCCTCTAAATTACCCTCATCCAAGAAGGCGAGAGCTTCCTTGAGCCGTAAGCCGCCTAAGCGTCGCTCTATATTCTTGAAACTTTGGGCAAAATCAGCCTTTTGTGCATCGCCGTATTCATCAACAAGGAACTTGGCCCTTCGTTCGGCACTCATTCTGATCACATAATGACTTCCGTGCATCTTGGCATTGAAGATGGGGTCG
>CBFHXG010000028.1:0-30259 GCA_965659725.1 Phaeocystidibacter sp. | reverse complement strand
TTAGCTTTTAGCTTTTAGCTTTTAGCTTTTAGCTTTTAGCTTTTAGCTTTTAGCTTTTAGCGGAAGAAAGCAGACCCACTACCACTTGTGAATACCTTCATGGAAAAGTTATCCACGAAAGAGCTAATCGCTAACAGCTCGCTCCACCTTCATCGCGTATTCATACAATGACCGTGCTTACGGCGAGTAGCTAATAGCTACAAAAAAGGCCAACAACTTTCGTTATCGACCCTTTTTTTTACTCAATTCTTGTGTGACTGCTAGAACCCATCGAAATTCTGCGGGAAGCTAACCGTTGTTCCGTCGCAGCTCGCATTGAGCATAACAACGTTATTACAACCATCTGCGTCAGGTCCATCGTTGCCAATGAAGTCTACCTCTACGGCAGCTACTTCAGCTTCACCATCGGTTAGACTCACATCTACGATACCACCAGTGACTAGGTATTCACATGCACGCTCAAATTGCATAGGTTCTGTAAATGCCGTTTCAAATGAGATGGTATCCTGAAGATCCGATCCACTAGCCATACCGGAGATGGTAAACACATCATCCTCGTTGATGGTATCGGTTTCAAATCCAGAAGTCCATTCCATGGATAAGTTTGCATCATAGGTATACAAGTTGCCCATGGCAAAATTTGGACTTACCAAGGCGATCTCCCATGGATCTACTCCATTGTTATTACCGTTATTGGTAACTGTAAGGTCACCTGTGATAGCAACATCATCAACATGATAGCCCTGAAGCTGGATGCTGATAGAGCCCGCTTCTGCGAAGTAATCGCCCGTAACAGCACCGGCAATCTTTCCTCTTCTTAGCTTGCCATCTGCTGTGGCCACGTTATTTGGACCGAAATCGATGATCAGTGAATCGTTGGTCAATCTAACCGTAGCGCCATCGATAGTTGTAGAGCCATTGACTTGGAGTGTTTCATCTCTCATGGCTTCGTCGGCGCGATTCACGATATTCATAAAATAAGAGGTGGTTTCAATGAAAGCATCTCCCATGCCTAGATCTTCTTCTGTCAATCCACAAAGTGAGAAGTCTTCACATGCGGTAAATGTACCTACCATGGCGAGGGCTAGTGCCGATCGTAGTACCATTCTTTTTGCGTGTTTCATAATTCAGTTATTTCAGTGGTTATAGGCTGGGTTAAGTTTTATTCGTTATCTGTTTCTTCTGACCCTTGTTCTGTGGCTTGGTCTGCAGGCGCAGGTGTTGGAACAACATCTTCAGGATCAGGTTCATATCCTCTAAGGTCTTTTCTGTACAATGCAACGTTCATTCCAAAACGAAGACTTGCCAAGTTGAGGTTTTCGCCTGTAGCGATCAAGGCATCTTCGGTGAGGAAGTAGAGTTGAATTGGACCAAGATTGGCCGAGAATCCAACGCCTACATTCATTCTATCATTATCGATAATGGCATAGTTTGCATAGAAGCTGAACCATTTACTCCAATTCCCGATGTAGGATACACCGATATTGTTGTAAACGCGTCCTCCCTCCCATCGGTTCATCTGATAGGTAGCGCTGAATGCATGCTTACGAGTAATATCGTATCTCACACCAGCCATGAGGTTCATTGGCAGGGAGGTTGTGAATTCCTCGCCTTGTGTTTCTTCGAATTCCAACGCGTCTACGATCTCACCAATGATGCTGTCTGTATTGAACTCCTCACCCGGTTTGCTCGGATAACCATATTCTGCGCCGTCCCAAGTGAAGGTACCTTGACTTGTATACGTTGTTGTGTTGCTTCTCCAAGTGATGGAACCGATATCGGTTGCCGCGGCACTGATCTCTAGTCTTGGTAAGATCTCAAAGCTCGCACCGAGATCGAATGCGTAACCGCGGTTATCGCTTAGTGCAAAGGCCATTGGATCGAGATTCACCCCTTGCCCTTGCTCTGTATTCAACGGAATTGGAGATGAGATCTGAGCGCGGATATCGGATTGGAATGTCCACTCCGTAGCATCTAGCTGCGCATCAAGGTCGAGTTGTGGAATAGACGCATGAGCAATTCCGCTCAAATACTTGAATCGTCCACCTACTCTCAACCTACCATCCATCAATTCATGTTGATATCCTAAGTGATAGCTCAAATACGAATTGACCTGTGTGGCATTCTGGGATAGTTGAACCATACCATTCACTTCTTCGCTGGCACCACCATAATAGGCCAACTCAAGTAATTCGATGGGGTATTCAAAGTTGATAGTGCTATTCATTGACGCACCGATGCTCCAAAAACTATTACCTGTTCTGAACCCGACGTAAAGGATGTCTTGAGCATACGATGTGAGTAAACGATCGCCGCTTTCTGTGTTAGTCAAGATATATTCGAGAGACTCATTAGTAGTGAGGTCTGGACTCAAGGCATCTTCAATATCAAATGCCGCATTGTGCGTGTACACGGAGATGTTGGAAATGCCAGGAACACCCACAACAACGCGGTATGGTTGATACCCTGCAGGGTTGGCTTGCATGAAGTTTCCAACTCTATCGAAATTATACATCGATATGGTAGACTGCGCTGAAGCTCCAAGGGTGCCAAGCGCGAAAACGGATGTGATGATAACTAACTTTTTCATTAGAGATCGTAGTTAAGTTTCGCCTTAGCACCAAGTTTAACCTTGATGTCGTAATCCTCATAAAGCTTTACCGTGGTGTTGCCGTTGTTGGTCGTATTGAGGGTGATAATCATTTCAATGCGTTTAGCCTGAAGCAAACGCCCGATCTTGGCACCACTCAACACCTCTTCCTCACGTGTTACTGCATATCCAGTACTTCGGCCATTTCCATCCACTGGAGCGGCATCGAAAAGATCAAGCAGCACACTATCAGTAAGTGCATCTGTATTGTCGTAGAATCGCAGTTTCATGTCTGCATCGAACGGAAACTCATTTTCAACATTGAATATCAATGTCAGCCTTTCAACAGCGTCCGTTTCATCACTTAATCCACCGAAATCAAGATCGTTGATGTTCTGAACGAAGATCAGATCCTGAGTTCTAAGGGCCAATGGCAGGTCTAGTCTTAACCCTACTTGCATTTCGCCATCCGCGGTGATATAATTATCTGTTCCCGTATTTCCGGCTGGGTTCATGATGCCCTGACCGCTGTACAGAATGGTATTCGGAACATTAGCGATAAAGTCCACGATGTTACTCGTATTTCTGTCGATCACCACATTTGTCGTATCGTACTGCCCTATTTGTGTCGAGCCGTTGATCAAAATCGGATCCAAACCGAGTTGCTCGAGTTGGCCTGCTGAATTCACTCCATCCATGTCAATATCAAGCTGCAATGGAAGACCCACGTTGGATGATATGATCAATTCAATCGTTGGGTTATCGAGGTAAAGTCCGTTTAGGAAGTTCTCGAAGGCTTGAACACCTAGATTGAAGTTTCCAGCAGGCACATTAACAGCACGCTGACCAAAGTACCCTACTGCTCTACCCGCGAGAAGATCAGCATAGGTCATGCTCAGATCAACGGTCTCACCAGGATTAGCTCCTCCGTTGTTGATCACCTCTACATCAAAACTGATGTAATTGGTGGTTGTACCGTTATTGGATAGATCGAGCTCTAGTCCTGCTACGCTGACCTCAGTATTGCTTACGCCTGATGGAGCGTTTACATTCACTTGGAAAACTTGGCCACCTATTGTGGCATTGTTGATGGTAACTCGCAGGTCAACCGTTCCGGACAAAGAGTTATCTATCTCAAACATGAGTTTACCGTCTCGAATGACCAACTCCTTGAACTCAGCATTGGCGACAGTACCTAGACTGGAGCTAATGGAAATAGAGGGAACGTCGAGGGGAACCGTTGTTACGGTTGGATCTTGTGTGGGAATAGATGCAAAATCATCGATTGAAAAACCTACGAGACTATCTGACTCATAGATGATCCTTAACCCTCCGTCTGCATCAACGGTAAATAATGTGTCTTCTGCTAGGACATCTTCGAGGCTGACCGTAGAATTGATGAGCGGCACGACCCATTCACCGTTATAGGTGACATTGCTAAACTTATTTGTATCGATGTCGGGAGCACATGAAGCGGCTACCGCTACGACAAATAAGCTAGTTAGGTGGTGGTTTAATTTCATAGGGCTAGTTTATCGGGACCTACGAAAATAAGTAAAAACTTACAGAAACTTCCTACAAATTTAGAATAGTGATCTCAGTACGACGGTTCTTCGCGCGCCCTTCTTCCGTATCATTGGTGGCAGTTGGCTGCTCATCACCATAACCTCTGGCTTCCAAGCGACCAGGGTTTATTCCCTCACTCACTAGATAGTTTACTACAGACTGAGCACGATTCTTACTCAACTCCTTGTTATAGGCAGCGCTACCACGATCATCGGTGTGTCCATCTACAGACAAACGAACCGTTGGATTATCTTTTAAGAAAGATGCTAATCTATCTAACTCAATTTCTGAAGTTGGGTCTAGTGTGAACTCATCCGTGGGATAGAACACATTCTTAAGCACTACGGCATCTCCGACCTTCAATTTCTTGAGGCGGATCTCAAGCACATCTGCCGTGGCTTCGGATTGATTCTCAAGCGCGAAATTTTCAGAATAGAATAGATATCCATCTGCCTTTACATTCAAAGCATAGGAACGTTGTGCAGGTAAACTCACTTGGAACTCACCATCTCTACCTACGTTTTCTTCCAAGACGCGCTCTTGACTCTCTAGGTTAACGAAATTGATGTTGGCGTCGATCGGTGCATTGGACTCATCATCAATTATATTTCCTTTGATCCATGCGATCGGGCTTGCTCTCACTTGTTCGGGTAATACGAATGAATATAGCTTCCTAAAGCCGGCCATTTCTCGATCGGATGAGTAGTAAGCTGTTCTGCCATCAGGTGCAACGGACATAGCGAACTCCTCAAGGTGAGTGTTGATAGGATAGCCTAAGTTTTCTATCTCTCCCCACTCCCCGTTGGGTTGCAGTTTGGCTACATAGAGATCGCTTTCACCCATGCCACGGTGACCATTACTCGAAAAATACAGTGTTCGGTTATCGAAGTGAATGAAGGGTGATGATTCTGCTAATGGGGTGTTGATCGGACCTTTAATTCGTTGTGGCTCTGTCCATTCACCGTTTACATTCCTCGTGTAAAAGATATCTGAATTGTTGCTTCTTGAACTCACGGCACGTACGAAAAACATGGTATTGCCATCCGAAGAAATAGAAGGTTGCGACTCCCACATTCGGCTGTTGATCGTTGGGCCCATGTTCCTTCCTACCGACCATTGTCCGTTGGCCAATTTGTAGGATACGTATATATCACATGACCCATACCCTCCTTCTCTATCGCAACCAGCATAATAGATGGTTTGCCCATCTGCAGAAAGGCTTTGAGCTCCCTCGTTCCCTGGCGTATTGAGACCACCAGGAAGGAGCTCAGACCTCGACCAGATGGAGTCGAAGGTGGTAGAATAGAAATCCTCATATTCTTGAAGATTCCTCCCCGTAAACACCATGGTGCGTCCATCGGCTGTGATGGATGGGAAGTACTGCATATCTAGGATGTTCACTTGCTCTCCCAAGTTAATTGGATCGAAAGGAACAGGGTTGGCTACTTGCTCCATTGCCCATTCGGCATCGTCTCTCATCTTAGCCGCATCATCGATATATCGAGGGTTCGCTTCATTTGAATTTAAATAGATGGTGAGGACACTATCTGCTTCGGAATAAAGTCCATTCTTCAAACTTGCTCTTCCCCATCGGTATAGGATAGTAGTCATTTGACCATACCTATAGGCGTTTCGATATGCGTCCAGTGCCTCTTCATTCTGGTCCATCATTATGTGCATATCCGCCTTGAAAAGCCATGCCTCTACATACTCTGGGCTAGAATTGAGCGCGGATTGAACATCTTCAAAAGCCTCTTCGAAATTCCGATTCCTGGCATTCTCCTGAGCATCGCGAAGGTAATTCCGCGCCCTACGGGATTGAGCACATGCCGTCAAATGAAATAAAACGAAGAAAAGTAGAAGGAGTATCCGCATAGCGAGTGTGTGTAAACCTTTGTATTGTTTGGGTGTTCGAATATAGGGTCTTTTATTTGTGGGATAGCACAATTGAACAATTTCAAAACGCTTAGCTTCCATTTTGAATTGCTATTTTTGTGCCTTTGTTCTAATTAGAAGATGGACGATTCAGCTTTCGAGCAAGTAAAACAAGTTTTCACCGATTATCTGGAGCGCAACGGTCAGCGTAAAACTCCGGAGAGGTATGCGATACTCAAAGAGATCTATGCGAGTGATGATCACTTCGATATAGAGTCTTTGTACATCAGCATGAAAAACAAGAACTACCGCGTGAGCAGAGCTACATTGTACAATACGATTGAGCTCTTACTTGAATGTGGATTGGTTCGAAAGCATCAATTTGGTCAAAACCAGGCGCATTACGAGAAATCGTATTTCAATCGCCAACACGACCATGTGATCTGTACGGATACGGGTGAGGTAATCGAATTCTGCGATCCTCGCATTCAGCAGATCAAAGCCACCATCGAAGAAGTTTTTGGTGTTGAGGTAGATGGACATTCCCTCTATTTCTTCGCTAGAAAGAACGGAAGTACAACGAAAGACAAGGAATCCAATCCCACTCAATAGCAACCCGCTTTATGGCTGTAGATATCCTCCTAGGTCTCCAATGGGGAGACGAGGGAAAAGGTAAGATCGTTGATGTCCTTACCCGCAAGTACGACATCATTGCACGTTTTCAAGGTGGCCCAAACGCTGGTCACACGCTCGAATTCGACGGAATTAAACACGTTTTGCACACCATTCCATCTGGCATCTTCCATGAAGATTCCATCAATGTTGTGGGCAATGGCGTGGTGATTGACCCGGTTATCTTCAAGAGGGAGATGGATGCCCTGGCCAAGTTTGAAGGCGATTTCAAGAAAAACCTACTCATTTCTAGAAAGGCCCACCTTATCCTGCCATCTCATAGAATGCTCGATGCTGCCTCTGAAGCCGCAAAGGGAAAAAAGAAGATCGGCAGTACCCTGAAAGGCATTGGTCCAACGTACATGGATAAAACAGGTCGTAATGGTTTGCGAGTTGGCGACATCGAGCTTCCTGATTTCATGGAAAGATACGAGGCGCTCAAAGCAAAGCACAAGGAACTCATCGCTCTTTATGACTACGATTGCGACCTAGAGAGTATGGAAAAGGAGTGGTTCGACGCAGTTGAGTACTTGAGAACCTTGAAACTTGTGGACAGCGAGCCATACATTCACGATGCAATGCGTGATGGCAAGAATATCCTGGCAGAAGGTGCTCAAGGAACCTTGCTCGACATCGACTTTGGTACTTATCCATTCGTTACTTCATCTAACACTACAGCTGCCGGTGCTTGTACAGGGCTTGGCGTTGCTCCCAACAAGATCTCCGATGTATTCGGGATCTTCAAGGCCTATTGCACACGTGTTGGAAGTGGCCCTTTCCCTACGGAGTTGAACGACGAAGTAGGCAAGTATCTCGGCGAAAAAGGACATGAATTCGGTGCAACTACTGGACGTCCGCGTCGCTGTGGTTGGCTAGATCTACCTGCTCTGAAATATGCGATCGACATCAATGGAGTGACCCAACTCTACATGATGAAGGCCGATGTTCTAAGTGGTCTTGAGACCATCAAGGTTTGCACCGCTTACAAGTATCGCGGTGAGATCGTAGAGCACTTGCCTTACAAGATCGAAGATCACCTTGTAGAGCCCGTTTACGAAGAACTTCCAGGTTGGTCGGAGGATATCACAAAAATGGCCTCTGAAGACGAATTGCCTAAGACGATGCGTTCTTACATCGCCTACATCGAGGAAAAGACCGGTGTACCTATCAAGGTTGTTTCTGTAGGTCCTGATAGAACACAGACAATAGAGCGATAGAACTACGTGAACTTTAAATACACATTTGTCTTCCTGCTTGTATCCATAGTAGGCTTTTCACAGCAAGAGCCGAAAGTGATAGAGATCAAGAAGACGGATCTTGTACTGCGTTCCAAAGGTCAGTCGAGCCAAAAGGTAAGACTGATCGGCAACGTCCAAATGGCACATGAGGGAGCTTTGATGTACTGTGATTCGGCGCACTTCTACCCTCAAACCAACTCCATGATCGCGTACGAGAATGTTCACATCAATCAAGGTGACACCCTTCACCTTTATGGGGATAAACTCAATTACGATGGGAACACACGATTAGTCAATATTCAAGGAAATGTGCGTCTGGAAGATCCTCAGATGACCCTTGAAACACCTGCACTCATCTACGATCGCAATACCAACATGGGGTATTATACGCAAGGAGCTGTGATCAATGGTGATAATCAACTATTGAGAAGCAGGACAGGCACCTACAATGGCAATACCAACTTCGTTTCATTTAAGGACAGTGTTTACCTCGTTACAGATGATTACACGGTTCGATCAGACACCATGTACCATCACAGCGAAACTGAGCGCACGTGGTTCTATGGCAACACGGAGATATCTGGAGAAACGGGCGACATCTATTGCTTCAAAGGCTTCTTCGATGCGGCCAAAGAGGTCTCCTGGTTCGTTGATAGCGTGGAAATCTACAACGAAAGCCAAGTGATCAAAGGAGATTCAGTGTTCTACGATCAAAAGGGAGACTTTGGAAAGGTGTATGGCAATGTCTTCCTTCAAGACACGGCCGATGGTTATGTCGTAACCGGAGCTTTTGCCCATTACAAACAAGCAAGTAGCTACGCATTCGTGACCGGAAATCCGGTATATAGTCTTGATGTAGATGGCGACACACTGCACCTCACAGGAGATACGCTCCTCACCTATCGTTACAACGATACAGCGGAACGGTTTTTGAAAGTATACTACAACGTGAGAATCTTTAAATCAGACTTTCAAGGACGTTGTGATTCGCTCTTCTACTCGGAGACCGACTCAACCTTTCATTTGTATGAATCTCCAATTCTGTGGACGGGTGTGAATCAGATGACATCTGACAATATGGACCTGAAGCTTCGGAATGGGAATATGGACAGCCTGTTCATGACAGGGAATGCATTCCTGCTATCTGAAACGGAAGAAGTATTCTACGACCAGATCAAGGGGCGTGATATGTTTGGGAAATTCCGAGATAACGAACTTCAGAAGATCTTCGTTTCTGGGAATGGTCAAACGGTTTATAACGCATACGATGAAAATGAGGTCTTGCTAGGTATCAACCGTGCTGATTGTAGTGATCTAGAGATCCGCGTTAAAGACAATAAGATCGATCGCATCATCTTCTTGGTCAAGCCCAACGCAACACTCTACCCTATTGAAGAGATCCCTGTTGGAGAACAACGCTTGAAAGGTTTCAGACCGAGATTTGATGAGCGACCAGAACGCTCAGATATCTTCCCATGAAAACCACCCTCTACACCCTCCTATTCTTTTTCTCGATAAGCTTCAGCTCCTCGGCACAATCGGGGTTTATTGAAGTACGCGACCTGATAGATTGGGAAAAGGTACTGACGCTCGCTGAGGGCAGTAAGACCATGATCTACGTGTACTACACGGATAGCGATTGCGACGTTTGCGAGCAAATGGAAGAGAATGCCTTGGACGATAAAGAGGTAAAAGAATACATCACGTCCAATTACATTCCAGTGCTCATCAATACTACCAATGCTGGGCGGTTTGGGGTCGACTTTGCCGGTAATTTTGAACTTCGCTCCATGCCCGCATCGTTGTGGATGACGGGTGGTGAGTTCGTTTGGAATACGGAGGAAGGCCTCCTCTCTGCAGATGAACTTCTAAAAGCCTTTCAATCCGTCAATCAGCTCACAGTTTCTTATCCTGAGCTCGTTCCCTATGCAATCAGAAGTGGGGATACACTTACTTCTGACGAATGGATCAAACTGATCGATATCAGCACGATTAATTATACTGAATATCAGGCAGGTATAATTCGATCCTTTGAGCGAAACTTGAGCTGGGACTCACTGCGTTTACCCGTATATTGGGACTATGTACAATCCTATGTGATAGACATCAACTCTCCGATGTTCAAGTACATCCGCTTGAACCCCGACTCTACCCTAGGATCGGAATTTCCATGGCCAGCCTATTGTGATGAACTGTACTTCTATCACATTGGAAATGCGGTGGAAGAAAGAGACTCCATGATGGCTCTGAACATTGAACGTGAGCTGCTACCCTACATGCCGCAGGATACGGCCGTTGATTCCTTGAACTCCTTTATGACGTTGAAATTGAACCTTTGGCAAGATTATTTTATCGAGACCGATCAGTTCAGCATCTATTTGGGTACAACGGGTAAGATGTTGAGAGAAATGAAGGTGACACCAGAATTGATGGCCGAGGAGATCAAGCAGCTAACCAACCTATCGAGGTCGAATAAATCCCTACGAACCGGTATTCAATGGATCAATCGAGCTATTGAACAAGAGGAACAGGCGGTATACTACATTATGAAGGCCGACTTACACATATTCTTGCGCGAACGTGCTGCGGCACTCGATGCATTGGAAAAGGCCGAACGCTTGAACCCTACGGAACAAGAAGAGGTGGTTATCGAATGGTTGCAATACTCAGCTAGGGAGATCTTCTAAGACTTCAGGTGCTTTTCAAGGATCATGGAAAGATTAGGCTTGAAATAATTCGGTCCCTTCATCACCTTGCCATCCTCGCGATAGATAGGCTGACCATCTTCTCCCAACTTCGACATGTTGCTGCGTTGTATTTCATCGAACACTTCTTCGATGATATGCTGCATTCCGTGACTTAAGATGGTGCCACATAGGATATAGAGCATATCTCCGAGGGCATCGGCGATTTCCACAAGGTCCTTATTCTGGGCCGCCTCAAAATACTCTTCATTCTCCTCACGCATCAACGTGTATCGAAGAATGTACTGTTCCGAAGGAATATCGGCAGCAGGTGAATCCTTCTGTGCGATCTTGTACGTTTCGTGAAAATGATGAACGGCCTCGAGTTGTTTTTTCATAAAAATCTAAATAGGCTGATCTTTATCAGCAATTACATGTTTTTCCAAATGTACCTTTGAATCCTCTAAAGTTAAGAGATGGAAAATATAACAACAGGACACTGGATCTTCGCAGCGATATTCGCTGTTGCATTTGTGATCTATTTGATCTGGGCCTACAGAAAGGATCGAGAAACTCACACAAAATTCAACATTGGAGGTAGTCGTGTACTACTTGTTGTTATCGTTGTGCTCATACTGGTATTCATTTTTAAGAGGATCTTTTGATCATGGCTAAATTCGTTTCAGCCGCCGAGGCTTTAAAAGCCTTAAAACCAGAACAAAACATATACATACACACTGCTGCGGCCGCACCTCAGGCGTTGGTCAAGGCTATGGTAGACCGATCGAGTGATCTGTATGGAATGAAGATCTATCACTTGCATACGGATGGTGATGCGAGTTATGCCAATGAAGAATACGACGGCATCTTTGATGTTTATTGTCTTTTTATAGGCGCTAACGTTCGCCAAGCGGTTTGGAAAGGTCGAGCTCAGTTTGTGCCATCTTTCCTCAGTGAAGTTCCTGGTCTATTTCGCAAGAAGATCATTCCTTTAGATGTGGCATTGATTCAAGTTAGTCCTCCAGATGCCCATGGCTTTTGCTCTTTGGGTGTGTCTGTTGACGCAACGAATGCGGCTTGGAGAATGGCTGATGTTGTTATCGCCCAGATCAATAAGAACATGCCGCGTTCACACGGAGATGGTTTGATCCATTTGGATAAGATCGATTATGCCGTAGAGCATGACCAGCCTCTTCCGGAACACAGTATGGGAGAGCCAACTCCAGAGGAAGCCATGATCGGTGAGCACATAGCGGGCATGATCGAAGATGGATCTACCCTTCAAATGGGCATCGGTTCTATTCCAAATGCCGTTCTAGCCAAGCTTGGAAACCATAAGGACCTCGGAATACACACCGAAATGTTCAGCGATGGCATCATTCCTCTTGTGGAAAGTGGGGTGATCAACAATAGCAAGAAGAAGCACCATCCAGGAAAGATCGTTAGTGGCTTTGCCTTTGGCACGAAGAAACTATACGACTTCATCCACGACAATCCCATGGTGAACATGCTGGACATCGCATATGTGAACGATGTGTCCGTTATCCGAAAGAACCCTAAAGTCGTAGCGATCAACAGTGCGATCGAAGTGGATGTAACTGGACAAGTATGTGCGGACAGTATAGGAACGCGCTTTTATTCGGGTGTAGGTGGACAAATGGACTTCATTCGCGGTGCCTCATTGTCTGAAGGTGGCAAGCCGATCATAGCTTTGGCGAGCATGACAGCTAAAGGTGTGAGTAAGATCGTACCCGAGCTTAAGCCAGGTGCAGGTGTGGTAACTACGCGGGCTCACGTTCATTATGTCGTTACGGAATTCGGTGTGGCGGACCTTTATGGAAAGTCGATCCGGGAGCGCATAGCCGCCATGATCGAGATTGCTCACCCTGACCATCGGGAGGACTTAGCGAAAAAAGCATGGGAACTCTATCACGCCTGATTTGGCATATCACCGCTTCCCTCCTTACCTTTGTGACAAATTCTTAAGAAATGAATCGCAGTAATTCTCTATTTCTTGTTGTAGCACTTTTGCTAACTGCAGTGTTTAGTCGTTTCCTACCACACATTGGAAACTTCACTGCCATGCTTGCCGTTTCCCTGCTCGGTGGCGCATGGATCAAGCGCAAGGAGCTTGCTGTGATCATTCCGATCGCCGCTGTGTTGATCAGCGACCTAGTGATCACTAACACGGTTCACGGAGCGTATAACGATGGGTTTACCTTCTTTTACCCTGGTATGGCCTACGTTTATGGTTCCTACATTGTTATCGCCATAGCAGGTCACCACGGGCTCAAGAACGCACGTTTGTCGAATGCCATGCGCTTCACAGCATTCGGTCTAGGATCCAGCGCATTGTTCTTCCTCGCTACCAACTTTGGTGCATGGATTGGCAATCCGATGTACACACAAGATCTCAGCGGTTTGATGACGTCTTATGCTATGGGCCTTCCATTCTTGAAGGGAACACTACTTGGCACTATGGCATATGGATTCACCATGATCATCATTAAAGATGCAGTTGAGGGCAAGTTGAGCGCAACTTCTTCTGCTTCCTAATTCACTTATAGGGAAATGCTGAGCTATTGGGAAACTACATCCGTAGCTCAACCCACTGACTATCTCATCATTGGTGCGGGATTGTCTGGGCTATCGATTGCCTGGCGATTACGTGACAAGTATCCTTATGCTTCTATTCGGATACTTGAACGAGGGCCTTTCCCTTTTGGCGCCTCTACTCGCAATGCAGGATTTGCATGCTTCGGGTCTCCTTCCGAGTTATTAGATGATATAGATGTAGATGGAATAGACCAATGCCTAGACCGCGTTGAGAAGCGCTTTCAAGGACTTCAGTTCTATCTCGACAACTTCGATAAGGACGTTTTCGATTACGAAGCTTGTGGCGGATTCGAGATCTTTAAGGTCAGTGAATCTGTCAAGGTTGAAGCCGTCTCTGAGCAACTTGACTATTTGAATGAGGCCATTCGAGAAGTGCTACCTAGCTCGCCCTACTCCATAGATCCCAATATCAATCGTTTTGGAATGAACGTCCATTCTGTTGGTTTCTTTAATCAACTAGAGGGACAATTACACCCCGGCAAACTCTGTATGGCAATTGAGGATCGTCTTCGCCGTCGCGGCGTAGATATTCGATACGGAGTTGAAATCGAGCATCTTGAGTCTATAAACGATGTTGTCGTGTGTAGAGATCAGAATGGAATTGAATGGAAAGGTGATCGATCGGTCGTTGCCACGAATGGACTCACTCAAAAACTACTGCCTGAGAAGAACGTCGTGCCAGCTCGTGGTCAGGTTATCCTCACCGAGCCTATACCCGCCCTGAAGGTCAAAGGCACTTTTCACTATGAAGAGGGCTATTGGTACTTCCGGAATGTGGGTGACCGTCTGCTTTTAGGCGGTGGAAGGAATATCGACCTAAAGGCTGAAACTACGGCTGCGAGGGACACGAGTTCTATCATACAAGAGGCTTTGGAATCGATGGTTAGAAACATCATTCTACCGGACCGATCCTTCAAGATCACTCACCGATGGGCAGGCACCATGGCCTTCGGCTCCAAAAATGAAAAAGCGCCCCTGATAGAGGCGCTTTCTGATCGGATCTACTTGGCGGCTAGGCTTGGAGGAATGGGCGTTGCCATGGCGCCAAGCTTGGCCAAAGATATGGTAAGCAAACTTTAGTTGAATGCCATGTTGCTTGGGATGATCCCAACTGTGATGGTATCGACCATAGTACTAGTGGTGATATTGTATCGATAAACCTTACCCTGACTGGCAAAATCCACGGGATCCGTAATATAGAGTTGGTTCTGAATTGGATCTACTGCCATTCCATATCCAGAAATACCTGTGATCAACGGTGATGTAGGTAGTTCTGTAGCATTGATAGCCATTTCATACGGTTCACCACCATAGTTGTTATCGAGGTAATAGATATTCTGTCCAAATATGCCATTCACCAAAGCGGTTGGACGCTTATCCACTGGGAAACTGAACGTATCCTGCACTGCATAGGTGGATGCATCGATACGATAAAGTGAAGCTCCCTTGTTGTTAGCGGCATTTTGCCAATCGGTATAACCACCACAAAGAACCCAGATATCGCCATTAACATCTACAGCAAAGGAGTTTGGATTATAGCCAACGAACAGCGTATCTACCACCGTTTGAGTTGGAATATTTAGTACCGTTACAGTAGAATCGAGTCCAAAGCCACCCGAATTGGCCACAAGAAGGTGATTTCCATTGATGATCATACGCTCAGGTCCTGCACCTGTTGAGGCAGTTCCCATTTTCGCTAAACTTTCTGTATTGAAGAACTCAACCGTATTGGCTCCCCAGTCGGTAACGGCTAGGACATCCGTAGCCACTCCCTGGGCGTAACGTGGTTGCTGTAGGCCGGTGATTGTGCCTTCAGACTCAATATCTTCTGCTTCAACCACTTCTACGACTCCTGAATTATTAACAACGATGTAAAGCTCATCATCAAACAAGTGTACGCTATTGACCACATTACCCAGGGGACGCTCATTCTCATCGAGAAAGATGTCATTCGACACTTCATTGGTTGACGTATTGTAAAAACTCAACGTTCCGTTTCCGCCTTGGAATGGTCCTTCATTACTAATGAAAACTCCCTTTTGGAAGTCATTATCATCATCGTAATCATCATCGTCATCGTTGTCGCAAGCGTAGAATAACGGCAACGCTGCTGCCAAAAGCCATGGATTAATTTTCATTGGTCTTGAATTGAATTGTTAGTGAAAAAGTGCCTTGGATCCCAGGCATAGGATAGAATCGTTGGAAAGAGTATTCTTGATCGGTCAGATTCTTCACTCCTGCTCCCATGAGCACATTAAAGTGTTGGTATATGAATCTGTAATTCACTTCCGTATCGATCACCGCAAACGGGTCGATGGCCAACGCTGACTGATTATCTGTTGTCGTTTGAACCTCGCCGTATGCAAGCAATGAAGTGCGCCAGGTCCACTTGCTCCATTCGAGAGAGAGCAGAGCCGTTCCCTTGTGGACAGGTGTATAGATCAACTGATTGTGCAAACTAGGGTCATCCACTCTATTACTTTCAACAGTGGTTGAACGCGTAAAAGAATAACCGGTATTCAGGGAGACTCTGACTTGTTGGATACTTCCTGATACTTTAGCATCCATTGAAAAGCCATAATTCTCAACCTTCTTGATGTTACTTGGCTCGAAAAAACCCTGACGAGGAACCCAGAGAATATAGTCGTCGATATCCGCATAAAAAGCACTCACACGTGTAGTCAATTGAAAGAGACCCGCTGTTGCTCTGTATTCTTCAGCTACCTCGAAGGTTTGTCCGACCTCCGGTAGCAGGTCGGGGTTACCACCTGGCGTCCAGTACAGGTCGTTTAGTGTTGGAAATCGGTAATGAGATCGATACCCAAGTTGCAGGCGTGAATTGTCACCTAGGATGGATAATTGTACAGATGGTATGAGTGGAGTCCATACTATTTGATGCTCCAAGCGGCTTCCGGCTGATATCTCTAGCCACGAAGAGGGCTTGTAGATCATATTGACGGCACTTCCCCACCGTTGTATGGATTCACTAGCCTTGGATGATCCGCTTACAGATTGATAGGTGTGATCGGCAGACGCAAATACGCTTAATTCTTTGGATACGCTGTACTTGAGATCGAACTGCGAATAAACTGCGTTGGCGATATTGGTATCGCTTAGTACCCTACTCACATATTGTTGATCTTCAAAATAATACCCTGACTGAGCACTGATATTCCAATTGTTTCCAAGGTATTCCCATCGCAGATAAGATCGGGCCACATCATCATATTGACGAGCTCCATGTTCGTATCGTTCTGAGATGCTATTCGTTATTCCTCGATCCATGACCGATCCCCAGAATCCAACGCTGAGAAGATGGTTTCCCAATTTGAGGCGTCCATCGTATTGAAGGTGGTTGAGATCGACATCTGCACCAAGGCGTCTTTTCTCGTCTCCCAGAAGATCTTCATACACAAAGTCTTGCTCACCCCACTGACTACTGAGTGATACCTTGTGGCTTTGAACATGGTCGCTGTACTGAATAGAGGTCAGTGAATTATAGAGATCACTGGACCTATATTGTGTGGATTGCTGCACCACCAGGCCTTCATTTCCAGAAAAATCCGTTTCGAGATGTACTCCACCTCCCATATAGCCTGAGCCGTAGCTAACTGTCCCGGCGCCACCGTCGAGCCAAACGGACATATTACCGGGAATGGAAGAAAGATCTGAAAGTCCTAGTGCAGGCGAATTTAGCGGGAGTCCGTTCCAATAAACGGTGGATTGTGAGGGGCTAAACCCGTGACGAGACAGGGTACTTGCAAGGCCTGGGCCATAACTACGGATGTAAACGGATGATTCAGATCGTATGGATTCATCAATGGAAATATCTGACAGCTGACGAATGGGTAGACTATCTACGCGAAGATCATGAGCTTCGATAATGGCACGCAGACGAGTAGATGCAATATGTACCTCTTCGAGCTCGGTAGAATCATTTACCTGAGCGCGAGATACCTGTGAACACGCCATTACAGCGAGTCCCAATAGGATGTTATGTATCCAGAGATTACCTGTCATACCACGACTCTTTGCTCCCGAAGAGTATTGTGTCTTATGGTTCTCGGCAGGTCTTCTGACTTATCCTACATGAGCGCCTTCCCGGCTTGCACCAGTGGCGAGGGTGCTCATGTTCAACAATGGATTTACAGCTGCGGGTACAGTTCCAGATTCACACTGGATTCCCTTTTCATCCCAAAAAATGGGACACCGTGAACGATGCGAAGGTACAATCAAATTCCGATTGCAGAAGGAAAAGTTTTCAAAGCTTCGTTATATGCGGTCTCGAAGGCGAGTCCGTTCACACCAGTTTCTATCTGGTTATCAGCTGCGTAGTTCAACAGCTTCTCGGTAGGCATATTCCCCACGAGGTCGTCAGCAGCCATAGGACAACCGCCAAAGCCTTTAATGGCTCCATCGAATCGTCTGCATCCCGCTTTCCATGCGGAATCTACCTTTTCATGCCAGGTATTTGGGGTGGTGTGAAGATGCGCTCCAAACTGAACGGAGTCGAATCTAGGAATGAGGTTACTGAAGAGGTAATCGATGCTTTCTGGAGTACTGGTGCCGATGGTATCGCTTAAAGAAAGGACCTTAACTCCTTCATTGATCATCTTTTCTGCCCATTCTTCAACGAGCTCAACATTCCATTCTTCCCCGTACGGATTACCGAATCCCATGCTGAGGTAAACGACGAGTCGCTTGTTGCATTTATGCGTTAACTCACTGATATCCTTTACGATATCAAATGCTTCAGCCATACTGCGGTTCGTATTTCTCTTTTGGAATGTTTCGGATAGAGAGAACGGAAAACCGAGGTCATCAATCGGTTCATTCTTACAGGCCATTTCGGCTCCTCTTACGTTGGCAACGATGCTTAAAAGTCGGGATGACTTCTCATCCAAATCAAGCTGATCGAGTACTTTTTGGGTATCGCGAAGTTGCGGGATCGCTTTGGGTGAAACGAATGATCCAAAGTCGAGGGTATCGAACCCAACTTTCAACAAACTATTGATATAGTCTACTTTTCTATCGGTAGGAATGAATGGGTGGATACCCTGCATAGCATCACGAGGGCATTCCACAATATACATGTGGTTACTGAGCTTATTCTTCATGTTGTTGCCTTGAGCCTTTGGCAGCACGAAGATACTCAATCTGCAGGCCACTTAAAAGGTCAGGCGCTCACTAATCCCTTGAGGATCCTCTTCACCATTCCTGGACCTTCGTAGATGAATCCTGTATACACTTGAACGAGGCTTGCACCGGCATCCAACTTCTCCTTGGCGTCCTTTGCTGTATAGATCCCCCCTACTGCGATGATCGGAAATGAACCATTCGAGAGATCGTTCAATTTCCTGATCACACTCGTACTCTTATCGCGAACGGGAGCGCCGCTAAGGCCACCGGCACCGATCTCTTCAACTCTACTTTTGTCTGTTTTTAGATCAGATCGATCTATGGTGGTATTGGTTGCGATCACGCCATCGATACCTGAATCCTTCACGATCTGTACGATATCCTCTAACTGTCCATCGGTAACATCAGGAGCGATCTTCAGTAAGATGGGCTTTCGCTTATCCTTCCCTGCATTCCTTTCCTCGAGCGTATTCAGTAAACGTGTTAGAGGCTCTTTATCCTGAAGTTCACGTAGATTGGGCGTGTTTGGGGAGCTCACATTTACCACGAAATAATCCACATGATCGAAAAGCTCTTCGAAACACTTGATGTAATCCTCAGTGGCATTCTCATTTGGGGTAACCTTATTCTTTCCAATGTTACCTCCGATCACCAATCCTGGTTTACGCTGTTTTAAGCGCTGCACCGCCGCTCCAACTCCTTCATTATTGAATCCCATGCGATTGATGAGTGCCCGATCCTCTGGTAACCTAAATAGGCGAGGTTGTGGATTGCCAGGCTGACCAACAGGAGTTAGTGTACCGATCTCAATAAATCCAAATCCATAGGCGGATAATGGTCCGAATAGCTTCGCATCCTTGTCGAACCCTGCAGCCAGACCAACAGGATTGGGAAACTTGATCCCAAACACTTCCCTTTCCAAAGAGGTGTCCTTGTACGTGAACAGAGCTTTCGCGATACCTTGCATCCCAGGAATACCGTGAAGGAATTTTAGCGAATTAAAGGTGAAATGGTGCGCACGCTCGGCATCCATTTTAAAGAGAATGGGACGAATGATGGACTTGTACATGCCTTGAATTTGACTGCAAAAATAAGCATCAAGAGTCGAAAAAAAGGGCTCTATCGGTAACTCTTTGCGCGATCGATATCACGCTTCATTTGCTTCGCCTTGAGCGTATCGCGCTTATCGTGCTGCTTCTTACCCCTAGCCAGAGCAATATCCAGTTTAGCCCACCCTTTATTGTTGATGTACATTCGAAGGGTAACGATAGTAAGACCTTGATCCTTAAGCTTTTTAGAAAGCTTATCTAACTCTCTTCTCGAAAGCAACAACTTTCGATCTCGGATAGGATCATGGTTGAAGATATTGCCGTGATCGTACTCGGAAATATGCATGTTCTTGACGAACAACTCACCCTCTTCAAAATAGCAGTAGCTGTCGACGAGGTTAGCTTTTCCTTGTCGGATAGACTTGATCTCTGTTCCGACCAATTGAAGACCTGCAGTGTAGGTTTCCAAGAGATCGTAATCGTGACGAGCCTTGCGATTCTTTATGAGTACGTCGTTTTTCATGAACGGGCAAAGGTAGGAAAGGCGATCGGTTATTCCTTATCGCTGAGCATAGGAACGAAGCGGAAATCGCCGTGTACTTGACGTGAGAACTGCTTCTCTCCTTTTCGGGTAATGCTATACATCCGTTGTACTGCACCAGCGTCACCAACTGGTATCACGAGCCTCCCTCCAATTTTCAATTGAGCGAGCAGTGCATTGGGCACCTCTGGAGCTGCCGCTGTGACTACAATGGCATCGAATGGAGCATATGTTGGCATGCCTTTGTATCCATCTCCAAACTTGAGGGTTGGTCGGTATCCCAATTGTTGAAGTAGCTCTTTGGTATGATCAAAAAGTTCCTTTTGGCGCTCGATGCTAAACACCTTGATTCCCATTTCACAAAGAACGGCTGCTTGATAGCCAGATCCGGTGCCTATTTCGAGAACTTTAGCACCTTCTTCCACATTGAGAAGATCACTCTGAAACGCAACAGTGTATGGTTGAGAGATCGTTTGGTTGGCTCGAATGGGAAACGCTTGATCCTTGTAGGCATACTGTTCGAAGGACGAATCCATATAGAGATGTCGCGGTACAGCCTGAATGGCATTCAACACTTTTTCGTTGGTGATGCCTTTCTCTTTAAGTACTTCCACCAATTGACGGCGGAGACCTTGATGTTTTGAGGTGTCTTTTCTCATGGTGTTTCTCGCATGGCGAAATTAACAAACCTTCGTTCAAATCATGCTATGAAACCGCAGTATCTATGCGGTCATTTTACCTTACCTTTGGCTGCAAACTCATCGATATATGCCACTAAGAATAGGGGTCCTAGGAGCGGGACATTTAGGTAAGATACACTTGAAATGCATAGGTCTTTTACCCGAAACATATGAGCTAATAGGTTTCTACGACCCTAACGATGAGGCAGCTAAGACCGCGAGTGAGACAGGTCTGCATCGTTTTACAACAATAGACGATCTTGTTGATGCGGTGGATGTAGTAGACATCGTAACTCCTACCCTTTCCCATTATGATTGTGCGGTGAAAGCGATCCGCAAATCGAAGCACGTCTTCATCGAGAAGCCGATAACACACACTTTAGAGGAAGCTCGGTCACTCATCAAGCTTGCCGATGAAGCGGGTATCAAGGCTCAGGTGGGACATGTTGAACGGTACAACCCAGCCTTTAAGGCCGCTCAGCCGTTTATACAATCACCGATGTTCATTGAAAATCACCGTTTAGCCGAATTCAATCCGAGAGGAACGGATGTGTCTGTTGTTATGGACCTGATGATCCACGACATCGACAGTGTGTTATCTGTGGTGAATTCTAACGTGAAACGCATTTCTGCCAGTGGCGCTGCTGTTGTGAGCGATACGGCCGATATTGCCAATGCGCGGATAGAGTTCGCTAACGGCTGTGTGGCCAACCTTACTGCTTCCCGCATTTCGATGAAAACCATGCGCAAAACGCGCATGTTCCAGAAAGATGCTTACATCACAGTAGACTACTTCGAAAAGACAGCAGAGATCGTTCGGATGAAGACCTATGAGTCGTCCGACGACAACCCATACGCGATGGTGCTCGACTTACCTGATGGTAAAAAGAAGCAGATATACTTCGAGAAACCAGATGTGAATGAGAGCAATGCTATCAAAGATGAGTTAGAGGCGTTAGCCATTGCCATTCAGAATAATACAAGGCCAGAAGTTCCGTTGGAAGATGGATACAATGCACTAGAAGTGGCCCATCAGATCTCGGATCAACTCGAATCGGCTTTGAATATTATTAAGTAGCATGAAAAATTGGTTACCCGTACTTCTTTCTGTGATCGTATTGTCAGCCTGTGACCGTGAGCCAGCAGTAGTTCCAGCCTATCTTCATGTTGACGAGATAAAGGTAGAGTCCAATTACGCCATTCATGGAACCGCTTCTAGCAAGATCACAACAGCGTGGATCGAGGTTGATGGAACATACATTGGTGTATTTGAACTTCCAGCAGCGATCCCTATCGCCAAGACCGGCGAAGTAACAGTACGCCTTCATCCTGGCATCAATCTGAATGGTATCCAGAGCCTCAGGAACATCTACGAATTCTACACTCCCTACGAGGAAACCTACAACTTTGAAGCGAATGGAGATTATTGGCCCGATGAGGCAAATGACAGTATCGCACAAGTGACCTACAGCGCTGCTTCTTTCTACACCTATGATCCCGTTGAAGATTTTGAAGGCACTGCACTTGCGTTTGAACGCGCAACCCGAGCCGACACTGGACTAACTCGTATTTCCGATCCCAATGAAGTATTCAACGATCCGGAATTGAACGAGAACAGCACGACAAGTGGTTTGGGGTATATGCCTGATGCCGACTTCCTTTTTGAAGCTGTTTCTACGGAAGAGTGGACCGACCTTCCCAAAGGCGGTGCGAATGTATACATGGAGATGAACTACAAGACCGATGCGGTAATCACTGTTGGTGTATATCGCAGGATCCCTGGTCAGGTAGATCAAGTGCCTGTAGTGAGCCTCTTCCCTTCTCCCGAATGGAACAAGATCTACATCAACCTGGTTACTGAGGTTTCAGCCATTCCAAATGCGGAAGGCTTCCGACTCTTTATTGGAGGGGTCAATCGCGAGGGTAATGGTGAAATGAACAACCTCTTCGACAACATCAAGTTGGTTTATTAATGAAAAAGAATACGCGGAAGCAGGTTGCAGCATACGTCCTATTTGATGCGTTAGGCGCCCTTATCGCTTACGCCGTACTCTATACATTCCGGAAACGATACATTGAGCCCGATGTATTTACTGTCAACGAAGTACAGTACGATGATCGGTTCTATTATGGGCTGATCTTCACTACTCTTTTCTGGTTAGTACTGTACATATTGCTGGGGTTCTACAAGGATATTTGGCGCAGATCCCGACTCAAGGAGATCTTCCAAACGCTGAGTTCCAATGTCCTTGGTGCTATTGTGATCTTCTTCGCCTTCATATTGGATGATTGGGTTGAGAGCTACGGGGATTACTATGAATCCTTTGCGGTTTATCTCGGAGCGCTTTTCGTACCAACCGTACTTTTTCGATTTATACTTTCCACACGCACGAATCGCAAGATCCAGCGTAGGGAGATTTGGTTCAATACCCTACTTGTGGGATCCAACGAAAAGGCTGTAAAGCTATACAATGAGATTCGTCAACAACGCAATACCACAGGTCATCATTTTGTGGGTTTCGTTTCTGTGCAAGAGAAGATCGAATTCCTCGTAGAAAAGGATCTACCACTCTTGGGTAATTACCAGGAAATGACAAGGATCATTGAGGAGCACGACGTGGAGGAGGTATTGATCGCAATAGAATCCCGTGAGCACGAGAAGCTTGAGGCGATCATCAACTTGCTTGAAGACCATGATGTTCGGGTGAAATCCATTCCTGATACCTATGATATCATTGTTGGCAAGGTACGGTTGGAGTCGTATGGCATTCCATTGATCGAGGTAAAGCACGAGATCATGCCGCTTTGGCAACGGGCGGCCAAACGAGCATTTGACATACTGATCTCCTTACTCCTACTCTTCCTCTTTTCACCGATCATCATCTTCACGGCCATCATGGTTCGTCAGAGTTCCCCTGGCCCCATCTTCTATCGTCAGCAACGAATTGGCAAGAATGGGCATCCTTTCCATATCATCAAGTTCCGCAGTATGCATCAGGATGCGGAAAAGCATGGACCACAGCTTTCGAGTGATATGGATGATAGGATAACACCTTGGGGAAGGGTGATGAGAAAATACCGATTGGATGAACTACCGCAGTTCTTCAACGTTCTCATTGGTGAGATGAGCATTGTTGGTCCACGTCCGGAGCGACAATACTACATTGATAAGATCATGCAGCGTGCACCGCATTACAAGCACGTTCAAAAAGTGAAACCCGGGATCACCTCTTGGGGAATGGTGAAGTTTGGATATGCTTCTACCGTAGATGAAATGATAGATCGTTTGAAATTCGATCTGATCTACATTGAGAACGTAAGCTTCTTCAACGACTTGAAGATCCTCTTCTACACCATTTTGATAGTTTTGCAAGGCCGAGGTAAATAAATAGACACCACATAAATTCAACCCATGAAGAATATTACAGTGATCGGTGCAGGAACAATGGGCAATGGTATTGCTCACGTATTTGCACAGCACGGTTATGAAGTTCGTTTGTATGACATCAGTGCCGATAGTCTGGAGCGCGCCTTGAGCACCATTGGCAAGAACATGGATCGTCAGGTTTCAAAGGAGTTGATTTCTGAAGATGACAAGAACGCAGCTTTGGGTAGATTGACTACTTCCACAGACTTAAAGGATTCTGTAGAGAACGCTGATCTTGTTGTGGAAGCCGCAACGGAGCGCGTTGACATCAAATTGGATCTATTCCGTAAGCTAGACGAATTGACCAAGCCTGAATGTATCCTCGCGACAAACACCTCTTCCATTTCCATCACTAAGATCGCAGCTGAAACCAAGCGTGCCGACAAGGTGATCGGTATGCACTTCATGAATCCAGTTCCCGTCATGAAGTTGATCGAGATCATTCGGGGGTACAGCACCAGTGATGAAACCACCAACACCATCGTTGATCTATCGAAGAAGCTGAATAAGATCCCAGTTCCATGTAACGACTATCCTGGTTTCGTAGCTAATCGTATCCTCATGCCAATGATCAATGAAGCGATCATTTCACTTCACGAAGGCGTTGCCGGTGTTGAAGAGATCGACAGCATCATGAAGCTCGGTATGGCGCATCCAATGGGACCATTGCAATTGGCAGATTTCATTGGGTTGGATGTGTGCTATAGCATCCTCAATGTCCTTTACGAAGGATTAGGCAATCCTAAGTATGCACCGTGTCCTTTATTAGTGAACATGGTCACTGCAGGTAAACTAGGAGCGAAATCTGGCGAGGGTTTCTACGACTATTCAAATGGTCCTAAGAATGCTGTAGTATCGAGCCAGTTCAAATAGACCATCCTATCAAATGATCTGAAAGCCACCTAAACGGGTGGCTTTTTTTATTGTGCAATCTGGGCTAAGCTTTGTGCGAGCTCAGTTCTTATATTGCGCCTTCGAAAAGTCGTTCAACAATCATTTACTATGAAAAATCTTACGTTGTTACCGCTTATCATGGCGGCATCTGTTACCCTTACTGCTCAGGATGACCTTGTTAATCAAACCTCCGAGAATAGCGCAGAGGCTGATCGCGGTTACGAATTTGAGACCCTCATCGATATTGAGGCAACTGAGGTGAAGAACCAAGCGAGCTCTGGAACATGTTGGAGCTATGCAACCAGCTCTTTCATCGAGTCGGAAATGCTACGCATGGGTAAAGAACCTATTGACCTTTCAGAGATGTTCACGGTACGTCAGGTGTATATCGATAAGGCCGAGAAATATGTTCGTCTTCATGGCCATCTGAACTTCGCACAAGGTGGTGCCTTACCAGACGTTCTTTATGTGATCGATAAATACGGCGCCGTACCACAGGACGTTTACGAAGGCTTGAACTACGGAACAAATAGAAACGAGCACGGCGAGCTTGAAGCAGCGCTTAAAGGCATTGTTGACGCAGTGATCGAGAACAACAATCGCTCTGGTTTAACACCTGTTTGGAAGTCTGCTTTTGAAGCGTACCTCAATCAATACCTGGGAGAATACCCTGAACAATTTGTCTACAACGGGAAGACCTATACTCCTCGCACGTTTGCAGATGAAGTGGTAGGGGTCGATCCCAACGACTACGTTCAGCTAACATCTTGGACGCACTACCCTTTCAACGAGATCGTTCAGATCCAAGTACCTGACAACTGGACCTGGGGCAGCTCGATCAACATCGAATTGGATCAAATGATGGAGAACATTGATAATGCCTTGGAGAATGGCTACTCTGTTGCTTGGGCAGCCGATGTGAGCGAGCGAGGTTTTAGTCCGCGTGATGGCCTTGCTATCGTACCTAAGGTTGAATGGAGCGATATGTCAAACGAAGAAAAGAAGGCCGCATTTGAATCTCCAGTAGAGCAACTAGAGATTACGCAAGAGATTCGCCAAGCGGATTACGACAACTACGAAACGACCGATGATCACGCCATGCAGATCACGGGTAAGGTGAAGGATCAAAATGGTGACATCTATTACATCGTAAAGAATAGCTGGGGTGAAGTTGGTAACAACTACCGCGAAGGTTACCTCTATGTATCAGATGATTACATCCGCTTCAAAACTATTTCTGTCATGATGCACAAGGATGCAGTGACGAGCGACGTTGAAGACTTGATGGAAGACTAATATTTTCATCAGCCTTGTATGAGGGAGCCTTCGGGCTCCCTTTTTTGTTTGAACGATTTTAGATCCATGAGGTTATTAGAACAGATATTGCGACGATATAGGCAAACTCAAAAAACTCGATCTTACATGCTTAAAAGATTATCTCTTACCCTAACTCTTATCACTTTCATCTCGATCTCTTCTACCGCACAATTACGCCATTCTGTTAGCGTTACGGGTGGCTTTGCTTATACTGGAGATGGAGATATGTGGGGAACTGCCGTTGAGGGTGCTTATACCTACTACTGGAGTAATTGGTCGGTTTCAGGGCAGATAGGAAGGGCCGATTTTTCCGGTGCTCGAACCACGGTCATTGGAGAGCCAGACCTTGGCTTTGTCAACTTCGTTCCTGCCGACGTGGTAACAACGTATCGCACGGCAGACGTCCTTCTTGGCTATACTTTCCCCTTTGCTAACAACCGAATGAACTTCATTGGGAGAGTTGGGCCATCCTTAGGTAGGATCGCAACTTATTACGTCAATCCTATCTATGCAAATAACGATTTTGATGTTCTGGATGTTGGTGCTGTAGCCGAGGTCGGTTTTGGATATACGGTTATCAGAAGTGGAACGGCAACGATCGATCTCAACATAAAGGCCTCGGGAAGGACCTACTTAGGAACGCATGATGGCTATGGACGAATCAGTGTTGGCATTACCTGTCGATTGTACGATCAATAACGGATACCTGCAGATCTAAAGATGAATCCCATAAGCCAAGCCGGGCCAATCAGGAGGAACTGAATATCCTTTAGAAAGCTCGGCTTTTTTCCTTCCAGATTATGACCGTAGAACTGTCCTGCCCAGGCTGCCGCAAAGATGATCAGCGATGAAGCCCAAACGGGAAAAGGCAGCAAACCAATGGCGTACACGCCAATGAGACAAATGATGGTGAAGATCGACATTGCTACCCCCATGCTTAAGGAATGACGGAAGTAGAATACGAGGACAAAGATCACCCCAACTGTTCCCCAATGTGCGAACCAATGAAGGGTATCTGGCAGCAATGTTTGTAAGGAATTGGAGGGTATGGCCGACAATAATGCCAGTATAGAGAAGAAGATGCTCGGCACACAGATCCAGTGTATGAGCTTATTCACAGGGTTCTGATGACTCTGTGCATATTCATCGAACCAAGAATCTAAACTTCTCATAGCCGTAAATTTTAGGGAAGTTCGAGCATTCTTCGGAAATTTGCAATCCGAAAAACGAAGTAGTCATGAGCGAAAGCAAAGAAGCAAAGTATGAAAAGCTAAAGACCCAATTATCTGAATTGGAGACTTGGCCATCGGTATATATGTTCAAATTCATTGTTCCTGCTGACAATCAGAAGGTTGCCCAAGTAGAAGCCTTATTCGATACAAAGGAGGCTCAGGTGACCATGAGAACAAGCAAAAAGGGAAACTTCATCTCGGTTACTGCCAAGGAAATGATGATGTCACCTGACGCGGTGATCGATCGTTACAAGCAGGCCGAGGGAATCGAAGGATTGATGTCTTTGTAGGACCATCATCTCGTAAGAACGATATAGTCTTTCAAAAGTGTACGGAGAAAATCGGTGGAGGATTTCTTCGCCTTTTTTACTTCTAGCACCTCCTCGAGCTTTGATACCAGCTCGTGGATCGCTTTCAAGTGTCCTTCGTTGGGGTACTTCTCGTAGCGGATCAGCGCATTCTTTACTAGTAAGGCCTCTTCTTCCTGTAAGAGTCGCGCACTGCGATAAACGGGCTCATAGCTATCCGTGGTATCCAACTTCATCACGTGACTTAGCGATACTCCTCCACTGGCTTTGTCCTTTACTACAATCGTGCCTCCTAGCATATCGCCAAATCGTTGGTTATAACGACTACTGGACACGAGTAGCATGGCGAGTATACCTCCAGACAAGTAGAGGTCGATGATGCGCATGAACCACCTAGAAAGTGCCTCATCCATTCGGAGAGGTTCTCCGTCCAATCGAATAGCTCGAATACCCACTAGCCTCTTACCCGGTGTTTGTCCGTTCCACAGCGACTCAAAGATGAGCGAGTAGAAAAAGATGAATGGTATGATCACTAACCAAATGAAAACCTCAAGGAAATCGTCATCAAACCCAAAGACGAAAGTGCTTACCAAGCTTAGGATGATGAGGGTGGAAATAAAGATGACCTGATCGATGGCAAAGGCAGCCAAACGAAGGCCAGAACTGGCTAGGGTCATTTCCAGTTTGACATTTTGTGGGGTATGTATGTCGATTGTGTTCATGCGTTTTCGAAAATAGTAATACCAATCCAAACCTTTACTTGTGGCAAGCAAATGAATTTCTATTTTAGCTCTCCACTCATGAAAGAAAGTCAATTTGTAAAGGACAACTCCCATCGATGGGGGCCTCTTGAAAAAACGCTTCGCACTCTCAAAAAAAGCAAGTTCAAGAAGGAGTTGGATGAAAATCTAGGAGATGATTTCGTCAGATTGACCGATGATCTAGGCTATTCACAAACCTTTTACCGCAGACGATCGATTCGTCTCTATCTCAACAACCTTACATCAGACCTTTACCGATTGATCCATCAGCATCGTGAGAAAGGAGAGAATCCTTTTGTGAAGCTGTTTTTCAAGGATGTTCCCTCTATCATGTATCATGGCAGGAAAGCATTCTTCCTATCCTTTATCATCTTTGGAGTGGCCATGACCATTGGTGCGGTGTCGCTGCATCTCGATTCTGAATTTGCCAGAACTGTACTTGGGGATTATTACATCGACATGACCAACGAGAATATCGAGAATGGCGATCCTATGGCGGTATATAAGGACACCGACTCATGGGATATGTTTACTCGTATCGCCCTGAACAACATGTGGGTGCTCATTTTCTGCTTTGTTATGGGGCTGTTCTTCGGGATAGGCTCGGCTGGCGCGCTCATGTCCAATGGAGTAATGCTGGGTGTGTTTCAGTACTACTTCTATCAGAAAGGCTTGCTGTGGACAAGCTTCCTGACCATTTGGCAACACGGCACAGTGGAAATATCGAGCATTGTTATTGGTGGTGGAGCTGGACTTCTACTCGGATCAGGCTACCTCTTCCCGGGAAGTTATAGCAGACTGCTTTCACTGCGATTAAAGTTCTATCAGGGCATGAAGATCATCTTGGTCCTTGCCCCTTTCATCATCTTCGCAGCATGGGTAGAAGCCTATGTTACACGGCATGATGATATGTTCTGGGTATACCGACTCATCTTTATTGTCATCAACTTCGCCATGATTGTTGGGTATTTCGTTTATGCACCCTATCGCTATGGCAAGCGATTGAATAGGATCGAGGATCGGCCAGATAACGACACTCTATCTTCAGTAAGGGACATAGACACCAATGATGTTCACAATGCGGCGGAGACCTTTCAATTAAGTATTCAAGGATTTCAACATTTCTTGGTAAAGAAGGTCTGGTGGATCGCTTTATCCGTCATCGGATTTGGGGTATACCTCAAGTTAGGTGATCTCATCTCTGCCGTGGAGCTCTATTGGTTTGGTGGTGGCGGAATTGCCTATGTAGAAACGGCAACGGTATCAATGATCTATGCGATCTATAATACATTTATCCTATTCGAGTTGGGGACTTGGGAGATTCCAATGATCGCGGCGATCTTCGTAGGTTTTATCACTTTGGTACAGGTAGTGGCAGCTCGTCACGTACACCAGCCAAAGGATACAAAGCATCTCTGGATTACGGCGATACAGCACTTCGTGATCATAGGATTGAGCTGTTTCACACTGCGACTTGGTTGGGGGATGCTTGCGGCAATCATTCTGTACTTCATTCCCGTATCCAGCCTAGCCTTATCAAGGTCCTTAAAAAGTGGTGAGCTCTACATAACGAGCTTAGGCAAGTCGTTTGCCACGTACTTCCAACAATTTGCGCTTGTGGTGGGTTGGACCTTCCTTTTCGGCATATCGGTCGTTATTCTGATCGCCTT
>CBFHXG010000027.1:0-30611 GCA_965659725.1 Phaeocystidibacter sp. | reverse complement strand
GGTTGACGCTCTGCTTTTTTTATTTTTAGACCATGAAAAAGATTTTTTGGATAGGATGTATGATGTTGATCGGGGCTTTTGCCTTTGGTCAGGATGAAGAGGTTACCGAGATCAATTGGGTTACCATTGAGCAAGCAGACTCAATGCACAAGGCAGGAGTGAGCAAACCCGTGTTTATCGATGTTTACACCGATTGGTGTGGATGGTGCAAGCGAATGGATGCCACTACTTTCAAGGACCCTGCTGTTGTAGCCTTTATGAACGAGCACTTCATCAATGTAAAACTCGATGGCGAAGCCCGAAGAGATATCGAATTCAAGAACCACACATTCAAGTATGTAGCCAGTGGCAGAAGAGGATATCATGAATTGGCCGCTGCTCTGCTTCAGGGAAAACTCAGCTATCCAACCGTGGTTTTCTTGAATGAAGATCTAGACATGATCCAGCCTGTACCAGGCTATCAACCAGCACAGCAATTCTTGGCCATCGCTACATTCTTGGGTGAGGGATTCTACAAGAACATGTCTTGGGAAGAATTCATGAACGATTTCCAGACCACAGAAGAAGAGCAAGGCTGACCATCAACAAGTGATCATTTCAGAAGCCCCTTCAAGGTGATGTATTTTTCACCTTTACTGGGATTTGCCCCCTGCTGAATCAACTGAAACATTTCCTGCTCCCGCAGTTTAGAATACTTTTTGGTTCCTTGAACCAACTCAAGCGTCTTGTTCTTCAAGGCGCTTTTTATTTCTGATGCTTTGACCTCATTGGGAATAGGCTCATTGGTGGTTGACCTCAACAATACCATGTGTGCGCTTTGTTCTCCAAAATGGGCACTCATCCACTCCCTCTCTCCTATTCTCTCTACGTATTCACTCTTTTCCAAGACCTTCTCCCATGCTATGTCACTGAACATGTTTAGCAACTGCTCAGCTTTCTCTGGAGTCTCCGCCTTGATCTTCTTCCAATCGTCGCCCGTAATTGTGTTGGCCGATAGAAAGTAGATGAAATCCTCATGTAGCGCTTCAAATTCTTCTTTTGTGAGTCTGCGGTATTTCATGTTGTGATGGTTTCGTGAGCAAAGGTAAGGATGATTGGATGATCGGATCGTCAGACTGAGAGACTAAAGGGCTGTAGAATGGTGATGTTGGGGCGGTCGAGGCTGTCGGGGCTCTCACGTTGAACGGTCCTACTAGTGGGTATCAAGCACGCAACGGTGCAAGACAGGAACTAGGGTACGGGAAAGCATCCATGCGACCAAACGCACATTTTGTGCGGTAATTTAGCCTGCTTGGCGCGTATATTTGCAGTACCTCCTTTAATTAACCCTAAGAATGATGATGAAGAGAATCGCATTATTGATGTCTGCAGCGGTACTATTCGCCTGCAGCGAAGAAGAGATCCAAGAGACCGGTTACACCATGAGAGTTCAAGCCGGTGAAGTAACTGGTAAAACTCAATCCGTTAGTTTAACGAATGGATGGGTAAATGTAACTGAAGTAGAATTGGAGGATGAGAATGAAATAGATAGCCTTGAAGTAGAGATCGATATTGAAGGTTTGTATCAATTTGACCTGATTACCGGGAATTCTACACCTGCTTTTCCTTCTTACATGATGCCTGCAGGAACCTATACAGAGCTAGAAGTTCAGATGGGTGATGACGATTCGTCAACTCAGTCCGTTCACTTGGAAGCCGACTATAGTGATACGGCTGGAAATGTTGTTCCCCTTATTGTGGACATCATGGAGGAGATCGAATTGGAAATAGAAGATGAAGTAAATGGCATCCAAGTTCAACCAAATCAGATCTCCACCTTGAACGTGGTAATGGGTATTAACGCCATCCTGAACACCATCGATCTTTCCACCGCCACCCAAACCAATGGTCAGATCTTGATCAACGCTCAATCCAACACCTCGCTCTACACACAGTTGGTGGAGTTACTCAATGTTGAGATAGAGGTAGAAGATGATGATTGATAACCTGAATAATATAACGGTTTACCCCTAAATACTCTGGAGTTTACAAACCATCGGGATGTTGACGATAGTCGTTGACATCCCGATTTTTTTATTCGGGGCGGTCAGAGCGGTCGGGGCGGTCAGGGCTCGCTCGTTGTATTCCCTGATAGGATGGAATTTCAAGGAGGCAAGGAAACGTTTCAAAAGAACTACCGAAAATCATCCAGACTAAGCTGGGATGTCGACTCCTGAACAAGATTCGTCCAAATCACCCCGCAAGCGCCACGCTTTCACCTCCGCCAGGAGGTGACCTTTCATCCGCCTACCGGCGGATGACCTTTCCGCCTTAGGCGGACCTTTTGCCGAGGTCACGAGGCACCTTCAATTCACTGCCCTAAATTCGTTTGGCGTAATACCTGTCTTCTGTTTAAAAAGCCGACTGAAGTAATGTGGATAGTTAAAACCAAGATCATAGGCGATCTGACTAATACTCAGATCAGTGGTGAGAAGTGCGGTCTTTGCCTTGCTCACAAGGAACGCATTGATGTGATCCTTAGCTGAAGGTCCCACTTCTTTCAGGAGGAGATCGCTCAGGTAGTTGGGAGACAAGTGTACCTCATCTGCGAGCAAATTCACAGAGGGTTGTCCATTCATCGAAAGATCGCCAGATTCAAAGTACTTATTCAATACTTCGTCTACTTGCGTTACAATGGCCTTGTTGGCCGTAGAGCGCGTGTTGAATTGTCGCTCGTAATACCGACTTATATAATTGAACAGTAGATGTAAGTTGGATACGATCACTCGCTGACTATGGTTATCGATTCGGTCTTCGATCTCTTCACGTATGCGTTCCATGGCCTCCGTTACCGTCGCCTTCTCCCTATCCGAAAGGTGCAGTGCCTCGTGCGACTCATAATCGAAGAAACCGAAGTTCTTCACTTCATCGAATAATGGCGAAGTTCGAACCAAGTCGGGATGAAAGAAGATCACCCAACCTTCAGCTCCCTCCTGTCTTGTATCTTCCGTGATCGTGGCCATCTTGTAGGGAGCGGAGAAACTCATCACTCCTTCCTCGAAATCGTAGTGTTTACGACCATATTGAACACCGCAATGTCCACCTTTCAACCAAATCTGATAAAAGCCCAAGGAGATCTGGGTCCCCTTTGGCATCGGAGCAGCATTTGCGATCTCAGTACCCCGCAAAGCACTGATCAATGGATGATCCGGCTTGGGAGCTCCTACCAGTTCATGTAACTGAGTGATGGAATCTATCTTTATAAGTGAATCTGACATACCCATTATTTCTTGTTACAAAGGTGACAACACGTGTTGCAAGGGGATAACACAATCTATGGAATGTCTAACATGAATCACAGGAGTAGTTTAAAAGCCTGTTGTTCATTGATCAGTACCACGTAATACCCTTTCGGATGATCCTGTAAAGCCAGTGGAAATCCATCGATGTTAGGATCGCCATAAAAGGTCCACTCTTGCGCTAACCTGCCATCTAAATGGAGTAACTGAACGATCTTGACATCCTTATCAAAACCACGAATGATCAGTCCTTCATCATCCGAATAAACGAGTACTTCATCACCCTCCACCTCTTCTTGACCAAGAAGGTATCCACATCTTCGCTTATCTGTAGGGTCAAGATCGACCCATGGTTCGTAGAACAAGTTGCCGGACGTATCGGTAATGCATACCACATTATTTGAATAATGCCATTCGTCGAAGAATGGAGATAGCGGATACTTGGCGCTACTAATGCCTTCGATATATACATTGTAGCCATCCGATATCCGGATACGCGGAGTGCCATTTACGATGGTGGTATCCACATTCAGAACAATGAATTCCCCATGGATCGTGTTGGGCCAAGCTAAGGTATCACCCACCTGAAGCGTATAATCCATGATCAAGATGTCCGTGTTGTAGGTCCACGGTGGATTCATAACTCCCATGTGAACCGTGTCAAATCGAAAGAACAATTGTCCATTGTCGGTTCGGGCATAATACTGACCAGCGTTTGGAGCCGAGGGATCACCCGTTCCGGAAAACGCTATCACATTGTAGGTTTTAGCATCAATCACAGTATCTCTATCCACTGTGAAAAAACTAAACCATCCTGTACCCCAGAGGATAGGGTTGTTGCCCTCTTCAGCAACTTGATAAACTTGACCTTTGGAAGACGGACTACCCTGACCGGATAGTGAATAACTAATGATAAAAGCGCCGAGAAAAATGAGAGAGCGTATCATGATAAATTAAATTTGTAATCTAAGTTACGGAAGTTGTGGAAGGAAAGAGACAACCTTTGCAAGGTCTGTAAGTGAACTTTATCAATATCGTCATTAACTGAGTCAATGAGTATTGACCTAATTTTGACATCAGAAATAAGCGACTCAAAAGAACTGTTATGAGCGACAATAATATCGAAAAGCAAGAATGCGTGATCATTGGCAGTGGACCTGCGGGCTATACAGCTGCCATCTATGCGGCTCGTGCCGATCTTAAGCCAATCATGTATACAGGTATGGAACCAGGTGGCCAGTTAACTACCACAACAGAAGTGGAGAACTTCCCGGGCTATCCAGAAGGAATTGATGGTCCAGCTATGATGGAGGATCTCAAGAAGCAAGCGGAACGCTTCGGTACCGATGTACGCTTTGGATTGGTAACCGAGGTGAAGTTTACCGATAAGCCAGGTGGATACCACACGCTCGTAGTAGATCAATCCAAAACGATCCATGCTCGTTCAGTTATCATCTCTACAGGTGCATCAGCGAAATACCTTGGACTAGAAAGCGAGAAGCGCTTGTCTGGTCACGGTGTTTCAGGTTGCGCAGTATGCGACGGCTTCTTCTACAAAGGCGAAGAAGTGGTGATCGTAGGTGGTGGTGATACCGCTGCGGAAGAAGCTACTTACCTCGCTAAACTATGTCCAAAGGTGACCATGCTCGTTCGTCGCGATGAATTGCGTGCCTCCAAGGCCATGCAGCACCGCGTCATGAACAATAAGAATATCGAGGTGCTTTGGAATACAGAAGCCATCGAGGTGTTGGGCGACCAAGTTGTTGAAGGTGCTCGTGTGAAGAATAACCAGACGGGCGAAGAGACGACCATCCCATGTGCCGGATTCTTCGTGGCGATCGGTCACAAGCCAAATACCGACATATTCAAAGGTCAATTGGATATGGATGAAGTGGGTTACCTCAAGACCAAGCCAGGTACCACGACTACCAATTATCCGGGTGTGTTTGCTTCGGGTGATGCCCAAGACAAGATCTATCGTCAGGCTGTAACCGCAGCCGGAACAGGATGTATGGCCGCACTAGAGGCCGAACGCTATCTCGGGGAATACGAACTCGAAGAAAACAACGTAGAGGCCGAAACAGCCTAAGTTCTATCTCCTCCTCAACTCAGATCCCGACCAATGTGTCGGGATTTTTTATTCCCTTAACACTCACTTATTCAAATTCTAATCCAGAAAGTGTAATTTTGACACTTAATATGAATGTAGATATCAAACCAAACGATTTTCATGCAGCTCTCGCTACCAGCGTGGTTGTATTTGGCTTTGATGGTGAGGAACTCAAGGTCCTTCTCTCCACCAAAGAAAACGACCCTTTCAAGGGAGCTCAGATCCTGCCAACTTCTATTGTAAGGGAAAATCATTCTGTGGAGGCAACTGCGCGTCACCTTCTCACCGCTGTTACAGGTGAGGATGACTGGTATCTGGAGCAACTGAATGCCTTTGCAAAGCTCTATCGGAATCCAGAGGGAAGGGTTGTTAACATCGCCTTTTACGGCCTGGTAATGCTCCATGATAAACTCTTGAAAGAGTTGAAAAAGAGCGGCTACTCATGGTACAATATGAACGAGGTTCCGCCACTTGCCTACGACCATACCGACATCCTCGATTTTGCGAAGGAGAGACTTAAGCGCCGTGTAAAGAGACGACCAATAGGGTTTAATCTACTGCCAGAAGAGTTTACACTGCACCAATTGCAGATGCTCTACGAATGCGCATTGGGTAAGTCATTCGACAAGCGAAATTTCAGAAGGAAGATCTTGAATTCTGAACTCTTGATCGACCTTGAAAAGAAAACAAGTCCTTCGCCTGAGTTCAAGAAGCCCGCTCAATTGTATACGTTCAATGAGAAGAAGTACGTAAAGATGACCTTGAAAGGTTATCCTTTTGTATTCTGATCAACCCACGGATTTGTAATCTTCGATCAAATGTTTGCTGATAACAGCACGCATGATCTCATCGCTCACAATTCCTGGCTGTAGCATAGGCTCGCCATTCAAGGGAATGAACATCACTGCAGTGATATTCTCTATGCCCAATTCTACGGCAAGATCCGTTTCTTCTTCAATATCGACAGTGTAGAAATCGATTACAGTAGAATATTCGCTGCACAACAGATCTACCAATTTGGTAGTCAATTTACAGGTGTCGCACCTCTTGGAGGTAAAGTTGATCATTGCCGGCTTGTCGCCATTAAAGCACCAAGTCCGTAAATGGATGTAATCGTGGATCTTTTCTAGATAGTCAGAGTTGGTCAAGGTTGCAGGCTTCATAATCTAGGTGGTTTGTCTGTATAAGCGCCTTTCATCCTGATTATCCGCATATTGACTGCTGTAAAAAAGAAAACCCCCGACTTTCATCGAGGGTTTTTGGGTGGAAGACCGGGTTCGAACCGGCGACCTCCGGAACCACAATCCGGCGCTCTAACCAACTGAGCTACAACCACCATTTGAGGAGCGCAAATATAAAACAATTTGTACTTCTCTAACCAAATGCAACTCACAAAAAAGTTGTCTTTATTGCCCGTACATTTGTGGTTCTTATGGAGAAGCTTCAACGTCAGCATTTTCGCGGTCTACTACCCATTCTCGCATTAGCCGTAATTGCGTATGTACTGCACCACTACACTGGGATCTTAGGCAGTGTTGTTTGGGGATTGATACTCGGCTTGATCGTCGGGAACACATATTCAACACCCCACTCGTTCACGATGGGGGTTAAATACAGCGAGAAGACGGTTCTCGCTTATGCTATCATCCTCATGGGTATCCCGACTGGCGCAAGCTTTCGTTCAGAGATTCCGTGGAATGCTGGATTGATTGTGCTCATCGTTATGGCCATTACCATCTTAAGTGGATTACTGCTCTACCGAGTATTCAAATTGAGCAAAGACAATGGGTTGCTTATCGGGATTGGGAATGCCATCTGTGGTGCCTCAGCGATTGCTGCGATCTCTGGCATCATCAAATCCGATGCAAAAGAGACCGGCACAAGCATAGCCGTGATCAATGTCTTGGGTATTCTCGGGCTCATCATTCTGCCACCTACACTTATCGCATTGGATACCGATACGCTGAGTTCAGCCCTATACACCGGAGGTACGATGCAAGCATTGGGACAAGCCGTAGCAGCAGGTGAAGCGGTAAGTCAAGAAACAGGACTGTGGGCTACAACGATTAAGCTTTTCAGAGTGTCTATGCTCCTACCGATCGCCATCCTTGTGGCACTATCTACCGGAAGAAAACATTCCAAGGACGTCAGCTTGAAGCTCATCCCAACGTTCCTCTGGCTTTTCATTGGAACAGCGGTGATCGGTTTCGTAGAGGTGCTTCCAGATGAGATCAGTGATGCTATAAGACTGATAGAGAAAGCTTTATTGACCATTGCAATGGTAGGTATCGGCTGGCAGATCAAGTTTGCAAACCTCAAGAGTGAAGGTCCAAGGAGCATGCTGATGGGAACTCTTATCTTTATCATCCAGATCATTTCTATGGCCGTACTCATCCATTTATTCCAGCCTAGCTTTGGATAGAAAACCGCGCATACTCCATCTCGCTAAATGGTATCCGAATGAAAACGACCCACAAAATGGCGTATTCATTCAACAACATGTACGAGGTTGTACCGTCATAGCCGATCAAGCAGTAGTGTACTGGGGTCGTGGTAATGATTACCACCTCACATTCGACATTGAACAGGATGTCCCAACACTTCGCATGTACTTACCCGAGGGGAAAGGGATCATGAGCATCAGCAAAAAGCTGGGTTCCATTCAACGCATTATAAAGGAGGCTTGGCTGGGTGACAGACCGGATATCATCCATCTTCATATCGCGGATAAGGACCAATGGGTGATCCTTGAGTATGCCAAGACACAGGGAATTCCTGTGGTACTCACCGAGCATTGGTCGGGTTACCTTGACCATCGCTTTGACGACAAAGGCGCACTCGGTAAGAAGCTTACCAAGCTAATGATCAAACGCGTTGAGCGATGTACCACTGTTTCTGGATTCCTTGCCGATGCCATTATTGAGCGCACTGGAAGAACGAGTATCGACATCCTTCCAAATTCGGTAGACCTTGAGGGCATAAAGCCGAATAGGTCTGCAGCAGCCGGGCACTTTGGGGTGCTGGCCGACCTTGACGATTCCATCAAAAACATTAGTGGGATCCTCTCCGCATTCGCCAAGCTGTCAGAGGAAAAGGATGCAGTGCGATTGTCTATCATAGGCGACGGCAAAGACCGACAAAAGCTGGAAGATCTAGCTGAGGAACTCAGTGTAAGTAACAAGGTCACATTCCACGGAAGAGCGGGTCACAAGGCGTCCATGGAACTACTCAATGAGGTAGATACCGTGATCATCAATAGTCGGAAAGAAACCTTTTCCATCGTATGTCTAGAAGCAATCGCGCTTCACAAGAAATTGATCTGCACTCGCTGTGGCGGACCAGAAACTTTCCTGAAGGATGAAAATGTTCTTTGGACAAGGATAGATGATAACATCGACCTCATGGAAAAAATGAAGGAAAGTCTGCAAATGGACCTACCGACGAAAGAGCAGGTGGATGCTCAGATAGCGGATTACTCGATGGAATCAGTAACTTCCCACTGGAAGGAACTCTACCGTGAGCTTCTTAAATAAGGTCAGTGATCTGATCTACTCCCATTGTTCTTTCAGCGATGAATCCTTCGGCATAGGCAGCTCCTATAATTCGCCCCCACTCTACCATCCTACCCTTGATGGAATCATGGAATTGCTTGGAACTAATAACCGTTTTCGGTTCGGTACTATTTGGATCGTAGAATTGAGAGGCATGGGCGTGGATCGCATCCATCTTTACATCTTCAAAACCACTTACATCAACACTGAAATCAGCCTTAAGGTCGTAGAATTGAATGTAATGGAACACGCGTTTTGGTCGCCATGCTTCTTGAGGCTGTCCACCATCTGTCGTTTCGATCTTTCTCAACCCGCTGTAGAAAGCGCTCTCTACAACTAGCTCCGAACCCCTGCCATGGTCGGGGTGACGATCGTGTGGAGCATTACAGATAACCGTTTCGGGTTGGTACTTTCTGATAAGGCGAATGACTTCTCTTTGATGAGCTTCATCATTCACGAAGAATCCATCCCTAAAACCGAGATTCTCACGAGCGTGCACACCTAAAACCTCAGCGGCCGCCTGAGCTTCCTGCAATCGGATTTCCGGTGTACCACGTGTACCGAGGTCACCCTGAGTTAGGTCCACTATACCCACCTTGAGTCCTGAGCTCACCGCCTTGGCAAGTGTTCCCCCACAGCCTAATTCAACATCATCAGGGTGCGCTCCAAATGCGAGAATATCCAGTTTCATCATCTATCCAAATAAAAAATTCCCAGCCGCAAAGGTGGGAATTCTTTTTAAATAATGTTTTAACATCAAGTGCTACTTGCCTTCCGCAAAGTTTACGAAGACCTCATCGAGAGGGTTTACTCTTGAGGATAGCTCCTTGACCCAATTTCCATTCTCGTCGACCAAGAATTTATGGAAGTTCCATTGAACGCTACCATCGGCAACACCGTTCAGGCTTTCTTGCGTGAGCCATTGGTAAACAGGGTGTATGTCGTCACCTTTCACAGATATCTTCTCCATCATTGGGAATGATACTCCGTAATTCCTTGAGCAGAAGGTGCGGATCTCAGCGTTGGATCCAGGCTCTTGCCCGCCAAAGTTGTTCGCAGGAAAGCCGATAATCGTAAATTTATCTCCCCCATATGTGTCGTACAGCTCTTGCAACTGCTCGTACTGTGGAGTGAAGCCGCATTCGCTGGCTGTATTCACAATGAGAACTCTCTTACCTCTTAAAGAGTCAAAGTCGAAGTTTTCACCCTCAAGGGTCTTTACGCTGAATGCATAGAAGTCACTTTCAGTTTGCATGGTTGCTTCGTTTTCGGTGTTCATGGTTTGCGCTGTTGCCGTTGTTTGTTCTTCATTGGATGGTGAAGAGCAGGCAATGGCCAAGGCTGCAAATGCTAGCAATGGATATTTCATGATGTCGGTTGTTTTCCATTCAAAACCCGAAAAGTAGAAAAACGTTCAGAGTAATTAGAAGTGAGAGCGAACTCCAAAGCTCACCGGAATACTCTGAGCTTGATTGCTCTGGAGTCGCAGGCTCTTTATAGTCGTAAGGTTAGTCCTGTAACCTACGCGACCGAACATGGACACCCTCTCGGAAAGATGAAATCCCACCTCCGTACGCACCATAAGGTCTGTCCCCCATGCATCACGAGAGTGGAAGAATTCTCCCTTGTTGTAGTACGACGTGCTTCTGAGTGTGAACACAGGACCTGCTTCAAGACCGATATAGAATCTATCGAAATCCCATTGCTTTCCAAGCATTAAAGGCATCGATACCCTATATCCTTGCACAGATATCTCTCTTCTAGAATTCATTTGATAGCCGCTGCTATCCTGACGCTCACGTAGGACGGTGAAGATCTCATCAACGTATGATGTATCTACATCCCAATAGCCGTTTCCGCCGCCTAAGTTGACCCATGTAGAGTCGATAACCTGACGTTGAATCGTGTCTTCTTCGCCCCAATATACCGCATTGTAGGTGGATTGAAGATCGGATGCGCTTGAACTAAATGACGCGCTTTCGTTGTTGAATGCGGCACCGAATGAAGCCGACCATGATCTCCATTCGGCCCTTACTTCTGCACCTAATCCGATGGGCTGAACATCCAAAACCGCTCCTTGAACTTCAGACCCGCCCATAGAATAATTGTAATTGGCAAAAGCGGCTGATGACCAATGGATGGCGTTCTTATTTCGCACATCTTTCAAAATCTCTTCTGCGGATTCTTCCTCTCCTAGGTCATTGTCTAATGATGGATCATCGTTAAGTGAGGCAACAGATGCACCTAATGTACTTGCACCTTCAGAAGTAGTGTTTGTTTCACCCTCATTCGTCTCCGCTCCTCTACCGGAATCCTTTGCTTGATCCGTTGATGAGTTATCAGACTCGTTTGATGCAACGAAAGCATTGTTACCAGATGTTGTCGACCCGCTACTTGTTGTTGTCGAAGTTCCCACTTCGCCAGCAGCAGTCGTGGAACCTCCGCTCACATTGGTCAACGTAGAAGATGCTTGTGTATTTATTCCTTCGGTTGGGTCGGCTTCAACTCCAGATTTATTGGAGTGGCTTGACATATCGCCTTCATTGCTCTGATCTTCCTTTCCTTCGCGTGGTTCACGTTCTTCGTGAGCATTATCCGTGAGCACGAGTGATCCGTTATCTAGGGTCATTTCATCCTGACTTGCTCTTGCGTTCTCATCAGTGGCAGGTTGCGGATCGGCTGCAGACTCCCCTTCACTAGGGTTGTCAGCTACAAACGCTCCATCTTCATTGACATGAGACTGGTTGCTTTGAGCGCCTTGCGCAGGTCGTTCAAATACAGATTCCTCTGCAAGGGTTTGATCATCATTCGAATGAGCATCAGTCGTTTCTTCTACATTGAAAGTTAAAGACTCGGTGTTCGTAGATTGAGCAGGATCCTGAACTGTGTTGTCCTTTACCTTCTGTTCCTCTAAAGATGGGATAATCCGTACGTCATCTTCCACTACTACTTCCGCAGGAGGCTGTTGATGGGAATCTGTTCTTGGTTGTGGATCGTTTGAAGAATTGAAAAGCAGGATGCTCGAAATGGCTATTACCACTGCTCCCGCTCCAATTCCTCCAAGTCCCAATTGTGTTTTATACCAAGGTTTGGACGACACCAAAGAAGGCTGAGACTGGATCAATTTCTCCATCTCTGCCCAATCGCTGGCGGTAGCTCGATCGTTGATCTGACCGAGCTTTCCTTGGATCCAAGTTGCCAAATTGCTCTTCATCAGATTACGTCTTTCAAATTGTATCGTCTAATCAATCTCTCCTTCAAGGTTATTCTTGCCTTGTGCAGCAGTCTCTTGCTGGTTCTCACGGAGATCTCCAATTGCTCGGCGATCTCTTCGTGCTTATATCCTTCAAACTCGTACATATTGAATACGAGTTTTTGTCTTTCGGATAACTCATTCATGATGAGGTCGACCTCCTCCGCCGATATCGTATCCAAAACATCATTTGAAATGGTGTCCTGGAAATCATCGCGGAAACTCCTTTCTTCATCGCTGAGCATGATCTGCTCGTTGTAGCTCTTGCTTTTCCGCAATTCATCGATGCATGTACGCACTGCAACCGTCATAGCCCACGGAAGGAATGGCTGCTCAAGGTCGTACTTTCCAAGATTGAGAAGTATCTTCAAATAACACGCATTGGCCATAGAGCGGGCGTCTTCATCCTGACGACGATAACGTCGACATACCTTCATCAAGGCTGGGAAGCACTGCTCATAGAGCGCAGCTTGAGCACGTCGATCGTTTTTTAAACAATCAACCACAAGCGGACCAAATGTGTCTTTATTCTCCATTGACTTGTTGGAAGATAAGGCTCTTACGCCTATCCACCTCCGCTCAATTATGCTAGGTATGTTTTCCTCGACTCTTAGTGCGATCTGCATTTTTATACGATGATTCAGAACTCGGCACCGATTACCATCTTGAGCCATCGATCTGATTCTTCAACAATGGTTCGCCGATGAGTCCTGCTCATGTGTTACGCATATTATGCTTCAAGAGTGACACCTCCAGCAATTTTTCTCATTACTCTTCTATTTAAGGCTACCTATCTAAAGAGTATCTTCGCAGCATGTGGAAAGAGATCGCCTTTCTGATCCGCAAGGACCTAACTCTCGACTATCGCCAGCGGTACGCCATCTTCGCTACCCTGCTTTATGTTGTGAGCACCACGTACATCTCTTACTTGGTCTTCCAGGATGTCAGCGATGAACTGACCTGGGTAGCCCTGTACTGGGTCATTACCATCTTTGCAGCCATCTCATCCGCTACTCGAGCTTTTGGTGCCGAATCCCAGCATCGTTTTTGGTATTACGCGCAATTGGTACAGCCTACTGCTGTGATATTGAGTAAGATGATCTACAACGTCCTTCAGATGATCATCGTGGCCTTTTTCACCTTTGTACTGTTCCGGGTTTTGTTAGGCGACCCGATAGAGGCGGATGGACATATGCTTTTGATCGTGTTATTGGGAGCCATTGGTTTTTCAACCACCCTGACTTTGATGTCGGCCATCGCCTCCAAGACCAACAACAACACCACCTTAATGGCCATTCTGAGCATTCCTATTCTCTTGCCACTTACCTCAACACTTATCGCAGCTAGTAACAAGGCAGCCATCGGGTTACCCATCGATCAAAATTGGAGCTTTATTGCGGTATTGGTGATGTTGAACCTACTAACGGGATTACTTTCCTTTATCCTCTTCCCGTACATGTGGAGGGAATAAAAAAAGAGGAGACCGTGTGATCTCCTCTCTGCAACCGCCCAATGGCTAGTGTTAGCGCGCGAACGATCCGGCTGTTCTTGTAGTAGATTGCCTGTCTCGCATCCCCAGCGAATGACAGTACCGGATTGCTAACCCTAACAGTGGGTATATAAGGTTACGTAAGCGGATTCAAAAAAGGGACACTCACCCAATTCGTACATCCCATTTTCAGTTCCCCTTACCCCATATTTTATGTACCTTTGGGCAGCTTAAAATTAAGTGCGTTGGCAATACAAAAACATTGGTGGAAGGCAGTTGGAGTTCTGCTCGTTATCTACAGCATTTACGCTGGTTTGATGAACGATGTTCCGCGACTTCCCATCCTCAACGAAACCATTCGTAATCTTTTCTTTCACGTTACGATGTGGTTCACCATGATCATGATGATGCTCGTCTCTTTCATTACTGCCATCATGCATCTGTCTACCGGAAAAACATCCCTCGACAAATTATCCTTCGTTTTTGCCGAAGCGGGTATGTTATTCTCCATCCTCGGACTCCTCACTGGCATGCTTTGGGCCAAATACACATGGGGTGATTATTTCCCTCCGGATCCAAAGTTGCAAGGCACCGTGATCACCATGTTGATCTACGCCGCCTATTTCGTCCTGCGTGGATCATTGAACAAGCCCGATCAAAAAGGTCGCATCAGCGCCATCTACAACATTTTCGCTTTCATCTTGATGATCGTATTTATCGGCATCCTGCCGCGATTGACTTCCTCCCTGCACCCGGGAAATGGAGGAAATCCAGGATTCAACCAATACGACATGGACAGTAGTTTGAGAGCAATCTTCTATCCTGCTGTCGTAGGCTGGATCCTCATTGGAATTTGGATCTCCAATATCCGATGGCGAATGGAGGAATTGAAGGAAAGGAAAATAGAATCTGAAGAAGAAGTTCTACATGAAATACACGATTAGCCTCTTAGCACTTCTACTCTCTTTCGCCGGAATGGCCCAAGAAGTAGAAATGGCCGACACTATGAGAGCCGAAGGAAAGATCTACGTTGTAGTAGGCGTCATTTTGATCATTTTCATCGGTTTGATTGTTTACTTGATGCGATTGGATAAGAAGTTGTCCAAAATGGAAAATGAAGGTCAGAAATAATGAAGAAATCGCACATAATCCTCATCGTTATCATCGCCGTTTTGATCGGTGGCATCCTTACCACATTCGGTGATGCCAGCACCTATGCTCACTTCGAGCTAGCCCAAGCCAATCAAGGCAAGGAATACATCGTTATCGGCAAGCTCAAGAAAGACGACGACATTTCCTTCAACCCAAAGACCACCATGTTGCGCTTTACGGCTATCGATGATTCAGGCGCCGTTTCAACGGTCTATTTCAATGAGCCAAAACCAACTGATTTCGAAAGAAGTGAGTCCATTACCATGACCGGATATGCAACAGATACGGCATTCATTGCCAGCGATATCCTCATGAAATGTCCATCTAAGTACAACGAACAGAATCGTATGGACGGCAACACGGATTCGTATTCAGAGGAGATCTAACGCTCGAAAAACTTACCACCTTGGATTACATCGGAGAACATTTATTTCCAGGCGAACTTGGAAGGTTTGCTGTCATATTGAGCTTTACCACCGCTCTTCTATCCGCTTTCGCCTACGCCCGCTTCTGGGACAAGGATGAAAATTCAGGCTGGAAGAAACTGGCTCGTGCCTCGTACACGATCCACGGCATCTCGGTGTTTACCATCGTTGGAACGTTGTTCTTCATGATGCTGAACCATTATTTCGAGTACGATTATGTGTGGAGCCACACCTCCCTCGAGCTCGAAACTCGATATATGTTCTCATCCTTCTGGGAAGGTCAGGAAGGTAGCTTCCTCCTATGGATGTTCTGGCATACCGTTCTCGGTTTCATTCTGATGCGTACGGCAAAGAAATGGGAAAGCGGAACCATGATCGTGCTCACACTAGTTCAAGGTTTCTTGGCCAGCATGCTTCTAGGTGTGTACTTAGGAGATACACAGATCGGCCTCAGTCCTTTTAACCTCATCCGCGAATTGCCGGACTATGTTGGATTGCCGTGGACGCTCAACGAAAACTATCTCGCCCTAATTCCAGAGTTTCAAGATGGCCGAGGTCTTAATCCGCTTCTTCAGAATTATTGGATGACCATCCACCCACCTACCCTATTCCTTGGATTTGCCTCTACCATCATTCCATTTGCATTTGCTGTGGCTGGTTTGATGAAAAACGATCACAAAAGCTGGATCAAGCCTGCCCTACCTTGGGCGTTCTTCTCCGTTGGGATCTTGGGTATTGGGATCTTGATGGGTGGCGCTTGGGCCTACGAAGCATTGAGTTTCGGTGGCTTCTGGGCATGGGACCCTGTTGAAAATGCATCACTCGTTCCATGGTTGATGATGGTGGGCGCCGCTCACGTACTCATCATTCAAAAGAACCGCGGCGGATCGCTGCACTCAGCCTACATCCTTACGATACTTGCATTCATTTTGATTCTCTATTCTACCTTCTTGACCAGAAGTGGAATTCTAGGAGACACTTCTGTGCATAGCTTCGTAGACCTCGGCATGAGTGGTCAGCTTTTGATCTATCTGCTCACCTTCGTAGCCATCGCCTTTGGTCTCTATTTCTATCGATTCAGATCGATCAAGAGCGAATCCCGGGAAGATCAAATGTCATCCCGCGAATTCTGGATGTTCATCGGAGCCATGGTGCTTCTACTTTCTTCATTGCAGATCACTTTCTCTACCTCAACTCCGGTTATCAATGCTCTATTCGGCCCCAATGGCTGGATACCGGTGATGGGAAGTGAATTGAGTATTCCAACGGACCCTATCGCGCATTACAACCGTTGGCAATTGCCTTTTGCCATCATTACGGGATTCTTGGTAGCATTTGGTCAGCTTTTGAATTACAGATCTACGGCTTCTGAAGTTTTCTGGAAACGTGTTGGCATGTCCATCGCCATCTCCACTGTACTTACAGTGATCATTACGTTCGGCATGGGCTTCACCAATCCATTGTACATCCTGTTGCTCTTTACTTCTAGCTGGGCCATTATTGCTAACGCAGATTTTTGGTTGAGAATAGGAAAGAGGTCAAAGTCGATTGCCGGATCTTCCATTGCTCACGTTGGTTTTGGATTGATACTACTCGGCACCTTGATCTCCCAAGGGAAACAGCAGGTGATCTCCGAAAACGATACCTATATCGCTGAAGATTTCCCGAAGAATGAGAACCTGTTGATCAACCACTCCGATACCGTTGGCTTGGGTGAATACCGCGTGGAATGGTTCGATGAATACCGCGAGAACGGCAATGTGTACTTCCCACTCCGATTCTGGGAACCGGGTTCTAATGATGTGTCGTTCGTCTTGGAACCGTTCATACAGCTCAACGAGCGCATGGGACAGGTGAGCGAACCTTCTACGAAGCATTATCTACACAAGGATGTTTATACGCACCTTACCTACTTTGATAATCGAGATTCCACAGAACGATACAGCCCTTGGCAGCGCAAGCAGGAGTTCCCGATGCAACCTAACCGCCAGGAGATCCTCTACCGACAATTCATGGTTCAGCTTGATTCGGTTGAGGTATTCCAGATCGATACCATCAACGGACAAATTCAAGGTGCCAAGATCGGCGCGGCATTGAGTGTTAAAACGATGGACGGTGAAGTGTATCAAGCCATGCCTACGTATTCATTGGACGCTAGATCCGAATCCCGTGAAGATGCGGTGATCGAAGAACTCGGATTGAAATTCCGCTTTGAACGTGCGGATGCAGAAGCACAGGAAATCGTGATGGTTACTTGGCTGAAGAAGGAGCAAGAAGACGACTTTATCATCATCAAGGCCATTGTTTTCCCTTGGATCAATCTGCTTTGGTTGGGATGTGTACTGATGGGCATTGGAACCTTCATTGCCGTATATCAACGTATACGCAACCCAAAGGTGAAGGCCGTAACGCCTAAGTAGACGACTTACCCCTATATTCGTATCTATGATCGCTATCGTTGGAAGTGGGAACGCCGCATGGTGTCTGGCTCATGCATTGAAAGATGCAGGTGAACGGATCGAGGCGATCTACGCACGAAATGCGAAAGATGGATCATCGTTGGCCACAGAAGTAGACAGCATTTACAGATCGATCTCAGAGGTCGATCGATCAAAAGCCGAGGTCATACTGCTGACCGTTGCGGATGGTGCACTCCAAGAAGTGAGCAGAACCATTGGCCATGATCTCGATTGCATCAAGGCGCATGTAAGTGGCCCTACCCCCATGAATAAACTCAGGTCGGGTGCCGAAAAGCTCGGTGTTTTTTATCCACTACAATCTATGAAGAAGGGCGTCAAGAACGACTTCTCCACTACTCCCATTCTAATTGAAGGCAGTTCGGAGCAAGTGACCAACGTTCTTCGTTCAATTGCCGAGAAGCTCTCCAAAAACGTTCGTGAAATGAATAGCGAACGAAGACTAGCCCTTCATACAGCAGCAGTTTGGTACAACAACTTTGTGAATCACCTCAATGCCGAGGCTCATTCCCTGCTGCAGAAGCACGACCTACCCATCGATCTCGTTGAGCCTCTCATCGAAAAAACGGCTCAACTTGCACTTGAAGGTTCGTCATTCAACCATCAAACTGGTCCTGCCATGCGCAACGACCAACGCACTATGGAGCTACACCTTTCCATGATGGACAAAGAGCAACGAGAACTTTATAGAACGCTATCTAAAAGCATTCAAAGCAGACATGAAACAGAATTATAAAGAGTTACTCAATCATATCACCACTTTTGTTTTCGATGTTGATGGTGTACTGACAGATGGAAGTGTTCTGTTGATGCCAGGACAACAGCCCTTTCGGACCTTTCACAGCAAGGACGGTTATGCATTACAACTTGCCATGCGCAAGAACTACAGGATCGCGATCATCACCGGCGGAAAGAGTGAGGCTGTAAAAGAACGTATGGAAGGGCTCGGTGTAAAGGACATCTGGTTAGGCTCTTCAGATAAAAAGGAAGCGATGGAGGAGTTATTTCTCATGTACGACCTCAAACGCGAGAATGTCCTTTATATGGGTGATGATATCCCCGACTATGAAGCGCTTCAGATGGCTGGAGTAGCTTGTACACCGGCAGATGGTGCCCCAGAGATCAAGGCGATCTGTGATTACGTCTCTCCAAAAGCTGGAGGAAAAGGGTGTGTACGAGATATCATTGAACAAACGTTGAAGGTTCAACACAACTGGATGCTAGAAGGCGATCACACATGGTAAAGAATTGGTGGAAACTCATACGTGGATGGAATGTACTCTTTGTCATCGCCATCCCTCTTATTCTTCACTTTGGATTCCTAAAGGTCAGCGAGAATATCTATGCGGATGCCGTAGGACAAATGCCGGGAGTCAATATTTCCACCTATGTGTTGGCAATGGGTTTCTGGGATGCGATCCTACTGGCCTTATCACTCGGGTTCATAGCCGCTGCGGGTTATATCATCAATGATATTCACGATCAACATGCCGATCAAATCAACAAACCCGAGCGAAGGACCATCAACACAGTGATAAGCGAGGAAACAGGTATTCGTGCCTTCGCGGTCTTGTCAATTGCCGGCATGCTTTGTGGGGCCATCGTTTCCTATCAGATCGATCAACTCAATTACCTCTTCATCCACGCCATGGCCATTGCCCTACTTTGGTTATATGCCATGGATTTCAAGGGGCGCCTCCTCATCGGCAATGTGATGATAGGCATCCTAGCGGGACTCAATGTATGGATGATCGCCTTGTACGACTTCCTTCCAAGTGGAGCTCAACTCAACGCCGCTCAATACAGCCATTTCTTGATCATCTCTGGCCTGGCTCTATTCGCCATCGTAATTACTATTATGAGAGAAATGGTGAAGGATCTTGAGGATGAAAAGGGCGATCGAGCACTTGGCTATAACACGATAGGTACGAGCATGAAGCTTTCTTATGCCAAAGGTATCATTGTCGCTTTAGGCCTCGTCGTGTTGATCGGTCTGGGTACCGTAGCAAGAGCTTGGCAAACCGATCCAGTTGCATTGTGGGTTGTATTGGTCGCATTGATAGCGCCTCTAGTCGCATTTGTGATCTACTCGTTCATCATGAAGGAGAAAAAGCACTTTAAAAGAGCGCACACGTTCTTGAAGATATACATGTTCATTGGTTTGATCACTCCGTCAATAATCCTCCTTCTCAATATCTAACATGGAAAAGGATCTAAAGCTCATTCTCGGATCTGGATCACCTCGCCGAAAACAACTCTTACAAGACCTGGGCTTTAACTTTGAGGTCCGCGTGAGCGATGCAGATGAAACCGCTCCCTCCAACCTATCCGCGGAGGAAACGGTAAGATGGGTGGCTGAATCAAAGGCAAAGGCACTCCTTTCATCCTTATCGAAACATGAATTACTTCTTACCGCCGATACGGAGGTATGGCAAGACGATCATCGATTTGGCAAACCTGCACACCGAGGAGAAGCCGTAGAAATGATCCAGAAACTCTCTGGAAGTAAACACAAGGTCATCAGTGGTTTTTGCCTGACCAATGGAGACATCATGTACACCTATCACGTTTCCACTAGAGTGTTTTTCAAAGAATTAAGTCAGGAGCAGATCGACTTCTACATTGACACGTTCAAGCCTTACGACAAAGCAGGGGCATATGGAATTCAGGAATGGATCGGTATGACAGGTATTGATAGAATCGAAGGTTCGTATTTCAACGTGGTTGGACTCCCTACTGCCGAGGTTTGGCAAGCTCTCAAAGCCTGGCCAGAGAGAGCTATTTAAGGCCCGGAAGCTTTTGCTATCTTGTGCAGCAATCGCACAATAGCTATAAACTCCCCCAATGGTTGCAAGAAACAGCCCTAATATCTTCGTCGCTCTCACGCCTGTCTTTTTCCTCATCGCTGCCCTTTTCCTCAATGTGAGGATCTTTGGTGATGATGCGCTCTCTGGCTCTAATCAGATCATATTGATCGTTTCTGGCTTACTCGCAGGCTCCTTAGCGATCCGTCAGGGTAAGACCTGGGACGATGTTTTCACCGGTGTAGCCGATAGTATAAAGGACACGGCAAAGGCCATTCTCATACTACTTATGATCGGTGCGCTTGCCGGAGGATGGCTGATCAGCGGCGTTATTCCCGCGTTCGTTCACTATGGGGTTCAGATATTGAGTGCAAATTACTTTCTACCAGCAGCTATCGTGATCTCTGCCATTGTATCCCTAGCCACTGGATCGAGTTGGAACACCACGGCAACGATAGGTTTGGCGCTGATGGGCATTGGTTCGGCATTGGGCTTCGACCCAGCAGTTACGGCTGGTGCAGTGATCAGTGGCGCCTATTTTGGAGATAAGATGTCGCCACTTAGCGACACTACCAATCTGGCTCCAGCCATGGCAGGCACCGATCTATTCTCGCACATTCGATACATGACCCTTACCACCGTTCCCAGCATTTTGATCACGATCTTGGCATTTACCATTTTGGGGCTAACAATGGATGTGGATACATCCGTTTCTTCTGGCGTTAATATTTCAGAAGCGATCAACTCAAGGTTTAACATCACCCCTTGGTTGATGATCGTTCCCGCTATAACCATTGGGTTGATCTTGCTTAAGGTAGATGCCATCATCTCTATCCTTGCTGGAGCCTTTGCAGGTGGGATCTTTGCCATCATCTTCCAGCCGCATATTGTAGCAGAGATAGCTGGTGTTGAGACACTTACCACATCCTCTGCCTACTTAGGAGTGATTAAAGGTTTAACGGAGGGGGCTAACCTAGCTGAGGGAAATGCTATTTTGGAAGACCTCCTTTCCAGCGGTGGAATGGCAGGTATGCTCACCACGATCTTCTTGATCATATCCGCCATGTTCTTTGGTGGAGCCATGCAATCTGGAGGGTTCTTACGCGCCATTTCTAGGGCCATTGTTTCGATAGCGCATAGCACTTTTGGTTTGATCAGCTCTACCATTGGCACCGGCCTGTTCTTGAACTTCACAGCATCCGATCAGTACTTGGCGATCGTGATCCCAGGCAAGATGTACAAGGACAGTTATAGGGATAGAGGTTTGGATCCCGTCAACCTCTCTCGCTCATTGGAAGATAGTGGAACGGTAACCAGCGCACTGATCCCGTGGAATACCTGCGGAGCCTATCAAAGTGGAGTTCTCGGTGTGGCTACCGGAGAATATTGGGTCTACGCAATTTTCAATTGGTTGAGTCCAATTATGAGTTTGATCTTCGCTCGATTCAATATCAAAATCAAGAAACTGGATCCTACAACCAACCCTTCTTCCGAAAGTAACGGATCAAAATAGCAGACACAACGACGATAAATGCCCAAAATACAATGTAGCTGTACTCCCAGCTCAGCTCAGGCATGTGCTCGAAATTCATTCCGTATACCCCAGCAAAGAAGGTCAGAGGAATGAAGATCGTGGCTATAACAGTCAACACCTGCATGGTGTCGTTATTCTTCTGACTTAATCTGGATAGGTATAGGTTCTCGGATGACTCTATCATTTGCCGGTCGGCATCCAGCGAGTCGATCACTTCCAAAGCACTATCCTTCAAATCATTATAATATTTCTGATACTCTGGATTGAGGTACTTGGAATCTCCTCTGTTCAAGAGGTTCACGGCTTCTTTGAGTGGGTTGACCGACTTCCTCAGGATCACCAATGACCTCTTCAAGGATTCTGTTCGGATGAGTAGGTCTTCTCTTGGGTTGGTAACCACTTCTTCTTGGATATCTTCGATCTCGGCCTCGACATTTTCTAGCAGTACGAAATACTGATCGATCAAGGCATCGAGTAAGAGGAAAAGCAGATAATCAGCTCCTCGCATGCGCACCAAACCGATCTTGTTCCGAAGCCGTTCACGGATGCTTTCAAAAATATCGGCTGGTTTCTCTTGAATGGAGATGATGCTATTCTCTGTTAAAATGAAGCTGATCTGCTCCATTTCAAAGTCGATACCTTCGAGATCCGTGATACTCTTTAGTGTAAAGAACAGACTATTGGCAAACTCCTCAACCTTTGGGCGTTGGGTGGTGTCCAAAAGGTCCTCGAGGATTAATTTATCGATCTTAAAATGATTGCCGATTTTGGTGATAGCTTCTACATCATGAAGTCCATGAAGATTGAGCCACTGGTAGTGCGAGTCGAGAATGAGTTCATCTATGGGTCCCTGGAGGGAGAGTTTAATATTCTCCTCAAAATCATCTACTGACCATCGAATGATCTGGGCTTGGACCTCATCGACCTTCTTTTCACCAACGTATATCAGGCTGCACGGAGCGGTTCCTATCCTAACACTTCTCCTGCCCTTTTTGACTTTACGCTTTTTGCTAGTGGCTGGCTTCTTCATATCGGGAAGTTAAAAACACTCCTTGTTGTTGTAACAACCTTTGAGTAACTTGATGGTATGGCAGAAGAAAAAGTAAAGACCTATACGAACGGCGACGTCACCATAGAATGGCGCGCCCATTTATGCATTCATTCTGAAAATTGTTGGCGTGGGCTACCGGAGGTATTCAAGCCGAAGGAAAGACCGTGGATACAGCCTGAGGATGTGAGTTCTCAAAAGATATTGGACCAAGTACACAAATGTCCGTCGGGTGCCTTGCGAATGGAAGGCGAAGAGCGAGAGGTTCCAAAGCGTTCTGAGGGCAGTATCATTGCAGCCAAGGAGCCTAAGCAGGTCGATCTAACTTCTGGGAAGCCCTATGCGTGGTGTGCTTGCGGACGTTCTGAGGATCAGCCATTTTGTGATGGTACGCACAAGAAGACTGATCTGATGCCGAAGGTATTCAAGACCGAGAAAGACGAACATGCATGGTTGTGTCAGTGTAAGCAAACCTCCAACCCACCATACTGCGACGGAACACATAATTCGCTTTAGGAAACGGCTTCGTAACCACCGTAGATGACGGCGAGCCACACGAGACCTTTTATCAAGAAGAAGAGGAACAAAGTGATGGCTGCGGCGGGTCCGAGTTCTTTTACAAGTCCCTTCCAACCAGACCGTTTATACACGGCCTTATACTCTGCTAATTTGCTGCGAAGTCCCATGGGTCAAAGATAAGACCTAATGATTAGGATTGATAAGATGGGGAGGTATAAGGTGCAAGAAGTTCACTCCTTGCACCCTTTACCATATTATACCACGTGTAAGCCGGATTCTGTTATCGCAAAGCGACCCATGTCATTTATCTAGGATATACGTCGCCGTACACCTCTATCTGCCTACCCCCCGACATTCAACGAGCCATTGTATTCCACCGAAGTGGAGCATCGGTATACACGACATTTCAACCCGCGAGGTTTACCTAGCTGCCTGTGTTGCCACAAACACTGGTGGTCTCTTACACCACCCTTTCACCCTTACCCCGAACGAGCGGGGCGGTCTACTCTCTGCTGCACTTGCTGTTTCCTCCTTACGAAGGACCCCTCCTGTTAGGAGGCGCGGCGCTCTGTGTTGTCCGGACTTTCCTCTGATCTGCAGAAGCAAACCAGCGACATGGACTGTGGTACATCTTCAAAGAACTATCGGAATACTACCTCAGTAGCACCTGTTCCGTATTTCTGTAGGGAGGCATCGTAAAATTCTATACGCTCCATCCCCGCTAACATTTCTCTAATCTTCTCTTTCAAAACGCCCTTACCCACTCCGTGTATGAGGATCACTTTCTTATAATGACCTTTCTGAGCTTTTTCCACCTGATGTTTAGCTACATTCAATTGGTGCGTTAGCTTCTCGTGGTCGGATAGGTGCGAATCGAACTCAAGTAGTTCATGGATGTGCAAATCTACTTCAAGAATTGCACTTTGCTTCTGTTTAGGAATATTATGGCGCTTCACGGTGCGATCTTTATTCACCGTTTCCATATTTTTCATTTGATCTTCAATGGAAGAGCTGATGAGTACGAGGTGTGACTTCTGGAACCAACGTTCAAATCCATCTTCATCCAGTACTAAAAATCCTCTATCTCCTTCTCCAACTATAGTTCCTCCACCTGGTTCGTTGAGATATCCCACTCGAGCACCAATTCGCCATTCATGGGAAGTGGTGGGAAGAGACATTTCCTCCTTCTTCGTAGGAATATCGGTGATATAGATATCCTCAGGCAATATCTCACGCTGGTCTACCCATAGCTCCCTTTCATCATCCGTAGCCACTAAGATGCGCCCACGATCGATCTCGAGGATCGTTCCTCCACCTATCTCATTCAAGAACTGAAAACGGTCGCCTATTTCCATGAGTGCAAGTAACAAAAAAAGCCCTCCCGAGTGCTCGGGAGGGCTTCATATTAGAAGTTATCTAATTAATGCAGCGTTACTCTGCGGTTGACGGTTACATCTCCCGCTTGAACTTGCATGATATATACACCCTTCGGTAGGTTGCTAAGATCGAATTGACCTTCGTAAGAATTCACCTGTCCGAGGCTTTCTTCGATCACTCGTTGGCCTAAACCATTGAGGATGAATACGTCCACCTCTTCATCGGTATTCAAGTTGAAGTTCAACGTGATCACACCTGTTGATGGGTTAGGGAATACGTTCAATGAACGACCAAGTGCAGTTTCTTCAACGGTAATGTTCTGGACATTTAAGTTGTAGGTCACTGTTGTATCACCACAGTCATTAGAAGCGTAAACCGTTACAGTATAAGAACCATTGGTTCCGTAGGTGTTCATTACTGTATCACCATTCATGGTAACACCTCCACCGAAGTCCCAATGTACGCTGTCTGCATTCGTTGCACCGGAGTACAAGATGTAATCTGCATACGTGAGCGTTACAGTATCCTGAACATCGCTGATGTTAAGCGTAGGCTTAGGACCATTACCGGTGGTTACGCTAACAGGAGCGTTGTACAAGGTATCACCATTGCACTCTTCACCGATCCAGAAGTCATAAGCTGTACCTGGCATCAAACCAGTTACCGTGTACGGAGCAGTAGCACCTGTGATGAACGTACCTGTACCTGGAGTGAATCCAGCAGCACCGTATTGAATGATTGCGCTGCCCGAAGACATCCAATCAAGCTCAACAGTTGTACAAGTAGAATTCGTAGAGCTAACCATTCCCGGAATCGTACACAAACAGAAGTTATCTACGTAGTAGTTTGGAGTTTGACCTGCATTGGCAGCTGAGTAGAAGTTAACCGCATTAAAGCGATCAGCTTGGTTGATGCTACCCAATGAGAACTGCCATCCTACCGTAGTTGTAGTGCCGTTCACAATGATGAATGCAGTATCATTATCCAGATCAATTACATGCTCGATACGGTTCCAGCCTGTAGTGTTGAAGGTATACGTACCGATCACACCGGTACCGTTAGTACCTTGATTCACGGTAGCAGTACCATTGTTATCCATGTAAACTTCGATGGCCCATACGTTGGTAGCACCAGTGTAGTTGTGTAGGATGTTATAGTAACCTCCATCGCTCACACCTGCTCCCAATTGGAAGTCGAATGACAATACATGGGTTCCACTGGTGATCGTATCCATTTGCATTACTATGTCAGAGAATCCGTCAGGACCTGAGTCGTAGATATGCATGGCTTGAGAACCACCTTGTGAAACGATCTCGGCGTCACCGCCAGCACCTGCCCATCCTTCGATGAATACAGACTGTGGATCAGCAAGACCCAAGCTATAGGCTTCGAAGTCGTCGCATGGGATTGGAAGAATCTCCACTACGAATGGACCAGTCCATTGACCCGTATCGTTGGCACCACAGATCGGACGGATGTACATTTCTTGTACGAGATTCGCAGGCAAGCCTGTGAAGCTATACGATGTACCCGTTACAGCAGCTACGGTACCAGAGCCTGGAGCAAATCCAGCTGGACCATATTCAATCTCGTAGGTCTGACCTGTTACGGTCGCCGTCCAGTTCGCATCTGCACCAGATGTGGTCTGGTTAGAGAATGTAACCGCATTGATCTTAGGACAAGTTGGCGCTTCTCTGAGTTCGATATCGTCGATAGACATATCACTCGTGAAGCTAGAACCACGTGCACCTACGAAACGAACCTGTAGGGTATCGCTTGTAAACTGCGACAACAATACAGTGTGCTCGATCCAAGGCTCACCGCCAGCAGTTTGCTGTTGACCCATGATCGAATCCATTGGTGTCCAAGTGGTTTGACCCCACTCACGAGCCTCGATGAATAGGTTACCCATCGTTGCACCATACATGTGGTACCAGAAGGCAAACTCAGGCACGGTCAATGCAGAAACATCGATCCATGGACTCTTCATAGACGCCGTATCACCGAGTGAGCCTCCACTTGTTTCAAGGTAGATATAAATACCACCGGCAGCACTTGGAGTCGTGTGGTCGTAGAACGGACCTGTATTCAACGAGTTCTCGTTCGTGCCTTGTGCATCTTCAGACTCCCAACGTGGAAAACCAGTGCCATTGTGAATGGTCCAACAGTTCTCCCAATCTCCAGAAGTAGTATTACCCGCAGGAATAACGGTGAGATCCGTGAAGTATGGAGCCGTAAAGCTCGCTGGACACTGCGTACTGAAGCAGTAAGGACCGCTAATGAACGAGGTATCGGCGCCACCTGGGCAGATCTCGCTTACGTAGTAGCAATATCCTGATGCTGGCATTAGATTCGAGATAGTAGCTGTATCGTTGGTCACACCAACCACAGTACCACTACCTAGAGTGAAGCCATTCAATCCGTATTCAACTACCCATCCAGGGCTACCTGCGCTAGCCGCTGTCCAGTATAGCTCAGCTGTAGTTGCTGTAGTTGACACTACACCGCCGTTAGATGGATTCGGACAAGCAGGCTGCTCGCGAACGCTGAATTGGTCGATAGACATATCACCCGTAAAGCTTGTACCACGAACACCGCGGAAGCGGATCAAAGTGGTAGTAGAAACTGCACCAGCCGGAATAACAGCGGTGAGTTCTTGCCAAGAATCAGCAGATGAAGTTTGCTGTTGACCGATGATCGTGTCCATCGGGATCCAAGTAATTCCGTCTGAACTCGCTTCGATATACATTCTATCGATCGTAGCACCGTAGAAGTGGTAGTATACACTCATTTCAGGGATGGTCAACGAAGTAACATCCATGAGTGGTGAGATAATGATCGCCTCATCTCCCGTGCCACCAGTGGAAGCTTCGGTATAGAGGTAATTACCGGTTCCAGTAAGGTCACCTGTAGGACCCGTACTACCTGAACTTGTCGTGTTATTGACTACCTGCCAAGTATAACCACCTGGTGAAGCTACATTCCAGCATGGGTCATACGTTGTGAATACTCCCCAAGTATTTCCATCGAAGGTTTCGAGGTAAGGGAATGAAGTCACAGCCGCACAAGCTGTTCTGAAATTGATCGGTCCAACCCAGATAGATACATCACCAGCTGCACAGCTATCACGTACCCAAACAGAGTACTCTGTATTCGGCATCAAGCCAGAGATGGTTACGGTATCATTGGTTGCACTGGTATACGTACCAGCAGCAGGACTACTAGTGGTAGCTGACGGTCCGTATGCGATATTGAAATTACTAGCACCGCCAGGGGTGAAGTAGATTGTACCGGCAGACGGTGTAGCTGAACCATTCAAGAAGTCGAGCGTAAATGGCTCAGGACAGCTTGGAAGGGCTTCAACCAAGAAATCATCTACATAGGCATATGGACCCCAATCGGAGTGACCATAAACCTGGAATTCAACCACATTACCCGTGTAGGTTGCAGGATCCAATGGTAGAACGGCGTTAACACCCGTACCAGCGTTGAAGATCCCTGCACCATCGTTACTATTGAATGCAGAACCTGTGATATGCCAAAGTGTATCCCATGCTGTTGTACCAAGTACGCGAGCGCGAATAGTTAATGCATCTTCTGGGTAGGAAGCGTTGTATTGATGCGACCATTTGAACTTCACACGCGCATCGACAGTCACATCGACATTTCGCATGTCCATGATGTAGCTGGCATCATTATTCGACCAATAGTTGGCTTCTGCCCAACCATTCGAGCTCACCCAAGGGAAGTCACCCGCCGCTGGGTCCACACAATTGAGCGGCCAGCTGTTGAAGTCTTCCAAATAAGGCATTGGAGATGCACTACATGGAGTACAGAATGTAAACGGACCTACTTGAGTTCCAGTTACACCGCCACACGAAACGGTTACGTAGTAATCATAACACGTATTCTCACTAAGTGTATCGATATTCAACAACGGAGTGGTTAGACCCGTTACAAGACGACCTTGACCCGTACCTGCAGTGAACCCTTGTGGCCCCCACTCAATGTCGAATGATGTGTGAGCAGGAATAGCTCCCCAAGTAAGGTCGACCTCATTCTCACTGATGATAGTAGCAGTAAGAGAAGATGCATCAGGACAAGGGTTAGGGTCCAGGCGAATGTTGAAATCATCAATATTCAATGCCCCGGAGAAACCACCTGTTCTCGACTTCAGACCAACATAGTAGTTACCAGAAGCTGGTGGAATAAAGGTTCCTACGAACTGGGTGTAACCCGTGGCTGAAACGTTATTCTCCGACTTGATCAAGTAGATCATGTCGCCAGCAGTTTGACCAGGACCGTAGTGAAGGGCAACCTCATCAAAAGCTGTGGTTCCTTCCGTTTGATACCAGAAGCTCACCTCGTAAGATTGACCGGCCTGGAAATGGAATTCTGGAGTGAATGACCACCAATCGTTATTGAATGAATAACGCTGACGCAGGTAGTTCGAACCACTTCGAGAACCTGGGTTTGTACCACTCGTTCCAGAAACCGTTTGGATATAGAACGTACTACCATTGGTCACCCAATCCCAACATTGCGGAAGATTTGGAACAGTCACACTTTCAAAGCTTTCATTCCATGGAATTGGAAGAGTATCACAAGCTGTATTGAATGAGAATGGACCAGCCCAAATGCTTGAAGAACCAGCGCCACAGATGGTTTGAAGATAAACATCATAGCACGTTGCAGCGGTAAGACCACCGATGCCAGAAGTATCCGTTGTCAAGGTATCTAAGAAACCTGTTCCTTGAGCATATCCACATGGACCCCACTCAATGATATATCCTGTTGCAGAAGTATCTGCACCGAATCCATAGAAGATAGAGTCTGGGAATGTTTGCAATGCTGCAAACCCGAATGGTTCCTGACAAGTAGGAGGTACACGGATCTCGATGTTATCAATAAAGAAGTCGGTCGATTCATTCGACACATCTGAGCGGGTGTAAACACCTACATGTACGATACCTGTAAAGGTTGAAATCGTATTGATCTCGTGCTTTCCAGCAAGGTTAATCGGATTACCTTGGTGATAAGATGCGAGGATGTTGCTTCTAGGGAAAGTAAGACCTCCGTCTGTTGACAAGGCAATGTGTACGGTATCATCAGAACCGATAACCGCATCCAACGTGCTGCTAAATGATTCCGTCCACGATACGTCGTATTCAACATTAAAAGTACCGCCGGTATCTAGATCTACCGGTGGACCAACAATCCAAACATGCGGATCGAATGTACTTGAGATATTCTCTCTAGCTGAGGGGCTACCGCCTGATTGGTTCGCATACGTATCATAAGTCCAACCTGTACCCTGTGTAACCAGAGTGTCTCCTAAAAGACCGAATTTCTCATCCCAGCCATCTGGCGGCCAAGTAGAGAATGTTCCGTGATCGTTGAAGTCTTCTATCCAATCTGGTACATAAGCCGTACAGAATTGGAAAGGACCTTGAATAGTTGATACGCCATCACCTGTAGATGAACAATCTCCTTGGATATAAACATCGATACACGTTCCTGGAGGTAAAGAGCTCAAGTCAACCGTATCCGTTGTTGATGTTGCAATAGTCCCTGTACCTGCGGTGAATCCTGTA
>CBFHXG010000026.1:0-31162 GCA_965659725.1 Phaeocystidibacter sp. | reverse complement strand
CAAATGCAAGTTAGAATCGAATGATCCAAGCATTTGTGATTACCGTCTTCACTCTTTCAAGGTCGGCCTTAGCTCTATTCAACGAACCATAGCTGTTGTACACCACACGATAGGTATTCAGGTCTTGAATGAATACCACCTGGTACTCTCCACCTTCTACTACTCGCTGTGCCGCGAATTCATTCGCACGCTTTGCATCCGGGAAGCTACCAATAACGATCCTCCACAAGGCAGTTGATTCGTTTGGAGTAGTTACATCGCCATCTGCATTCTCAACCACATAGTCGTTTACTCCACCGTCTGGATCCTGTCGTAATACAGTGATCTTTTGTTCTAGGCTATCGATATTGTTGTTCATGATAGAGAGGACATTGTACAGGTCTTCTATCTGTGTGTCGTAACGACTGCGAGCCGTCTCTAGCTCTTCTCTCGCTTCATCACGTTCTTGTTCTGCTCTTTTCTTAGCTGCCACAAGGTCGTCATATTCACTCTGTGGAACCTTCGCCATCTTTTCGTGTCCATCGATCGCGAAGCGGATACCAAATGAAAGCTGGCCCACATAATCTGTAGCTTCACCACTCTCATTCGCATCACCCCAGTCGTTTTCATATATCCAGAAGGTCTTGTATCCCACATAAAGGTCAACTTGATTGCTAACCGGATAAGCGAGTCCAGTTCCAATTCCGATTATCGGTGAGGCAGAAAATGCGCCTTCAGCCGGAACCCGAGCCTCCAATGCCCCTGTGTTCGTATTGAATCGAGCACTTTGGAAATAGCTCCAACCAATGCTTCCATCTCCAAAGATTTGAAGCTTTTGATCAGGAAAGAATTGGCCAAAACCATCCCACTGTATACCCATCAGTCCCATGAGGTACTGATTCTCAAAATAATACTGTGTTCCACCGCCGTTGACCGACCCATATGAAGCATCGCCATAAACGCGAAGATGGTCCGTCCAGCCCCATTGCAAGGCAAAGCCTACGCCCGGACTAATAGCTTTTGTTGGATGATCGAAATCGGTGTCACCGAACATGATCTGGTGCGATCCATATGGCATTAATGCCCAATCGCCTTGTTGTCCTTGTACGGTAATTCCAAGTCCCAGTACCAGGAGAGCTGTGAGTAAGTTTTTCCTCATAGGTGCGAGTTTCCAACGAAAATAGGGAAATGATTCGCATTCTCTAAGGATTTGGACGTCAGACATTTCTCTCATTCCGTTTTTACAAGGCTTTTCAGCACATTATTCGTACCTTTGCGCACCTTTTTAGGGGGTAATACGATTGAAAATCAAATTGTAAGCAGAATACGATATGAACATCACGAAGCGACAGATCGACGATCTTAATGCAGTAGTTACAATACAAGTTGCACCAGAGGATTACACCGACAAGGTGAAGAAGATCCTCGATGATTACCGTCGCAATGCCAATATTCCAGGCTTCCGCCCAGGTAAGGTGCCTGCAGGTCTGATCAAGAAGCAATACGGTCGCGCAGTGACTATCGATGAAGTAAATAAGCTTCTTCAGAATAGCATCTTCGAGTACATCGACAAAGAGAAACTCGATATCCTAGGTAATCCAGTGCCGGTCATGAAGAATGATATCGATTGGGATGCCAACGAGCCTATTGATTTCGAATTCGAACTTGGTCTTACTCCACAGTTCGAACTTCCACTAAACAAGAAAACCAAGGTTCCTTATTTCACCATCAAGGTAGATAAGAAAGCCCTCGACAGCGAAGTTGAAGCACTTACTCGTCGCTACGGAAAGATGAGCGAGCCAGAGTCGCCAAACGAGGAAGATATCGCTTACGGTAAGTTCGAAGAGCTAGATGCCGATGGTCAACCAAAGGCTGATGGTTTCAATAAAGAGGCGCGTTTTGCTATCAAGGAGCTCAAGTCCAAGAAGATGCAAGGCGAGGTAATGAAGATGAAGGCGGATGACTCTATTGAGATCACTCCTTCAAAAGACTTCGTGGCCGATTTCAATGTTCAGGGTGCACTTGGCGTTTCTGCTGATGACCTTAAGGCAATGGAGGGTGTTCGCTTTACATTGACCAACTTCTACCGCATCGAGCCAGCTGAACTCAACCAAGAGTTGTTCGATAAAGTGTTTGGTGAAGGCGCAGTAACGAGCGAGAAAGAGCTTCGTGAAAAGCTTCAAGAGGAAATGGAGAAGGTGTATGTTCAAGAAACCGACAATTACTTCCTCAACCAGGTGAGCGATAAGCTAATGGAAAAGGTAGAATTCGACCTTCCTGAGGCCTTCTTGAAGAAGTGGATGCGTACCGCTGGAGAGAAGCCACTCTCAGAACAAGAGGTGGAAGATCAATGGGAAAACACCAAGAAAGGTTTGAAGTGGCAGCTCATCGAGAATAAACTCGTTAAGGATAATCACCTTCACGTTCACAAAGAAGAGCTGGAAGACTACGCTGCAGGTTATGTTCGCCAACAAATGGCACAGTTCGGTCAAGCGGGTGTAGACGATGAGCAGGTGAAGACCATCGCTCAGAGTTTGATCCAAGATCAAGAACAAGCTCAGGGTATGTCAGACCGCATTCTCAACAATAAAATGATCGCCTTCTTCAAAGAAGCGCTAAAGCTTGATGAGAAGAGCGTATCCTATGACGAATTTGTTAAATTGGTGAACGAACAAAAGTGAGAATCACGGGTTCGTAATCACTAAAACGAAACAATGGACTTCGGTAAAGAATTCAAGAAATACGCTACTAAGCATCAAGGTATTCAAAGCATGTACGTAGACCAGTACGTGGAAGCCTCGATGACTCCATATATTATTGAAGAGCGTCAGTTGAACGTAGCTCAAATGGACGTTTTCTCCCGCTTGATGATGGATCGCATCATCTTCCTAGGAACGGGGGTGAATGATCAGATCGCTAATATCGTTCAAGCTCAATTGCTCTTCTTAGAGTCGGCAGATGCGAAGAAAGATATCCAGATCTACATGAACTCTCCAGGCGGGAGTGTATATGCAGGGCTCGGAATCTATGATACCATGCAAGTGGTTTCGCCAGATGTAGCTACGATCTGTACAGGTATGGCCGCTTCAATGGCAGCCGTTCTTCTTTGTGCCGGCGCTGAAGGAAAGCGTACTGCGCTTCCACATTCTCGCGTTATGATCCACCAACCAATGGGAGGCGCTCAAGGCCAAGCATCGGATATGGAGATCACGTTGAAGGAGATCCTCAAGCTAAAGAATGAGCTGTACGAGATCATCTCTAAGCACTCCGGTAAGTCTATGGAAGACGTGGAACGCGATAGCGACCGCGACTATTGGATGACTGCCAAAGAGGCGAAAGAGTACGGAATGATCGATGAAGTATTGGTGACTAAAAAGGCATCAAAATAATCACGAGATCTTCAAACCAAGCGGGCGAAGTAATCGTAAATCGAGTATATGAAGGAGAAAGAGAATTTGAGTTGTTCGTTCTGTGGGCGCGAGAAAAAGGATACCAATATCCTTATCGCAGGTATCAATGGTCACATCTGTGATCAATGTATCCTACAGGCGTACAATATCGTATCCGAAGAACTCGAAACGAAGGAAGTTGAAGACCTTGGAGAAGGCCTGAAACTCGTTAAACCGAAAGAGATCAAGAAGTTCTTGGACGATTACGTGATCGGTCAGGATGATGCTAAAAAGGTTCTATCCGTAGCCGTCTACAATCACTACAAACGATTGATTAACGGTGCATCCAAAAAGGACGATATCGAACTCGAGAAGTCTAATATCGTTCTAGTAGGAGAGACCGGTACCGGTAAAACACTACTCGCTCGCACCATCGCTAAGATGCTCAATGTGCCATTCACGATCGTGGATGCAACTGTATTGACCGAAGCGGGATATGTAGGTGAAGATGTGGAATCCATTCTCACCCGCCTACTCCAAGCTGCCAACTACGATACAAAGGCCGCAGAGCGCGGTATCGTTTTCATCGATGAGGTAGATAAGATCGCTCGTAAGTCCGATAACCCTTCCATAACACGCGATGTAAGCGGTGAAGGCGTTCAACAAGCGCTTCTTAAGCTTCTGGAAGGATCTAAAGTGAACGTTCCACCTCAAGGGGGGCGTAAGCACCCAGACCAGAAGTTCATCGAGATCGATACCAAGAATATCTTGTTCGTGGCAGGCGGAGCATTCGACGGGATCAAGCGTCACATCGCAAATCGCCTCAACACAAGTACAGTTGGTTTCCAGGCCAGCGCCGAAAGAAAGAGCGTGGATGAGAATTCTTACCTGAAGTACATCATCCCGCAAGATCTGAAGACGTTCGGTTTGATCCCAGAATTGATCGGTCGTATGCCAGTGCTTACCTACCTCGATCCTTTGGATACGGAGGCCATGCGAAGAATCCTAACGGAGCCAAAGAATGCCCTGTTAAAACAATTTACCAAGTTGTTTGAACTGGATGACGTAGAGCTCAAGGTGGAGGATTCTGCCCTCGACTTTATCGTAGAGAAGGCGAACGAATCCAAGCTAGGAGCTCGCGGGTTGAGAGGTATCTGCGAAACCATCTTCAATGAAGCGATGTTCGAATTACCGAGTAAGAGCGAAGAAGGTAGTACTCAGATCTTGGTGGTAGACCGAGCGTATTGCGAGAAGCAATACAAGAAGCTAGGAGATTCGCCACTTAAGGCGGCTAGCTGATCGCCACTTACCAGAAGAAAGATTAAGTCACCCTTGAGTAGAGCACTCATCGGTGACTTTTTTTGTGGTCCCAATTTTCTTATATTCTGTGGACCATGATAAATTTTGGCTTCATGAAGTATAGCTCTCGCAGATTCGCTCTTATCTCCTCGTGTATACTTCTATTACTATCAGCCTGCTCGCAGGAAGAAGTGATAGAGGATGGATTCAAATTCTCTGCCTATTTGCAGGATGAGGTTCCAGGTACCAATCGCGTTTACACGTGTTCCCGTGGAGGCGTAGAATATTCGCTTAGCAATGAGATCTTGGAAGGTCGATGGTGGGCGTGTGGTATGCAGTGGCCCGAGTTCGGAATGCTAATTTCCGATTCTATCTACACTGGGGCAGTGCTCAGTATCGATTCTACATCCAATTTCATGGAGCACGCAGTTGGAACCCAAAACGGAGACCAGTTCTTAAGAAGTACAACCGGCACATTGGAAATTCTCGACTTCGTGGCTCCTCGCAGGGACAGTCTTGGAAATTCTATCAATGGCGAAATAGAAATTGAGTTCGAAGCAGAATTGACCTCCGCTACGGGAACCAAATGGGCGAGGATAACCAGCGGGAAATGTGATTATTCCGTTATCGCCGCGTTCTAGATCCTCTCGTACCGAGTAATGGTGAAAGACTGTTCGTGTTTCTCATCTGCCGGATGAAACTCCTCATGAACCACTTTCCAAATGTTTGGATCTATCTCTGGGAAATAGGCATCACCCCCCTCAAATGAATGGTGTATATGTGTAATCTCCAATCGCTCAGCGTGGGGAATTGCAAGTTTGTAGATCTGAGCTCCCCCAATGATAAATGGCTGATCATCATCCGAAGCCAGTTGTATCGCCTCTTCCAAACTATTCACAATTGAAATTCCATCGGCAGAGTAGCCCTCCTGCCTTGTGATCACGATGTTGTGGCGCTTCGGTAAAGGCTTGCCATCCATCGAGTCAAAGGTCTTCCTCCCCATGATCACCGCATGACCTTTCGTTGATCGAACAAAGTGACGCATATCATCGGGTAGGTCCCATATGAGATCATTGTTGGCACCTAAAGTGTTATTCTTGTCGATGGCTGCTATCAGTGTGAGCATGATGATGAGTAGATTGAAGGACTGAAGTTATTGCGAATTGGGGTTATCCGACTGCCAAGTTCGCAATCTTCTGGGGTAATATCCGATGATCCAAATGCCTTTTCTCTTCGGTAATCGCTCTGAGAGCGTGCCGATCTCCTTGATGATGATGTCATTCCACTCCCTAGGAGAGTTCTCTGTCATCACAATACATTCTATCCTCCCTTCGCTATCCGTGCGAACGGCCCAACGCATTGAGTCTGGCATGTAGAAGTTCTCTTGTGCCATACGAAGGGTGAGAGCCTCGCTTGCCTCGAGACTTTCTTGTAAAGCTTCGAACATGTAATTCCCATCGTCACAACACCCTATGGCTTGATCGAGCGTATAAGGGATCACCCATTGTATATCTTCTTCATCCTCGCTCTCTTTTAGGGGGAGCTTGAATAGGAGTCCTTCTACTTGTCTGGCAAATACGAGGGAATTCGCGGTAACGACTTCCACCTTTTCAACGTGGTCGGAAGAGATGGTTATCAAAAATTGACCGCTCCCCCCGATCAGGAGGCTACCTTGTTTGTCTGAAAACTCTTTCAATTCATCAGCCAAGTATCTATCCAGTGCCAAGTACAGATGCTTGGCGGAATCGCTTTCGGAATAGCCTTCTATCAAGGGTAGCCCAGTGCGCATGGATTCGATCGGTTCTGGGAATCGCTCAAGCTGCTGAGCACCTAGATCCAAACCGAGGATAAATAGTATTCCAATAAGGAGAAGGCGCATTATACAGCTACTTGCGCCCTGATGTGCGGATGAGGGTCGTAACCTTCAATAGAAAAATCGTCATAAGTGAAGTCGAGGATGTTCTTGATATCAGGATTCATCACCAACTTAGGTAGCGGTCGGAAATCCCTGCTCAACTGCTCATTCACTTGATCGATGTGATTTAGATAGATGTGTGCATCTCCTAGAGTATGAACGAAGTCGCCCACCTCGAGCTCACAAACCTGCGCGATCATGTGGGTTAGTAAGGCATAACTCGCGATGTTAAAAGGAACGCCCAAGAAAATATCGGCGCTGCGCTGGTAAAGTTGACAACTCAATTTGCCATCAGCTACATAGAATTGGAAGAAAGCGTGACAAGGTGGAAGGGCCATGTCTTCTATCATTCCAGGGTTCCAGGCAGATACGATGTGCCTGCGCGAAAATGGATTATTCTTGATCTGCTCGATCACATTCATCAGCTGATCGATCTTCTCGCCATTTGGAGCTGGCCAAGATCTCCACTGATAACCATAAACAGGACCAAGGTCTCCCCATTTCTGGGCAAATGCAGGGTCTTCCGCGACTTTTGCTGCAAATTCTCGGATATCTTCACCTTGGTATTCTTCCGACTTCTGATACTTGGCAAAAGGCCAATCATCCCAAATGCGAACCTTGTGCTTGTCGAGATATTTGATGTTCGTGTCACCTTGAATGAACCAAAGGAGCTCGTGCAACACCGATTTCATGTGCACTTTCTTAGTGGTCATCAAAGGGAAACCCTCAGACAGGTCAAAACGCATTTGATGTCCGAATACACTAATTGTTCCGGTGCCCGTTCTGTCCTCCTTACGAGTTCCATTTTCGAGCACGTGCTGCATGAGATCGTGGTACTGCTTCATCCTTCTATCCTTCCCAAATTATACTGAAATTCGAAGGTGAAATATACAAAACCGAGGAAGGAAAACGACCTGAAATCAGGTCAACATACCAACAAGGATAGCCGTGAAAAGAGAGGCCATTGTTCCAGCTAGAAGTGCGCGCAATCCCAACTTGCTCAATTCGCTCTTTCGGCTTGGTGCAAGGGCTCCGATGCCGCCGATCTGGATGCCGATGCTTGCAAAATTGGCAAATCCACAGAGTATATACGTGGCGATCATAGCGCTTCTTTTGTGAATAAATTCTCCGCTCTGAAGCATGTCGGCCATGGAGGTGTATGCATAGAATTCATTCAAGATCGTCTTTTCGCCTAAAAGCTGACCAACGATCAGGGTGTCTTGACCATCTACGCCCATCAACCAGGTGAGGGGTGCAAGTCCATATCCTAAAATGAATTGAAGGGAAAGGGAGTTATACTGACCATCAGTAACGGAAGCAACCCAATCATTCAATCCCGTTTGGTGGCCAATAAAGTCGCCTAGGATCGCATTGAACATATAGATCAATGCCGTGAATACGAGGAGCATGGCGCCAACATTGACAGCGAGCTTGAGTCCTTCAGTCGTACCATTTGCAATGGCTTCTAGCCAGCTCTTACCAATGGTGTTCCTGCTGATGTGCATGTCGCGGTTGACCTCCTTGGTTTCGGGAACCAATAGCTTGGCAGCGACGATGGCAGCGGGAGCCGACATCACCGAGGCGGCGAGAAGGTGATTGGCAAAGTAGATCTCTTGAGCTGCATTACCACCACCTAAGTATCCGATGTAAGCGGCCAGTACACCTCCTGCAATGGTAGCCATGCCTCCAGACATCAAACAAAGTAATTCAGACTTTGTCATTCCGGCGATATATGGCTTTACCAACAGAGGTGATTCAGTTTGTCCTAAGAAGATGTTTCCTGCTGCAGCAAGACTTTCAGCACCGCTCAAACGCATTGTATTACGCATGACCCAGGCGAAGGCATAAACCACCTTTTGGAGAATGCCATAATAATAGAAGAGGCTGGTAAGTGCAGAGAAGAATATTACCGTAGGCAACACTTGGAATGCAAAGATGTATCCAAAGGACTCGGTGTCCTCTATCAAGGATCCGAATAAGAACAATGATCCTTCCCGCGTATAGCCGAGAATGTTTACGAAGAGTGTGCTCACCCATTCAAACCCATGTTGCACCCATTCGACGTGCAGGATACCGAAGGCGATGATGAGCTGCAGCCCCAGACCAACACCGATCTGCTTCCAATTGATCAAACGACGATTAGTGGAAAGAGCAAATCCGATGATGATCAAGACCATCATACCCATCAAACCTCTACCTATGTGATTTAGGCTAAAGGAAAATTTCACCTCCTCGCTTTGGATGAAAGGCTGCGAAGGACGAGGTCGTGAAAAGGCAAACTCAACAGGACCTTCTGAAAAGATAAGTGCAGTATCAGAAAGTTCAGATATGGTGTAATAACGAGTGGTGTCTGCGGGAAGATCGTACGTGAATTCGAGTAGATCTCCTTGTATTCGCCATGTTCCGCCGGCCACCAAGTTATTCTTGGCGCGCAAGGAATAGGCAAATGTGCTATCGGGAGAGAGTAAAAGTGTATCACCCCCAACCACGGGCAGTAGTGTGTCGCCCGCGTGATTCCTGATCGACCTAAAATCATATCGGGAATCGATAGACGGAGATTCTACAGTGGTGGTAGATACTGGGTTAGGGTCGTCGCTCACGAAGACACCAAGCACAAAGATGGTTACGGTAAAGAGCAGAAGTAGGGTAGCGACGAGTTTAAATCGCATGGCAGGTAGGGGCTAGATTAGGTTACGACTCTCTGCGGTCGATCTCATCTCGTATTCGAGCTGCGAGTTCATAATCCTCATTCTTAACCGCTTTATCTAGCATTGTATTTAGCTTTTTCAAGCTTGCCGAGCTTAGAGGATTCTCATCTTTAGAAGAACGGGATTCGGAAGGTGGAACTTCTTGGGCAGTAGTGGTGTTTGCCGATTTTTGTTCGGATTCGCCTTCCTCTTGGAGGATCAAACCGGCAGATTGAAGCACCTCTTCAGTGGTGTAGATCGGGCATTGAAAACGGATGGCCAAGGCAACTGCGTCGGAAGGACGGGCATCGATGATCTCATCCTTTCCATCTCTGTGGCAATGCAGATTAGCGTAAAATACGCCATCCTTGATCTTATAAATGATAATTTCCTCCAGACCAATATGGAACACATTTGCAAACTCTTTGAAGAGATCGTGTGTAAGTGGGCGAGGAGGAGATACCATCTTCTCTAGCGCGATGGCTATGGCTTGGGCTTCAAACCCACCGATGACGATAGGTAACTTACGCGCCCCGTTCTCTTCTGCGAGAATGAGCGCATAAGCACCTGTTTGCCTTTCACTGTATGAAAGGCCCTTGATCGTCAAAGGAATTTTGGTCATTACGAGTTGGCTTTCAGTCCTTTTACGGCTTCAGTCAACTTAGGCACTACTTCAAATGCATCTCCTACGATACCGTAGTCGGCCGCTTTGAAGAAAGGTGCTTCTGGGTCATTATTGATAACAACGATAGTCTTAGAGCCGCTTACACCCGCAAGGTGCTGAATTGCTCCTGAAATACCAATTGCAATGTACAAGGATGGGTTGATCTGGATACCCGTTTGACCAACGTGCTCGCTGTGCGGACGCCAACCGATGTCGCTTACAGGCTTGGAACACGCAGTTCCAGCACCGAGTGTGTCGGCCAATTCTTCGATCATTGTCCAGTTTTCTGGAGCTTTCATACCACGACCCGCAGATACTACAAGGTCGGCTTCCGGAAGAGGAATCTTGCCTTTTACGCGATCTACATCCAATACTTCGCTCTTGCTGCTTGCGGCAACTGAGCTAGAATGACTGCTAACGCTGGCGTCTCCTCCATGTTCTTTTACACCGATTGCATTTGGAACGATACCTACAATCACTTTCTCTGCGTCACTCTGGTAATCTACCAAGCCTTTGTTGGAGAACGCATTGCGTCGCACGGTGAACGGTGAGAAGTTGCTAGGCACTTCAATGGCGTTACTGATGTACGCGGCGCCTGACTTCACGCTGAGGATAGGAGCGATCATACGACCATTGTTGGTGCCGCTAATAATGAAGTGCTTCACGCCTTTGGCTTCGGCAACCTCATTGATGGCTTCAGCCCAAACGCTGGCGTTGAAACTTCCAAAGGCATCACCTTCTACATTGATCACTTCAGATGCTCCGAATTTACCGAGGCTAGAAGCATCGTCCTCTAGTTTACCTACGGTTACGGCGATCACTTCAGTACCTTCAGCGCTCGCTACATCCTTTGCATAGCTTACCGCTTCGTGAGTGATCTTCTTGAACTTTCCTTCCCAGGATTCAGCAAATACTAATACTGCCATTTCCTTAAATTTTATAGTTGATCCAGACTCACGTCGGGATTAAATCACTTTTGCTTCGTTGTGGAGTAGGTTCACTAACTCGTCAACTGACTCTACCAATTTAACATCTGACTTAGGAGCAGGTTTCTCGTACTTCACTGCAGATGTCTTTGCCGTAGCGTCCAACGCTTCGCGAACAGCCAATGGCTTCGTTCTGGCGGTCATGATGCCACGCATGTTAGGTATGCGGAGATCCCTCTCCTCAACAAGACCTTTCTTACCACCGATCACGAATGGCATTTGAAACTTGCTCTTTTCCTTACCGCCATCGATTTCGCGGATGATAGTGGCAGAACCGTCTTCAGCCTCCATTCCTACACAAGGACTTGCATAAGGCATGTCGAGCATCGCTGCCAACATTCCTCCAACTTGACCACCATTGTAGTCGATGGATTCCTGGCCGCAGATGATCATATCGTACTCACCTTCCTTCGCTACGGCGGCCAATTGCTCAGCTACGTAGTAGGCATCGCTTGGCTTGGCGTCGATGCGAATGGCATCATCAGCTCCAATGGCGAGTGCCTTGCGGAGGGTAGGTTCTGTGGAAGCGTCGCCAACATTGACTACAGTTACGCTTCCGCCTTTGGATTCCTTGATCTGAATCGCCTTTGTAAGGCCGAATTCATCGTATGGGTTGATAATGAATTGAACACCATTGGTGTCAAATTCCGTATTGTCATTTGTGAAATTGATCTTGGACGTAGTGTCCGGCACATGACTAATACAAACTAAGATCTTCATATAGAGCCTTTTTCTACTTAGTACTTCAGTCCTGCGAAAATAGCCAAAAAATGGCCGTGAACCGAGCATATTTAAACTTCCTTTTTATTATACGTACCTAACAACTGATGTTCAGTAGTGTTCAGATGTGTCGCATACTTCATACATTTGGAAGTCATGCGGTTAACTCTTGCCCTACTTTTGGCTTTTTCTACCCTGATGGGATCGGGTGTTCATGCACAGGATCGTGCCCTGGAGCTTGGCAATGGAGTGCGGTCAACGTACTTTTTCTTGGACGCCAACCTAACCGACAATTTCAGTACGATCAGTTTTTGGATACAGCCAGGCACTACGTGGTCGCCAAGCATGACCAACGCCTTGCCTATTATCGTAAAGGATAAGTTCGGACAGAACAGCACCTGGGGTGGTCGTTTTCGGATATTCGTTGAAGGAGGAAAGGTGAAGTGGACCATGGCCGATTATGACACGTGGCAGGGAGTGACCATCGAATCCGATCGGGATGTCTTCCATCAAGATCAATGGTATCACCTCGCCTTTGTGGTTGTTCCGAATCAAGGCATGAAAATGTATGTGAACGGTCAGCTTCAGCAGGATACAGATCCATGGGACTATATTTCTCCGCCGCCGGCAGAGGGGCCAGATGAAAGGTATTACGTAGGATGCTGGGGGTCACAGGAAACGGGCTCTATTCAAGCGAAGATCGACGAATTAAGGGTGTGGTTTACACCTAGAACGGAGAATCAGATCAGGGATTGGATGTGCCGACGCATTCAATGTGTGAACGGATTATTAGGTGGATTTGGCTTCAACACTCCTTTGAATGCTCAGGTTGATGATGTGTGCATGATCTACACGACGTACGGACATTCTGCTGTAACCACACAGAGCTACGTCGTTTCAACCTGTCCGGTAGGAAATAAGTCGGCCCACATGTACAGGACAGATTTCACAGATGAGGAACTCGATTTTAGGCCCGACAGAGATAGTTTGAAACTGCTGAATGTTTCCTTGCCAGCGGATGAAGGCATTCATATTTATTTTGATGGCGGGTTGCCGAACAATCGAAATGGTATACCAGATACGGTGGTTGATGTTGATGGTGTCATTTCCGTTTGGTGTACAGATACCTCGGGTAGGTGGGATCTTCGTGTGGGATTTGGCAGGGTACAGACCAATTGCGTGAATTGCTCATTCGTTGCGAACAGGGATATTCCACTTACACCATGGACCATCGTTCAGGAGCAAACGAGCAATTGTGGTTTTACGCTTCAGAACCAGAGTAACAATGGAATGAAGTGGCGCGAGCAATACTTTGTTATCGATGAACTTCTGATCAATCCAGGTATGCCTGACAGTGTTCAATGGTGTTCGAATACGCCGGGTAGGATAGATCTCAATCCATCTACACTTTACGAGTATTTATGGAATGATGGAATAACCTTGTCGTCAAGACCCGTAAGCAATTCCGGAACGTATTGGGTTCGTCAGTCTTTCAGGACATGCTCTGCATATGATACCATTTATGTAGGGTTGGATACCATACCGGATTTCGAGTGGAATAATGATACTACTATCTGTCAGGGTGATACCCTAGAATTGGTGTGTCCACTATCTGGATTGAGTTATGAATGGGATAATGGAGACACTACCCAGTCGACCTTAGTGTGGCAAAAGGGTATCTATACGGTCAGGGTGGATGATGGCCGATGTACCTACCAGAATTATGTGACCGTTCGGGTTACTCCTCGATTGAGCATAGACCTTGGAGAGCGGGATACTTCATTGTGTTTAGGACAAAGCATGAATTGGCGCTTCAATCCGATGGTTGGCGATTACAATTGGTCGAATGGATCAACTTCAAACGAGTTCAGTGTTTTCAACAAACCTGGAACCTATTGGGTGTCGTTGGAAAACTCTTGCTTCTTCGTTTCTGATACGATCACCATCGATTTCGTGGATTGTGATTGCAGGATCGACATTCCGAATACGTTTACTCCCAATTTGGATAGGATCAATGATGAAACCGGAGTATTCACTCGATGTTACTTCAAGACGTACGAGTTCGTTGTGATGGATAGGTGGGGTAATCGGGTGTTCTATTCGAAGGATCCGTCGGATAGATGGGATGGAACTTACAACGGTGAAAACTGTCCAAAAGGTGTTTATGTTTACCAATTATCTTACCGTCGATGGACAGGTCCAGAAGAGCCTGTCGTAAAAACTGGTAGAATGATGCTGGTAAGATAAGTTGAGCGCAAGCCTTTTTGTATAAATTTGCCGTCCCGAGATCAGGATAACTATGAGAACAATTCAGTTTCGTGAAGCAGTGGCCGAGGCCATGAGCGAAGAAATGCGTCGCGATGAGGAGGTAATCCTCATGGGCGAAGAGGTTGCCGAATACAACGGTGCATACAAGGCTTCCAAGGGTATGTTGGACGAATTTGGTCCAAAGCGCGTACTCGATACTCCAATTGCAGAGCTTGGTTTTGCAGGTATCGGCGTAGGTGCCGCCATGGGAGGTATGCGTCCGATCGTTGAATTCATGACATGGAACTTCTCCATGGTGGCGATCGATCAGATCATCAACAACGCTGCGAAGATTTACCAAATGAGTGGTGGACAATTCAATATTCCTATCACCTTCCGAGGTCCAACTGCATCTGCAGGTCAGCTTGGAGCAACGCACTCGCAAGCCTTCGAAAGCTGGTATGCCAATACTCCAGGTTTGAAGGTTGTGGTTCCTGCCAATCCATATGAAGCCAAAGGTCTTTTGAAGTCGGCTATCCGCGACAACGACCCTGTATTGGTGATGGAGAGTGAGCAGATGTACGGCGACAAAGGAGAGGTTCCTGAAGAAGAGTACACCTTGCCTATCGGTGTTGCCGATGTGATGCAAGAGGGAACCGATGTAACCGTGGTGAGTTTCGGTAAGATCTTGAAGGTGGCCAAAGAGGCTACCGATGAGATGGCGAAGAACGATGTGAGTGTTGAACTCATTAACCTTCGTTCTGTTCGTCCTATTGATTATGATACAGTGATCAATTCTGTGAAGAAGACCAACCGCTTGGTGATTGTTGAAGAAGCGTGGCCTTTAGGTAACATCAGCACAGAGCTGTCCTACATGATACAGAAAAGAGCATTCGACTTTTTGGATGCTCCGATCATTCGTATCAATACGGCTGATACCCCAGCAGCTTACTCACCAACATTGATGGAAGCATTCCTTCCAAATAAAGAGAAAGTGGTGAAAGCGATCCGTTCCGTAATGTATATGGATTGATGGTGATTTTTATTGCGCATTGTTGTAATTGATAATGTATATTTGCGCCCCGCCTCAAGGCGGGGCTTTTTCTTTGTTAAACAGAAGAATAACTCTAACTAACCATGGGAGAATCTACGATGTACCTGGTTCCACTACTCGGCGTGCTTGGCCTAGTTGTGATGATTGTAAAGGCGATCTGGGTAAATAAGCAAGACGCCGGTGATGATAATATGAAGGAGTTGGCAGGCCACATTTCGCGTGGTGCGCTCGCATTCCTTCGAGCAGAATGGAAGGTTCTCGGCATTTTCGCCGCCATCGCAGCTGTCCTCCTAGGATGGTCTGGAACCTTGGTAGAGCACTCTGATTGGGTGATCGCTATCGCATTTTTGATCGGTGCTTTCTTCTCAGCTTTTGCTGGCTGGGTTGGAATGAACATCGCAACAAAATCCAATGTACGAACTACACAGGCCGCTAGAAGCAGCCTCGCTCATGCCTTGAAGGTGTCCTTTACCGGTGGTTCGGTAATGGGGTTGGGTGTTGCCGGTTTGGCCGTTCTAGGTCTCGGTATGCTCTTCATCATATTCACAGGGATGTATGATAATATGGAAACCGCTCTCGAAGTATTGGCTGGTTTCTCACTAGGTGCTGAATCTATCGCACTCTTTGCGCGTGTTGGTGGTGGTATCTATACGAAGGCGGCCGACGTTGGTGCTGACCTCGTAGGTAAGGTTGAAGCGGGCATCCCTGAGGATGATCCACGTAACCCTGCTACTATTGCCGATAACGTAGGTGACAACGTAGGTGACGTTGCAGGTATGGGAGCCGACCTTTTCGGTTCGTACGTTGCAACTATCCTTGCTACTATGGTGCTCGGTCGTGAAGTAACGGCTGTAGACGAGTTCGATGGTCTTTCCCCAATTCTCCTGCCAATGGTTATTGCTGGTTTGGGAATCATCTTCTCTATTATAGGGATGTTCTTCATCCGCGTTAAGAATGAAACGGATAGTGTTCAGGCTGCATTGAATAGAGGTAACTGGGGATCGATGATCCTTACCGCTATTGTGGCTTATCCACTCGTTACATATATGCTCCCTGAAACGATGACGTTCGATCGTACAGGTGATACCTTCACTAATATGGATGTATTCTTCGCGATCATCGTTGGATTGGTAGTAGGTGCTTTGATGTCTATCATCACCGAGTACTATACGGCCATGGGACGTCGTCCAGTTTTGAGCATTGTGAAGCAATCAAGCACAGGTCACGCTACCAATATCATCGGTGGTTTGGCAATTGGTATGGAGTCTACTGTACTTCCTATCATCGTTCTTGCTGCTGGTATCTTCGGATCATACGAGTTCGCAGGTCTTTATGGTGTAGCTATTGCAGCCGCCGGTATGATGGCTACTACGGCTATGCAATTGGCGATCGATGCATTCGGTCCAATTGCCGATAACGCCGGTGGTATCGCCGAAATGAGTGGTCTTCCTAGCGAAGTTCGCGATCGTACAGACAACTTGGATGCCGTTGGTAACACTACCGCAGCAACAGGTAAAGGTTTCGCGATCGCATCAGCAGCGCTTACTGCTTTGGCACTCTTTGCTGCCTATGTTGGATTGGCTGGTATTTCTAGTATCGACATCTACAAGGCTGAGGTTCTAGCCATGTTGTTCGTAGGTGGTATGATTCCATTCATCTTCTCTTCATTGGCTATTTCTGCTGTAGGTAGAGCGGCTATGGATATGGTGAAAGAAGTTCGTCGCCAGTTCAAAGAGATCCCTGGTATCATGGAGGGCAAAGCCACTCCAGAATACGAGAAGTGTGTGGAGATCTCTACAGCGGCATCTATTCGTGAAATGATCGCTCCTGGTGCCATCGCCATCATTAGCCCCGCATTGATCGGATTCGTATTCGGTCCAGAAGCACTTGGTGGTCTACTCGCTGGTATCACTGTTTCTGGTGTATTGATGGGTATGTTCCAAAATAACGCTGGTGGTGCATGGGACAACGCCAAGAAGTCATTCGAGAAAGGTGTTGAGATCGATGGTAAGATGGAGTTCAAAGGATCTGAGCCTCACAAGGCATCTGTAACGGGTGATACTGTAGGTGATCCATTCAAGGATACATCTGGTCCTTCTATGAACATCCTCATCAAGCTTACTTCTATCGTTGCATTGATCATCGCTCCTCACATCGCTGAGAGTGGTGGACAACATTCTGCATCACAACATGGCAATGAAGTTATTATTGAAGGTCAAGAAGTGACTACGGAAGTTCAACATGGTGTCATTCAGTACACCAATCATGAAGGTACTTTCGATTTACATATTATCCATGGTGAGATCGTAGGTTCTAATTCAGAAGCTAAGGTCATTAACCTAGAGTTCGCTCAAGAAGATGTTGAGACTGTTTTTGGTTCTCCTGAGTTGAGATACCTCAATGCTACCGTTTACTCAAGCACTCCAAAAGGTTTTGAGGCCAAAGGTTCTTTGGAAGGTGAAGGCAATCAGCGCATGGACGCTGTTGTAGATATTACCTACGCGGAAGACGGTTCTTTGAACGGTTTCATGAAATAAAGTAATCCCTAGGGATCCAATAAAAAACCCGACGTTAACGCGTCGGGTTTTTTTTGTGCTTGTAAGTTGAGTATCGACCTAGAACAGACCATTGATCTCTGCGTCGATCTTGTTGATGATCTCACCGAGATCCTCTTGATTCTCTGGGAATCTATTTTTGTCAATATCAATGATCAACAAGTTGCCGCGATCATAATTGGAGATCCAAGCCTCATAGCGCTCATTTAAGCGATTGAGATAGTCCAATCTAATATTGTTCTCATACTGCCTTCCACGTTTCTGTATCTGGTCCACCAACGTTGGAATCGATGCGCGCAAGTAGATCATCAAGTCTGGAGGTTGAAGGAATGACTCCATAAGGTGGAACAATGACATGTAATTGTCGAAATCCCTTGAGGTCATCAAACCCATGGCATGCAGGTTGGGTGCAAAGATGTACGCATCCTCATATATGGTACGATCCTGGATCACCTTTTTATCTTCCTTCCGTATGTCTACAACTTGACGAAAGCGCGAGTTGAGGAAATAGATCTGCAGGTTAAAGGACCAACGTTGCATCTCAGCATAGAAGTCGTCCAAGTATGGATTTTCCTCAACGTCTTCAAAGTGTGCTTCCCAATTGTAATGCTTGGCAAGCATTTCGGTTAATGTCGTTTTTCCGGAGCCGATATTGCCAGCAACTGCGATATGCATTCTTCTAATTTTCTGATAGTTCGATCCGAGGTCAAAGGTCAGCTAAAGTAAGGAAAATAGGTAAGATAGAGCTTACTTATTCAGCTCAAGAAGCTCTTCGAGGAAGGCCCGGTCGTTGGCCAATCGAGGAACTTTATGCTGACCGCCTAGCTTGCCTTTCTGCTTGAGCCACTCGTGGAACAATTCCTGTTTGGCCTCGTGTACAAGGGGTGCTTTCAAAGCCATGTTCTTATGACGCTTAGCCTCATAATCAGAGTTCAAGGCCTGCAGGCAATCATCTAAAACGGTTTCGAAGTCTTCTAAACTCGATGGTCGTTTCGTGAATTCCACGATCCACTCATGTGCGCCTGAGTCTTGACCAGCCATGTAGTATGGAGCAGCGGTGAATTCTTTCACCTCGGCACCCGTCATGGCACAGGCTTCTCGTACGGCCTTTTCTGCATTATCGATGATCAATTCTTCACCAAATGCATTGATGAATAGTTTTGTCCTGCCCGTGATTTCAATACGATAAGGCTTGATGCTTGTAAACTTCACCGTATCACCAATGATGTATCGCCATAACCCGGCATTGGTGGTAATGACCATCGCATAGTTGACGCCTTGCTCTACTTGATCGAGCGGGATGGCCTTGCTCTCCGTACTCTTGTATTCACTCATTGGAATGAATTCGTAGAAGATGCCATTGTCGAGCATCATCAACATACCATCACTGTCAAGCTTATCCTGTATCGCGAAGAATCCTTCGCTAGCATTGTACGTTTCGAGGTACACAAAATCGTCCTTTGGGATCAATTCCTCAAATTGCTTTCTGTAGGGGGTAAAGCTAACACCGCCATGTGCGTATAGCTCCAAGTTGGGCCAGACCTCCAGGAGGTTGTTGGCCCCAGTCCTCTCCAGCACCCTTCGGCAGAGCACAAGCATCCAACTTGGAACTCCGAAGAAGCTCGTAACATTCTGCTGAATAGCCCGATCAACGATCTTTTCGATCTTGGTTTCCCATTCGTCCATCAATGCCACCGCTTGATTTGGGGTTGATCGCATCTCAACCCAAAAAGGAAGGTTCTCGATCAAAACTGCGGACAGGTCACCATAATAGGTTTCATGATTCGAAGAGTTGAACGTAGTGCTTCCTCCAAGGCGAAGTGAATAGCCGGAGAACATCTTTGTTTCCTCCACTTCAGAACAGTAGAATGCGAGTAGGTCTCTGCCACCTTTAAAGTGATTTTCTTCAATGGCTTCGAGACTAACAGGGAGAAACTTGCTCTTGGAACTCGTAGTCCCCGAGCTCTTAGCAAACCATTTTATCTCAGTAGGCCAAAGGATATTCTGTTGACCCTGACGAATTCTATCGATGTCTTTTTCGAGACTTTCATAGTTCTGCAATGGCACTTGCTCCTGAAAGTCTTGGTAACGACGAATATCCTTGAATCCATATTTCCTACCCCACTCAGTTGAACTGGCTTTCTTGACAAGTTGGGCCAATAACTCGTGCTGGATCTGCTCAGGAGCATACATGAAGCGCTCGATCTTGTTGTATCGACGCCTCATTTGCCAGGCAATTAGCTTATTTACGGGGTCTATGATCAAATCTAAATACCTTTGGTTCTGTAAATGTAAGTGAAATTTATGCGCTACTCCGGTCCTTTGGCAAAGATGAAAACTCACCTTGATAGTGAGGTGAAGTATTATTTGGAAATAGGTGACGATCTTATCTTGATGAATGAACTCATCGGCAAGGAGGTCAAATTGGTCTATGAGAACCATATCACCTGCTTTTGTGGCGATCTGGTATCGGATGTTTTCCGCATGAATTTTTGCAAGAAGTGTTTCTTCGAGAAGCCTCAAGCTGGAGATCCTATTCTCCGACCAGAAACGAGTAAGGCTCATTTAGATGAGGAGGATAGAGACCTTGAATGGGAAAAGAAGTACCAACTTCAGCCTCATTTGGTCTACTTGGCCAATTCCGCTGGATTGAAGGTAGGTGTAACTCGTCATAATCAAAGACCAACTCGATGGATCGACCAAGGAGCTAGGGAGGCTATTGTATTGGCCGAAACACAAAATAGGTATGAGGCTGGGATGATTGAAGTAGCCCTCAAAGAGCACATGTCTGACAAAACTCCCTGGCAAAAGATGGTGAAGGGTGAAGACGTGGAGATCGATCTAAAGGGAGAGAAGGAGAAGGCGATCCAGTTCGTGCCCGAGGAGTTCAAGCAATTCATTAGTGCGGACGAGACCATCACGCACATTGAGTATCCCGTGAAAGAGTATCCTACCAAGGCAAAGTCGGTGAATCTTGAAAAGCATGATTCGGTTGAGGGAGTCTTGACGGGTATCAGAGGACAATATCTATTATTCCGATCTGGAGCGGTAATGAATGTGAGGTCGCATGAGGGCCGGCATGTAACGCTTTCCTTTTAGGCGTTCAATTCTTGCTTCGGATCCACATCCCGTAACCGATAGCGGAGGGTATGCCTAAGTTTATCAGCCAGACAAGCGCGGTGGAAACGGCGAGCCATTCCAGGCTCACCCCAGCGGGTACCATGACGATCTCACCTATAGAAGCTTTTACCACTGGGTCGAATAAACTCAAAGTAGGAATAAAGGAAGCCAGGGAGTAAATGGCTCCGCTTCTCATCATTGTTTCCAAGAAGCCGAGGTTAGAACCCATATAGACGAGCAAGCTCAATTGCCCGGTATAGCTGAGGAATTTCACAAACGCAGGTGGGATGGCATGATAAAACTGATCGTCCTTGAAGTTCCAGTTCGCAATATCTTCCTTATCAAATGCCCAAGTACCCAATCTACTATGGTAGAGCCTGTCCAGCATAGAAGGTAAAAAGCGGTAGGAGATGATCAAGGCGATCAAGATGAACCCACAGAGATAGCTCAACAGGTGATTGTCGCCCCACCAGATCCATATACCGGCTATCAACCCTACGGCCGATTTAGCATACCACTTAGCTGAGCGATAGGACAAGGTGAGGAGAACGCTTTGTCTTTTTTGTCCCAGTTCCGTGAAGTGTAAAGCCTTGATACCGTATTCACCAATGTTCGCTGGAGTTACCAGTCCTACAGAGTGTGAAATAAGGTTGATGCGAAAGGCTGAGCCGAATGTGATCTTCACTTTTCGCCTCACCACCGACCACCATAGATACGTATCAGCAAGCCAGTTTATCACGAATAAGGTCAGGAATAAGGTGATGATCAGGCACAATTGAAGTGTGCTCCACTTATCGATCTGCGCACCTATGGCTGTCCAATCCAACTCATCCCATTTCTCGCTGAAATAGTAAATGAAGCCAGCAGCAAGTACGAGCTTGACGATCAGCCAAAACTTGCTATTCGAAAGAAGCTTCTTGAACATTTATAGGGCTATTTCCTGTCCTTGTTTTAGTCCGAATGACCTGCGGATCGCGTACATAATGAGGTAAATGGCGATGGTGTCTATCAGTGCGACTAGCACTTTGAACAACCATCCATCACCGATCATAGAAGCGATATTTCCGAAGGATTCCCGCCCAACAAAGATAATCCCTACAACGAGGGTTGTGTCTACTAGCTGTGAGAAAACGGTACTGAAGTTATTTCGAATCCAAAGGTGCTTGCCTTTTGTGACGCCTTTCCAGAAGTGGAATAATCGAACATCAACCAGTTGAGCACTAAGGTAGGCGGCCATGGAAGCCATCATCACTCTTCCGCTATTTTGAAACACCTGATCGTAGGCTTCATCTGGCACTGGTGATGCATCTATAGCGGGAAAAATATGACCGAGCCACAACATGAAAAGCACGAACATGCTCACGATAAATCCAGATATCACCACATGGTTGGTCCTTTTTCGGCCGTAGACCTCGGATAAGACGTCCGTGATCAAGAACGTGATCGGGTAGGGAAGGACGCCAACGGATATGGTGAAGGTCTTGAAGCCCAGGTCGAGCTCAATGAACTTGTTAGCTATGATATTACAAGTGATCAAGGCAGCGATGAAGCTCGCAGCCAAGATCAAGTATAGTAGTTGAGCGCTGAGCAGAGACTTCCCGCTCAGTACTTTTCGTCCGTCATTTGTGTATGCCATTTTGTGATATTGACAGGGATATTACAATGGATCTTCCATTGAATACTCAAGCATGCGCTTTTGAGTTCCCATCATTGGCTTGAGTCTCTTCCAAACATCGTATGCTGGAGCAACTGGGCCTAATTGTTCGCGGATCTGACTTTCTGTTGATTGGGTATTCATGCTGTTTAACCACTCTTGTACTGGATCGATTGGGATAGGGTAAGATGAAATGCGAGGATTTCCATCTAGGCCAGCCATCTCTTTAGCTATCTCGATGGCATCGACCAATCCACCTTCCATGTCGGCAAGTCCCAATTCCAAAGCTTGGGCTCCCGTCCACACCCTACCTCTCGCGATTGTGTCTACATGTGCCATATCCAATCCTCTTCCTTCGGCCACTTGCTCCTTGAAGTGTGAATAGAAGGCATCCACGTTCTTTTGAAGTACGAGGTATTCTGACTCCGTAAGTGGACGATCGAGTGTTCCGAAATCCGACATTGCGTTGGTCCCTACACTTTCTAGGTTGATTCCTAAGTGATCGTTCAAGAGTCCAGATGCATTTGGATAGAGCATGAACACCCCTATACTTCCGGTTATGGTTTGCGGTTGTACGAGTATCGTGTCGGCTGGAGCTGATATCTGGTACCCGGCCGAAGCGGCCACATTACCCATAGATACGATGAGTGGCTTGACTTCACGCACGAGTTGCATTTCTCTCCACATGGCATCGCCGGCGAGCGAAACACCGCCTGGTGAATTCACGCGCAATACCACCGCCTTGATACGGTCATTCGTGCGAGCATCACGAAGAGCTTCCACGATGGTCTCAGACCCCATGGTTCCCGGTGAGCTCTTTCCGAGAGAAACATCACCTTCGGCATAGACCACAGCGATCCTATTTTGGAAATCGGCGGATTTACCTACGGACTCTTTAGAATACTTGTTTAGGGAAACGAATGAATAATTGTCGTGCTCACCGAATTTCGAAAGCAATTCATCTTCGAACAAGAGGCCATCTACCATACCCCATTCAAGGGCAGTTTCGGGTTTGATGATTACGCCATTATCGGCAATTAAATTCAGTTGATCTACGGATAGTCGGCCATCTGAAGCGATGTCTTCCAAAATATGCGACCAAATGTCGTTGAGGTATGAGCTGATCTGCAACCTGTTATAGTCGCTCATACTTTCGGAGATCAGAGGTTCACCGGCAGACTTAAAAACATTGTCGCTACCGCGGATAAGGTTGATCTCTACTCCAAGCTTTTCGAAGGCGCCCTTGAGGTAGGGAACATTGGAGCTGAGCCCGCTGAATTCCATGGCACCTGTAGAAGATAAGAAGATAGAGTCGGCCACTGAACCCAAGTAGTACCCACTTTGTGAGATAATCATACCATAGGCATAAACGGTTTTTCCCTCACTTTTGAACGCTTCCAATGCATTGCGGATCTCTCGAAGCTGTGCGGTTCCCGCTGTGAATGTTCCAAGGTCGAGTAAGATAGACTCGATGCGATCGTCATCTTTCGCCTTCAGGATATTGAAAACAATCTTTTCCATCGATAGGGTGGCGTTTCCGCCCAAAAGTTCATCGATGGAGGGAAAATCCGACCTTGGTACATAGTCTTGCATAGCTCCACTAAAACGGATGCGCAGAGTAGAGCCATCGGCGATCTCTTTACCAGAATTAGCACCTGATAGGCCTAAAGCCATGATCATTATGAAGCCTATGAAGAAAAAAGTGAGGCCTGCAACCAATGAAGCAAGGTAAAATTTGAGAAATGATTTCATCTTTGTTGTTCGTCTTTGAAGTAAAGTGGGAAAATAGCAAATATTGATGATTGAAGGGACCCGTAATGACCAAACCTTGCTCTTGATCGGTGGCAATCGTGGAGATGTTCGAGCGGCTGGTGAGTGGGTGATCGCGCAATTGAAGAAGAAATACCATGTAGAGCTCGTGTCTTCTTGGTACAGCTCCCCAGCGTGGGGATTTGAAGGTCCGGATTTTTTAAATCAGGTCATCGGGCTACAAAAAGTGGGAAATATAAATGAGCTGCTCGACTTCGTATTGGATCTCGAGCAGGAATTAGGAAGGAAGAGAACGGGAGAAGGGTACGCTGACAGGGCCATGGATATCGATATACTTTATCACGGAAATGAAGTTATCGCTACGGATCGGTTGGAGGTTCCGCATCCTCGATTGCATGAAAGACGCTTCACCTTGCTTCCTTTGAATGAGTTTTGGGCTAGTTTCGTGCATCCAGCATTGAACAAAACGCAAGAGCAATTGCTTGTTGATTGCGATGACAAAGCGGAGGTAACTTGGATTCAATGAAAAATAGGTTCGTAGCTTTTGAAGGAAACATCGGTGCTGGCAAGACCACCTTGGTCAAGCAGCTTGCCAAGAGATGGAATGCGAAGATGTTCTTGGAGCAATTCGAGGATAATCCATTTCTTCCTTCTTTCTACAAGGATCCAGAAAAGTATGCTTTCCCATTGGAGATGTCCTTTTTAGCAGAGCGTTATCAACAGTTGAGCCGTGAGGTCATGCAAACTAACCTCTTTTCAGAGCGTATGATATCGGATTATGCGCCCTACAAATCGTTGATCTTTGCTGGGCAAACACTGGATCATGCCGAGTATGGTGTGTACAGAAAAATGCACCAATTACTCTTCGCTCAAGTGCCCAATCCCGATATCGTTGTTTTTCTGCACTTGCCAGTCGAGCGTTTACTGAGGAATATTGCCAAGCGCGGAAGGGAGTACGAACAGAAGATTGAACCTGACTATTTGTATAGGATTGAAAAGGGCTATTACGACTTCTTTCGAACACGTCCAGACCTGATAACGCTTGTTTTAGAGCCGAAAGACGACGATTACGCAAACTCTGGGAAGTTCTATTCATTTATCGATGAGTTACTTGAGTGGAACTGGTCTCCCGGTAAGCATGTCGTGAGGCAAGATTAACAGAGAGTTATTTTTGTCTCTTTTGCAGTTCCCATCAATAAATTGCTATTTTTGCCTTTAATTGTAACCATCAAACTCGACCGAAGAATTAATTGACTCTTCTTTATTATGAGAAAGTTTTCTTTACTCCTATTGGCTTCGGGCGCTTTAAGCCTAAGCACGTTCGCTCAGAATGACGAAACGTACACTGACAACTATTCAACCTGGTCTATTGGTTTAGATTTGGGTGTAAACCATTTCTACGGTGACCTTTCTGGTTTCTATCCAGAGAGCAATATCGATGGCCACAATCTAGGCTTTGGTATTTCTGGTTACGGTAACTACTGGTTCAACCACCTATTGGGTGCATCTGCATCTGCGGGTTACAACTCATTTACGGGTAAGAACGTAAACACTTACTTCACTTCAAATGAGCTCAACTTCAACATTGATGTGATGTTCAATATTAGCTCTTTGATCCGCAAGGACGTTGAGAAGAGCAAATGGTCTTTCATTCCTTATGTAGGTTACGGTATCTCTAGCTCACTTCCTGAAGTGTTTGATGGAAGCGACAACGTAGTGTTGGGTCGTAATGACCGTTACAATGAAGCGATGTTCCGCGGAGGTTTGCTAGTGAAGTACCAACTTACTCCATCATTGGATTTGGACCTTCGCTACATGGGTAACTACATGTTGATCACCGACTGGGCTGACAACGTAGTTAGCGGTACAGCGAACGACGGACACAACCACTTCCGTATTGGTATTACTTACAACTTCGGAGCAGACGAGAACAAGCCTTCTATCGTTTACTCTCGTCCTGTTGACGATATGGCTAACACTATTGCTGACGTTGAAGAGAAAGTAAATGCTCTTACAATGGATAGCGACGGTGACGGTGTTTCTGACGCAATGGATAAGGACAACGAAACTCCGGAAGGATATATCGTTGATGGTTCTGGTGTGGCAATGGACACTGACCGTGATGGTGTCGCTGACGACATCGACCAAGATCCTTTCACTCCACGTGGTGCTCAAGTTGACGCTACTGGTCGTGAGATGGATGATGACGGTGACGGTGTTCCAAACAGCCAAGACATGGAGCCGAATACAGAAGAAGGTGCTTTGGTTAACTTCCAAGGTAAAGAGATCAAGACTGGAATGGGTGGCGATATGGCCAATGCATTCTTGCCTGACGTATTCTTCAACTTCAACAGCGCAACTGTTACTAAGGCTAACGAGCAGCGTCTACTTACCATCGCTAAGATCATGATGGCCAACGAAGACGTGAAGTTCGAAGTAGTGGGTAACACTGATCCTGTAGGTAGCGAGAAGTACAACTTGAACTTGTCTGAGCGTCGTGCTCAAGCAGTAGTTGACGTTCTTGTTAACACTTACGGAATCTCAGCTGATCGCTTCAAGGTTACCGGCAACGGTGAGAACAGCCAAGTTGGTAACGACAATAGCATCAACCGCCGCGTTGAATTCCGCTTGATGGATTAATCTTCGGTTTGATTATAATAAAGATCCCGCTTCGGCAACGAGGCGGGATTTTTTTTGTTTTTGGATTTGCGATGGGAGGTGGGTGTCGAGGATGAGCGGTTTACAATTGGCCTTTTAGCCGCTTGAAGAGCTCCCACATTACGATGCCAGCGCTCACGCTCACATTCAGACTGTGCTTAGTGCCTATCTGCGGGATCTCGATGCATCCGTCTAATTGCTGAAGGATCTCTGTATCTACACCGTTTACTTCATGACCCATAACGATGCCTATTCCCTGCATGGATGTGGGGAGGTTGAACTCGTCGAGCCAAGTTCTCTCTGTCGTCTGCTCAATGCCGTATATATGGTATCCCTTTGAGCGAAGTTGATCCAGGGCATCGGTCGTATGATCAAAAGCTTCCCAAGGGACACTTTCCGTGGCTCCTAAGGCCGTTTTGTCGATCTCGGGATGTGGTGGGTTGGCAGTAAGGCCGCCCAGGTATATGGACTCCATTCTGAACGCATCTGCGGTTCGGAATATCGAACCAACGTTGTGTAAACTCCTTACTCGATCGAGAACGATTACTACCGGAATCTTCTTGGATGTGCGAAAAGTTTCCAAATCCATTCTATTCAGCTCCGACATTCTCAGCTTACGCATACCCTTTTGTTATCTTCGCAAAAAGCAAAGGTAACTCAAATCTATACGGTCTTGGCAGGCAAGAAAACCGAGACGCCGCTAATGCGGCAGTACAACGAGATCAAAGCCAAACATCCAGATGCATTATTGCTATTCAGGGTGGGTGATTTCTATGAGACATTTGGCAAGGATGCGATCAAAACGAGTCAGACACTCGACATCATCCTAACGAAGAGATCCAACGGTTCTGCCGCAGAGATCGAGTTGGCGGGCTTTCCGCATCATGCACTTGATACGTATATGCCCAAGCTCGTAAAGGCTGGTCATCGTGTGGCTATTTGTGACCAACTCGAGGATCCAAAAGCAACAAAAACGATCGTTAAGCGAGGCGTAACAGAGCTGGTTACCCCTGGAGTTACCTTGAACGATCAGATTCTATCCAGCAGTAAGAACAACTACCTAGCCGCAGTGCATCAATCTAAAGGTGCGCACGGTGTGGCCTTCGTTGATGTTTCCACAGGCGATTTCGCAGTTGCTGAAGGACGTCCAGAGTACATTCAAAAGTTGCTTCAAAGCTTTGGTCCTAGTGAGGTGCTTTATAACCGTCAGCGTCGCTCCGATTTCTTTGATATCTACGGTGAACGCTTCTACACTTTTGGTTTGGACGATTGGGTTTTCCAGGCCAATACGGCAAAAGAATCCTTGACGCGACATTTCCAGACGCTCAATCTGAAGGGGTTTGGTATCGAAGACATGGAATTGGCTACGATCGCTGCTGGTGCTGTCTTACATTACCTGCGGGAAACGGAGCATCACAAACTTGAACACATTACTGCAGTTTCGAGATTAGCAGAGGATCACCACGTTTGGATGGATCGATTTACCATTCGCAACCTTGAGTTATTTCAGAGTAATAGTCCGGATGGCGTCGCCTTGATCGACATAATCGATCGTACCGTTTCTCCAATGGGAGCACGTATGCTCAAGCGATGGTTGGCGCTGCCTTTGAAGGATATTTCGCAGATCCAAGATCGACATTCATCGGTCCAGCACTTAGTGGATAACCCGCATTGGTGCGATGATCTACGCGATGTGCTGCGGAACGTTCACGATTTGGAGCGATTGATATCGAAGCTGAGTACGGGAAGGATACTTCCTCGTGAATTGAATCAGCTAAAGACCGGATTGGATGTTATCAACGAGATCGAGGGACAGTTGTCCGAGGAGGGGCATGAAGCTCTCAAGAGCATCAAAGATCAGCTAAAGCCACTTCCTGAATTGCGTGATAGGATCGCGGATACCATAGAAGGAGAGCCGTCGGTTCACATTACAAAAGGTGGAGTAATCAAGTCTGGTATACACGAAGAACTCGACGAGCTTCGTGGGTTGATGAAGAGTGGCAGAGATCACTTGGAATTGATTCAAAAGCGGGAAACGGAAAGAACAGGTATTCCAAGTTTGAAGATCGCATTCAACAATGTATTCGGATACTATTTAGAGGTGAGGAATACGCATAAGGACAAGGTTCCTGTGGAGTGGGTGAGAAAGCAAACCTTGGTTTCGGCTGAGCGATACATCACCGATGAACTCAAGGAGTACGAAGCTAAGATATTAGGAGCGGAGGAGAGGAGTCTATCGCTCGAATATGAGGTCTATGAGAAACTGGTACAGGAATGTGGTAATTACCTGTCTACACTGAAGAACAACGCCCGTGCTTTGGCTCAGCTCGACACGTTGCTTGGCTTTGCTACCCTTGCTTTGAAGGAGAACTACGTTTGTCCTGTCATGAATGATGGCGACGATATCGATATCAAAGGAGGTAGACACCCGGTTATCGAAAAGCGTTTACCAGCAGGGGAGAAGTACGTTTCAAACGATGTATTGCTATCTCGTGAAGAGCAACAGATCATCATGATCACAGGTCCTAATATGTCTGGTAAATCCGCATTGTTAAGACAAACCGCATTGATCACCTTACTAGCTCAGATGGGGTCTTTTGTACCTGCTGATGCTGCGGAATTGGGTATTGTTGATAAGATCTTTGTACGCGTTGGAGCCAGTGATAATATCTCCGAAGGGGAATCTACCTTTATGGTTGAAATGACCGAAACGGCGAGCATTCTGAACAACCTATCGGACGCTAGTTTGATACTGCTGGATGAGATCGGAAGGGGTACGAGCACATACGATGGTATTTCCATTGCCTGGGCGATCGCCGAATATCTTCACGAGCATCCTACAAAGGCCAAAACACTCTTCGCTACGCATTACCACGAGTTGAATGAAATGGCAATTCTGTTTCCTCGGATAGAGAACTTCAATGTTTCTGTGAAAGAGATGGACAATGAAGTGATTTTCCTTCGCAAGTTGGTTCCTGGTGGCAGTGCACACAGCTTTGGTATTCACGTAGCAGGAATGGCAGGAATGCCCAAGTATGTAGTGCACAAGGCTGAAAAAATGTTAGGTCAACTTGAAAGTCAGCGCGAAAAAGGCGGAGAAGCCAAGGCCGGCACTTCAAGTGAGATGCAAATGAGCTTTTTCCAATTGGATGATCCTTTACTTGAGGAACTTAGGGATGATATCAAGAATGTGGACATAGACACACTCACTCCGGTGGAGGCGCTTATGTTCTTGAATGAGGTGAAGAAGAAATTGGGGAAAGCGTAATTTTTTTCAATTGAGCACTTGACAGAAATTGAAATTGGCTTACATTTGCCATCCCGTTAGACAAATGGTCTAGGGGAAACGCGAAAGTAGCTCAGCTGGTAGAGCACGACCTTGCCAAGGTCGGGGTCGCGGGTTCGAATCCCGTCTTTCGCTCAAAGTCCCGACAATCGTCGGGATTTTTTTTTACCAAAGGGTAGCAATCTCTTGTTATCTTTGGTGGCCCGCCCTGGTGGTGGAATTGGTAGACACGAGGGACTTAAAATCCCTTGAGCAGCAATGTTCGTGCGGGTTCGAGTCCCGCCTGGGGCACAATCCCGAAGTACTGACCTACTTCGGGATTTTTATTTGCTCTCCAGATCAAGCTGCTCCACGCAATAATTGCCATTTCTTTCCGTACTTCGTAAACATGAAAGGAAAAGCACTCATTGTTCTCGCATTTCTGCTCTCCATGGCAGTTGAAGCACAAGAAGACTCGGAGCGTCCAGATATTCTTGTCAATGTGATGTTGGGCTATGACTCATATCAGGAATTACCTTCGGCTTTTCAGGTAGATCCAAATGCCGCGGAAACCTATGCTGTCCGGAACCTTGCCAAAAGCTTTGTTTTCTCTACAGGTGTTTCTATTGCTCCAAAGGGAATGAATTTTCAGTACGGCTTCAATCTCGCATATGAGAATGGCGCAGCGGATCTCGAAGAAGGCACCGACACCTACTTGGGTGCGTATAGCGTGGCACACTACACTTTTTTAGGTCATTTTAAATGGGACTATTGGTCTACCGATGACAACGTTTTTTCCATAGGTGGTGGGCTTTACCTAGGAATGGGATTAGATATAGGAACCTTCACAGAAGAGGTGCCAGACTTCTCTTATACTCAAGCGGATTACCATTACCAACTCGATCCTATCAACATTAGGGTTGGAAACTCCTTTGGATTGGAAGTGAGTGGTGGGTATGGTGTGTTGGGGTATGTCCGCGGAGGCTTCTTCTATCGTTTTTGACCGATCCACTTAAGATCGTACAGATCCTTCCGACGATCATTCACCGTGCGCACACTTCCATGCACATGTAGTTCCTTGACTAGGTCCATGTCACAATCCACGATCAGTGTCATTTCTGTATTGGGCGTTGCTTCAGCCTTTATTTGATTTGTAGGGAAGGCAAAGTCCGATGGAGTAAATACAGCTGATTGAGCGTA
>CBFHXG010000025.1:0-33126 GCA_965659725.1 Phaeocystidibacter sp. | reverse complement strand
ATTGATGCTCGAAGAAGTACAGTCCTTGCAATACATCTGCCTGCTTGATGAAGCACGATCTCAAGATCCTATCCCAACTCCAATGCTGATTGATAGGTCGCTCGCTCACATCCAATGAATCGGCTGAACGAAGGTCTTTATCCAAGAAGCCGTCTTGCTGAAGGAAAACCTGCTTTTCTTCATCGAAAGGCATGGCCATGTGGGCAATGACCTCCGACCAATGCTCTGACTCCAATTTCTCGTCGAAGTTGGTTTTCTTCTTCAACTCTGAATATCGGTCTGCATGCTTCTCCTTCAGATATTCGATCACTTCCAACGTATACGACATGGTCCATGTGGCCATCTTGTTCGTATAGAAATTGTTGTTGACGTTGTTCTCGTACTCATTCGGCCCCGTCACACCTAGCATCACGTATTTCTGTCGTGCTTCACTCCAGTTCACGCGCTGCGCCCAGAATCGGCTGATTGCCAGTAGGACTTCAAAACCATACTCCGCGAGATATTCACGGTCTTGTGTATGGCGGACGTAATTGAAGATAGCATAGGCGATCGCACCATTCCTGTGGATCTCTTCGAAGGTGATCTCCCATTCGTTATGGCACTCCTCACCGTTCATTGTGACCATTGGATACAAGGCAGCCCCATTCTTGAAGCCTAATTTTTCAGCATTTTCGATGGCTTTTTGAAGATGCTTGTATCTATAGATGAGAAGGTTACGAGAAACCTCTGTTTCGGTTGTCGCTAAGTAGAACGGTAGGCAATACGCTTCGGTGTCCCAGTAGGTGGATCCACCGTACTTCTCTCCTGTAAATCCTTTAGGTCCGATATTCAATCGGCTATCCACACCTGTGAAGGTTTGGAATAGATGGAAAATATTGAATCGGATGGCTTGTTGCGCGGCAGAGTCGCCTTCGATCACGATATCTGAGGTAGACCATTTGTTGAGCCAGGCCTGGGCATGCTCTTCATAGAGTTTGTCGAACCCGTCGCGCATGGCTTCTGAGGCCCGTTGATCTGCTTTGGCACCCACCTCAGCGATTGGGTAATTCATGCTCGACGTGATGCCAGCGTATTTCTTGATGGTATAGGTTTTTCCCTGCTCCACCTTCAGATTCACCGTGTTGGCGATGTACTTTTCTCGCTTCTCGGTTTCAGGATAGAGCGTCACGCGATCGTTCCCTTCAAATACTTCGAAGCGCATGGCAGCGCCTACATGGAAGTCGAGTTTCTTGGTCTTCGCCGTTACGTGTCCTTTCTGCGCTGCTACCTTTTCTTCAACCGGAGCCCAGAATTTCTCTTCCCAGTTTGCATCGTGATTCTCTACGTCGAAGTCGAGATATGGACGAACCTGCATCTCTCCAACGAAATTGAGCGGTGTAACAGAATAAGAGATCGCTCCCACTTCATCTTTCACTAGGCTCATGAAGCGTTTGGCTTCAACACGAATGGACTTTCCGTCTTTGAAAGTTGCTTCGAATGTGCGGTAGAGCAGTCCGTGTTGCATGTCGAGTTCTCTCCTGAACTTCGACACCTTGCAATCTTTTAGGTCGAGGGCCTGACCACTTATAGAGATATCGATCCCGATCCAATTGACGGAGTTGAGGACCTTGGCGAAATACTCTGGGTAGCCGTTCTTCCACCAACCCACTTTGGTTTTATCGGGATAGTATACGCCGGCCACATAACTACCTTGAAGGCTGTCACCTGAATACTGTTCTTCGAAGTTGGCTCGCTGGCCCATTCTACCATTACCAATACTGAAGATGCTTTCGCTCTTCATGTGGTTCTTAGGGTCCCATCCTTCTTCGATGATCTTCCACTCGTCAATTTCCAAATAACGCTGCTCCATGAAGCGGTACTATATTTTGGCGATTATGTCTTCTTTTAATCTGAGGTCCTTTAGATCGGGCACGACCAGGTCTGCTGCGCCTAAGAGTTGGGGGTCTCCTACCCCTACCACTTTCATGTGGCCATTCTTTGCAGCTTCAACGCCTGACACGGCATCCTCGAAAACGAGGCACTCTCCGGGTTCCAATCCTAGCAGTTTTGCGCCGGTGAGGAAAACTTCTGGGTCGGGTTTAGAGGCGGAAACCACGGTGCCATCAACAAGGGCATCGAATTGATCCAAGAGGTCCACTCTATCTAAAATGAACTTCGAATTCTTGCTAGCGGAGCCAAGGGAAATCTTGAGGCCTTGATCCTTTGCTTCTTGAATGATCTCAGCGGCGCCGGGCAGGATCTCGGAGTGATTCATTTTTTCGATATACTCGAGGTACCATTCGTTCTTGATCTTCATCCATCGCTCTATCTCCTCCTCAGGAAGGGTGATCCCTCCCCAGGCTAATATTTTATCGATAGAACCTCTCCGGCTAACGCCTTTGAGTTGCTCGTTCTCTCTTTCCGTGAATTCCACTCCAAGTTCAGAAGCCATGCGTTGCCAGGCTTTGAAATGATACTTGGCCGTATCTACGATCACACCATCCAGGTCGAATATGATGCCTTTGATCATACTTTTTTGAGGGCTTCAAGAACACCTAAGCGTTCAATGTGATAGCTCACTAAGAGGTTCGCTGGTTTTGCTTGCGTCCTTCCGTACAGATAGCCTGCCTTGGCCACTTCAGTCTTCAGAATATCTTCGAACTGCTTGGCGACAGACCCTACGAAGTTCACTTCAGCATCACTCGCTTCTTGGAAGCATCTCACGTGGATATCAACAAACTTGGCAAAGCCGTGAGCTACCATTGCGCGCACCCAACTGTGTCCGGCATGATCACCAGCAAAGCGAGAGAATCCTGCGAGGTATACGTTGGCATGGGGCTCATTATAAACGCGTTGAATCACCTCATCCTTATTCGTTCTATACGTATCAGCGAATGCATCGTGAAGGTCCTTCGGCAAACGTTTGTAGAGGAAATCTGCTACCAATCGTTTTCCGATCCAGCTAGCCGATCCTTCATCTCCGAGCACATAGGCCAGGGCAGGCACTTCTTCATGAACGTTGATGCCATCGAAGTAGCAACTGTTACTCCCTGTTCCGAGAATACAAGCGATCTCTGGCTTCCCTGTATAAAGGGCGTATGCAGCAGCGTTCAGATCGTGATCAACATGAACTTCAGCATTAACAAAGAATCGGCGCAAACCATCGGCGACGATCTCTTGTAGCGGTTTAGTAGAGCATCCTGCTCCATAGAACCAAACCTGTTGCACCTCTTCAACATAAGGTGCCATTCCTTTCTCAAGCGTGAGTTTGTGACGGATCAGATCAGAGGAATGAAAGTAGGGGTTGAAACCCATTGTGTTCCAACGCCCAGCTTCATTGCCTTCGCGATCGATCAAGATCCAGTCGCATTTTGTTGAACCGCTTTCGGCGATTAATATCATGCGGTAATCGTTAAATTAATGCGACTACAAGTTAGCCGCTCGCTCAACCATATCGGCCATTCTTGCAGAATATCCGGCCTCATTATCATACCATCCCAACACTTTCACAAGTGTACCATTCACAGAGGTGATGTCACTATCGAAAATACAAGAATGTGGGTTACCGATGATATCCGTAGAAACGATCGGTTCGTCTGTATATTCCAAGATACCCTTTAATGGGCCATCTGCGGCAGCTTTCATCGCGGCATTGATCTCTTCGGCTGTAGCTGGCTTCTCGAGTTCCACTGTAAGATCTGTTGCACTACCTGTAATTGTTGGTACACGTAAAGCGTATCCGTCTAGCTTACCTTTCAATTCTGGCAATACCAATCCTACGGCCTTAGCTGCTCCGGTGGATGTTGGAATGATACTTTGTGCTGCGGCACGAGCTCTTCTCAGGTCTTTATGTGGACCATCTTGAAGGTTTTGATCCGCCGTGTAAGCGTGGATCGTGGTCATGTACCCCCTCTTGATGCCATAGGTGTCGTTGAGAACCTTGGCCATTGGAGCTAAACAGTTCGTGGTACAACTCGCGTTGGAGAACATCTCATCAGAAGCTACAAGTTCTTCGTCATTGACACCCAAAACAACGGTGCGCATTTCGCCACTTGCTGGAGCACTTAGAGCCACTCTCTTGGCGCCTGCTTCGATGTGCTTGGACATGCCTTTTGCATCGCGGAAAACACCAGTAGCTTCGAGTACTACATCAATCCCAAGATCTCCCCAAGGAAGGTTCAATGGGTCGCGCTCAGCAAAAATGCGGATGGATTTCCCGTTCACAATCAAGGCATTGTCTTGGTGTTCGATGGTTCCATCAAACTTACCATGAGCGGTATCGTATTTGAGTAGATGGGCGAGCACCTTAGGGTCTGTAAGGTCATTGATAGCCACTACTTCGAGTCCTTCTTTTTTAAGAAGATTTCTGAAGGTTAGTCGGCCAATACGGCCGAAACCATTGATAGCGATCTTTTTCATTAGATGGCAAGGATTTTTGAGATTCGTAACATTTCAGGATCGAGCTGAGCCTTGTTCATGACTGCTTGCTGCAGAAATGTGTAGGTGAGTTCATCGTCCACTATACCCGCCATAACATCCTCTCTACCATTGAGCAGGCCTTCCACTGCTGCAACTCCGAGTTTGCCGGCGGTTACACGGTCGAAGCAACTAGGTGCTCCACCGCGCTGTAAGTGTCCAAGAATGGTCACCTTGGTATCTAATTGAGGAAAGTGCTCACGCACCTTCTGTGCAATTCCAAATGTGTCGCCGAGCTTATTGCCTTCCGCCACCACAACGATGTTGGAGGTCTTCTTTCTATCAGCACCTCTCTCTATCTCGGCAAAGAGGTCTTCAAACGATTTATTCTCTTCAGGTAGGATCACATCCAGGGCTCCAATGGCAACAGCCGTGCTCATAGCAATGAAGCCAGCGTCCCTTCCCATCACCTCAACAAAGAATAAGCGGTTGTGGGAAGATGCCGTATCACGGATCTTATCGATGCAATCTACTACCGTATTGGTGGCAGTGTCGAATCCTATGGTGTAATCCGTTCCAAAGAGGTCGTTGTCAATCGTCCCAGGTATTCCGATCACTGGCACACCGAATCGCTCATAGAATGTATGAGCTCCGGTAAATGTACCATTACCACCAATCACCACGAGAGCGTCAATACCGTGCTTCACCATTTGGTCGTAGGCCTTTTGCTGACCTTCTTCGGTGCGGAACTCTTCACTTCGGGCCGATTTCAATATGGTTCCGCCATGACTGAGGATATTCTTCACCGATTTGGCATTGAGCTCCTCAATGTCTCCTTCGATCAATCCATCGTATCCGCGCTTTATTCCAAAAACACGCTTATCGTAGAAAACGGATGCGCGAACTACCGCTCGAATGGCGGCATTCATCCCCGGGGCATCACCTCCGGAAGTCAGTACAGCTATAGACTTTATGGCTTTTGGCATAGTGGTTTCTGAATCACTGGAAGACAAACTTAGTGTAAAATTGACACTTATTGCGTACCTTGTCCAAAATTTGATGTGAATTCGATCTTTCCCAAAGTGCTGATGGAACAGTCTTATCTTTGCCGAAAGTCTCATACACAATGACCCATAGCGTGATAAATCCTAATGTTTCGGTTGACTGTGTCGTCTTTGGTTTCGACAATCAATCGCTCAAAGTTTTATTGATCGAGCAAAAGCCCTTAGACGGTAAGCCTGGTCATATGGCATTGCCGGGTGACCTCGTATTGAACAACGAGAGTCTGGACGATGCGGCTGCCCGCGTGCTTAAGGAGCTCACCGGTATTGAGGGCATCTTCCTTCGCCAATTCCACACCTTTGGCGATCCCGATCGTGTGAAGAAGGTGGAAGACCTCGATTGGTTGCAGAGCTATCGTGATCAACCTGACGCCCGAGTAATCACGGTAGGTTATTACGCCCTTGTAAAAATGGATGAGTTCGAAACCGAAGCATCCAGTTTTGCTGAACGTGTTTTCTGGCAAGACATCCATGACGTACCAAAACTAGCCTTCGACCATAACAGTATCACAGACGCAGCACTCATCCGCCTTCGCGAGGAGTTTGGAAACCGCCGCGTTGGATTTGAATTGCTACCCGAAAAGTTCACACTCAGTCAGCTTCAAAGCTTATACGAAGCGATCGAAGACCGTGAACTCGACAAGCGGAATTTCCGAAAGAAAGTACTGAAGGAAAAGCTTGTCACACCGCTAGAGGAAAAACAGACAGGCGTAGTGCACAAGCCCGCCCGACTCTATTCCCTCAATCTTGATGTGCGCAGTAAAGACCCCGTGCACGGCAGTTTCGTAACGCTCAAATTCTAGTAGCTCGTTCTAGTTATGGTCAGACTATTTACGCTTACACTTACACTCCTCCTCTCCTTCTCCATCTGGGCTCAAGTGACCTTGCAGCCTACGTTCGTTACACAAAATGACACGGTAACCGTCATTTTTGATGCTTCAGCAGGAAATGGAGCATTAGTGGGCACCGCCCAGGTCTATGCCCACACGGGCGTGATCACAAACCTCAGCTCTAGTCCAACCGATTGGCGCCACGTCCAAGGAACCTGGGGTACAGACGATGCTCGTATGCGCATGACCTCACTTGGCAATGACCTGCATGAGATCAAATACCACATCAATACCTTCTACAGCGTTCCAGCCAATGAAACCGTGACAGCCCTGGCCTTTGTATTTCGTGATCAAAGCGGCAACACAGTAGGTAGAGCCGCCGACGGTTCCGATATCTTCGTTCCCATCTACTCAAGCGCTTTCGCCGCAGCCATTACCAACCCAACAGGTGGTAATTCATTGGCCAACATCAATGATAGTATTCAACTCGAAGGACAATCATCCCAACCTGCAGCACTTACTTTCTATGTTGATGGCAATGTTGTGGCTTCCGCTTCAGGAGTGCAAAATCTCACGCACAACCTGAAGTTCAACACCCTTCCACTGGGCCTACACCAGATCGCCTTTACCGCGGATAATGGTTCTAGCATTGTAGGGGATACCATTGAGATAACGACCAGAAGCACTACCCCACAAGGGGCAAAACCTTCATGGGGAAAGCCAGGCATTACATGGAGAAATGACTCCCTCTATCTCGAATTGAGAGCCCCGGGCAAGGAATATGTCTATGTAATAGGTTCTTTCAATGATTGGACGTTGGACGAGCAGTATCAAATGACCAAGACACCCGACGATTCTACTTTTTGGATCGCCTTGGATAACCTGCCTGCGAATTCCGGTGTAAGCTTTCAATACTATGTTGGTGATGAAGCAATCCGCATAGCCGACCCATACAGCACGATGGTGCTAGACCCGTGGAATGATCAATGGATCCAAGACTCCACCTACGCGAACATTCCAGATTACCCCATTGGCAAAACAACAGAGCCCGTTAGTTATACCCACCCAAGTCCACCAGTGTACAACTGGGACAACTCCTACACGTATGAGCATCCAGATCAAGAAGAGCTGGTGATCTATGAATTATTGATCCGCGACTTCCGCAGTGCGCACGATTTCAACTCTGTGATCGAGAGGTTGGATTACCTGCAAAACCTCGGTGTAAACGCCATCGAACTGATGCCTGTAATGGAGTTTGAAGGAAACGAAAGCTGGGGCTACAATCCGAGTTTCTTTTTCGCAGTTGACAAATACTATGGGCCTACCAACGAAATGAAGCGTTTCGTGGATAGTTGTCATAGTCGAGGCATTGCCGTGATCCTCGATCTGGCCATCAATCACGCTTTTGGTCAGAATCCTTTGGTTCGATTGTATTGGGATGCGGCCAACAACCGACCTGCGGCAAACAGCCCGTGGTTCAATCCTATTCCCAAGCACGACTTCAACGTTGGCTACGATTTCAACCACGAGAGTCCAGATACTCGCTACTTCACCCGAGAAGTATTGCGTTACTGGCTTGAAGAATTCAAGGTTGATGGATACAGAATGGACCTTTCCAAAGGGTTTACTCAGCGCAACACATTGGGCAACGTGGGAGCATGGGGGCAGTACGATCAAAATAGGATAGATAGGCTCACTGAATACGCCAATGTGGTGTGGTCGGTCAACACAAAGAACTACTTCATTTGTGAGCACTTCGGAGAGAACGCAGAAGAAACAGAGATGTCCAACCGAGGCATGATGCTTTGGGGCAACATGAACCACGAATACAACGAAGGAACGATGGCCTATAGCTCTAACTTCTATGGCGTTACCCACAAGAGTAGAGGTTGGAATGACATGCATCTCGTAGGTTTCATGGAGAGTCACGACGAAGAAAGGCTCATCTATCGGAACGAGAACTTCGGCAATCAAAACACCAACTATTCCACTCGTCCACTAGACACTGCACTAAACAGAGTGGCTTTGGCGAGTACCTTTTTCTACACGGTTCCAGGCCCTAAGATGCTCTGGCAATTCGGTGAAGTGGGGTATGATTACAGCATCGACTTCAATGGTCGAGTTGGCAACAAACCCATCCGTTGGGACTATTTTCAGGATCCAAACAGGCGTGCATTGTACGACCATTTTGCTGAATTGAACGAGCTGAGGCAGACGCATGATATCTTCAGGAATGATGGCAACTGGGAGATGAACGTTGGAGGTTACACCAAGAGATTGGGGCTTTCCAACGACACGATGAATGTGATCATCTTAGGCAACTTCAACATTATTCAGAATGCGATCGACCCAGATTTCGATCACCCTGGAATGTGGTATGAATACTTTTCCAATGATAGCATCAACGTTACTAATGTAGATACCCTATTCGATTTCGAACCAGGTGAGTACCGTCTATATAGTGATGTTCGATTGAAGGATGCTCCCGCAGATACGGGTCAGCCTGAACCAATAGACACGGCCACCGGAAATTCGGTTTCCGTTTACCCGACCCTGAGTAGAGATGGGCGTGTAACCTTCCGGGTAGAAACGCTTACCAATGACTTTTTGGAGATCTACATCTTCGACCTGAATGGAAAGGCGATCTGGACCTACCAAGAATACGGCATGCGAGAAGGGGTAAAAGATATCCTTTGGGATGGAACAACAGAAGCTGGCAGCCTCGTCACCAACGGTGTTTACATCTATAGGATCAATCGGTTTGGAAACACGGAGGAAGGCAGACTTATCATGATGCATTAAGTCTGTTCTTCGATAAGAATAGTAAGGAGCCGTTACATCTCGTAACGGCTTTTTTTATGGCTCCACGATGCTAATGATTCACCATTCACCGCAGGATCAGAGCGAGATCGAAGCAATGCTCGTCAACCATTCTGAATTTAATAAGTGTAAAAAGTACACTTAACAATTATTTTGCTATTTTTGGAGATTCCACAGAAACTCAACTTAAGTAGCATGAAGCAACTGTACTCGGCCTTAACGGCGGTGTTGCTCGGTATTTTCACTACCCAAGTTGGTGCGCAGAGCATCAAGGGTGTGGTTACCGATGAGAACAGCGAGACACTTCCCAGTGTAGCGGTAGTCGTTGAAGGCACAGACAAAGCCGTAACAACAGGTTTTAATGGTGCGTATGAGATCTCGGGCTTAGAGCCTGGTGATTATGTATTGACCTTTGAGACCTTGGGTTACCAAAAGAATGAATCTGCCGTAACGGTTCGCGCCGGGCAGGATGTTACCCTCAACGTTCAAATGGAACCTTCGGAGAATGAGCTCGACGAGGTGGTCATTGTAGGATATGGTGTTCAAAGAAAGCGCGAGGTAACAGGTTCCATCGTAAGCTTGGAGTCCCGCCAACTGACGGACATGCCAACACCTAGTTTTGAGACGGCCATACAGGGCAAGGCTCCAGGTGTGCAAGTAACCACGGGTTCTGGTATCGCCGGATCGGGTTCCGTTGTGCGTATTCGCGGTATTGCCTCTATTTCGGCTGGTGGCGACCCACTTTACGTAGTAGATGGTATTCCTATTACACAGGATTACTTCCTCAAAGGCAATAGCGGCGCGATGAACAACAACCCGCTCGCATCACTTAACCCTGAAGATATCGAGAGTGTAGAGATCCTCAAGGATGCAGCTGCCACCGCTATCTATGGTTCTCGAGGTGCAAACGGGGTTATTTTGATCACCACGAAGCGTGGAGCGCAAGGCCGCCAAGGTGAAATGGTGTACGAATTCAGCACCCGTGTTGGGGTGTCAGAGCCAACAGCCTTGCCAAACATGCTTTCAACCGAAGAGTACATTCAGATGTACGAAGAAGCATGGTACAACGACCAAGCACTATACCTCACAAACCCAGAACTATTCTCCACTCCCCCTCCAACCGGCGAACCCGTGTTTCCAGGGGGACTTTCATTAGCAGAGGCTCGTAGTGTTGATACAGATTGGGCGGATGAAATGACCCGTTTAGGTGTAAATCAGCAATACGACTTTGCCGTTGGACAGAACAAAGAAGGCTTTAATTACCGTGTTGGCCTTACCTACGACAATCAGCAGAGCTACCTCACTCAAAACAACTACGAGCGTTTGGGCGTGAGAGCAAACGGAGATATCAACCTGACGAAGAAGATCAAGCTCGGTATCACCTCATCCGTAATGCAAGGTGTGAACAATAGAGTGGATGAAGGATGGTCTGGTGGCCTAGGTGCTGCCATGTCAACCGCCCTTCCGATCTACCCTATCTACAACCCAGATGGAACCTACTTCAGCGGAGGCAATAACCCAGTTCGTTTGCGCGACCTTAAAGATTGGCAGCAGCGTGAGTTGAGAAGTATCAACAGCCTGTCGCTTTCTTACGATGTGTCTGACAACCTCTTCTTGAATGCAACAGGTTCATACGACTTCATGCAACTTGTAGAAGATATCTACGAGCCACAAGAGCTGATCGGCACAACACACGCAGGTGTAGCAAGACGATTCCCGCTTCAAGTTCGCAACTGGAACGTGAACGCAACCGCTACTTATCTATTCAGTGCGGCCGAAGGTCACGATTTCACCGTGTTGGTAGGTACAGAATTCCAAGAGCGTCGCCAGGTGAATGGCAACTACTTCAACCCAGTTGATAGCTCATTCACCAATGAAGTAACCGATGCAACAGGCCCGTTCAACACCAACCCTGAATTGTTGAACGATCTAGAGCTAACCTATGACAACAACCCAGGAAGTGGGAATACCTTTGCCAGCTTCTTCGGTAGGGTAAACTATAGCATCCACGATAAGTACATGATCCAAGCGGTTGTGCGCTCCGATGCATCATCCAATTTTGGCCCTCAAAACCGTTGGGGTGTATTCCCATCCATCGGTACGGGCTGGATTATGAGTGAAGAGGCTTTCTTGGCCGACAATGATGTGGTTAGCTTCATGAAACTAAGAGCTAGCTACGGTATTTCAGGAAACGCAGCCATTCCAAACAACCAATGGCGTGCAACCTATGGTCAGAATGGCAACTACTTCGGACAGCCTATCACCTATCAATTGATCCGTGAGAATCCTACCTTGAAATGGGAAGAGTCCAGGATCTTCGATGCAGCGCTAGAGTATGGCTTCCTCGATGATCGTATCACAGGTGAGATCGCCTACTACCATAAGTACACGACCGACGCATTGTTGTCTGTTTCGCTTCCTCGTTACCAAGGTTTCGACAACTTCTGGGACAACTTGGGAGAGATCCTCAACACGGGTGTTGAATTCAGCATTACCGCTCGCCCGGTTGTTACCCGCGACTTCACTTGGAGGGTCGACTTCAACGCCGCTTACAACTACAATGAGATCACTAGCATTGGTGGTTATAGCGAAGATGCCGTTTCAGGTGGCACCAACGATACGCGTGTAGTAGTTGGACAGCCAGTTGGAACAAACTTCCTCGTTCGATTCAGCCACGTGGACCCAGCAACGGGTCGACCAGTTTACTTGGACATCGATGGTGCGGAAACCTACGACTGGACTCCGGACGACCGCGTTCCGGTAGGTAAGGTCCTTCCTGATGCCGTGGGCGGTTTGACCAACTCATTCACTTACAAGAACTGGGACTTGAGCTTCCTATTCGTTTACAGCTTTGGAGGTCAGGTTTACGACTCTTCTTCAAAGCGTCAGCTAGGTGTTGTGACCGATTGGAACATGCGTACAGAGATCTTCGATCGTTGGAGAGAGCCAGGGGATGTGGCTATGTACCCTCGCTTGACTCGCGACCCAGGTATTTACGGTTCAAATACGCCTTGGATCAACACAGACATGTGGTTGCACGATGCGGATTATGTTCGCTTGCGCAACTTGACCATCGGATATAACCTTCCGAAGGAGCTTCTGAACAAGTGGGGTATCGATCGTTGTCGCATCAGCGTGATCGGCACGAACCTCTTCGTATTGACGAACTATCCTGGATTGGATCCAGAGATCGCACGCGACTTTGAGAACGCAACGGACCGTAATATGAGTGTGAATATCACATACCTCACTCCACCTCAGGAGCGTACCTACAGTCTAGCATTGAACATCAATTTCTAATCCCGCAGAAAGCATGAAAAAGCACATTACCAAATTCGCATTATTGGGTGTTCTGTTGATCAGCGGGACAGCTTGTGAGGATTTTCTCGACGTCAAACCGGAAGGCGTGCTACTCGAAGGTGAAGCCATCGAGAATGCAGACGATATGAGAGAAGTCCTCAATTCTATCTACGACGTTACGGCCAATGTCTACAACGGGCGTATGCAGGCCTTTGGAACCTTGCTAGGGGACAACATGGCGCGCCCAAGAAGCTCAACCTTCCTTCAGGAAGTGTATGGACGTAACACGAACATCTTTAACTCGGACGTAAGCGCAGTTTATCTGGATGCATACAGAGCTGTTTATCGTGCTAACTGGTTGATCGAGAATATCGACCTAGTTGAGATCGATGCAGCTGAACGTCAGCGCATCCTCGATGAAGCCCGTTTCCTTCGTGCATTGATGCACTATGAGATGGTGCGTTACTTCGCACAGCCATACGGTTTCACAGCCGATAACAGCCATATGGGTATTGTTGTCAAGACACGCACCGAGCGCGAATTGCTACCGCGCAATACCGTGGCTGAAGTCTACAACTTCGTGATCAACGAGTTGAAGGACGTGAGTACTCGATTACCGAACACGAATGGCATCTATGCCACTCGTTATGCTGCCTTAGGCGCTTTGGCTGATGTTCACTTCCAAATGAACTCATTCACCATGGCTGCAGCATATGCAGATACGGTGATCGAAAGTGGAAACTACTCGATGATCGCAGGATTCAATCGATTTGAGGCTGGAACGAACACGGAGATCGTCTTTGGTGGGTATAGCTTCCCTTCCTTGAACGACAACCGCGGTGGTTCTTTTGGTGGATTCTACCGTTGGGATAACCAACCGAATCCAAACCCTGAACTAACGATGGACAAGAGCTTCTATACCCTCGTTGAAAGTGGTGCTGATGATCTTCGCGATAGTGTTTGGATGGCCCTCATCAATGAAGATGCACCAAACGAGATCGTGGTGAATAGCAAGTTCAACTACGACTTCATGGATGTTCCTATCATTCACTTGACCAAGTTGAAGCTCATCCGTGCTGAGGCCTTAGCCATGTCGGGCACCGATCTACCTACGGCAATTCAGGATATTAACGATATTCGTGAAAGAGCGTATGGTGGTCAAACTCAAAACCTTGACCCTGCCGCTGGTGTTACAGACGTACTTACGGCTGTGCGCTACGAACGCAGAGTAGAATTGATGTGTGAAGGCGACCGAGGCCACGAATTGAAGCGTTTAGGCGTACTGGGTGAGATACAGACCATTCGCGGTGCGGATTGGGATTGCCCAGGACAAGTACTTCAATTCCCAGCAGTAGAGCGCTCTGGCGTGTTTGTATTGAATGAAGAAGGAGGTTGTAATTAAGATGACTATGAAAGCAATGATCAAAATATTGGCATTCGCACTTCCACTCATCGTAGTGGTTGGATGCCGTCCAGAACAGCCGAACGACCCGGGACCCGCTTATGGAGCAGGTGACGGCGTAGTTGGCAAATGGCGCCAGAGCGGCGCTGTAATCTATGACCTAACACTTCCTGTGCCTGAGTCGCAAGAAGTTAGTTCATTCTACGCAAAGGGCAACAACGCTTGGATCGTAAACTTCAATGATGATGGTAGCTATGAAGTGGAACAACAAGGTGCTGGTCCTAGCCCATTTGGCGCTACGGGAACTTGGGCCTTCGACACAGCGTACTATCCTACCGAAATGATGATCACCCCTACAGGCGAGTCTGCCAAGATGGTAGAAATGCTCAACGCACCTCGCGCAACCGACGTGTATTTTGGATTGAGCTACGAAGTTGAAAAATGCGACGAGGTAGTTGCGAAGTATGAATTGGTATTCACCCGTGAACAATGAGAATGATGAAAAAGGTATTAGCACTTATCGCATTGACATTGGGTGGAGTGAGCTTGAACGCTCAGGTAACTACCGATCCACCTGAAAATATCAATCCAGAAGACTCCTTGACCATTACCGTTGATATCAGTCAGCTCGATATGGGGCTCGATCACAACGTAGCCTTGATGGACGCTGTGGATGCTGGTGAAGACATGTACATCTGGACGTGGAGTCCGGTTGAGCACCCAGAAGGTCACCCTTACGTGAACGGCATTGGTTCACAAGCTTGGAAAAACTCCAACGACACCTTGATAATGAAGCATGAAGGCGGATACGTGTTCAGTTGGTCTATCATTCCAGTTGATTTCTATGAAACCAATACGGCAGAGGTCTATGCAAAAGATATCAAGTTCTTGGTCAAGCCAAAAGATGGCGGCGGATATGGTGATCCTGATATCAAATCAAGCGACCTCACTGTTGCCGTAGACCCACCAACCACATTGAAAGATCCCGTTTATCAGTTCCCAGCTTTCGTTTCTGGAGACGATGTAGCTGTGATCATGTACGACAACAACCGCGAGCCGAAGGAGACGATGCAAGGCCTCCAAGAAGGTAACGTATTCGTTCACTTGGAGTACTGGAGAGAGGGCGATGACCTCATCAACCCGGGTGAGCAATATGCGCTATGGACACAAGTAGCTAACACTCCTGAATTGGCGATGGATGAAGTTGAACCAGGGATTTTCCAGTTCGCTTTTGTTCCCAACCAATTCTTGAACCAAGGCGGGACGAACGACACGATTATTTTCGTGAAAGCCATTGTAAAACGTGGCGACATCAATACTGCAGCAGGACGTCACGGAGAAACCCTCGAGATAGATCTCGAAGAATGTCCTTAAATTGTATCTTCTTCAGAGCACTCGTCCTACCCTAGAAGTGCGACGATCGTCCGATGATGCTCTGAGCCGCGAAATCGGACAATCCACCTAATGAGCCTCTGAAGCATGGCCCCAATGCATGAGCGTGCGTTGGGGCTTTTTGGTTCAAGGCTCCGAGGCTTCAAGGCTCTTGCGTAGAAACACCCCGTAGTATGAGGTTGCCTCAAAAAATGGGCATTAGGGCTTCAAAAGTCGCCCTGATCAAAGACTATCATGATAAATTCCAAGAGCCCACTCTCGGAATAGAAAGAAAACTGGAATGGCCAACTCCTACACGAGCCTTGGAGCCCTGGGGTCTTGTAGCCTTGCCATCACATCCGCCGGCAGGCGGATCGTGATCCTTCGCCGGCTCCCGCCGGGGCCCTTTCAACGGCACAGCCGGTGACCTTATCCCGCCTCAAAGCGGGAACCTTTCACTCCCCGCCCATTGGCGGAGAGTGACTCCGTTTCCCTATCTTCGTACCATGTACGGAAAACTACAACAACACCTTCAGGAAGAGCTCAAGCAAATCGAGGCTGACGGGCTCTACAAGCGCGAAAGAATCATTACCACTCCACAGGATGCAGTGATCAAGACCCAAGATGGAAAGGAAGTGCTGAACTTCTGTTCCAACAACTATCTAGGCCTGTCATCGCACCCGAAAGTGATCCAAGCTGCACACGATACATTGGAGTCGCACGGCTTCGGAATGTCGTCCGTTCGCTTTATCTGTGGTACGCAAGACATCCATAAGACCCTCGAAAAGAAAATTGCCGATTTCCTCGGAACGGAAGACACCATCCTCTATGCCGCTGCATTCGATGCCAACGGCGGTGTTTTTGAACCCCTTTTAGGTCCTGAGGATGCAATCATATCTGATAGTCTGAACCACGCCTCCATCATCGACGGTGTACGTTTGTGTAAGGCCATGAGATTCCGATATGCCAACAACGATATGGCGGATCTGGAAGAGCAACTCAAGGCCGCGAACGAAAAGAATGCACGCTTCAAGGTGATCGTAACCGACGGTGTGTTTTCAATGGACGGTTATGTGGCTCAACTCGACAAGATCTGCGACCTAGCCGATAAGTACGATGCCCTCGTGATGGTCGACGAATGCCACGCTACCGGTTTCATTGGAAAGACAGGCCGAGGAACGCACGAGCTCAACAACGTTATGGGTCGTGTAGACATCATTACCGGAACCCTAGGAAAGGCCCTCGGTGGCGCCATGGGTGGATTTACCACAGGCCGCAAGGAGATCATCGATATTCTACGTCAGCGTTCTCGCCCTTACCTCTTCTCTAACTCACTTGCTCCAAATATCGTGGGAGCTTCCATTGCCGTATTCGACCTACTTAGCGAAACCACAGATCTTCGCGATAAGCTCGAGAACAACATCAATTACTTCAAGGAGAATATTCGTAAAGCTGGATTTGATATCAAGGATGGCGACTCTGCCATTGTTCCTATCATGCTTTATGATGCTGCTCTATCGCAGAAGTTTGCCGATCGCTTGCTCGAGAAAGGCGTCTACGTGATCGGATTCTTCTATCCAGTAGTACCTAAAGGCCAAGCGCGTATCCGCGTTCAGTTGAGTGCGGCTCACGAAAAAGAGCACCTCGACAAGACCATTCATGCCTTTACAGAAGTTGGAAAAGAGTTGGGAGTGATCTGATTCACCTTCCTCGCTTAGAACATACTCAATTGCTCATCTACAGAGGTGTTTTCGATTACCGGAAGCACCTCTGTTCTTTCATTGATAAACACCAAGTACATCTTGATCTGCGCCATTGGGACACCGAGCAATTGGGCATATTCGATCACTTGCCGTTCATATCGCTTTCGATTCTCCCCAGTCTTATAGTCGATCACAAACCAGGTATCGCCCTTGCGAGCGACTCGATCTGGTCTATGGATCTCTCCATTGCCTAGCCAATCGCGCTCCGACAGCACCTCATCGGCATCAAATGCATCCTTCAATTCAGGATGCTCTACCACCTCCCTCAACATGGCAGCCATTGATTCACGCTGGTCAGGAGGTATTTGTCCGCGTGCGATCGACCGCTCCAAAGCAAGCGACACATCAGCAGCCGTTCGAATATCGGATAGCAGGGAGTGAACAGCATTCCCCCATCGACGAGGTTGATCCGTAAGTTGATCCGTAATTCCATCTGTATCTCGGCTCAGCCTCACTCTGTCTCGCCACTTGGCAGAGTCAAACGTTTCAAAACGTATGGTAATCGCTTCCTCCTCCTTGGATTCTTCGAGGAGATGGCGTGGTTTGGACTTCTCTCCGAACACGACCCTGCTTCCCGCCTCACAGGAGCCTCCATGCTCTGTTGCAAATTCACCGAGATATTGACTCACCCGCTTGTGCTCATGCAGTTTTTCTGCTTTTTCATCCTGAGACAGGATATAGAGACGCTCTTCTGGTCGGGTAAGAGCCACGTACAACAAATTGAGATTGTCGAAGCGCGCCTCGAGCTGATATCGATTGAATGCAGCCGCGTATTCTGGATACCGCTCGGATACAACATCATTGAGGGATTCCTTCATGCTCAATTCAACAACGGGCAATCCATGCATTCGATCATCTTCAAAAGAGATCCAACGCTTCCCTTTACGCTCGGAGTTGGCACTCATATCCACAAAAGGAACGATACATACCGGAAACTCCAGTCCCTTGGCCTTGTGAATGGTCATGATCTGAACCGCATCCTTCGATTCAGGTGCGGTGATCGATCTCTTATGCCCGCTTTCATCCCACCACCCTAAGAAGTCGTGGATATTCTGACCTTTGGATGAAGCGAACTCATAAAGTTCATCTAGAAAGAATTGCAAGAACGGATCCGACCTTCGCTTGCCATACAAGCCCAAGACCCTAGCTGTTGATTCACCGAGTTCATAGAGTCCGGAAGACTGCTCCGTGAGCTGATCGATGTCTATTTCCCGCTCTTGGAGCCAAGTCCTCCAATCATCTTTGTCCTCACCAGCTGCAATCGTCAAAGCTCGATGGAATTCATTGGGCTTGACCTCATACAACCCACACTGCACAAGGTTTTCAACGATATCCAGTCGCGGTTCCGATTCTTCAGGATAATGAAGATGTCGGAGGAATGCCACCAATAGTCGGGCTGCAGACGAGTTACCCAATTTCAGGGAGTCGGAACTCACCACCTCGATCCCTTCTCCGGAAAGCGCAGTGGCAATAAGTTCACCAACGGCCTTCGATCTGACCAAAATGGCGATGTCGCCCGGCCGGTATCCTTCCGTCAAATTTTCCTTGACAATTTCTAGTATGCGACTTATCTGGGCCTCGTTGAAGATCTCTTTCTTTTGATAGGGGTACTCAAGGAATTCGAGGGAAACATAACCGCCTTCAAAGCCTTTTACGCTTTGGCCAGACTCGGAATACAGCTTTTGGTAAAGCGGTTCCTCGAAAACACGTGCATAGGATTCGAAGAATCGATTATTGAAGTTTACGATCTCTGAACCAGATCTCCAGTTGTCGTTGAGCGAAATATGATGCAGGGCATAGGCCACATCACCTCCCCTTTCGGCGGCATTTTGGGCATAATCTACTAGGTCAATGAATTGATCGGCCTCGCCACCCCGCCACCGATATATTGATTGCTTCGCATCTCCAACGATCATGGTCGTTCCGCCTGAGGCAATGGCATTATGGACAAGGGGAGTCAAATTCGACCATTGCAAAACGCTGGTATCTTGAAATTCATCGATGAAGTAGTGCTTGTACTTCTCTCCAATGCGCTCATAGATGTAGGGAACAGGAAGAGCGATCAGGGCTTCGTGAATGAGCTGATTGAAGGTCTTCAAGGTTTCCACATTGTTGGCCTCCTTGTATTCCTTCAGCTTCTCACCTACTTCGCGGATCACCGCGGTAGCGTCGAAATTCTTCAGCACTTCCGATATCATCTTGTATTCGGCCACCTCGCTATATACCCAATCCCAACAGCGATTGAACCAATCTACGAGTTGCGGTGTAATAGGTTCCACGGCCGAAATGGCCTCTGCAGAAGCTGATTTCTTGAGGAAGTTCGAAGATTCAACTTGTCCTTTTAAGGAGTTATTTGGTAGATATTTGGATTCATCATCTCCAGCAAGATTGTCGAGATAAGTTCGAGCATAACCACGATTGAAGTATTCGCTTGGAATGGACCCAAAGAGTCTTTGACCTTCCTTCACTAGCTCATCTTTCCCATTCAGAGCGGAGTTTTTCCTGGCGTATAAAGAGTTCCTGATCTCCTTGAACTCTGCGAGCGACATATCCTTTAACCGCTGGATCTGCTTGTAGCTGCCTTCTTTACCGAGGTGCTGAGCCATCTCCGCAATGGCGCGTTCAGGCTTCCAGCTTCGGCCCTCCTCCATGTTGTCTTCAATGTAACGCTGAAGAAGACCCGTTAATTCCGGATGATTTCCCGCTTCATCGAGCAATAGTTCTACACTTTGACGGTACAGTTCATCTTCATCGAGTTCAACGTCAAAATGACTACTGAGTCCAAGGTCGTGGCTAAAGGTTCGAACAATGCGATAGGTAAACTTGTCGATGGTGGATATGCTGAGTCCCGTATAGTCGTGAAGCATCTTCTTCAGCACCTTCGACGCACGCATACGCAAGCTAGCCTCATCGAGTTGAAGATCTCGGCAAACTGCTTGGAACATGCCTTCATGTGAGCTTGGAACTTCCTTTTGTTGAAAGGCATCCAAAGCGGCGAGGACACGTTGCTTCATTTCACCCGCAGCCTTCACGGTAAACGTAATGGCGAGAATTCTCGTAAAGACAGATGGATCCTCGGTGCGAAGGCACAAAATGAGGTACGACTTTACTAGATTGAACGTTTTACCAGCGCCGGCACTCGCGCTGTAAACTTGAAATGTTTGGGTAGAGGAAGCGGACATAAGTTAAAGGTAGCGCTACAATCGGTAAGAAACCAAGGAATGTTTCGTCTGAAAAAAGCGGATAAAGATAAACCACGATTTATCTTTATCCTCCACCAGGTTCAATACCTTTCAAAGGCTCAATGAAGAAGCACGCATTCGCAAATATATTATCTCTCATCCTCGCATTCGCGTATGGATCTGCATTCGGGCAGGTCTATACTGGTCAGGTTGTAGACGAAAATGGCGAAGGCCTGCCAAGCGTTACAATCAAGCTTGGTGCGGAAGAAGACCGTGTCATCGTTTCAGACTTCGACGGGAATTTTACGCTTCCCAACCGTCGTTTTCGCGTTGTGCGATTTGAACTTTTTGGGTATGAGCCTTCGGAATTCCGACCTGTCGACCTCCCTGAAAACGGAAAGATCATTCTCTATGAGCAGGCAGAAGCCCTCGAAGAGGTGGTGGTCTTTGCTGGAGAGAACCCTGCGTGGAGGATCGTGAGAAATGCGATACGTCACAAAGCGGTCAACAACCCCAATCGATACGACTCCTATCGCTATATCAGCTATAACAAGAACACCATTACCTACAATTTCGATATCGACTCAACCATGTCGGCCGCCGATAGCGCCGCCATCATGGCCGATATGGAAAAGGCGGAAGACAAACACCTGCTGGTCATCGAATCGGTGACCCGAAAGTTCTTCAGGTCGCCAAACCGACATGCCGAAGAAGTGATCGGCACTCAGATAAGCGGTTTCGAGAACCCCAACATCGCCACGATCCCGGACGGTATTCAGCACTTCGGTTTTTACGACGATTATATGCCCCTGCTAAACAAGGAGTACCTCAACCCAATTGCCTCTGGGTTTGAAGATCGCTATGTCTTTTACCTGACCGATACCGTCATTCATAGTGATGAAGACACCACATTCATAATGGATTACTTCCCTACGCAAGGGGCCAATTTCGAAGGTTTTGAAGGCGAAATTCACATCCATACCGATGGTTGGGCGATCGAATACGTGACAGCAGAGCCTTGGGACAAGGGGAAGATCAGCCTGAGCATGGAACAACGCTACACAAAGGTGACAGGCGGATACTGGTTTCCAAAAGAGCTCAATTTTGAACTTGAATTAGAACGATTCCCATTCAGGAAGAACGGCGCAGTAATGATCGGGAAGACCTTTCTCGATAGCGTTTATGTAAACGTTCCAGTACCCGATAATGTATTCGATCACGTCCAGGTAGAAATGCGTGAAAATGCCGGACTCATGGGCGACGACTTCTGGCAACGTCGTAGAGCTGAGCAACTTACACCGAAAGAGGTCGAAACCGTTCGCCACATGGACAGCATTGGCGAGCGATACAATTTGGGTGGGGTTATGCGTTCAACCCGACATGCCTACCGCGGATTTCTAGCCTTGGGGCCGATCAACTTGGACATGAAACGACTCATTGCGAGTAGCCAGTATGAGGGTTTGCGTTTGGGCATGGGTGTATACACCAATGAACAGATGAATAAGTACATTTCTGGTGGAGGATACTTTGGATATGGATTCAACGATCAACAGTTCAAGTATGGAGGCGAGATCAAGCTAAATTTAGATCTTAAAAATGATGCGTGGTTCCGATATCGGTACAAGAATGACGTTCGCGGACCGGGTGTTGTGGGCATCAATTATTGGGAACGGACCTCCTTCGCGGAGCAGTTCTATAACGTCCGTATGGATCGCATCGAATCACACGAGGTATTACTGCGCTCGAGGGCGTTCACCTATCATATCTTCGAAGTAGGTGCCAAGAACTTCTCGCTCCAACCCACCTATGACTATGGCTTCATCGATAACAATGGAGATGTATCCAACTTCTACAAATTCAGTGAGATCAATTTTGGTTGGCGCTGGGTTCAGGAGGAAAAGATCATTGCCAACTATGGACAGAAGATAACGATAGGCTCCAAGACCTATCCCGCCGTTCGATTGGATTATAGTCGGGGTTTTTCCGGCGTTTTAGACGGTGATTTCGATTACAACAAGATAGAGTTGGGTATACAGTTCGACCGATTCACCAAGAACTTGGGAAGGACACTTGTGAGCATTGAGGGAGGTTATGTAGACCAACCCCTGCCGATCGGCATGAACTTCGGAGCCCGACCTTCATACAGTCCTTCGTTCAGTGTGGTTGTTCCCAACACCTTCCAAGCTATGCGATTCAACGAGTTCTTCAACTCACGCTATGCCGCTGTGTATTTCATGCACGATTTCCGCTCACTCTTACTCCGGTCGGGTTGGTTCAAGCCTGAGATCCGATTCTTCCAAGGAGTGGGTGTAGGGTATTTGGACTTCCAAGAAAGGCACATCAATCCAGGGATCAAGGATATGCGTCACGGCTACTACGAAACGGGTATCGCTTTAGATAACCTTATTCGTATCAACACCTTCAACATGGGTTACTTTGGGATCGGAGTGGGAGGATTCTACAGATATGGCCCATATTCACTACCTGATCTTTGGGATAATTTCGCCTTGAAGATTGCCTTCATGTACTCGGTCAACTAGCGAGCATCTTCTTGAATCGAAGAGCGAAGTTGGTTGACTTCCCTTCAAGCTTACTGGAAGAAATGAAGAAACCGACTGCGGCAATGGTGGACACTACTCCAGCCGACCACCACAGTGTATCGAACCCAAAGTAATGTAAGGTTCCTAGTCCTAGGCCCGCAGCAGAAAAGCGCGCTAGTGCAAAGCTCGTAGAGTACATCCCCATATACCTTCCTCGTGCCGATGGCGGAGCGATGGATGAAATGAATGATGCGGCAAATGGAATGGCAAAGATCTCGGCGAAACTTAGGAATATCATGCTAAGGACAAGCCAGGGAATGGAGTGGAAACCATTGAGCATCGCGAAGCTCAATCCGCATAATAGCGTTCCAAACACTGTGAAGAATCCGAAACTTCTTTTGCCTCCCCACTTCTCAACGATGATCATTTCGAGTGCGAAGATCAAGAGCCCGTTGAAGGCGATCATTCCACCGGCAAATTGCTCACTCATGTTGTACCCAAATTCGGAATCCGTGTAGTACAACGGTAATGTGAAGAGGATCTGGAAAAACACAAGTGCAAAGAGGGCATTGGAAAGCATGAAAAGGATGAGGTACCCATTTCGATACGGGGATGCTGCCTTTCCGATCTCCTTATCTGCCTTTACCTCTTGCTCTTCTCCCCTTCGCTTATTCCTGAAATAGATCGCAAATACGAGACCCGCGATCAAACAGGTAAACCCGTCGGCGTAGAACAAGAACTTATACCCTACCGCGATCAGCAACCCACCTACGGCGGGACCGATGGAATAGCCGAGGTTGATGGCCAATCGGTTCAATGAAAAGGCCTTAGTGAGATTTTCTTTTCGGGCGTAGTGGCTCAAACTAGCGCCGTTTGCTGGTCTGAGGATATCTGCTATTACACTCAAAAAGAACACGCCAATGGTCATGGTCCATACCGAGGTGAACTCTACTAGAATGAAGAAGTACAGCCCTGTGGCGATGAGTGACATCACTTGAACCCTATAACTTCCCAGTCGGTCGGTCAGGAAGCTGCCCAGCACCGTACCAACGATGGCGCCGGCTCCGTACCCCATCATCACACTTGACGCCTCTAACTCGGTAAAATTCAGTCCATCTTCCTTTGTAAGGTAAATGGTTAGGAAAGGAAGAACCATGGCCCCACTGCGATTGATGAGCATAACCAAGCTCAAGACCCACGTGGCTCGAGAAAGGCCAGAAAAGGCTTGGTAGTAGGTTCTGAAGAGGGCTTTCATGTTGAGGCAAAGGTAGGTCATCCTTCTGCCTTTTGGCAGTAGGATGAAAGGTTCCTGCTGTGAAGCCTGCTGCCCGCGGACATAAGAACGAGCGAGCCTGGATGGCCTTGTTGCCTCGATAGCCTTGTTGCCTCGGTGCCCTGTAAAAAAACCGCAACCCTCTTCCGAAGGCTGCGGTTCTATGCAATTACGGGGTTCAGTATTAACGGAACGCTACGTTCTGTGTATCGCTCTTAACGATCTTTTCCATTGCCGACTTGAATGCCTCGTAGTCCTCAGGCTCAACGATACCGTCGAGGATCTGGAAGTCACGAGTTACTTTCAATGCGTTCCCGCTGCGCTGGTAGGTAACCTTGTATGAGATGTCTTCTGTGATGATAGAAACATCTGCAGGAACCTCTGCCAAGCGTTTACCGGTTGGTACGTTGATGGTCAGCTCTTCGTGGTAAACACGACCGTTACAGCCTTCCCATAACTCAATTGGATACTTACGCGTTTCCATTGAAATGTAGCTCGGTGCACTCGTGATACCGTCTGTAAACGGAACTTCGAAGATCTCCAGATCAGAGATGCTCGTAGTTACATCACTTGCGCCGTATACGTAGCGGTACTCCACAGAATCTACATTCGAATGCAAGCCACTGATGAACTCAACTTGTTGAATATGTAACATAAAAAAAGGGAGCCGTTAAGACTCCCTTCTGCGTTTCTCGATGTGCACCGATTACTTGCTTGCTTCGTATCGCTTATTCACTTCGTCCCAGTTAATCACATTGAAAAATGCGTTGATGTAGTCTGGACGACGATTCTGATAGTTCAAATAGTATGCGTGCTCCCATACATCCAATCCGAGGATAGGGGTCCCACTGCAACCTACGTTTGGCATCATTGGGTTATCTTGGTTTGCCGTGCTGCAAACTTCTACTTTGCCGCCTTTGTGAACGCAAAGCCATGCCCAACCTGAGCCAAATCGCGTAGCAGCAGCCTTCGAGAATTCATCTTTGAATGATTCATAGCTACCAAATGCTTCATTGATGGCATCAGCAACCGCACCTGTTGGGTTTCCTCCGCCATTCGGGCTCATCACTTTCCAGAATAGATCGTGATTCCAGTAACCACCGCCGTTGTTGCGAACTGCGTTGTTATCAGAATGGTTCTTAAGTAGATTTTCGATGTCCTTGCCTTCCATATCTGTACCGGCAACGGCATCATTCAATTTAGATGTATATCCCGCATGGTGCTTCCCGTGGTGGATTTCCATTGTACGGGTATCGATATGTGGTTCGAGAGCATCGTGTGAATAAGGTAAAGCTGGTAATTCAAAAGCCATGGTTTGTTTTATTTTGGGTTGAACTTCTATGTTTGAACTACAAATGTAAGGGAACAAATGTTCGATGACCAGCGATATCGATGATGTCTATGTTAGCATCGTGTGAGGCTTTCAAGTTCAATCTCCTCTCTTCTCCCAACGAACACTACTCATATTCCAATCCTTCTCCGATAACTTCAAGTAAACATCACTCTTGTACTCCGAATCCTTCCTCAAGTAATCTCTGTTCACCCAGAACAAGCATCGGTATGTAGCGGCAGATCCCTGAATTCCCATGAACTGGATGATTGGGGCTGGATCCTCCACGATCTCCTCCACATCGCGCGTAGCTGATTCCAGGATATCCAATACTTCGTTGACAGGAGCTTCGGGTTTTACATAGAATACCGCCTCCCTACGCCGTAATTGATCGCTCAACGTCCAGTTGGTAACACTCTTGGTAACGATATCATAGTTCGGTATGATTTCTTCTGCTCCTTCCCACAAACGGATCCGTACTGCACGCGCACCGATCTCCTGTACCTCTCCTTCCTTGTCACCTACCTTGATCACATCCCCAATGCGAAGTGGCCTCTCAAAAAGGATCACGATTCCCGCTATGAAGTTCCCCACCAAGGCCTGCAAACCAAAACCGATACCCACCCCTAGAGCACCTAGTGCGAAACTGAGTTTCCCGATTGGGATTCCCAGCACAGATACACTCGCAAAGAATCCAATGGTAAATACAATGTACTTGGTAATCACGCCATAAGCGAGCGGCAACCCCTTCTTGTGTGTGAGGCGCGAGGCAATCTCATCTCTCACGATCACTTGTAAGAACTGCGCAACGAAGTACACTACTCCAAGTACGATCAAGAATTCAACGATGCCACTGACCGCAATAGTAAATGTGTCGCCTGGCGAAAATGAGAATTCCCAGATCGCCGTAAGTACTTTCATTATCTCCTTCCCAAAGGATAGTTGATTCGCCAATCCAACCAAGAAGATCACGATCAGGTAGTACTGGATGAGCATCGTCAATATCCTCAAGTTGCCTCCAATGAATTCTCGGATCACATGAGTGCGTTTGCCAAAAGGACTGGCTACGAATGCCTGCAATAGTCCAGGTATGCTCAAGTTCACGAAGTACAGTATCATACCATTACCCAACACATAATAGGTACTGTAGGCTAGTATCCGCGACAGCGAGAAGTTGCCAGAAGCAACCGTAACCGCCGCCATAACTTGAGCAATGATGACAAAGGAGGATAGGAGTACAACGGTCCCGAACCACCTTCTCCTCCGGATTGAATGGGTCCTAGATAGCTTTCTAAAAATGAGCACCAATACCGTAGCAAAGACCAGGTGCTCCAAGATCAAGGCAACTCGACCATTGAAAGACGCCCCGTAGATCGAAATGATCAAACCATCGATGACGAAAAGGATAAGAGGATAAAGCAAGAAGCGTCGCAATCGCTTGACACTCGGTCTCCATGCCGCGAAGATCAACGCAATGTACCCGAGCATAGACTCCAGTTTGGTGAGAATGCTCGGTCTTGATATCGTATCCGCTAACCCGTCGAAGAGGATGTATCGATTAATGACGAAGGCCAAGACAAAAGCAGTGGCCAACGGTACAGCCATCCAGGCGTTGAGAACCTTGAATCGTTGTGGTTTTCGCAACCAATAATGCCGTTCAGAATATTGTTTGGCACCAAAGATCAATACGAAGATCAAGAAAGTGAGACCGCCCCACCTCCAAAAGAAGTATTCGTTGAAGTTGAGGAAAACGCGGATCTCCTTTAACCAAATGGACCAACCTCCTACGAGTTTATATCTGCCTACTTCTTTGGATTCCGCCGACCACAAAGCGGGAAGGTCATTTCGGATCACATGGTATTCATCACTTTCAATGAGTCCATCCAATTCATTCTCAGATTGATTTAGCCCTTGAACCAACTGGTAAAGTTCCGTTTCAAAAGCAGATAACCGGTTTATTGTATCCAGTATTCGCTCACTTGCCTGGTGCAATTCGGTCCTAATTTCCACTATTTGTGGTGACCAGATCTCCCAAACTGCGGAATCTGTCCTGTCCACCAAATTGCTCTCCTTCCATAGCTGTTCTTCCTTTTCAAGTCGACTGTATATAGCACGAAGCGTATCGACTTCGGTATCGACCTTCTCAGAATAGTCGGAAATAAGCGTGCGGATCTGAGTGATGTCCTCTATCCATCTATCCAACTCCCATGCAGATACCACTGTGTCCCTGAGCATTGTGGAATCGGTCATCAAAGGGATGACAATATCTCGGATCTGATCAGCCTCTTCTCTCCTCGCCTGTCCTTCTGAATGGTCCTTCCAAAAGTCGGATACATATAAGAGCATATCTCTCGATGCATCCAGTCTCTCGCGAATATTCAACTCCTCCAACTTCGATGAGGCTGCAGGAATCGTGTCTTCCACCGTTTGTCCACTAACTTGGGTGATGAAGATGACATGGACTAAAAGAATGAGGGTCTTGATTCGCATGGTCAGTTTGCTTCGCTAGATGGTGAAGGAAAGATAGCAAACATTCTCGAAGCGCCTTGCAGAGAGCGGGTTGAAGATTCATATTCTATGTTTGATGATAGCTATATCAAACTTTTCTAACTTTACGGCATGTGCAAAACCATGAAAGTAACCATGTTATGGATGGCAGGATTTCTCCTGCTGGCACATTCTGTTGTTCCGCACATGCACCATCAAAGCTATTCATCGCTTGATAGTTGTGAGGCGGAATCATCTTCAGATCTTCTCGATGTTCTTGCCAATGTGTTTCACAACGATCTGGGTGTAGAGCACCTCGAGCACTTTCAAGTCCAGAAGAATCAAGCTCCCTCTTTAACCGCCATTCAACTTGAGGTAACCTTACCGGTTATCTTCACAGAAGAGGTTAAAGAGGTAGAGTATTCTCCTTTTTTGAAAACCCCTCCCTTCGATGAACCGATACTGATCGGTTATGGTCTACGCGGACCACCCCTTGTTTGATATCTCGAGCTTTTCGCGAAGTCAAACAAACAAATCCATTCATGTTCAAAAGAATAATTGAAGGGTCCGTAAAGAACGGCCTCTTGGTATTTTTGCTGGTCGTAGGCATCATTGGCGGTGGTCTCTGGTCATTGAATCAGATCACGATCGATGCCGTACCCGACATCACGAACAATCAGGTTCAAGTAGTAACCGTTTCACCTTCCCTGGCGCCACAGGAGGTGGAACAATTCATCACCTATCCGGTGGAGATCGCTATGGCCAACCTACCCAGGGTGGCGGAGATTCGATCCGTATCCAGGTATGGCCTATCTGTGGTAACCATCGTATTCGAGGAGGACCTCCCCATGCTCGACGCGCGTCAGTATGTCAAGGAACAGATCGACCTTGCCTCCGATGCTATTCCCGATGGCATGGGAAGCCCCGAGCTTATGCCCATCACCACGGGTCTCGGAGAAGTCTACCAATACACCTTAAAGGTAGATGATGAACACCAGGGTCAATATGATCCCCAAGAGTTACGTACTATCCAAGACTGGATCGTCAAACGTCAAATGGCCGGGATCCCAGGGGTGGTTGAGATCAGCAGTTTTGGTGGTCTCCTGAAACAATACGAGGTCAGCGTCAATCCGCGCAGCTTGAACTCCCTTGGCATCACACTACACGATGTGTGGAATGCGCTTGAAGCCAACAACCTCAACGCAGGTGGTTCCTACATCGAAAAAGGTGAGGAAGCCTGGTATATCCGTGCCGAAGGTCTTGTCCGCTCCAAAGCCGATCTAGCCGCGATCTCCGTGAATGCAGAAGACGGCACTCCTATCCGGCTGGGCTCCTTCGCCGAGATTATCGAAGGTTCGGCTCCACGCTTTGGAGCGATGACCATGAACGGTGAGGGGGAGGCCGTAGGTGGGATCGCCTTGATGCTCAAAGGTGAAAATGCCTACGCCGTTACCAAGCGGATCGAGGAGCGTGTTGAAGAGGTGCAGCAAACACTCCCAGAGGGTGTTACTGTGGTACCTTATCTCGATCGTGCCGACCTGGTGAGCCGAACGATAAAGACCGTTACCAATAACCTAGTGGAAGGCGGACTGATCGTCATCTTTGTGCTCATACTACTCCTCGGGAACTGGAGAGCTGGCCTCGTAGTGGCATCGGTGATCCCGTTGGCAATGCTCTTTGCCTTGATCCTGATGAATATCTTCGGAGTGAGCGCCAACTTGATGTCACTTGGAGCTATCGACTTCGGTATCGTCGTGGATGGCGCAGTGATCATCGTTGAAAGCGTTCTCTTCCATCTTCATCATAAAGGCAAGCTGAGTACCAACGATCGGCAGGCACTCGTGATCGAGTCGTCCAGCTCCATCTATAAATCAGCCGCCTTTGGTGTGTTGATCATCCTTGTCGTTTTCCTCCCCGTACTGTCGCTTGAAGGCGTGGAGGGCAGGATGTTCCGACCAATGGCTCAGACGGTGAGCTTCGCACTCATCGGGGCCCTGGTCCTTTCCCTCACCTATGTGCCATTCATGTCGTCGGTTTTCCTACGCCCGTACGAAGGCGAAACGTGGAGCGATCGACTGATGGGCCGCTTGCGCAAGGTGTATGAGCGATCACTAGAAAGGGCCCTTGCTCTACCCAAAACGGTGATCGGGCTTTCCGCCAGCCTCTTGGCCGTAGCCATCTTCGCATTCCTTCAATTGGGGTCTGTTTTCATTCCAACATTGGAAGAAGGCGACCTTGCCATGCAGGTGAGCATGCGAACGGGAACCAACCTTACGGAGATGATCAACACGTGTGGTAAGGCCGAACGCGTTCTGCTTCGTGAATTCCCAGAAGTTAGATCCGTAGTCAGTAAGATCGGAACGGCAGAAGTTCCTACAGATCCAATGCCGATAGAAGCAGCGGATGTCATGGTATTATTAAAACCAAAGGACGAGTGGACATCAGCCCACACTCGAGAAGAGTTGGTCGAGAAAATGGAACAAGTCCTCGCATCGGTGCAAGGCGCCAGCTTTGAGTTTACCCAACCCATACAGCTTCGGTTCAATGAGTTATTGAGTGGGTCGAAGGCCGACCTTGCCGTGAAGGTCTACGGTGAAGACCTCGACACCCTGGCTCACTATGCCGAGGTAGCGTCACGACTCATGGTGGATGTTCCTGGAGCGGCCGATGTTAAGGTAGAGGCTACGCAGGGCATGCGATTTCAGCGGATCGTGCCAGATAGAGCCTTGTTGGCTTTTCACGGGGTGAATGTAGAAGAGGTAGCACAATTGATCGAGTTCGCCTATGCCGGCGGAAAGGCAGGTACCGTATACGAAGGAGAGAGGCGGTTCGACCTTGTGGTGCGACTATCCCCTGAAGCTCGAGCCATGAGTAACCTCAATCAGATCTTCGTAGAATCCAGTCATGGTCACGCCGTTCCAGTATCCGCTTTGGTAAACGTGGAAAATGTTGAAGGTCCAAGTCAGATCTCCCGAGACAATACCATGCGTCGTATCGCCATTGGGGTGAATGTAAGGGAGCGTGATGTCACAGGCGTTGTTAGCGATATCGAACAGATCTTTGCAAATGACGTTGATCTACCAGCTGGATACAGAGTTGAATACGGCGGTGACTTCAAGAATTTGGAGGAAGCGTCTGCCCGACTTTCAGTGGCTGTGCCGGTTGCACTTGTACTCATACTCGTGCTCCTTTTTGCCGCTTTCAACTCTGCGAAGTATGCATTGCTCATTTTCAGCGCTGTTCCACTTTCTGCCATTGGTGGCGTTGCCGCATTGTGGTTGAGGGGGATGGATTTCTCCATTTCCGCGGGTATCGGTTTCATCGCCTTGTTTGGCGTGGCCGTGCTGAATGGAATTGTAATGGTGAGCCACTTAAACGACCTGCGCATGAAAAATGAGCTTTCTTTGAAAAATGTGATTATTCGTGGTGCTGGAGATCGACTCCGACCCGTATTGATGACCGCTTCCGTTGCGGCGTTGGGCTTCTTCCCGATGGCCCTGAGCTCGTCTGCCGGAGCCGAAGTACAAAAACCATTGGCTACCGTGGTGATCGGTGGATTGATCTCGGCCACACTACTCACTCTTCTCGTCCTACCGGTGCTCTATCAATGGCTGCACAGGAAGTCAAGCGTTGGTAAGGTCGGCAAGTCTACAATCACCGTGATCTTAGTATTGATTGGTTCATCCGCTTTTGGGCAGAGTACGCTCACCATGGAACGAGCGGTAGAGCTCGGACTTCAGAACCATCCGAATTGGGTGCGTTCCGAAGGAGCCGTAAGCCAGGCTGAAGCAGAAAGACGGGCAGCCTTTAATGTGGCCCCAACGCAGTTTCAATTGCAATATGGACAGATCAACGCGTCTGATCTCGACTATAACTTTGCCATTCAGCAGGATATTGGCTCCATCCTCGGACATCTAAAACGCGGTGAAAGCGGCAGGGCCTTGATCGCTTTGAGAGAGGCCGAGTTCCATTTGGAAGAAAAGAAGCTCACCCTTCTCATCCAAAGTGCTTACATGGATTGGAAGTGGGCCTACGACCGATGGATGATACTTGCAAATCAAGATTCGTTGATCCGATCGTTTCAGTCGAAGGTTGACCTGAAGGCAGAACTGGGGGAAAGCAGGCCATCCGAAGTCTATCAAGCGGATGCGCAACTTCTGGAATTTGAACGGCTCGTTACCAAAGCTCACATCGATTACTTGGAGTATGAGCGCGCATTATTCACACTCCTGCAATCTGATGACACATTCGTACCTGCTGAAGGCATGGAAGTAATGGCGATGGAATCAGCCGTGCAGCCAGCACTCGACTCCGCCTTGCTACTTCCCCTCATTGAGCGTGTAGAATATGCAGAGACCAAAGTGGACGTGCGGTCTTCCGAATTCTTTCCAAGCTTCCAAGTAGGCTACTTCAATCAGATGCTTGAAGGTGTGCCTGGATTCCAAGGTGTGAGTGTAGGCATGACCTATCCGCTCGTATTCAATGCAAAAAGCGCCAGTGTAACTCAAGCTAAGATCGATGCCGAGATCAGCCGAAACAGATCGGAATACGAAGCAAACGCTTATACACAGGAGTTAGACTTCACCCGCGAAAGTTGGGAACTGAGGTCTGCCTTAGCCTTGATGTACAAAGATCGACAATTGGAGAATGCTAGAAAGCTTCGAACCACGGCCAAGCTGGAATGGGAGAATGGTGAAATCGATTTCTACCAGTTCTTCCAACTTTTTAAAATGTCTGTGGAAATGCAAATGAACACCATGGATGTACTACGTGATTACAACTTGACAACACTACGATATCAATTCTTACTCAAATGAGACATTTTGTAACTATAATGATCGGCTTGGCCGTGATCGGTTGCTCCACAGAAGAGGGAGACGACCCAGCGGGTGAAGTAGGGCATGATCACGCCCAAGCGGAATGGATCACTGGATCACCCAAATACGATACCATCTATGATGAGATCACCTGCACAGGTATAGTAGATGTCCCACCGGAAAGCAGGGCTACCATCAGCGCTCCCTTGGGAGGGTACTTAAGAGAGGTGAAATACTACCCCGGGCAAAAAGTGAGTAAGGGAGACTTTTTGGCGCGTGTAGCCCACCCTAACTACATCGAACTGCAGCGCACTTACCTAGATGCCAAATCGCAAGTGAACTTCTTGGAAATGGACTTCCAAAGAAAGACGGAGCTGTTCGAGCAAGAAGCCATCAATAGCCGCGTGCTGGAAGAGGTGAGATCAAAATTGGAATCTGAGAAAGCACGTATGATGGCCGCTGGGGCAAGCTTGAGACAAATGGATATCGATCCAAGCTCGCTCAGTGCAGATAACATCCAAGAATCACTCACGTTACGCTCGCCCTTGAACGGAT
>CBFHXG010000024.1:0-34963 GCA_965659725.1 Phaeocystidibacter sp. | reverse complement strand
CCTGATTTTCTAACAATGATATCCGAAGATAACATCATGGTCTTTTTATCTCCTCCTGAAATCCCATCAGCAATTGCCCCTCCGGCCGGCTTATCAGCCTCAACCTTCCAGCCGTTCAAGCTCACGAAGTACTTGATCTCACCACTTTTTGGGTTCTCCCATTCTCTCCCTCGAATGTTGATAGACACCTTAACGCGTTGTCCTTCCCTTACATCGTCCAAAAGACTTGTGTTGTCTTGCGTGAATTCAACTAGGACCGACTGAGGATATCGCTCTTCTGTTGTAACGACCAACTCACGCTTCTTGAATGAAGCAGAAATCTGCTGCTCGTCAAATACCTTCTTTACGGTTCCTGTGATTTCCATGCTCATATCTATGTTCTATTTAATTTATCAACCAGTAGCGCCTTCCACGCTTTTTGCACTTTGCCATCTTCTAGCAATTCCTTCGCGTAATAATGAAGCATCTCTCTGCGCTCCATTGCATCAGCAGTTTCACTCAAGATAGACTGTATCCTATGATGCTGAACGAATTCTTCGATCTCCTCATCGGTAGGAAGTTTCTCTACGTTACCGAGCTTTCCAAGGTCGTTGCCCGAAAGGATGTAGCTGTCGCGGATCCTCTTTGGGATCTGATCGACACCAATTCCCAATGTTGCTAAAGGCTTTTCAACCTCAAACAAGGCATCTCCCGAAGCGCGAACGTACCAGTTCTTACCAAGACGTCCAACTGTATCGATCTTGTGCTGATCGATCTTTCCATCTTCGCCCAACACTTCCTCGTTGATGTGCATCATCACAACCTCGCAAATAGCCAGGTTTCCAGCACCTCCATGGTCGCCCATTTCGATCACATCGCGAACGATGCACTCCAACTGAACAGGAGATTCTGCCACCCTAGGTGCTGCCACCTTCTCACTGGCCAATTCAGTAAAGCCCGCTTTCACGAACTCGTTTACGGTAGAATCATACTCCGTAGACGAAAGGCTGGTCTGTTGAACCATATCGTAACTCACAATATTGATCACCACTTCCTTTGTCGCCTGAATATTGGCCAAGGTATCCTTAGTAGTATTGTTGCGAACCCTACGCGCCGGTGAAAAAATGGCGATCGGTGGATTGGCGCTAAAAACGTTAAAAAACGAATATGGACTCAAATTTACATTGCCATCAGCATCAACGGTGCTCGCAAGGGCAATAGGACGAGGAGAAACAGCGCTGAGCAAGTACCCATGCAAATCTCTAGTTTCTACCTCTTTGGGATCGATCCTCATCATGATTGTCGAATTAAGGGTTCAAAAATAGAAAAAGGGATTGCGGTTCATTGGATTTTCACATTGGAATATGTGAAGAAAGTATATATTTGCACCCTCTTAGCGGGTGTGGTGAAATTGGTAGACACGCTAGATTTAGGATCTAGTGCCGCGAGGCGTGGGGGTTCGAGTCCCTTCACCCGCACCGTAAAGCCTTCAACAGCAATGTTGGAGGCTTTTTTTTGGTCTCATACAGAGGTGTTAGCTGAACGCGGGCCTCGCGCAAAGGCGGCAAGGCGCAAAGGCCCATACCGACGCTAGCGGTCGGCTTCCCTGTATGAGCAATGCTCATCGTCGGGATGGCTCCAAGGCTTCAAGGCCCGTTCGTTGAACGAATGGAGAGTTATCATTGATTAGAACCTTCGTTTTACGTTCGAGCAAACGGATAAACGTAGGAACAGAGGAACGGATAAACATAGAAACGTTTACCAAAACAAAAAAAGGCAACCCGCGAAGGTCGCCTTTCTCGCCCTACAAAAGCAGGACTACAGAACGGTTGAAGACAATATTGCGAATCTATGCTCAACGTGTAAGGGATATGTTAAGCCGGTGTCAAGTAAAAAGGAATTGAAGCCGCGTTTCTGTAAAGTTTGATGACATCGGAGTTTCTTACCTTGAAATCTATAAGACTAGGACATGCGGCTTCTTCGAAGATATCCGTCAAGGGGAAGGCTACGTCCGTACCCACAACGGCCTCTATATCGGAGATGGTGTTAGGAAAGGGATCTGGAACATCAATGGTGAAGAAACATTCTTCATCCTCGACTCAACGCTGTATGGCTCAACCATCCCTAATGCAAGCCTTCAGATTCCTCTGCACTACCCCAATCAAAATGCAATTCCATTAACAATGGATGGTCAGTTTCAATTTGGAGGACTTCAAGATTGGGCATCGTCACAGATGGATAGCATTATCGTAATCGACCAAAAAGGGCAATCGGTTTCTAAAGCACCTTATTCGCCGTCCTTTACAACACCCGAACTGCCGAGCGGCTTATACTATGTCATATTGAAATTGGAGTTAGGTAATACGAATTTTTGGAGGTGGGAAGTTGAATGATGGTTCACACTCCAACCTTTTTGCCTTTCCCTATCTTCGTTTCAAACATTGCATGAATGTCGCAATTTGCCCAACAATTTGAAAACACTTTCCGCCGACTCCTTCCTAGTCCGCTGGCCATTGCATTCATTCTTACCATCATCGCCTTTGGCGTGGCGCTCTTTACCACTCGTCCCGATGGTGTGGGTTTGGGTAGTTATTCGCTCGACCTCGCAGAAATGTGGCAAAACGGACTTTGGCAAAGTGGTCTCCTGGCCTTCACCGTTCAAATGATGTTGATCCTTGTACTTGGACACATCATCGCCCTTAGTCCAGTGGTAACTCGGTTTACAGATCTTCTCAGCAATCGCATACAGAACGGAACACAAGCGGCCGTGTGGGTGGGTGGTCTTACTATCCTCGTGGCCCTATTCAATTGGGGCCTCGGACTCATCTTCGGAGCCGTGTTAGCTCGTAAAGTAGCGGAGTCAGCTCATCGCAGAGGCATGGCCATCTCCTATCCACTCATTGGAGCTGCGGGTTATTCCGGGTTGATGGTCTGGCATGGAGGAATCTCGGGAAGTGCACCACTAAAGGCTAATGAACCTGGACATATCGCGGAACTAACAGGCCTTTCTAATGTACCCGAGGCCGTGGGATTCGATGAAACCGTATTCAGTTCCATGAACGGGTTTGCCTCCCTATTCATCCTCATCGCCGTTTGCACTACCCTATGGCTACTCAGCAAAGTGGCCACGAAAAAGGTTCCACTGGCACTGTCTAGGAATGTGCAATTGGGAGAGGAAACGGGTAAGGCGATCGGTGCAGAGCATCTCGACAGAAATAAAGGTGTTGGAACCGTAATCGGACTTGTTTTTATCGCCTTCGCCCTTTATCTATCCTCTCGATCCGAGGGACTTTCCTTTCTCACTCCTAATTACATCAACTTCCTTTTACTCGGACTTGCTTTCGCTTTGCACGGCTCCTTCAACAGTTTCACCTCAGCTTTGGATGATGCTATCGGAGGTGCTTCAGGGATCTTGATACAGTTTCCCCTCTACTTCGGAATCCTCGGCCTCGTACGCGATTCGGGGTTGGTCAATCTCGTTGCCACTTCTCTTATCGATTCTAGCACCGCCTTCACCTTCCCTTTCACCACCCTCCTATCCGCAGGTTTGATCAACATCTTCGTACCTAGCGGTGGAGGTCAGTGGGCTATTCAAGGTCCGATCTTAGTAGAAGCATCGCAAGCATTGGGCGTACCTCTCGGCAAGGGAATCATGGCCCTGGCCTACGGCGATCAACTTACCAACATGCTCCAGCCTTTCTGGGCACTACCTCTGCTCGGGATCACACAATTGAAGGCACGCGACATTCTCCCTTACACGCTCATACTCATGCTTATTGGGCTCATCGTGTACAGTATTGCGCTAGCTATCTTCTAATCGAGATTGAAACTCACGTAGAATCCGGAAGGAGATACGTTCAAGGCCGAAACGTTCTCTTCTACCCAGGTCGACCTATGATTGGCTTGAAAGGCGTAGAATCCGATATCGAAGACAAATAAGAAGGCACCTTGAAGTACTAGTGAGCGTCCGAAGCCTTTCCAACGCGGACCGTTTTCAGCTGTCTTGGATCGTTCTATCATCCAAGCTCCACCGGCCATGTAAGCCGCATCCAAACCAACGTTTAGAAGCAAGGTCTTTTCAAGTCCATATTGCTCATCCATGGTCTGCACCCAGTTCAACCCCGCTGCGTCTCCCAATGAACCGTAATAACCAACACCAGCGATGCCCAAGTTCACCAGGTTCCAATACACATTCATCTGATGGAAGTACTTATCCTCTCCGGTCGTCCTTTGCGATGCTATGCCCGATACAGCGATATTCGTCACTGCCCATCCTCCTAATACCATCATTCCATTGCGGGTCATCTGCATTCTTTCGGCATTGAAGGTGTCCCAATCCGCCGTTTGCGCAAAGGTCATCAGCCCTAAGAACAAAAGTGTTAGGGTAAAAGTGATACGCTGTGTAAGTTGAATAGAGTTCATGCTACGCTAAACGTACTTGATTCACTAATGTTCGTGATTTCCAGTTGGGTGCGGATGAATGCTGATAGTCTTCAACCTCTTGAATGAACACGGTTCGATCTATCTTTCGCGCTCCGAATCGCTTGAGGTGCTCCGTTTCCACTTGGCAGTCGATGATCTGGATACCCTTGTCGTGCATCCACTTAACCGCCTGGATGAAGGCGTATTTGGAGGCATTTGGCACCTTGGCAAACATTGATTCACCAAAGAAAACTCCGCCCATGGAAACTCCGTAAAGTCCACCAACCAATTCATCGCCATCCCATGCTTCAAAGCTGTGAACGAATCCCTCCTCATGCCATTTCACGTAGGCATCGATCATATCATCAACGATCCATGTTTCATCTTGATCTGGCCTTGACATTTCTGCGCAGGCCTTGATAACTGATGTGAAATCAGCATTGACCGTTAGCTTAAATCGCTGTTGATTGAGAAATGGGCGCATGCTTTTGGGAATATGCAGCTCTTGTGGGTAAAGCACCATTCGGGGGTCGGGGCTCCACCACATGACCGGAGCATCTTCACTAAACCAAGGATAGATCCCTTTGCGATAGGCTTCTTCCAAACGTTCGGAGGTAAGTCGGCCACCAACGGCCACGAGTCCTTCCACATCCGCTCTTTCAACGGGAGGCAGAGGTTGATAGTCGGATTCTATCCACGTCCACATCACGAGGTGCGCACATCAAGGGCGTCCCTTAACGTGTTGCCCAGAACCATGAAACTTAGCACGAGAAGCATGATACAGAGACCTGGTAATAGCGACAGGTGTGCTTCTCCAGTAATGATGTAGGCGTAGTGATCGCGAATGATCCCGCCCCATGAAGGAGTTGGTGGTTGTGCACCGATGCCTAGGAAACTCAATCCGCTTTCCATCAATATGGCCGAAGCGAAATTGGCAGCACTGATAACGATAACAGGAGCCATGGCATTGGGCAAGATGTGTTTCCAAATGATACGTCGGGATGAATACCCCAGCACTTTCGCTGCCTCCACGAATTCCATTTCACGTATGCTCATCACTTGACCTCGAACCACACGCGCCACCTCAACCCACATGGTCAAACCAACGGCCACAAATACCTGCCAAAAGCCTTTGCCGAGCACAAAGGTGAGGGCAATGACCATCAACAGTGTTGGAATGGACCAAACCACGTTTACCAACCACATGACGATCTTGTCTACCCATCCACCATAGTAACCTGCCAGGGCACCAAGTGGAATTCCGATAAGTAAGGAGATCAATACGCTTATGAAGCCGACGGCTATGGAAACACGACCACCGAGCACCAACCTCGAAAGCATATCGCGTCCGTATTTGTCGGTACCAAGGTAAAATGTCTTGGTCTTAATCACCGGTTCTGTACCCGCGGAAAAGGTTTTCCAGTCGCCCGGCTCTGCTCCAGACCCCAAATATTCGCGGTATTGAATATTGCCGTTGACCTCTTTGTAATTGGAGATGATGACCTGTCCTTTCGATCGATCATCACCAAAGAACCACGTTTCGATGAACCCCGAGGTGCCCTCCATTGGTCGGGTGAATTCGATCACTTTAACCTCGGTTCCCATAGGTGCATTTGCAAGGGCAAGCTGCATTTGATTGGCGGAGGGAGATGAATCTGGAATGATGAGGTAGCCCAAAATAGCGGCTATCGCAAATAGGGCTATGGTGAAAAGCGAAACGCGCCCCAAGGGGTGCTTGAACACTCTCTTGAAGCGCGCTTCTCTCATTGAAGATCTTCTATAACATGGATGGCCTCACGGAGGTAAAGGTCATGACTCAACCCTCTGTACCATTTTCTATAATCTTCAGCCATGGCCGTATCGGTTTCAAACGCGGCCAAATGTGATGGCAAGGCATGCACTGGGAAACTGTCTTCTATGCGCATCAATTTATCCCATTGCTTCGATTCTGCGATGCGCGCTTCTTCATTGGCTACATAGGTATCCCAATTCAGGTTAACGATCGTTTCATCTTGCTGCTGCTCCAACCACTTCGCGTAGGCCTCGATACGGTCGAACTTCGCACTTGTATCTACGCGATACGCGCTATTTGAAATGGCCTCCGCCCACTCTGCTTCGTTGTATTGAACAGAGCGCTTATATTCAGCCGCAGCGATCTGATCTACCGGCAAGGCGGTTTCATATTCCTTCTCACCATAATCAATGTAACGCATTGATGCAGGCAAGACAACATCTGGATGCACGCCTTGGAGCTGTGTTGTCTCTCCGTTAACACGATAGAATTTCTGGGTGGTTACTTTCAATGCTCCCAATGGTTTTTCATCTGGGAAGTTATCTCCCACCACTTGATCGATATCCCATACATTTTGCACGGTACCTTTTCCGTGTGTGCTTTCTGGGCCGATGATCACGCCTCTACCGTAATCTTGGATGGCGGCAGCAACGATCTCGCTCGCCGAAGCTGAGCCTTCGTTCACCATTACTACGAGGGGCCCCTCATAGGCCGATCCGCGTTTGTAATCGGAATATCGCTGTGTTCCATCTCTTCTATCCTTGACCTGCACAACAGGACCATTATCGATGAAAAGGCCTACGATATCTATGGCTGCTTGAAGTGAACCTCCACCATTGTTCCTAAGGTCGAAGATGATCCCTTCAACACCCTCTTCTTTCAATTTTTCGATCTCTGCTTCAACATCTTCTGCGCAATTCCGGTTTTCGTCGTCGTAGAAATTCACATAGAACTTTGGAAGGCGGATATAACCGATCTTCTGGCCGTCACCTAATACTACACTTCGGGCGAATGTTGCTTCCAGTTCTACGATATCTCTTTCAATGGAGATCTCTTGTGTGGTACCATCCTTCTTCTTGACGGTGAGGGTTACGATGGTTCCCTTCGGGCCGCGGATCATATCCACTACTCTATTGATACTCATGCCTACCACGTCTACTGGCTCTTCTCCCTCTTGCGCTACACGCATGATCTTGTCGCCTTCTTCCAGATCGCCTTGTCGCCATGAAGCCGAACCTGTCACGATAGAAGATACGGTTACATACTCCCCTCTAACGCGAAGTTGGGCGCCAATTCCTTCCAGCTGACCTGTCATGCGGATCTCGAAATCCTCCTTCTGGCGTGGTGGATAGTATTCGGTATGTGGATCGAACTGAAGGGTGAAGGAATTCATGTAGGCTCCAAACCACTCTACTCGCTCCATATCATTGAGGTTCTTGAACCACTCATTGTGTGCTTCAAGCTCCTTTTCGCGTGCCTTCTTTTCTGCTTCTTCAAAAACGAAAGGCTCTTCCTCTGTGGCAAGGTCCCTTGCGTCGTACAATCGAGCTAGAACGCGAAGCTTTAGCTGTTTTCTCCAGCGATCCTTGAGTATATCCTTATTCTCTGCCCAATCATCTTTGCCAAGATCGGTGTCGAAAGTTTCATCTATCGTGTAATCGAAAGGCTCGGAAAGGAGTTCTTGGTAATAGGACTTCGCCTCGTCGAAACGCTGAAGCATGATGCCATAGGCCTCATCAAAGAAGACCGAGCTTGAGCTATTGAATTCGTCATCCAGATCCAAACGTCGAGCGCCGAGTTGCTCAACGTCTTGGGCGGTAAGGAACCGTCTCCCTCCATCGATCTGATCGAGGAATGTGGTAAAGACTCCTTCGGATAATTCATTATCGATACTCTTTGGTTCGAAATGCGCGGAGCTCAGCATCTGATCCACAACGCGCATAACCACCTGATCCTTCGTCTGATTGCCTTGCCATATGCTGAATCCAAGAGCTAAAAGCAGTACAACTCCCGCTCCGATCCCGATTCCTGTTCGTATGGCGCTTTTCTTCATTTTTTCCCAATTCATAGTGCCGTGAAGGTAATATTTAAATGCCCATCCTCCGAATGTAGTAGCTATCCGATTCGGTTTGAGGCAGAGATTTTAACAGTCGCTCAAAATAACGCAGAATCACAGACGTTTGTTGACTATTTCCCTGTCAATGTTCCGTTAAAGAACACCTAGATGAATTCTTTGTTAAGCAGGGTGTTCGAAGCATCATTTAGATGCATATTTGCAACTGCTACTTGAGGCACAAACAAACCAATACAAAATGAATCGACTAACCGTTCTGTCGATTGCGCTTCTCATTTCCGCTTTTTCACTAGCACAGGAGTTTTCGGTCAGCGGTACCATTACCGACAAGAACACAGGTGAAAGCCTGATTGGCGCCAGTGTTCGTGATCTTGATGGCAGTGGAGCCTCCGTCACTAATCCATACGGATTCTATTCACTTTCGGTTTCGAGCGGAAGCCATCGAATCGTAATTTCCTACCTCGGTTACCAGGCCGATACCATTACGGTGAATGTTACACAGAACCTCACTTACAACGTGGGCCTTTTTCCCAACTCTCAACAGATCGATGAGGTTACCGTAAGTACAACTCGAGAGAACGAGAATATCCGGAGTACTCAAATGTCGGTGACCTCACTTTCAACCCGAGAAATACAACGAATTCCTCAATTATTGGGCGAAACGGACGTGATCCGATCCCTTACCCTTCTGCCAGGTGTAACCACTGTAGGTGAGGGCGCCAGTGGATTTAATGTGAGAGGTGGAAACGTAGATCAAAACCTCATCCTACTCGACGAAGCTCCCGTGTTCAATAGCTCTCACCTCTTCGGTTTCTTTAGCGTATTCAACGCTGATGCCGTTAAAGATGTCAAGCTCTTCAAAGGAGGTATTCCAAGCATGTATGGAGGCCGTTTGAGCTCGGTGCTGGATGTTCGTCAAAAAGAAGGTAACACACAGAACTTTGCCGGAAATGGAGGTATTGGGCTTTTGAGCAGCCGTCTAACACTCGAAGGTCCGATTATCAAAGATGACATGTCGTTCATGGTGGCCGGTCGCCGTTCTTACCTCGATATCTTCTTGCCGCTAGCCGACAACCCTGATATCGCCGGAACAACTCTTTACTTCTACGATTTCAATGGTAAACTCAATTATAAGGTAAGTGATAGGACGAGGATCTACCTCTCTGCCTATTGGGGTAGAGATAACCTCGGCTTCAATGATCTCTTCAATTTTGGATGGGGTAACGTGACCACCACATTGCGCCTTAATCACATCATCAACGAGAAGCTCTTCATGAATGTTACGGGTGTCTATTCAGATTATACCTATAACATTGGTACTCCGGAGGATCAGGACATTTCATTTAACCTCGACTCGCGTATTCGAAACTACATCGCCAACAGCAATTTCACTTGGTATGCCAGCAATGAGCACAAGGTTGATTTCGGGTTCAACACGACCAACTATGTGTTCGACCCAGGCGAGATCACTGGATTTAGAGACCTCACGCTTCAGCAGGAGTTTGCCTTCGAAGCAGGGCTATACTTTTCCGATGAATGGAAGATCACCGAGAATTTCACCATCCTCGCCGGTCTTCGTTATTCTGGAATGGTGAATTACGGTCCAAGAAATGTTCTGGAGTACGATAGGTCGGCTGGAATCCTCAACGATTCAACCGTGATCGATACCACTACCTACGGCAGATATGAAACCATCGCGAATCACTTCACTTGGGATGGCTTTGAACCTCGCATCGCCATCAACTACACATTGAACGAAGCCCAATCCATCAAATTGAGCTACAACCGGACTCGTCAGTATATCCACCTTATTAGCAACACGACCAGTCCTACTCCCGTTGACGTATGGCGCCCATCAGGTAAGTACATACAACCTGCAACGGCAGATCAAGTTGCTATTGGCTTCTTCCAGAACTTAATGGATAATCAGATCAAAATCAGCGTTGAGGCATACTACAAGACCTTCCAAAATTTAGTGGATTATAAGGATGGTGCCGACTTGATCTTCCAAGACAATCTCGAGAAAGAGCTCCTCAGTGGTAGGGGAAGGGCCTACGGACTCGAGTTCATGGTGGAGAAAAAGACAGGCTGGCTGACAGGTTGGTTCAGTTACACACTGGCGAGAACAGAAAGACAGGTGGAAGGTGAGTACCGAGCAACTCGCATCAATGGAGGAGATTGGTATCCGGCCAACTTCGATAAGCCGCATGACCTCACCCTCGTGTTAAATGCTCAATTGGGAACACGTTGGGACGTTGGACTGAACTTCGCCTACCAAACAGGCCGACCGGTAACCTATCCAGATGCCTTGAGTGAGTATCAAGGGATCTTCTACCCGGTTTACTCGAACAGGAATGGCGCTCGAATTCCTGATTATCACAGGCTCGACATCAGTGCTACTTACATTCTGGGTGCCGATCCGAAATGGGAGCATAGTCTCACATTTGGCGTGTATAACGTCTATGGTCGCAATAACCCGTACAGCATATTCTTCCGTCAGGATTTTGACACCGGCACACCACAGGCTGTTCAGCTGAGCATCTTTGCCGCGCCGATCCCATTCGTTACTTACAACTTCAAATTCTGATCATGAAACGTATATTATTCCTTTCCATCTTAGCATTCGGTTTGATCTCATGTGAAGAAGTTATCGAACTAGACATACCCAACACAGATCCCCAGATCATCGTAAATGGTCGGGTGAGCGATACGATTCCCGTTGAGGTACAGATCTTCGCTAGCGCACCCTATTTCGCCGGTGATGTACCCGGTGTCTCGGATGTGCAGATCAAACTCCTCGAGAATGGGATAGTAGTGGATTCGCTGATCGAAGCGGATTCGGCCGGATTCTATTATGGCACCTTCGTAGGAACCTTGGGCAACTCGTATACATTGGACATTGTTGTGGATGAAAACAACGTCATCCTCGAGCCCGGAAACTGGGTATCGGAACGTGAGGTCATCAAACGCTGCCCTCCTATCGATTCCTTTTACAGTGAGTATCGTGAGCGTGCACCTTTCCAACCGGAGGGGTATTACGTGGCTGCTCACTTCAGCGAGCCCGCTGGTTTGGGAGACTTTTATAGGATCCGAGCTTGGAGGAATGATTCACTTCAAAATCAACCTTTCGACCTGCAATTCTTTGAGGATGAATTCAGCGATGGCTTGAGCTTTGGAACGCCTCCTGTCCCTGCACTTACTGTAGATGGACCACGTCCCGTTGGAACTACCTACAAACTGGAACTGAGCAGTATTACGGCATCTCACTTCGATTACCTCGCCATTCTTCAGCAGCAAACCGTTCAGGTGGGTAGCACCTTCGACCCGCCACCAGCGGCAATCGTGGGAAATATTCATCGCAAGGGAGATCCAGAAGATTATGGACTTGGCTACTTCAATGCATCAACTCTTCGCTATGCAGAGACGGTGATCGTAGAATAAGTCTATTTTTGCACCATGAAGCTGAACATCCAAGAGAATCTACTCGAAAAATTGGACATAACTCACTGGTCGCATGAGTGGTTGGTGAGTAAGGGTTTGTCGGAAACATGGATCACGGTAGTTACCCTTGTTTTGGACATTGCCGTTGTGGCGATCATCAGCATTATTGCTGATTTCATTGCTCGCAAGATCTTGTTGTCCATCGCCCATCGCTTGGTCAAGAAAACGAAGGCTACTTGGGATGACTATCTGCTTGAACAACGCGTATTCCGGAATCTTGCGCACCTTATTCCGGCCATCCTGGTTTTGATCAGCATTCCGATCATTTTCAGGGATCTTACTGGCTTCATAGGTCCGCTTGAGAAATTGACCACGGTTTACATTACTGTATTGGCTGCATCTGGACTCAACCGCCTTTTCCGTGGCTTGATGAAGTATGCAGAGGAGAATGAAAGCTTCAAGGGGAAGCCAGTAAAGACCATTCTTCAGGTTCTTCAGGTACTCAACGTATTCGTAGCGTTCATCTTCATCATTTCTATTTTCACGAATAGCAACGTAGGTGGGATCCTCGGTGCCTTTGCTGGGGCTACGGCCATCTTGATCTTGATCTTCCAAGACACCATCAACGGTCTTCTGGCCAACTTCCAGATCACCATGTACGATCTTGTGGAGAAAGGCGATTGGATCACATTTGAGCGATATGGTGTCGATGGGGATGTTATCAGCATCGACCTAACTACTGTAAAGGTTCGAAATTGGGATAACACCATTTCATCCATACCTGCCAAAGCGTTCGTTTCCGACTCCTTCATCAACTGGAGGGGAATGCGCGAGATGAACATGCGTCGCATTAAGCGGAATATCCTCATCGACATCAACAGTATTTCCTTGGTGAATGAAGACATGCGCGAGCGATTCAAGAAGATCCAATTGGTGAGTGATTACATGGAAAAGCGCCAAAAGGAGATCGAGAAGCACAACAAGGATAATGGTGCGAAGCAGGATGAATCGCAGATCAATGGAAGAAATCAGACCAACATTGGCGTCTACAGAGAATACATTCGTCAGTATCTAGAAAAACATCCCGGCATTGCGAAGAAAGAAGGTGCCATGGTAATGGTTCGTCAGCTACAGCCCACTGCCCAAGGCATTCCATTGGAGGTGTATTGCTTTAGTGCCGATATCGTCTGGCAAAATTACGAGGCAATACAGTCGGATATCTTCGATCACCTTTATGCGGCTACATCTTTCTTTGAACTGAGATTGTACCAGTCGGTGGCAGGTACCGATGTTATTCAATCTTTGGGCAAACGCGCTGAAGACTGACGACCTTTCCACGTGAAGGTGGTAAGTTGAGAAGCAAAACCCAATGCGGTCGTATAGAACGGCTGTATCAAACTAGTGATGAACAATGCGAACGGGTTCAGCGGTTTCCCATATCCTTTGCTTATGACGGTAAGGAGGATCACATCCATCATCATCTTTCCAATCAAAAATCCAATGGCACTATCAAAATAACTGGGAGTCCTCAAACCAAGCATGAGAAGTGCTGGGGCTGCAAAGGCGAAACCAAATACAGCGCGTGCGATCCATTGTGCTGTTAGAGATTGATAGCCTCCTGTCTTGCTTGCCCATCTAACTCGCTGCGACCATAATTGTTTGAAGGAATCTTGAGCCGGGGTTTCCACTCCTCCTTTCAATGCTGGGTCGATGGTAACCACTCCCTTGGGATACTGTTGGAAAATGCGATGCATTAGAAAGACGTCATCACCGGTTACATACGCCCCACCCGTATCGTATCCACCAACTTCATCAAACGTCGATCTGCGAAAGGAGAGATTCGCCCCATTGCACATTACCGCCCAACCTTTATTGGTGAAGGAATGCCCGCTCCCAACAAGACTCATCACATCCACTTGTTCCATTTTAGATCGAATGGAGCCATCCGTAATGATCTGAACCGCGCCGCAAACCATGTGTATATCTTCATTCTTGAACGGTCCTGCCATGGACTCCAACCAATCAGACTGTGGAAATACATCGGCATCTGAAGTGACAATGATGGCATGCTTGGCTCTAGAGATCCCTTCCGCCAGTGCAGGTTTCTTCCCTTCCCCTTGAGAAGACATCACCTTAATTTGATCTGAAGCCCATTTCAAAGCGATAGCGCGGCTGTCATCCTCCGAATGGTCATCGACAAGGATCAACTCATCTTCTTCTCCTAACGCCTCCACAAGAGCTGGGATCGTTTTGGGAAGGACATCGGCTTCATTCCTAAAGGGGACGATTACACTTACGGCAGGTCTAGACCCATCCGGAATGGAAGCGGAAGGTCGCTTGAAACCGATGAAGATCATCGCTGTAAAAACGAAGTAAAGAAGTAATAGAAGCAGTAGGACCACGACGGAAAGTAGGTAAAAAAGACTAGGTTTGTTTTATGGCTGAAAAGATAATACTAGGTATCGACCCTGGCACCACCGTTATGGGATATGGTGTGATAAAGATCAAAGGTAAAACAGCCGAGCTTCTCACATTTGACGTAGTGAAATTCAAGCCAAAGGATGACCACTACACGCGTTTGGAGCAGATCTTCGCCCAAACATCAGCCATCATTGAAAAGTACTTACCGGACGAAATGGCCTTGGAAGCACCTTTCTTTGGAAAGAATGTGCAATCCATGCTCAAATTAGGGCGGGCCCAGGGCGTAGTTATGGCGGCGGGTCTATCCCGACAAATACCTGTAGTTGAGTACTCTCCTAAACGCGTGAAGCAGTCGATCACAGGAGATGGAAATGCCAGCAAGGAGAAAGTGGCCGGCATGTTAAAGAGCATCTATGGGTTCAAGGAGATCCCAAAATTACTCGATGCTACGGATGGCTTGGCGGTAGCCACTTGTCACCATTACTCTGGAGGGGACAGAAGTAACGGAAGTTCGAAAGGCAAGTCGAAATCCTCAAAAAGCGGTTGGTCTGCCTTCTTAAAGGACAATCCAGATCGATTGCGTTAAGGCTGTATCAAGGTCGATTGAAGACGCTATCTTCTATTTCTACGTTCACTTTTACTTCTTCGTACTCCATGGTCAAGGTAGTTTGTCCATTTACCTTAAGCTCCCTACTCAGTGCAATGGCCATTCCATCGACGACTGTATAATTGCTTCTAGTTTCAACTACGTTATAGCTCCCCTGTTCTGATTCGCCAATGGTTTCAGTGCCGAGTAGCACAAAACTTTCCTGATCAATATAGTACAAGGTACGCTGACCATCTTCACTAATGGTTTTGACAACATACGATAGCGTTCCTTCAAATTCTTCGGACTCATCGAGAATTAGTGACTTACCACTCGTATAGAGGGCGTATAGCTCACCTTCGATCCGTCCATCTTTCAAGCTCTCGAGTTCACGGGGTGAAAGATTTTCCATTGTCATTTCGCCGCTCATACCGGGCATTCTTTTCCATCCTTCACTGCCATTCCAAGCGCTAGGAATGATGACCTGACCTTGAAACTCTAACTCTGTGCGCACCATCATTCCATTTGGAATTCTTTTGGTGTAGATATACATCGGAAACTCCATCCCCATCTGGCTGGCCACACCCTGATACTTGATGGTATTTACCTTTTTGGCGGCCTCAACACCCATTACTTCGAAGTGTGCCTCAAGCACCTCTTCAAGTGATTGTGCTGAGGTCAGCGAACTGCATAAAATGGCGATCAATGACGATACAATGCACTTCTTCATAATGAGATAAATAGTATTATCCGAAGAAGGTACATGATAAGATCGTCAGATTAAAGATGCTGCTTGATATCGGCGGCGATCTGCTTCCATTCATCATCTGAGAATGAAAGGCGTTCGTTTCCGAAATTGAGATCCTTTTCGGTATCGATGGGAATGAGATGAACGTGTGCGTGTGGAACTTCTAGTCCGAGTACGGCTACCCCTACTCTTTTGCACTCTATGCCTTTTTCAACGGCGTTACCCACTTTATAGGCAAGGTCCATCACATGATCATAGGCTTCTTTGGGAAGATCGAATAGCTTGTTTACCTCTTGCTTAGGAACCACAAGAGTGTGACCGCGTTTTAGGGGGCGGATGTCTAAAAAAGCAATGGAGAAATCCGTTTCTGCCACTTTGTGACAAGGAATTTCGCCGTTGATGATCTTGGTAAAGATAGAAGCCATGGGTACTGTTATCTTGAGATTTCGAGTACCTCTAATTTAATGGTTCCGTTTGGAACTTGAATCTCGGCAACATCACCTACACTCTTTCCTAGGAGTCCTTTTCCGATAGGAGAGGTAACGGAGATCTTCCCTGCTTTGAGGTCAGCTTCCTTTTCACTCACCAAAGTGTAGGTCATTTCCTGGCCATTCGCTTGGTTCTTGATCTTTACTTTAGAAAGAACGAGGGCCTTAGATGTGTCGAGTTGCGACTCATCGATGATACGGGCATTGGATAGCTCTTCCTCGAGCTTTGAGATCTTGAGCTCCAAAAGGCCTTGAGCCTCTTTGGCCGCGTCGTATTCGGCATTTTCAGAAAGGTCACCTTTATCACGTGCCTCTGCGATCTGCTCCGAGATACGAGGGCGCTCAACGGACTTCATATGGTCAAGTTCAGCGCGAAGCTTCTTAAGGCCTTCTTCGGTGTAATATGATACTTGCGGCATAGCGATGGTATTAAAAGAAAATGAGACCGAAACCGGTCTCATTCACTTTACAAATATACAATTTCACTGAATTCTAAATAGAATCGCGAAATATATGTTGTACTCGTTTACAGAGAGATAGAACCACCAATGGTGTGGATCCCACCGAACTGATTGGTCATGCGATAGGCATAATCCAAACGGAAGTTGGTAGAAGATCCAAGAGGTGCATTAAAGGTGATACCTGCGGTAGGTCCGCTCAGTGCTGAAGTGTTCCTTCCATCGGCACGGTTATCGTCGAGACGGTAACCCGCACGTACACCTAACCAAGAACGGAAGCCATATTCTAGACCTATCAAGTAGTTATCCTTCTCAAAGGAGTTAGATGCGAATGCCGCGTTGACCGTCAGGCGGTGTACGTCCTCAACCAGGTTGAAGTCGTAAGAAGCACCGATAGCCAACTGTGTAGGCAATTCGAATTCAGCCGAACGAGATTGGAAGCTTTGGGTGTAACCACCTTGCGGAACAGGAAGGGCGATATCTAGACCGTCACCACTGTATCCAAATGAAGGACCTACGTTCTTCAAGGTTACTCCAAACTTATATTGATCTTGATCACCAGCTACGTACTGAACCCCCGCATCGATACCCACGCCAGTAGCGTTGAGGTTAGAGATGTTAGAGTTGAATACTTTGATATTCACACCACCGTAGATGTTATCGGTAAACTTCTGGGCATAACCCAATCCAAATACGATCGCGCTTGGTGAAATAGTACCTGCTCCACCTTCTGGAAGATCCTCTGTGGTAATGTCCCATTCGCCATAGTCGAAAGACTGGATGGAAAGGCTCATTACACCACCATCGCTAACGCGTTGAGCAATACCACCGCTGTTCACTGAGATGTCGGCTCCGATCAACCACTGCGTGTTTGCGAAGGCAACTTCTGTTTGTTCAGTGAAGGCAACTCCGGCAATGTTCATGTAGGAAGACTCCAAACCACGAACGCTGGCTACGTTAGAGTTGGCAAACCCTGAGCTACCCGCCCATGGATTGATCAACAATTCACTTGCACCTGCTGAACCGGCGCGCTGCGGGTTGCCGGCGAACGCCGCGGTAGAAGCTACCGCGACGGCCAACAATGTGCTATATACTGATTTTCTCATAGTCTAAATGCGTAGTTCCTTTAAACTTCCTTAGAATGCGTTCAAGTCAACTGGACGAAGTGCACCGTACCATTTGATGATGGCTTCACCCACATCTCCGGCATCTACGTGAATGATGTAAACACCACTTGCGATCGGCACACCATAGTCATTCGTCAAGTCCCAAGCCAACCAAGTTGAAGAGTTGTTCTTGTTGATCTGACGGATCAACGTACCATTGGTACTGAAGATCGAGATCGTACACTCTTGTGGAAGGTTTGTGAATTTAACCTGATTCTCAAGCTGAGAAGTTTCGTATGCGCTTCGAGCGTAGTATGGATTTGGCACCGCGCGGATGTTATCCAATTCGTTCGCAGCTACATTCATTTGATTCTTAGCCGTAGCAAAATCAGTTGTACTGAATTCATACAACGGGTTGCCATTATTCTGTGGAGTTGTTCCAGCAGGCTGGTACTCTGCATACGGACGGTTCATACGAATGCGCGTGCGAACGTTGCTCGGCATCTCAGTGTATGGATCCATGTCCGTATACGCCGGTGTAGTCAACGGAATGTTCACGTACAAACAACCCTGGAATACAGCACGCTTGCTGATCGGTGAGTTGATGTTTTCGAATTCGTTGTACATCGGGTTATTCGCAGGCTCAGGGCCCTTGTATGAGATATCTGTTGGAGTGATACCGCGGATCACAGTTGGAGCCCACACGTATAGATAGTGTTGACCACCGAAGCGATATCCACCGGTAACGTTATCTCCAGGAGACACAGCTACTGTTGAAGTAGGGTTCCAAAGCATGTCGTCACCACGATCTGCAGCCATCCAGCTGTTTTCACCGAAGGCCATGTTCAAACGCTGACCTGTTTCGATGTCGATCGCGTAGCCTGGGAAGTAACTCCAACCTCTGTTGTCAGGGTCTGGAACCAATTGTCCGTTTTCAAGCTTATATCCAACCGCATCTCTCAATTGTAGCTTGCGTGCGTTTCCTTGTGTCAATGCAGGGTCTTCACCCATTTCGAATACTGGAACACGTGTCCACTTGCTACGATCGCTCGTGTAAACGATGTCGATACTGTGTAGGTTACGAGGATTCAATCTAGATCCGATGTTACCCACTGTAGAGTCAGATGGTCCCATACCGAAGATCGAGAAGCCTGAGGCCGTACCTCTACCCAAGAAGCTCGAGTAGTAGAATGGACCCCATGTACCACCAACGATGTCCTCAAAGAACTGCTTAGGATCACCCGAGAAGTCTGGGTACAATTCAGCTGGCGGCTCTGTTGCTACCGTGTTGGTACCCGCAAAGATCCAGTTGAAAGGAGTATAGCTGTCGTCATCAGGAACACCAGCCAACCAACGCTCTGTTGGAGTCTCAAACGTTTGATCACTAGCGATAATACCATTCTGGAATGTTCCGTTGGTATCGTTACCAGGTTGACGAACGTTCTCAACTGTTACTGAGATACCCAATTCTGGGATGATCTGCTCATTCAAGAAGCCGATGTTACGACGTGAGAAGATCGTGTCTTCAGGAGTGTAAAGCTCCCAATTCGCATCATTGCCCACACCGTCAAATCGCATCAAGAAGTCACCGGCAGGAACGTTACGTGGATCAACGATCTTCACGTTAACAGGACCACGACCTGGCAAGTATGTAGCACGTTCTGCGTTGTAATCGCGAACGATCTCATCTTCCGTTTCTGTACTGAAAGCCATATCGATGCCGGAGTTACCCATACCCTCGATACGGGTGATCTCGATACCATCGCCATAACCCGCGTTCAATTGCATACCGCCATTCTCTGCTTCTGTGCGGTGAGGAATACCTGTGTATGTGCGAATGTTGTTACGACCCGCCAAGAACGGCTTACGCTGTCCGTCTGGAGAGCTGAATGGATCGAACGGCTCATACTCATTGTAGGCGTATGCAATTACAGTGAAGTAATATTCTGTGTGGTTCTTAAGCGTACGAGTGTTAGCAGCGAAAGCGTCTTCGATGATGCTGAATGACATCTCGATACCTTCGTTGTTCTCGATCAGCGTCAGGTTACTAGGAACCAACTGGTTGATATCTGGATCAAGTTCCCAGTTCACCAATTGAGTCACACCATTGCGCACGTCGCACTGAGCGATCAAACGAGCTTGCTCCGGATCGTAACGATCGGCAATAGAAACATTTTCATTAGCCATTTGGAAGATCTGGAAGCCTTCGAATACGTAATCGAAGTAGTTCGGATCATCCTGCAGAACTTCAGATTCTGTTTTTCCTGGTGGAACAGGGATCAACGGATCTCTTTCACGGTAATCCAAGTTGATGTTGTTCGCTGCATTTCCGTACTCCAATGTGATCACGAGTTCTTGATCCAACTCGATGATGTTCATATTTGGAGCATCCGGACCATTCAATACTTGGAAACAGTTGTCGAACAGCTGTTGTGCTTTATCATCGGCGATGATCACTTCTTCAACAGAAGCGAAAAGGTCTTCACGCTGAAAGTTACGCTCCCAAACTACACCCGTAGTAATGAAGTTAAGTGCACCTGGTGCCAAAGAGAATGGACCAGCGTTGTGCAAACCACGCTTATCTTCCTGGTTAGATGGTGACTCGTACCAGTTCTGTGAAGAAGTTGGCTGAGTTACACCTGTAGTATCAAACGTGTTGCCTGGGTAAGCGAAGAGTGTAGCCAAACCAGAGCCATCTGGAGTATAGCCATCACCGTTACCTGTGTTACCTGGACCAGAAGGGTTCTCCACTACAAGTGGGTTACCATTCTTCCAACGGCTGCGCATGTAGTTATAGAATTCGGCCGCAGAGTTAGGGTTACCTGAAGCAGGGTCACCTGTATTGTTATAGTACATGAAGCCAGACATGATGATACGCTCGTTACGACCAACTGCTGGATCTTCAGCCACACAGTTACCGTTCTCATCACGTACACCGTCCACACAACCATCACGGTCATTGTCACGTCCATCAAAATAATCAGCAAATGGACCTTGGAAGAAGTCGAAACCTACGGCCGGTGGATACGTACCATAACCGAAAGGACCTTCATCTTCCGCATCTGAGTTATAGCAATAACCCAAACCGCGTGGAATATCACAACCAATGATGTCATCCTGTGCAAAACCGAGATCCGGATCGAACCACGTAGAGAAGTACGTATTGGTCAAGCGGAAGGTCGACTTGTTGATGATACGATAGTTGTTGAATGTCATGTTGTTGATCTCGTCGTTCGTAGTGAACGCGAAAGCTTGCGCACGGATCTCGAAACCGAGGGCGCCTGCTTGAGTTTCAGAGTGAACGTTACCACGGTCGTTGTATACCCACCAGATGGTTTGGTCACCATAGAGAAGGTCTACCTCTTTCAACTGACAGTCGAATGAACGATCGAGGTCGTATGCAGGGTAATCAACAAAAGGATCATAGAGTTGGTCGCCATCACGGTCGATGAACGGAGCCAAGCGATAAGGAAGCTCTCCATCTACACCGTGTGCAGGCCAATTCAAGATGATGTCTGGAATATTGCTCTCGTAACCAGGAAATTCCACGGCCACATCACAATCAGGGTCATCACCACACTCCAACCAAGCTTTATGAATATCAACTTGTTGACGATAGATGATCCAGTGACGATCGTAACGGTCACAGATATCCTTCGTAACAGTTGCCAATCCGTCGGTTGAAAGCGGACCAGGCCAATAGTCGTTACCGCGTTGACGATACGTCATCGCAGCCAACTTGAGCTGATTACCTTCATCCACACCACCGAGCCAAAGGGCACCAGCGAACATAGAGTGACGGTTTGAACCTTTAGGCACCTCGTAGCGCGCTTGGTTCAAATCCCACCACATGTCACCACCGCCTAGGATGGTTGCACGGACGTTGTTGATATTGAGGTCGGACTGTGCCTGAGCTGGCTGACACAGTTCCTCTACTGATTTGTTGGATTCCGTCTTGCCAGACCCGGAAGGAATTCCAGGAATCTCGCGAGCCTCTGCGGTGAAAACCGCGAAGAAGCTGAGGATCCAAGGTAAGATGCGCAGATCTTTCTTCATGATACTATCGCTTTTAATTCTTGCTGATTAGAAGTTGTACTTAATACCAAGACGAATACGACGTGGTAAAGTATAGTTGAAAGGTGAGTTAACCGCTACGTTGTAGAGATCAGCATAAGACTGAGCATCTGCGCGGAAAGCGATCGACGTTTGACCTTGCGGTGATGCCAACCAACCATCATCGTCAGGAGCACCTGTAAATGCGTATACATTCAATACGTTTCTCGTATCAAAGAGGTTGAGCACGGCTACGTAAACTTCGAAAGTTTGACCGTTACCAACACTCCATGCCTTGTTCACAGTCATGTCAACTGCGAAGATCCATGGCTGACGAGAACCGTTGATCTGTCCGTCCAATGGAACAGCACTTGCACCGTCGGTCAACTCAAATGCACGAACACGTGCTGAGTATGGAGTACCTGAGGACGCACGAGCCAAGAAGTTCACACCGGCGTTACTGAACACCTGAGTGTTCCACCATACCGGTCCGTTGTAAGAATCACCTCTTCCGTAGCGGTAATCGATACTAGCAGTCACCTGGTGACGTGTATCGAAGTCCAATGGAAGGATGTAACGGAGGTTAGGCTGACCTGAGCGTGCCAAGTTCGCACCGGAGTTTGGACCAGAACCAGAACCATCAGCAAACTGCAAGGTATAGTTGGCGTTGATCAAGAGATTGTTCGTACGACGCAATTCGTAACCGATAACGAAACCTTTCACAGTTGAGAAGTCGCGGTTACCATATGTTACATACGTAATAGGGTATGCCTCGTTGATACTTACTGTTTGGATCAAGTCACGTTGCTCTTTGTAGAAAGCAGACAAGTTCAATACTGACTTCTTGGTCAATACCTGCTGATAACCGATCTCGTAATCAGTTGTACGCTGCGGCTTCAAGTTAGGATTCGCCAAGAATCCAGCGTTGTTCAAGATATCCAACTGCAAGTAGTCGAATGGATTGAATCGACCCAAGCCTGGGCTAGGACGCTGAACCAAGATGTCGTAGTGAGCATAGAATGAAGCCTCATCTGTAATTGGGAAACGGAAAGATACACGTGGCGAGAAAGTAACTTGCGGCGTGTAATCTTCAAATCCGTCGGCGCTCAATTCAGGACGACCATTCGCAGTAGTTCCGATCACGTAAGGTTGAGCCTGACCACCAGAGATATCGGCGATATCTTTCGGGTTAGCCAGTGGATCACCTTGCGCGTCGTACCACTGATCACCATCACGGTAACCTGTAATAGCGGTTGGGTTCTGTACGTCATTCACATAAACTACGTAGTCGTCACCCACTGAGTTAGGGATCTCACCGCCCAATGACATGTTGCGAACTTCGCCTGCTGTACGAACTGGGTAGAGTGAGTATGGGTCTTTCAACACAGGTTGGTTAGCATCGAAACGGTCGATACGAACACCCACGTTGAAGTTCAAGTTTTTGAATGAGAAACGGTCTTGGATATAACCAGCGATGTAAAGTGGCTGGAAGGCAGAGATCGGGCGAGTAAAGTTCCCGTTGTCGTCTGTTGCCGTAAAGAACTCATTCAATGTAGGGTTACCTGACTGGATGTTTCCGAGGTAATCGTATCCGAAGTAAGATACATACTGGTTACCACCTACGTTCACCAATTCATCGGCACTGAACATATCCAAGCTAAAGAAGTCTGGATCATACGAATCAATATCGATGAAGTCTGTTCCGTTTGGATCTAGACCAAGCTCAGAACGCACGTTACGGTCGAAGGTACGTGGCACACCCGGGTCAAATGCACGATTGTAATTAATGGTATCCTGGAATACTCCGTTCTCGTCATAAACGAGGATAGGGTTTTCGAGGTCCAACTGAAGGATCGCCTGGTTTTGAAGGAGACGCATTTGGGTCCAAAGTCCGTTTGCTGCCAAACCGTAGCCACGGTCGATGCGTTGCTCGAACTCGAAACCTGCGATCAAGTTGTGTCCTTCAACCTGGAAAGTAGTTTGTGCGGTAACACGGAACTGAGAGTTACGTGAAAGGTTGTAACCCGATTGGTTAGTACCTACCGCCTGGAACAATCCGTAGATAGACTCTGGGTTATCACCGTTGATCAAACCACCACCTTGACGAATGTTGTTCAAGTTGAAGGTGTTGTTGATGATACGTCCATCTTCTACGAACTGATAGTAAGAAGACGTGTAGTTGGAACGAACTGGGTTGTACTCACTTGGAGTGAACAATACCGCTGTATCCTGGAAGAGCTGCTGTACCCAAGCTTGGATACCTGTTTGCTCATCTGTAGTGTACGTGTAGAAACGCTGCTGAAGCGTGGTGAAGTTACCAATGTGTCCGTAGCGGAATACATTGTCTTGGTGAATTGGATCCCAAGTCTTTCTGTTGTTACGGGTGTAGTCAACCTGAACACTATAATAGATGTTCTTGAACGTTGAATTCTCACCTGTTTCGAAACGCTGTGTGAAACGCGCAAAACCAGAGATATCGGAAGCGATAGACTCAGAGTTATTCTGCCAGTTCATCAACGAGCTTGCAAAACCGCCGTTCATGCCTCTATTGTAGGTAAGACGACCACCAACTACAACGTTTGTGGTGTTGCTGGTGCGAATGTTAATGCTACCATTGAAACGAACCTGCGTGTTGTCTACGTTCAAACGCGCTGGGATTTCTTCTAGATCTGAAGAGCGCAGGAAGTTACCCTCGTTCAATACACCTTGACCTACGTTAGAAGGACGGATCGGTGTTTCTTCCATTGATGCAAGGACATCTTCGCGAACACGCATCGGCGCAACACCAAATGGACGTGGCTCGTATTGATATTCAAACTCACCAGAAAGCAAGAAGCCTACGATGGTTTGGCCATCACGCTTCCAGATCGGACCACCTAAAGAAAGGGCTGCCAAGTTGTAGTGCTGTGGATCCAAGAAAGGAGAAGAAGAGAGAAGCTCTGCTCCACCGAAGAATTCGGAAGATGGACCTCTAGTAGTAATGTTAGTAATACCACCAACGGCGTCACCATACTGTGCAGGGGTACCACCGGTGATCACTTCCACCTGGTCGATAGCCGCACGAGGCACGTTAGAACTACCACGAACTTTAACACCATCAATGAAGACAACGTCGGCATCCGCACGTGAACCACGTGTGTAGGTTGCCTGACCTTCATCTGCCTGGAATACTGACGCAGTTACAGCCTGAATGGTACCGATACTACGAGAGCTCAAGTTATTAATAGTCTCTTGGTCGATCACCTGACGCGTACCACCTTCTTCTTCGATCAAAGGACGCTCGTAAACGATCTTCACCTCACCAAGGGTGTTATCCTTTAAAGGTAATTCTCCGTTAAGTCTTGTTGTGGTGTTACCCGGGATGCTAACATCTTCGACGGTCACAGTGCTGTACTGACCACCACCTACGAACATAACGTCGTACGAACCAGGTTGGATAGGAGCAATTGTGTAGTTACCGTCAAAATCAGTGGACACCTTTCGAATAATATCTGTTCCGCTCATCAAGCGAACTTCGATCGGATAAAGACCATCACCTGTTTCCTTGTCGGTTACTTTTCCGCTCAAGGTTCCCGGTTGAGTCTGGGCCCAAATTCCTGCAGAGGTAACCACAAGAAGTAGAGTGAGTATTCGTTTCATCATATAGCCAAGTAGTTAAATCAACGTACCCTAGTCGTTAGAAAGGGGTAAATATAACAAGAAAATCACCTGTCTCACCAAACGCTAAGTGCACCATTTTCAAGGCATTTAGCTAATTCGGAGTAAATCTGTCTCACATTAATGACGCCTCAGCCCGCTAACAGGTTGGCTCTCTGTGAACAAAATGTTAAATGAGTTTAACGTTATCTTTGTTCTATGCTTAGGAAACTTTTTTTTCTGACCCCTCTTTTTTTTCTCGGATGTCAAGATGATGTTCCGCAGCAGATCCCCAATGTTTTGGTGGACGAATACATCTATTTAAACAATCCTTCCTCCCAGCCTATCAACTTTATCGGCGGATGGATCTACCATCCCGGAGGATACAAAGGGCTTGTGATCTACCGCAGATACAACAACAGTGATGGAAATGACTGGGTAGCTTACGAAAGGGCATGTCCAGATCATTACAACAGGGATTGTGGAACAATGGACGTGGAAGATGACCTTTACTTGACGTGTGGATGTGACGACACCCAATTCTTGCTTTTCGACGGATCGATCGTCAATGGATCTTCGCAATATCCTATACTTCAATACCACGTAAATTATCTAGGTGATCGTCTTCATATCACCAATCGCTGATCAAAGGGATATTTATAGATAATCAAGGTGTACGTCGAATGAAGGACGAAAGACCCATTTCCTCCAATTACAAGAACAAAAAAACGCCGAGCGACATGCTCGGCGTTTTCTATATATAAGGTATAACCGATCTAGTAACGGTAATACTCCGGCTTGAATGGTCCTTCCACCTCAACACCGATGTATTCCGCCTGGTCCTTTCTCAAGGTTTCAAGCTCTACTCCGATCGCCTCAAGGTGAAGAGCAGCCACTTTCTCATCGAGGTGTTTAGGCAAGGTGTATACCTCATTCTGGTAATTGTCGCCATTCTTATACAACTCGATCTGAGCCAACACCTGGTTGGTGAATGAATTGGACATCACGAAGCTTGGGTGACCTGTGGCGCAACCCAGGTTTACAAGTCGGCCTTGTGCTAGCAAGATGATGTCTTTGCCATTCACATTGTACTTATCAACCTGCGGCTTAATCTCAACGTGTGTATTGCCATGGTTTTGCTTCAACCATGCTACGTCGATCTCATTGTCGAAGTGACCAATGTTGCAAACGATGGTCTTATCATTCATCATTTCGAAGTGCTCACCGCGAACGATATCCTTGTTACCTGTAGCAGTAACTACGATATCTGCACGAGGAATTGCATTCTCCATGCGCTTCACTTCAAATCCATCCATCGCAGCCTGAAGGGCACAAATTGGGTCGATCTCAGTAACGATCACACGCGCACCATTCCCGCGAAGGGAGGCAGCGGTACCTTTACCCACATCACCGTAACCGGCTACAACGGCAACTTTACCAGCGATCATCACGTCCGTAGCACGACGAATGGCGTCTACTGCAGACTCGCGACAACCGTATTTGTTATCGAACTTAGACTTAGTTACTGAGTCGTTCACGTTGATGGCAGGAACTGGAAGTGTTCCTTTCTTCATGCGCTCGTAGAGGCGGTGAACACCGGTGGTCGTTTCTTCAGAGATACCTCCGATGGCCTCGATCAACTGAGGGTAACGATCCAATACCATATTAGTAAGGTCGCCACCATCGTCGAGGATCATGTTCAATGGCTCACGCTCTTCACCGAAGAACAACGTTTGCTCGATACACCAATCGAACTCCTCCTCTGTCATGCCTTTCCAAGCATAAACTGGAATTCCAGCAGCAGCAATGGCTGCGGCGGCATGATCCTGAGTTGAATAAATGTTACAAGAAGACCAAGTCACATCGGCACCCAACTCAACCAGCGTTTCGATCAACACTGCAGTTTGGATGGTCATGTGAAGACATCCTGCAATTCTGGCTCCCTTGAGAGGCTTACTTTCGCCAAACTCCTCACGGAGGGCCATTAGACCTGGCATTTCAGCTTCGGCCAATTCAATTTCGTTCCTACCCCATTCGGCTAATGAAATATCCTTTACCTTGTAAGGAATGTATTTCGTCGCGGTTTCGCTCATTCTATCTATACTTGTGTGTGAATTTCGGCTAGCAAAGATACAATTCTAACATCGAAATCCTCTCTAGGTTCACTGTGGAATCCCCTGAGCATCATTTGTATTACCCCCAAGAAGATCTTTCGATCAACCTCATCGACGTAAATAAGGTCAGTGAGGCGGATAAGGTAAATCTGCATCCCAACGACCAACGGCGGTTGGAAGAGAACATTCATCACAAGCATCGCAGGCTTGAATTCATTGCCTCTAGAACGGCTTTGCGATTGATCCGACCAAAGTACATGCTGCATTATGAAGGTAGATGTCCAATCCTTGACGGACCCGGTTACATTTCACTTGCACACAGCCCTCAATACGGAGCAGCCATTCACCATCCATCTTTTCGAGTGGGAATAGATGTGGAGCCGGTGAGACCAAAACTCTCACGACTTGCAAGTAAATTCTTGAATTCGTCAGAGATGGACGATGTGGCCCGTGGCGACTCTCAGTTCAAGCTCCAGATCTTGTGGGGAGCCAAGGAAGCCTTATTCAAACTTCACCGCATGGGTGGAATTGAATTCAAGAAACATCTATTCGTAGATCCCATACCCGTTTCAGATAGCGGTGTACTCAAGGCCAGGATCTTAACGGAAACGGAGGACACACCATGCGAGATAGGTTACTTTTTTCACGAAAATCAATACGTGGTTTATGCCAAAAGTGAAATCTACCTTTGAGGTTGATTTCGTAGGTTTGCAAAAACCATCCGATGGACCGATCCATTAAGACATATCTATCGAACGTGCGGCGCGATGGGCAGAAGAAGCTCGCTGTACTGATCGATCCCGACAAGTCGGGCACGGGATATTTACACCGTGTTATGGAGGTGGTGAATCGTGCAGGCATAGAACTCATCTTCTTTGGTGGGAGTTTGCTTACGCGATATGAGCTTGATGAACACATCAAGACCATGCGCTCTCTCACCCAAGCGAAGATCATCTTATTCCCCGGAAGTTCCCTACAAGTGACTCCAGAAGCAGATGCTCTCCTTTTCCTCTCATTGATTTCTGGTCGCAATCCAGAATTACTCATTGGCCAACACGTGATTGCCGCACCCATGGTGAAGCAGCACGGCATCGAAGCACTCTCCACCGGTTACATGCTGGTGGATGGAGGAAAGCCTACCACTGCCTCGTACATCTCCGCTTCTCTTCCTCTTCCGGCAGATAAGCCCGATATCGCGGCTTGTACAGCGATGGCCGGTGAAATGCTGGGACTTCAACATTTTTACCTCGACGCAGGTAGCGGCGCCCAGAATCCTGTTTCTACCGAAATGATCAAGGCCGTACGCCGATCAGTCGACGCACCATTAATCGTTGGTGGAGGAATTCGCACCCTCGACCGTGCACTTGAAACCGCTAAGGCTGGAGCCGATGTAGTTGTTGTGGGCAATGCTGCCGAGAAAGACCCCGACCTTTTGGAGGATATCGCCCTCAATATTCACGCACTTTCTGAAAAGACCAAGGCATGACCTTTACCGTGGAGATCTCTTGCTATCCTTTGTCCCAGGACTACTTGCGTATTGTAGATCAATTCATCCGTAAAATGAACACCTATCCGAGCGTTAAGGTGCATACCACCCACAGTAGCACCCTAGTGATAGGCTCGGGAACAGAGGTTTTTGCCGCTTTACAAGCCGAGATAGAACGCACATTTACCGAAGAAGGAAAAGCTTCCTTTGTCATGAAGGTATTACCGGGCGACCTCACGGAATCGGTGGACATCTCCTCCTATGCCTAAAACGGTAGTTGTCACCGGGCCGGAATCTACCGGAAAATCTGAAATGAGTCGGTTTCTATCCAAGGAATTCGGATCGGAGCTCGTTCCTGAAATTGCGAGAGAATTCCTGAATAGACTGGGAAGGCCTTACGTAGAAGAGGATCTACACACGATGGCCGATAAGCAGCTCGAGGCGCAACTCGAAAAGGAACGTGAAACCACTTCTCTGCTGATCTGTGACACTGACTTACTCACCTTTATCATATGGTGGGAAGTGAAATACGGAAATTGTCCAGAGGTTTGGGTTGATAGATGGAAAGAACACCAACCCGACCTTTATCTTTTGATGGACATCGACCTACCCTGGGAAATGGATCTCTTGCGAGAGCACCCAGATAGACGATCGGAGTTAAGAGATTGCTACGTAGAAAAGCTTCAAAGTGTGGACACTCAATTCAAGATCATATCCGGTAGGGATAGGGATCGATTCGATCATGCGAAGCAAACGATGGAGGAATTCCTACTACCTTAGAACTACACACTTCTGGAGATAGCCAAACAAGCTGTCTTTCTTTTTCCTCAAACTTTTCTCTTCCCGTCTTTCCTTCGTACCTTCGCGCCACAATCTCACAGGGGTGTCTGCCGGCTGGCGGACTGAGATTATACCCTTTGAACCTGGGCAGGTAATGCTGCCAAGGGAATTATTAACACTAAGAATCCAAGCGAGTAATTGCCCCTGTTTCTCGTGATAAAGCAATTTATCATGAAGCAATTGTCTATGCTTGGCATCCTCCTGTTCCTCTCGTTCGGCGCATTCGCCCAACGAACAGTGAGCGGGAAGGTGCTCGACCAGGAAAGCGGCGAACCTGTCAACTACGCCGTAGTCTATTCACAAAGCAAAAGCACTCGCGTAAACAACGTTGGCGCTTTTAGCATCACCGTTCCAACAGGAGAATCCATTACGGTCAAGGCTGTTGGTTATGTTTATCATCGGATTCCTGATGACGTGAAGGGAGAGATCACCATCGAACTGAAACCTTCCGAAAACGTGCTGAATTCCGTAGAAGTTGCGGCACTTCGAGCCACCGATGATGTGCCTGTGGCTCGGACCGACCTTCAGGAACGCGACATTGAAAAACAAGATGTTGCGAGGGATATGCCTTATATCCTGGAGAATACACCATCGGTAGTGACCACTTCCGATGCCGGTGCGGGCATTGGATATACGGGTATCCGGATTCGCGGAAGCGATCAGAGTCGTATCAATGTTACCATCAACGGTATTCCCGTAAATGATGCCGAATCGCAGGGTGTGTTCTGGGTAAACACGCCAGATCTCGCATCAAGCGTGAGCTCACTGCAGGTGCAACGCGGTGTGGGAACCTCAACTAACGGTGCTGGTGCATTTGGTGCGAGTATCAATATGGAAACGAAAAGCCTTTCCAAAGAGGCCTACGCCGACCTTCATGTTGGCGGTGGTTCGTTCAACACTCAGCGCTACACACTCAATTTTGGCACAGGTTTGATGGGCGGACATTGGACTCTCGACGGTCGTGCATCACGTATTGTGAGTGATGGCTGGATCGATAGAGCCAGCAGTGACCTTAGGAGTTATTACCTCGCATTGGGGTATCAAACGGAGAACACCACAGTAAAGGCGATCGTCTTTGGCGGACGTGAACGCACGTATCAGGCGTGGTATGGCACCGATTCAGCTACCTACGCCAACGATAATACTTTCAACTACGCAGGTGCGATCTACGACGACAATTGGAATGTAGTAGATTATTACGATGATCAGGTGGATAATTATGGTCAGGATTACTATCAACTCCACATCAACCACAACCTCAACTCCAACTGGAAGCTAGGTGTATCTGGTTTCTACACACGAGGAGCTGGCTACTATCAAGAATATCAACAAAACCAAGCCTTTAGTGAATATGGATTGGCACCGATTTTCAACCCGAACGACACTATTAATAGTACGGATCTTACCCGCCGACTTTGGCTCGACAACCATTACTATGGTGCGATTGCCAATGTGAGCGGTTCTATTGGCGACCTCAACCTCATCGTGGGTGGTGCTTGGAATCAATACGATGGCGACCATTACGGAACGATCCTGTGGGCACGATTTGCCAGCGATTCTGAACCGAAAGAACGCTTCTACTACAACAACAGCTTGAAGACGGATTGGAACGCTTACGCGAAGGCAGATTATTCCATAAATAATAAGCTATCCGCTTATGCGGATCTGCAATTGCGGAATGTCAATTATTCCGGAGAGGGAACCGAAAGAGGAAATTCGCAACTCTCTTTTGCCGACAACTTCTACTTCTTCAATCCAAAGGTTGGTTTGGTGTACAGTGTAACAGACCATTCGAGGATCTATGCGAGTTACGCCATTGCCAATCGCGAGCCGAATCGCAATGATTTCCAGGCGGCCATTGGCGGGGAGAACCCAAGACCAGAGCGACTTCAAGATGTGGAGGTGGGCTATGAAGGGGGAACAGAAAGATTCTCTTGGAGCATCAATGGTTATTTCATGTATTACACGGACCAGCTTGCACTTACTGGCGAACTCGATGGTGTGGGCTATCCGATCCGCGAGAACATAGGCGAGTCGTATCGCGCAGGAATCGAGATCTCCTCTTCTTGGAGGGTTTTCGAGCAGTTGACCATCCATGAGAACGTAACGTTGAGTCGGAATCGCAATGTGGACTACTTCAGAAGCATTGGCGATACGGCAACGGAATCCCTGGGTAGCACACCTATCTCCTACTCCCCATCTATCATTGCGAATGTTACGGCCGAAGTTCATTTACCACTAGGGTTGAACTTGGAGATCATTCCTCGATATGTAGGTGAGCAGCATCTGGAGAACTCAGGAAATGAAAACTTGATACTACCCGCCTATTTTATAACCGATATTCGTCTTTCTGGCACTTGGCAAGTAGAAGGAATGAAGCAATTCAGAGCTTATGTTATGGCCAACAACGTATTCAGTGAAGAATACGCGGCCAATGGATATGTATATGACAACTCGGTTTGGTTCTATCCGCAGGCGCCGATAAACTACATGTTTGGCGTTGAATTCAGCTTCTAGAACAAGAACTTTACACAAGGGAAGGTCGGCTTTAGCCGGCCTTTTCTATTTCTGACAATCGCACACTTGGGTGAGTTTTACCGTGGCTTGGGTGAAGTCTTCACCGTAGGCATCGAGGTAATCGGACTCCGACATATACGACTGACGGAGGTCGACGAACTCCAGCGCGGGGAGTTGACCTAGTGCTAGGGGAAGCGATTCAATATTGGTATGCCAGAGGTCGAGGCGACGCAGCTTTAGGAGTCGGCCGATATCTTCTGCAATACTCTCAATAGGGCAATCGGCGAGATACACTTCTTCCAGATTCATCAATCCACAGAGAGCCGCAGGGAAAGTGGTGAACTCGTTGTTATCGAGTACGATCACCTTTAAATGTACGAGTTGATCAATAGAATCTGGTATTGAAGTGAGGTCGTTCTTCCCAAGATCGAGAACAACGAGATTGGGAAACTGCCAGATCTCGACTGGCACGGATTCGAAATCGTCCTTTCTCAATTCGAGATAGAATACGGAATCGGGATTCTCTAGTGCTTCTTCTAGATCGTCGTACACCTCATAGCGTTCGTCCCACTCCACTTCTTGAGCCAGGGTGGAGCAGCTAACGATCAAGCTAAGACAATACGTTACGAGCTTGTAACTCATCGGCTTTGAGTTGTTCTTTGAGGTCATCCACAGAATCGAACTTCTTCTCTTCTCGGATCCGTTGGTGGAAATGGACAATCAACTTCTCACCATAAAGGTCGCGATTGAAATCGAAAAGATGCACTTCAATGCGATGTTCTCTTCCATGAACCGTTGGACGGTGCCCTATATTGCACATGCCAAGGGAGGATTCACCACCTTGTGGAAATCGAACTCTAACGGCGTAAACTCCATCTGCAGGGATCAGCTTATTGGCGTCATTGATCTCTATGTTGGCTGTAGGATAACCGAGTGTATGTCCAATCTGATCACCCTTTACCACCCATCCGGTTACGTGGAATGGATAGGTGAGGTAGGACTTTGCGGCGGCCACATCACCTTCGGTAAGGGCATTCCTGATCTTGGTGGAACTCACACGAACATCGTCAACGTCTTGTGCTGATATCTCTTCTACATCAAAACCGTAAACGGGTCCGAATTCCTTCAAATGCTCGAAGCTTCCTTCCCTATTCCTACCGAAGTGATGATCGTACCCGATCACCAGATGTTTTGCTCCGATCTTATTGACGATGAGATTTCGGACGAACTCCAAGGATGAGGTCCTAGAAAAATTGACCGTAAAGGGGTGGATGATCAAATTCTGTAATCCCGCATCTTCCAGAAGGGCAATCTTCTCCTCGAGGTTGGTGAGGAGTTTCAGTTCCATATCGGGCTGGAGGACGGTACGGGGATGTGGATGAAAGGTGAGCAAAACACTCTCTCCTTTGTGCTCGGCGGCCACTTCATTGAGGCGTTGTAGGATCTTTCTATGGCCTACGTGAACACCGTCGAAGGTCCCTGTGGTTACCACGGCACAATCGGATGTAGGGAAGGAATCTATGGAGTGATATACGTTCATGGAGGAATGCTTACGCATCAAAGGTAAAAATCGAATAGATTTGTTGGACAGATAAACACATAACTAAAACCTATACTGATGAGAATCGATCTATCACAAGCCGTTTCGGAAGGCGGCAGGATATACGGCAAAGGAGTTGGCCCTATGGCCTTGTTCCTGATCGTCTATGGCTTGATATCCTTCGTTGCTGCATGGATACCGGGCGTTTCCACTCTTTACTCTCTTGCCATTGACCCGGTCTTGGGAGCGGGTATGATCTACATGGCCCATCAACTTTACACGAGCCAGAGGACGAGCGTAGAAACAGGTTTCAAGGGATTCAAGAAGATCGTTGGTATTGCGGTGATCAACCTCATCACGGGAATCATCATTGGCGTTCTCTTCGTCTTGGTATTGTTGCCATTCATTGCATCTGATTTTTCTCAGGTGATCGACGACATCCAGATGCTGTCTCAATTTGAGGGAGCTACAGATCCGGATGATGCTCAGGCGATGATCGATCAATTATTTGGAATATTCACGAACTATCTACCGGCCTTGATCGCGGCTAGCTTCGTGGCGATGTTGGCATCGATCCCATTCATTTTCGCGCCTTTTTACTACATCGTTGGTGAGAGGGAGATCGGCGAATCGATCAGTAAAGGGTTCAAGGCTGGCTTGGCGAACATGCACATCCTTGTACTCTTCTTGATCGTGTTGGGCATTGTGTCGGGACTATCGATCTTCACCGCCTTCATTGCCTTGTTGTTCATCATTCCATACTCTCAGTGTATCCTCTATGCTATGTATCGTCAAATGGAGCCGGTAGAATTGGAGCCAGAAGCGAATGAAGAGATCTTGGATCTGTAGGACTTGGCCATCAAACTAGCCTGATACTATGATGGTTAACATCATTTAAGGCGGACTGAATACAGCTACTGAAGGGGGACAACACGTCCTCCTTTATTTTTTCTAAAAAGGGTCGGATTATTGTCGGATTATGACGTATTTTTGCGCCCGAAATGAGAGGCCCGTAACTGCGGGTTTGAATAACGATTAATCAATAGAATAATGGTAGTAGGTAAAATCGCCCAGGTAATCGGACCTGTCGTCGACGTTTACTTCGAGGACGCCGAGAACTTGCCGAAGATCTACGATGCACTTGTTATCAAGCGCGAGAACGGTCAGGAAGTAGTACTTGAAACGCAACAGCACATTGGTGAAGACACTGTTCGTGCAATTGCAATGGACTCTACTGATGGTTTCACTCGCGGTCAAGAAGT
>CBFHXG010000023.1:0-36273 GCA_965659725.1 Phaeocystidibacter sp. | reverse complement strand
AGTTTGTTCGCCTTCAAGCGAACAAACCCATAGCCACATATTTGATCTCGAGGTATTCGTCGACCCCATACTTCGAACCCTCTCTTCCTATACCCGACTGTTTTACTCCACCAAACGGTGCCACAGCTGTAGATATAGAACCCGTATTTACGCCCACCATTCCGTATTCGAGAGATTCACTAACGCGCCATACTCGTGAGAGATCATTGGCATAGAAGTAAGCGGCTAATCCATATACAGTGTTGTTGGCCATTCTGATGCCATCCTCTTCTTTCTCGAATCGATAGATGGCCGACACAGGGCCAAATATCTCTTCAGAGTGCATGTCCATTTCGTCGTTCAAACCATCGATAACGGTTGGCTCATAGAACAGGCCTTCCATACGATGACCACCCGTTCGTATCGAGGCACCCTTAGACACGGCATCTGTCATAAGTCGTTCTACCTTCTCAACTCCCTGCTCATTGATCAGTGGACCGATCTGAACGCCACTTTCCGTTCCAATACCAACCTTTAGGCTACGGACTCGGTCCGTGTAGGTATCCACAAACTTGTCGTAGATCGCCGATTGCACCAATATTCGGTTGGCGCAAATGCAGGTTTGACCCGCATTCCGGTATTTTGAAGCGATCGCTCCATCTACTGCCGCTTCGATATCAGCATCATCAAAAACAATGAATGGGGCATTGCCACCTAGCTCTAAACTGATCTTTGCAACATTCTCTGCCGCATTTTTCATCAGGATCTTTCCCACTTGAGTGGAGCCTGTAAAGGAGATCTTCCTTACTAAAGGATGGGTTGTTAAATGTGTTCCCACAGCCTCCGCCTCCGAACAAGTAACCACGTTGAGCACACCCTTAGGTATCCCAGCCTCTTCAGCCAAAGCGGCCAATTCCAAGGCGGTCAGAGGAGTATCTTCCGCTGGCTTTACCACTACCGTACACCCAACGGCCAAGGCGGGCGCTATCTTTCGAGTGATCATAGCCAAGGGGAAGTTCCAAGGTGTAATGGCTACGCATACACCCACTGGCTGCTTCAATGCAAGGATACGCCTGTCTTGTGACGGCGTAGGGATCACATCACCATAGGTCCGTTTCCCTTCCTCGGCAAACCATTGGATGAAGGATGCACCATAGGAAACCTCTGCGCGAGCTTCTGTAATGGGTTTGCCTTGTTCTCGTGTTATGAGTTCAGCTATTTTTGTGCTGTTCAGCTGGATCAACTTGAACCATTGCAGGAGGATGTTCGACCTGTATTCTGCCGATTGACCCTTCCACTTTGCAAGTGCTTCATTCGCCGCCTGAACGGCCGCTTCGGCTTCGTCTACCCCGCAATCGGAGACCGAGGTAATCTCCACGCCCGTGGCTGGATCCTTTACGGGAAAGGTGCTTCCCGTGGCCGTCCAAATTCCATTGATATATGCTTTGTCTCTCATGAAACGTACTTTTCTAGATTTCTACTCTATTAACAATCTAAGACATTCAAGTTCAAACCCGAAAGCTTTGAATCCCCGATTCACTTCACAAAACTCTAAATTCACTCCACAGGATTCGGCTCTCGCAACCTTTTGGGTTTTCTCTCTTACTTTTATGTAGACCTTTGAAACAAATAATTGAACCATGAAAAGTACTATCCAAACCCTTGTAACATTGATCTTCACCTGCGCAGCCTCGCTGTCTTTTGGTCAGATCACCATTCAACATTACGATTTCAGGTTGCCCGTATCACCTGATACAGCTAGCCTACAACTAGTGGCAGCGGGTCAGTCGAGCATCAATTCCGGCACGGCCATGAACTGGAATCTTTCTGGAGTTACGGCAGGAGCCCCCTATGATTACGTTCTCGATCCGGTTACTAGTCCGAATTTCCCTAATGCCATGGGGCAAATGGAAGTTCCCGCAAATCTTGGAGGGGGGTTGATTCTTGATCAGCTATATACCTACTATGTACAGGATATGAACTCATACAGCGAAGTAGGATTCGAGATCGTTGGAAAAGCCTTTAGCCTCGGAAGCCAAACGGGTGATTTTTCTGATAGCCTTTACACATTAGATACAGTGCTCAACTACAATGTTCCATTCCTCCAGTATCCTATGACCTATGGAGATACGTGGAGTTCTAATACCACCCTCTGGATCCCAATGGAAGCAACCATCGAATCTATTTCTTGGTCACGAGAGTCGCTTAAGATCCGTCAAGATATAACCTCCAACGACAGCGTTGCGGGTTATGGCTCGATCACCCTTCCTTCAGGAGCTTCTGCTCAAGCGCTCTTGGTGAAGAGCTTACAAGTTCGAGTTGACTCCGTATTCTTCAATGGCGCTCCAATGGATCCCGTGTTCGCTCAGCAATTTGGGTTTACTCAGAATGATACGACCCGCCTAACAAAGTATTCTATCTATGTTAAGGGTATCAATTCAGCGGCCTACGAGTACCTAGTAGTTGACGGCGTACAAACCCAGCCTTACTTCAACCGTTCGCAGAATATCAGTACCGATGAACGGAACGCAGAGCCTTTCATGGCCTTCCCAAATCCTGCCAGTGATCGCCTTACGCTTATCGGTAACCTTGATGAGAAAGTATATCTCATGGATCTAAATGGTCGCCTCATTTTTGAAAAGGAAATCGATGCCAACGCGAATGAAGCAACCCTATATCTAGGAGATATTGCAAGCGGAGTTTACATCCTAATGAACGGAGAACAACGTTTGAAGGTTACGATCGAGTAGTACCTTCTAAGAACGTACTCACTTCCTTCAAGTCCTTTCTCTTGAGGTCTGGAACCCGAACATCATCTTTGGGATATCCAACCGGCACCAAGAGGAAGGGCTTTTCATTTTGAGGCCTTTCCAATATCTCACTGAGGAAGTTCATCGGACTGGGCGTGTGCGTCAAGCTCACCAAACCCGCTTGATGAATGGCTTGCAGCAAGAATCCGCAAGCGATGCCTACCGATTCCTGAACATAGTAGTTCTTCTTTCGCCCATCAGGATGATCATCATATACCTTCTTGAACACCACTATGAGCCACGGAGCATCGGTCAAGAATTCCTTATGCCAATCTGTTCCCAATGGAGCCAGATCGTCTAACCATTCCTGTGGTGCGCGCTCCTCGTAGAATGTCCGTTCTTCTTCTTCTGCCGCCGCTCTGATCTTTTCTTTGATATCCGGATCCGAAACCGCCACAAAATGCCAGGGTTGCTTATGTGCTCCTGATGGTGCCGAGCTAGAGATCCTGATTAGGTTTTCGATGACCTCCTTCTCGATCGGTGTATTGTTCATTTCCCTGACACTTCTTCGCTGATCCATCATGGAATAGTGTGAAGCAACGCGATCTTTTAAGGTAGATGGATCGAGGTCTAATGGTTGAAAAGGGACCGCTGGGAAGTCATTCATGTTCTTGGGATTTGATCAACAGCCCACAGAGCGAGGGACTTATCCGTATACTTCCCATTGTTCTCCGTGCATCTTTCATTGAATATAGCCAAAGGAGTAGGCCAGTTGTACGGCGGGTGTTGCAAGTTGATGGGTCGCCAATCACCCGTTTGAATATCGTAATTGGTCTTGTGCTCCGTAAAGGTGGTTGTCAGGATCAGATCGATCCCCGCTCGCTGCATATTCTCCAAGGCCAAATGGATCTGTTCCTCACTCAAATGAACCAGACAATCCCTAACAATGATCAGATCGGCCTTTGGCAATTCGGATTCGATCAAGTCCAATACCTGGAAATCGACATTGGGAATGCTCCCGTAGCTCTCCACGTTCTTCTGAATGATGTCGTGAACAATATCGCCACCAACGTAACTCGCACCTTGAAGATCTACCCTTCGCATCCAACCAAAATCACCACATGGGAGGTCCAAGACAGAACCAACCTGATGTTCATTGATCACTGCCTCCACAATGGATATCACCTCTAGCGTTTGAGCGTTGGTGGAGCCCGGACCCGAAACCGATTCGTTATCCCGCCAATCGTTGGACCTGTAGATGGTCTCAAACCGTTCCCTCGTTCCCATGCCTGCGTATGGATCTGGCTTGAGACGTGAAAGGAAGCTGCGGAATTTTCGGGCGAAGGTTGACATACCCCCAATTTCGGAATTTAGAGGAGAACTCCAGTGATCCTGATCCCTCTATCAGTTAAATCTGGCTATCTTTCGGTATGACTTGGTGGAGTGTCGTTTTGATCCTGTACTACCTCGCAGTAACTGCAGTGGCTATCAGTGTGTTGATGGACAACAGGAACCCATTGAAGACCATGGGATGGGTGTTGGTCCTTTATCTAGTACCCGTAGGTGGTATGATCGTTTACATGCTTTTTGGTCAAAATTACCGGAAAGCGAAGCTCTTTTCGCGCAAGGGTGTGCGAGAAAGTTCATTGATCTCAGCTTGGGAGCAAAACCACTTGTCCAATATCAAAAAGGTAGACGACCTAGCCCGAAGAATGCTCCAAGAAAAGTGGAAGGTAGTGCAGCTACTGCTCAATAGCGACCGATCGGTAGCTACGCTTCAAAATGAGGCACAGATACTCAGGAATGGGGAACAGACCTTCCCTTCCATATTGGAGGCCATCGATGTCGCCAAGGATCACATCCATATCGAGTATTACATTATCGAAGACGATGAGGTAGGCAGGAAATTCCAGGAGAAACTGATACAAAAGGCTAGGGAAGGAGTGGAGATCAGAATGATCTACGACGATGTGGGATCCTCTGGCCTGAAAAAACGATACCTCAAACCGATGTCGGATGCCGGGATTGAACTCCGACCGTTCATGCCAGTGCTGTTTCCACTACTCACAAGTAAGGCCAATTTCCGCGATCACCGGAAGATCGTGATCATTGATGGATCCGTTGGTTTCGTTGGGGGCATCAACTTAAGCTCCAGGTATGATAACCGAACAGACCTTGGGCGGTTTTGGCGAGACACCCACCTGAAAATCAAGGGCGACGCTGTCAAGTCGCTTCAACTTCACTTTTTCTTGATGTGGAAGTTTGTGAATGAAAGTACTCCGGAGCTGAGTGAAAAGTACTTCCCCGATGTGCAAGTAGACAATCTATGCTTGATACAGGTGGCGGCTTCGGGGCCAGACTCCGACTGGCCTTATATCCAGAATGCATTCTTTGCTGCGATTACATCCGCCAAAGAGAGACTTTGGATCACTACTCCTTACTTCATACCAACGGACGAGATCTTACTCGCCATACAAACGGCCGCGATGAGCGGGGTAGATGTTCAGATGATTTTGCCGAGTAGATCCGATAACCCAGTGGTTCAAGCCGCTGTGATGAGCTATGTCAAACAACTCTTGTTAGCTGGGGTAAAAGTGTACCTCTATCAAAAGGGCTTCGTGCACTCCAAGACGATGATCGTTGACGATATGCTATGTAGCATTGGCACGGCGAATATGGATTACCGATCCTTCGATATCAATTTCGAGATCAATGCGTTCATTTACGACCCAGACATGGTCAATGAATTGGTTTTTGACTTTGAAGCAGATCGGAAGGACAGCTCAGAGATAACCCTCGCTCGCTGGGAAAAGCGGAAGCTCCGCAGAAGGGTATCAGAATCATTCGCACGACTGATCTCACCAGTACTCTAGAACCAAAAGCCAACGTTGAGATAAAAGAGCCAATCGTTGCTTTCTGTTGGTTTCGATGCCGATACGGATATTGGACCAACCAGCGTGTTTATCCCATATTCTAAAGCCAATCCCCCTAAAAGGGCCGTGGTTTCTTCGTTCAATGGGTCTTCAATGTCGTCCATTAGTAACGCCCCATTCAATCCTAATATCGCAAATTGATTCTTGAAGAGTTCGATCTGTGCATCTACCCTTGGAATCAGATTGTACTGCCCGTTCACAAATCCACTCCTTCCATAGCTTTCATAGGCAATAAAGTGAGATGAGAATCTATATCCATAGAACTTGATGTTGTTGTTGATATAGTTCTGACCGTATCCACCCAGATTTGGCATGTATGGAAAGGTAAGTTGTGGTGTAAATAGGTTCGTGGAGGCATATAGCGATGTTCTCAAGGTAATTCGATGATCGAGCGGGATGTTCTGTTCTATGTCCAAGTCGATCATCAAGGGGTATTGATCCACAGTATTCTTAGTGTCAAAATACCATATGGCTTCAAATTGAAATCGGGTGCCTCTAGAAGCATAGTTTCCCCGGTCACGTGTGTCGTAGTTTGCTCTCAAGAAGAATTCAAGGTTTCGTATCTCACTATAGCTACTATTGATCAGGTCCTCTATCGAGCTAACATTACTCCTTAACAACACATCATGATAGCTAACCCCCAATTTGAGCGACCCAGCATTTCGCCACGTTTGTGTTGCATAGGCTGAGATCAACCAATCAATGGTCCTAAATGATCCGAGATTAAGCCCTCCCAATCGAAGGTCACTTTCGTAATTCCAATACCGTCCTTCGAGGCCAAACCCAGGTAAACTTCCATTATCCCAGGTGTACAAGGCCTGAATACGCGGATTCTTCGATGCTACAAAATCGCCACTGAAGTAAGAGCCTCTAAAAAGCTGATTCCTGCTTGTGAAATTGATCAACGCTGAAGTTTCAAAATCACTGTCGTAGCGAATGCCGATCCTAGTTTTGACCTCACTGGCCTTCTCGAGTACCTGGACCTCGCACACCGTTTTGTTGTTCTCTGTGTACAGCGTGTAATTAGCCAATGAGTATTGGTTGGTGCCATGGACATGCAGCATACCTTCGTCGATTTGCTCCAAGGTTACGGTATCTCCTTCCGCAAAACCAAGGTTGCCCAAGATGGTAAATTGCGAGGTAGATCGTGTCCCACGGATCTTGATCTCGTCGATTCTCACCTTATCCGGTGCCAAATAAGGTTCTATCGTACGTGGCTGAGGTCCGCCCAGCTGATCCCTCAGTTCCAACAAGGCATCCATGTTTGCCCTGGCCGCTTTTCTTCCTTCTTCAATGATAGCCTCGGCTTCCTCAAATGAGGTAACACCGTAGTTGGCCATGTTTGGGCGAATGATGAACCTACAAATACTCTCCCTCTCCGCCGTAGTTCGTGCATTCATGTACATGCTCGTCTTCTCAAGCACCTTCAAGAACGTTGGGTCCGAGATGGTGTCCGCAAAGGTGGTTTGAACATCTACCCCAATAACGATATCAGCACCAAGCTCCTGGATGTGATCGGCCGGAAAGTTGTTGACCGTTCCACCGTCAATGAGATAGGCGTTATGGTAATAATAAGGACTGAATAGGGAAGGAATGCTCATGCTTGATCGCATACTGAAGGGCAGGACCCCTTTGGTCATCACGACCTCATTACCCGTATTCAATTCCGTGGCCACACAAACAAATGGGATAGGTAGGTCCTTCGTATAATCGATCTCTCCATGATAACCCACCGTATAGTAGCTTAGCAGGTTGATGATGCGCTCACCAGGATTCAATCCACTAGGGATCTGTAAGCCATCTTTGGTTAGGTTCAAGGTTAGAATGTAGCGTTCGTCCGAGGTTTTCTCATAGGTTGATAGATACCTTCGCTCCGGACGTGGATCCATGATGAAGTCCCACTCCGTTTCTGTAACGATACTCTCTAAATGTCGTGGAGAGTGACCGATCGCATACAGTCCTCCGATGATCGAACCCATACTCGTCCCGCCTATCATGTCTACCGGTATCCCCAAAGAGTCGAGCACTTGAAGCACACCGATATGGGCAAAGCCTTTGGCACCGCCGCCGCTTAAGGCGAGACCCACCGTAGGACGGTCTTGGGCGCTAGTAAGTAGCGGAAATGCAGCCAAGTTCAAAATGAGCAATAACTTTTTGAGCATGAGACAGGTCAGTTAGTAGTTGAGCTCGGGTAAGTTAGGTAGAAAAGTCCGTTTTTAGAACCAAAATCCTAAACGCACATAGGTAAGCAGGTCTGAGTGATTGGTAGATCTCGTGACAAAGAGTTCCAAAGGTCCGATTGGACTGTTGTAACCATAGGAGAAACCATAACCATCCAGGAGAACATCGGAGGAGAAAAGGTCGTTGACCGTCGCCTCGAGCTTACCAACGTTAACGTGAGCGGTGAAAAAGTGATTGTCGAAGGCTTCATACCAAAGGTCTGCGCGGGCCGTAAGCGCATTCCTGCCAAAGAGTTCCATGTATCTATAACCGATGAAAGGAAAGATGTTCTGAGTGTAATTCTCTCCCAGGCTTCCCAAGAAAATGGAGTAGGCGAATGGTGCATCCGGACCTATTGTCGCTGCCCCTGTGATCCTGGTCCTCGCTCCCCATCTATCGCTGAATTTATAGGCTTGATCATAGGATAGATGAACGACCGACACTGGCTCGAGATACGTGCTAAAGTCCACCTGCTCAGAAATGATCTTAAACTCCCCGGTCAGTGAAAATCCACTGGTTGGCTTATACGTTCGATCGTGAGAATCAAAATCGATGAATCCAAAGTAGTTCAAGTACGTAGTGTTGCTCTCTTCAACCTCAGATCGCAACAATGGCTCGCTGATATCAATATTTTCCAGCCGAACACCCCCGCCGATCGTATACAGGTCCCACAGCGTTGAGTGCAGGAAGATCTCAGAACTGAAGTCGGTGTATGTGTATTCCCCAACAGGTCGCCTATCCTGGTAGACCCTTGAGTCAAATTGATGGAAGTCTACACGAAATCCCAAGGTTGGTATAAAGCCCCTTTCGAAGATATACACCAGCTCACCCCGAGGGTTCTCGCTCAACACCGCGTCAAAGGAAAATTTGGAGTTCTTTATCAATGCATTCCGCACGGTCACGTTAAGAAGTACCCCAATCTTAAAGTCATCGTCGTAATGAACGCCCAAGCGCAGTTGCTCTTGCTGCTGCGACTCTTCCACTATTACCCTCATGCTGTAGCCAGAATCTGCGATAGGGTAAAGTCGATAATCGACCTCTGTATAATAGTTGCTGCCATACAAACGCTCAATACCAGCGTCGATATCTTCAATTTCGACCGTATCTCGCTCATCGATGTCGATCGTGGATCGAATGAAATTTTTGCTGGTTTGATCTTCGCCGGATATGGTTATTTCATGGATGTAGATCTTCGGTTGAGGGAAAGGCGGACGTCTAGGAGGTAGTGGGGTTTCAGTTCCCCACTGACGAAGTGTTTCGGCGTATTTCAAGGTTTCGATCTCACCCATCCTGATGATCGTGTCGGTGAATTCATAACTCACGATGTTATACTCTTCCAATGGAGGGTGGATGATCACGTCGGCATACTGCTTTTGCTCTTCGAAGTACTCCATGTTTGGGAAGCTGCCCACCTGTTCGAGAATGGTGATCATGTTGGTTAGATCTTCTCTTTGGTGCAGGTTGGCTTGTGCATCGGAAGCAATGATGATGTCCATTCCTTTATCCTTCAGGATCTTTATGGGAATGTTATTCTTGATGCCCCCATCGACGACCAACCTTCCATTGATCTCATAAGGTGAAAATATCGAAGGAAATGCGGAGCTGGCCCTCAATATATGACCAAGATCCCCCGATTCATAAATGATCGATTCGCCCGTCACCAAGTCGGTACCAACGCACAAGAACGGTATGTCAAATTCACTGAAATTGGTGTCGGCATGCGATTGCTGGAAAAGACGCGTCAGGGTGTTTTGTACATATTGTCCAGAATTGATGGCATCCGGCAATCGAATGCCGTTGGAGTCCGTATCAAAGGTCAAGAAGTAACGATCGCTACTCCGTCTATCTAAGTAGGAGAAACGATAGCGGGGGAGCTCATTGTTCAGTACAGCATCCCAGTCGAGTTGAGTAAGCAGCATCTCGATCTGATCCGCAGAGAATCCCTTCGCATACATGGCCCCAATTACGGCGCCCATGGAGGTTCCTGAAATGTAATCGGGACGGATCCCCATCTTTTCTAATTCACGGATAACACCAATGTGGGTCATGGATTTAGCGCCACCACCGCTGAGTGCCAATCCGATCTTTGGACGTTCTTGCGAAGCCGCCACCAAGGAGGTCGCAATGAGGATTAATGAGAGAAATGATCTAAGCATCGTCATGAAAGTACGACCAAATTTTCTGAGCCTTGGAAGGGCCAACCACATTTATCAGATCTTCCTTCTTGGCCTCCTTTACGCGCTTGGCACTCTTGAAGGTTTTGAGGAGTTGATCCACTGTAGATTTACCTACTCCAGGGATTTCTTCTAGCTGACTCTTAACGGCAGCCTTGCTCCTTTTATTCCGGTGGAAGGTGATCCCAAATCGGTGGGCTTCATTCCTTGCCTGTTGGATGACCTTCAGGGTTTCCGAACGTTTGTCTAGATACAAAGGAACCGAGTCTCCCGGGAAGAAGATCTCCTCCAATCGCTTAGCGATGCCAATGATGGCGATCTTTCCCCTCAATCCTAGAAGTTCGAGGCTTTCCAATGCGGCTCCAAGCTGACCTTTACCTCCGTCGATGATGATCAATTGTGGAAGATCTTCGCCTTCATTGACTAGTCGGCTGTATCTTCTGTGGATGATCTCCTTCATCGAGGCGAAGTCATCCGGACCTTCCACCGTTTTGACATTGAAGTGGCGGTATTCTTTCTTGGCGGGTTTGCCATCCTTGAAGACCACGCAGGCGGCAACGGGATGCGACCCCTGCAGATTGGAGTTGTCGAAACACTCAATATGTCTCGGTTCCTCCGTCAAGCGCAGGTCGGTCTTCATCTGCTGCATCAGCCGTTTTACATGGCGATCAGGGTCAACGATCTGAATGTTCTTCAGTCTTTCCGCACGATGGTATCTCGCATTCCGAATACTCAGATCGATCAATTTTTTCTTATCCCCGCGCTGAGGCACATGCATCCTTACGTCAGGTAGGTCGAGCTCAATATCATGGGATAGATAGATGTTCTGTGAGTTGCTCTTGAAGAGTTGACGTATCTCTGGTATGCTCAATTCGAGGAGCTGCTCTTCCGATTCATCGAGCTTTTTCTTCAACTCAACTGTATGAGCCTGTACGATGGCCCCCTCGATCACCTTCAGGTAATTGACGTAGCCGTACTCGGCATCCGTGAAGATGGTGAACACATCCACATCGGTGATGGACGTATTTACAATGGTGCTCTTAGCTTGGTATTTCTGGAGCAGATCTATCTTCTCCTTTACGGCCTGAGCTTGCTCGAATTCGAGGTTCACGGCGTGCTCATCCATTTGTGATTTTAGATGTCGGAGGACCGCCGAAACGTTACCCCGGATAATATCCCTTGCCGCTTCAATATCCCTATCGTAGTCTTCTTTACTCTGAAGTCCTTCACACGGACCCTTGCAGTTTTCGATGTGGTATTCCAGACAAACCTTGAATTTCCCCGATTCGATGTTCTCCTTCGTAAGGCTGAGGTTGCAGGTGCGCAATTTGTAAAGCTGACGTATCAGATCCAGGACCGTACGCATCACCTTTACAGAAGCATAAGGTCCGAAGTATTCACTGCCGTCCTGGATGGGGTTTCGCGTTGAGAAAATGCGCGGGAACGACTCATTTTTTATGCAGATCCATGGATAGGTCTTGTCGTCCTTAAGGTTGACGTTATACCTAGGCTGGTGCTCTTTGATGAGGTTGTTTTCGAGGAGAAGTGCATCGAACTCCGTTTCGGTCACGATGATGCGTACATCACGGATCTTCTTGACAAGCATGTGGGTGCGAGCGTTGTCGTGCGACTTCGAAAAGTAGCTGCTCACTCGTTTCTTGAGATTCTTGGCCTTACCAACATATAGGATCTTCCCATCCTTGTCGAGATGTTGATACACCCCCGGTTTGTTCGGGAGTGTCTTCAGCAGATTTTGAATGTGTTCTGATTTGGCGACCATCCCCCAAATATAGGGTTTCAGGCGCTCTCACAAGAAGGATTTATCGCTCGCGAAAGGGCATAAAAAAAGAGAAAACCAGCGATGCCGGCTTTCTCTAACCCATGAGTCGAATCCTTTGAATTCGTTGCTTAACCGAGTGCAATATAGAAAAAATTTCTAAGTGTAAATAGTACACTAACTAAATTTTATATAGGTTTGTCATGCGCGACCAAGAAATTGGTCCAGCGCGCGTTCCTGTGCAAGCGATAAGGAGCTGTTACCTACATGACTGTAAATGAATCTGTCTTTGATTTTCTGAGCCTTAATAAAAGACTGAGCCTTTCTTCACATTTACAATACAGGGTACGGCTCCTTACTTGTTTGTAGGAACTTGCAACGACAAATAATGGGCTTGGATCTATTGGGCGGTAACTTGCAGCGCGATGAGTGAGAAGTTATCATGAGAGCGCTCTTCACATTGCTTGCGGATACGAGCAACTCCAGCCTTAAGGGAATCGGATTCTATTAAATGTCCGATCATGTTCGACTCTGGACAACCTTCTATGACGCCATCAGACATCAAAATGAAGATGTCGCCTGGTTGAACCCCATCGATCTTCTGTGTAGATGGAGTGGCCGGTTTCTGCGTGTCGTTGATCGCTTGGGTAATGATGTTGTTGGATTGACTATTGGCGGCTTCCTGCTCTGTCATCTCACCGCGATCCACCATCATTTGAACCAAACTGTGATCTTTGGTCTTGAAGAGGACCTCTCCCTCGCGTATGTGATAAAGCCTACTATCACCCACCCAATAGACCATCATTTCGCTTGGACCCAAAGGATGAAGGCCTACGATGGTAGTAGCCATTCCTCTCGATTCAGGAAATTCGGAAGTGTGTTGTGAAAGTCGGTTTTCTGCCATGGCGATAGCCTCGCGAATACCAGCCTCGCCAAGATCCTCCAATGAACTTAGGAATTCACCCACTGTACGGCACGCCATGGCGGAAGCGAGCTCACCTTGACTGTGACCGCCCACGCCATCACAAACGATGAACGTCCGCGCTCCCTCGCCGTTAACGTGCTCTGGGAAAACGCAATCCTCGTTGCGCATCCTTCTCCCAGGATGACTAATTATGTGGTGCTCCAGTGGGGCCACGTGCAGTTGTAAAGCTCTATTATCAGACACGTAATAAACGCGCCTTCAATTCGTTAAATCCGCACTTAGTTGAACCTCGACCACCACTTTTCAGCGTCGGCGTTGTCCCATTTGTGCTTCTTGATCAATTTTTGAATTTCATCTAGCATTTCCCTTGCCGTTTGTGGACGCTCAGAAGGATCCTTCTTTAGGCATTTGGAAATAAACTGACTCACGTCTTTCGGGATCTCCTTGTTGACCTTATTCAAAGGTTCAGGCTCCGTATTCACCACTTGGTAAATAATATCGATCTCCGTTGAGAATTTAAATATCGCCTGACCAGCGAGCATGTAATAAGCCACCGCACCCAAGGCGTAAAGATCACTTCTCATATCGGACTCCTTCGGCGATTTGATGCGCTCTGGGGCCATGTAAAGTGGGGTTCCCGTCAGTTGTGTGGTTCTCGTTTGATTGGCCTCACTCTCCGAGAGGTCTTTCACCAAACCGAAGTCGAGGACCTTCACCACGTCAAACTCACCACCCCGCTGAACGAGCATGATGTTCTGCGGTTTGATGTCGCGGTGTACCAATCCAACCCCGTGCGCCTCGGCGATAGACGCTGTAGCCTGACGTAGGATATGGAGTACTCTAGCAGGCTCCACCTCTCCTTGCATCTGCACGATCTGTGCAAGGGTAAATCCATTGAGCAACTCCATAGCGTAGTAGAACACCCCTTCTGGCGTGCTGCCAAAGTCATATATCTCGATCGTGTTGGGATGTGTTAGCTGAGAAGCAAGTTGAACCTCGCGCTCAAAGCGCTCAAGGACCTCAGATGAAACAAGGTCGCTCTTCAATATCTTGATCGCCGTAGGACGTTTCAATAAAGCGTGCTTTGCTAGATATACCTCGCCAATTCCACCTTCGCCGATCTTGCGTACTAAGGTGTACTGCCCCAATTGTACCGCTTCTCCCACCTTTCTCTTTAGTCCTAAGAAGCGGATGGAAGAGTATAGGGAGTAGGCGATGAAAGCCGCAAGTATGAAGATGAGCACCCCAAAGGTCGTATCGATGTATTCCAACGGCTCAAAAGCCTCTTCGTAATCAACCTCTGTAACAAGGCCAAACCCATATTCGGGAAACCAATGGTAGGCACCGATCACCTTCTTGCCCCGGTAGTCCCGATAGGGCTCCGTGATCACAGCGCTTTGGGCGATGGAAGTATCATTGATGCTGGCAATGGAAAGGGCTACAGGCTTAGTGAAGCCCTGACTAGCCAACGGGCCATCGGGAGTATACCCTTCTGTTAAATCCCCTCCAGGATCCCGGAGAGATAGGGTCAGTGCAGAAGTAGACTTAGGTGTGTTCTCGATGAGGTCGAGTTGCTTGAGTTCATCGCTAAACCGACTGTTAGTTAGCATCAACCCTTGCGCATTGAAGGCATAGGTCTCACCGGTCTCGCCCAATTCTGCAATATTCACGATCTCTGTAAAGCCTTCATCTGCATAACGACCCACTCCAAAGTAACCTACTAATTGGGAGCTATCGTTGTACAGTGGATTACCCGCCCACACGATCGGTTTTTTGTAGATGGTCTTAACGTTCGCATCATCATAGACCAGCTTTGCAGGATCAAAAGGGGCGCGGAATGAGCCATTCGTTCGATCAAACTGAACCAATTCCCGGAAACCCACACTGTTCAGTTTGTTGCCTATCACACTGCGGTCGCTCGCAGAAACTACATAGCCATCCACATCGAACACATTGTAACCCGCACTTCGCGAGTCTTGAAGGAAAGGACGTATGATCGCAGTGATGGTGTCTTGCCACGGGGCGAACTGAAGTCGTTCAATGCAAGAAGGGCAATTCCCATATTCAAAGAGCATCCCTAGCTCGTTGGAAAGCTCTGGCGTTCTAGACCATGAACGTACGGAATTTCGAAAATCATTGATCCAGATCTCCATGGCCAATACATCGGCTTCGAGAACGGTTTCCAGCTCCTCGGCTCGTATCTCTTCTAGGCTGTTCTTAACCTGGCTGTGAGACCAATATCCGAGGATGATGAGAAGTATGAAAGTGAGTATCAAGGTAACGCCAAACCTTCTTCGCGTTCCAAAAAGACGCTCGAGCCAGATACTTGATTTTCTTCCCGCAAGGGTATCCGACATCTTTGGTCCGATTCTTCTTTTGGCGGCCATCGTTGCAGAGGCTTTTTCCTCCGATGATTCGTTGCTGAGAATGGTGTCCTCCGAATGATTGGCAAGCAACTCCCTCACCTCTGTAAGCAAGTCTTTGTCGCCATCCGCTTGTTGACGGATATAAGCTTCGCGATCGGCGCGGGGTAACTCGATGGCCTTTTGAAAAATGGCCTTGATCTTATGGTGTTTCTCCGCGTCCATGGTCTATTCCTCTATTCGGATATTCTTTCTCAACCATGCTTTGATCATCGTCCATTCACCCTCGATCTTTCGCTTGGAATAACCCAATGCTTCAGCAACTTCCTTGACGGTCATCCCCGTAAAAAAGCGCATCTCCACGATCTTGGCTTGTAGCGGATCCACTTTTTCTAAAAGCTTCAAGGCGTCGTCAACCGCGATCACATGCTCCTCAACTTCTGGGTCGAGCAACTTGTAATCGACATCATCAACATTCACCTTCTTTACATCCCCACCTCGCTTCTTCCGTCTTTTGGTTCGGGCGTGATCAACCAAGATGCGACGCATAGCTTGGGCACTAACCGCTAGGAAGTGGGTACGGCCCTGCCAGTCAACATCATCCTGACCGATCAACTTGACGTAGGCTTCGTGAACTAAGCTGGTGGGTTGAAGCGTGTGTCCTCTATTCTCATAACGCATGTAATTCCCCGCCATGTTGCGAAGTTCATCGTACAACATAGGGAAGAGTACATCGGCGGCTTTATCGTCGCCGTCTTTTAACTCGTTGAGAACCCGAGTGATATCGCTTCTATAGGTGGACATAGGTAGATAAACTTCTAAGATAGAAAATTGAATTTTCTCAGAACGGAAGATTAGCCAAATCCGTATTCCCACCGCATAGGATGATTCCTACATGGCGACCTTTAAAATGTTGGGGTTCTTTTCTAAGTGCGGCAAGAGGCACGGCAGCGGATGGTTCTATCACTTGCTTCATGTGATCCATGGTCCATTTCATCGCTCGCTTGATCTCTTCTTCTGATACCAAAATGATGTCGCACGTATGTTCCCTGATGATCGGAAAGTTCTGATCCCCCAAGCTGGTTCGCAGTCCATCTGCAATGGTAGGCAAGCCGGGTGAAGGCACAATATGTCCACTGTCTAAGCTTTGCTTTGCATCAGGGACGAGCTCGGGTTCGCTAGCCCAAACCTCGATCTTCGAGTTGAAAGCCTTAGCAGCCAGACAGGTGCCGGCAAGTAGTCCACCGCCTCCAACGGCAACCAAAAGCGTGTCGATCTGCGGATGATCTTCCAGCATCTCCAGCGCCGCGGTGCCTTGTCCCCATATCACATCCCTATCATTACTCGGGTGTATGAAGTGCGCACCTGTCCTTTCCACAATTTCATGGGCGGTGCGTTCCCTTGCCGCTTGTGTTGACTCACAAAAAATGAGTTCGGCGCCATATGACCTCATGGCATCCACCTTTATTTTGGGAGCGTTTTCTGGGACCACAACAAAGGCTGGTATGCCTAAACTCTTGGCGGCTAGGGCTACAGCCTGACCATGATTGCCAGAGCTATGGGTGCAAAGACCTTTTGCTCGCTGTTCCACGTTCAAATTGAGCGCGGCATGGGTGGCGCCTCTCATTTTGAAAGCCCCCATTCGTTGCAGGTGCTCGCTTTTGAAATAGATATGTGCGTTGAGCTCTTTGTCCAGCGTACTGGAGCTAAGAACAGGCGTGCGGTGAACGTAATGTTCAATCTTCTTTAGTACCGCGCGGTGGAAGTTGAGATCTGGCTTCATGAAACAAAAATAGCCCCCGAAATTGATTTCAGGGGCTACCGAGGGATAAGTGAGCCCGAGGGGGCTCAACCAACCAAAAACCTAACCTATGAAAAACTGCCCTCTAAAGTGATAAGCGCCTATGCGTGCATACTACCGCAAGTGAAATATCACTTTGGGAAAATATTAACAATTGAGAATGAGTGACTTATGAAAGGGTGGTTAAACGCCTTCCTTCAGATCAGTTGAGAGTTGGAACCGCTTATGCGGGAGATCGAGCTAGAAACTCAGATTATGTCCTTCATTAGAAGCCTGCCGTGGAATGGGATAAAAAAAGAAGAAGGTCAATCCCGAGTGGGATGACCTTCTTCAAACCTAACCTATAAAAACTACCCTCACCTACATAAGCGACCCCACCGCAGAAAGTCCGCACGCGAATCGAAACTTTTTAAAAAAAAAGAAAGGAAACACCCATGGTTAGGGCATTTCCTTTCGACCAAAACCTAACGTGCACACCCGCTTTGAGGTCCTTTTATAAGGAGTGATGCTGCCGTTAAGGCGCTATTATCTGTGGACAACCAATACTCTGGATTGGAAGAGAATGTTCTGTGAGAATACCTTTACGATGTATGCTGCTTCATCCAGGTGGCGGAATCTGAAGTGGCGAAGCTCCGCATAACTTCCAGATTTACGGTCTACAATACGACCATTCATATCGTAGATGAAAAGTGCGATCGGCTCAGAGTCGCTCAAAGGGAGATCCATGGTGAATTCACTTCCCACAGCTGGGTTAGGATAGAGTTTCAAGCCCTGGATGTTGTTTTCCTCTACCGAAACGGGTGGTTCCCTCGTAGGGTCGCTGTCTCCAGGATCATCTGGTGTGCTTTGAACGACCAGAGTTGAGTCATCCGGACCCGGATCCATACCATTGTCTCCGGCATATACTGTAAAAGTGAAGGTGGCCAACGCGGCGGCGAGAATTGATTTTAGATTTTTCATAGCTGGTGTTTTAGTCGTTGTTACTTAGTGAGTGGTTGTTGTGTTTTGTTGATGCCAAACACATTGAAAATGCTGTGCCACCACGAAAAACGGGGGTTTTTGGCCGTTTCTTAACAAAAAGTGTACGATAGCGAACAGTTGGTCGTTCGAAGTCGGACACCCGTAGTGTGCCGAGATACCTTACATTTGAGGCAACTAAGGATGCGAATAACCCCCACAAGTGATCCAAACCTTCAAAAGACTTACTGGCGATACCGCCCTTTATGGATTGAGTAGCATCCTGGGGAGACTATTGAATTTTGCCCTCGTACCGATCCATACAGGCATCCTGCTAAAAGAAGACTACGGGGTGAATTCGGATCTTTACAGTATCCTCGCCTTCTTGATGGTGTTGCTTACCTACGGTTTTGAAACCGGATTCTTCAGATTTGCCGAGAAGTACAAAGCAAAGGTCGATGTAGTCTTCTCCACCGCCACGCGAAGCATCCTCATGAGTACCGTTGTATTCCTAGGAGTCGTATTCCTGTTTCAAGCTCCTATCCTCGAAGCGATGGAGTACAGTGATCACCCCGAGTTCCTATGGCTATTGCTCGGCATCATCTCGATCGACGTGATCAGTGCTGTTCCACTCGCAAAACTTCGCCTAGAGCGCAGAGCCAAACGATTCGTTCGGAACCGAATGATCGTGATCATCGTGAATGTTCTTCTCAATTTAATCCTCATCACTGGTGTGGATGCCATGACAAGCTGGGAAGGCGAATGGGGTGACCTAGCACGTAGGATGCACAACGTTGAGTACCTTACCGTATATGTGTTGATCGCGAATTTCATAGCGAGCTTTGCCATGTTGATCGACCTTTCACCGATCATTGCCAAGATCAAAGCCGGCTTCGATCGTGTTCTATGGAAGGAGATGTTGCGCTTCTCATTTCCACTCATGCTAGCTGGTTTGGCAGGTGTAGCCAATGAGATGATCGACCGACAATTCATCAAGTACCTACTGCCTGAAGAGATCGCGAAAGAGGAGTTGGGAGTATATTCCGCTATCTACAAACTGTCTATCGCACTCGTTCTTTTCAATCAAGCCTTCCGATACGCCGCCGAGCCCCTATTCTTCGAGCAAGGTGAACGGGGAACCGACCGACGCGTTTTTGCGCAGATCCTAAGGGCCTTCACCATCGTTATGTGTCTCGGCCTCGTTACCGTACTCGCCTTTGCAGATGTCCTCAAGGTATGGTTCATTCGAGATGAAGCGTACTGGGTTGGAATGGAAATACTTCCCGTTCTACTCATGGCCAACGTATTCCTCGGTCTTCATACGAATTTGTCGATCTGGTATAAGTTATCAGACCGAACCTCTTTTGGTATCGTGATAACGGGAATTGGCCTCATTTTCACCGTTGCACTGAACATCTGGCTCCTCCCGAAGATCGGTATCATGGGAGCCGCCTATGCCACATTGGCCAGCTACGCCTCCATGGCCATAGCTTCTTACGCATTTGGGGCTCGCTATTACCCGATCCCTTACGCCATCGGAACGATTCTGTTTTATCTTTTGATTTCCTTCTCGTTGGGCTATCTTGCCTTCCATTACGGGCAGCCGAATTATCTCGTTCAAATTGGGTGTGTTGCCGCATTCATCGCTACTGTAGCGCTTAAAGAACGACGACTCATTGCTCTAGTTCGAAATCGTATAAAGAATAGATGATGAAGGTCAAGTTGGTGAATCGTTCCAAACACCCAACACCACAATACGCGACACCGCTTTCCGCCGGTCTCGATCTTCGTGCAAACCTCGACGATCCCATCAACCTCGAGCCAGGTGATCATACCCTTGTCAAGACAGGTTTATTCATGGAGTTACCAGAAGGTTTTGAGGCACAAGTACGACCGCGCAGTGGGTTGGCCTTCAAACACGGCATTACCGTACTCAATAGTCCAGGTACCATTGATGCCGATTACCGTGGTGAGATCGGAGTATTGCTGATCAACCACGGGAAGTCTGCTTTTGTGATCGAGGACGGCGAACGTATCGCTCAACTCGTGATCGCTCGGTACGAGCAGGTAGAATGGAATGAAGTTGATGCCCTCTCAGAATCAGATCGAGGAGCAGGCGGCTTCGGATCAACAGGAAAAGCGTAACAAACCTAAATCAATAGAATGAAGATCATTGTACCCATGGCCGGACGAGGAAGCAGATTACGTCCGCATACGCTTACCGTTCCAAAACCACTTATCCCCATCGTTGGAAAGCCCATCGTTCAAAGATTAGTTGAAGATATCGTAAAGGTTTGTGGCCAAGAAGTAGAAGAGATTGCCTTCATTATCGGTGATTTTGGAAAAGAAACGGAAGACCATCTCATCCGCGTTGCAGAAGGCTTAGGTGCAAAAGGAACGATCTATTATCAAGATGAACCGCTTGGAACCGCACACGCCATACTCTGCGCAAAGCGATCTATGAGCGGCCCATGCGTTGTGGCCTTTGCGGACACCCTTTTCCGTGCCGATTTCACCCTCGATACCGATGCAGAAGGGGTTATCTGGGTGAAGAGTGTAGAAGACCCTAGCGCCTTTGGAGTGATCAAAATGGACGATGAGGGTACGATCACCGACTTCGTAGAGAAGCCTTCAGAATTCGTGTCAGACCTAGCCATCATTGGTATCTATTTCTTCCGCGACGGCGAGCGCCTGCGCGATGAACTTCAGTACTTGATCGATAACAATATCACCGATAAAGGCGAGTTCCAGCTTACCGACGCATTGGAGAACATGAAGCAGAAAGGCCTCAAGTTCAAGCCAGGTAAGGTGGATGAGTGGATGGATTGCGGTAACAAGGATGTTACCGTAGATACCAACTCAAGAATGCTCGGATTCCTCGAAGGTGAAGAGAAACTCATCGCTGATGACGTGGTGATCGACAATGCCAAGATCATCGAGCCTTGTTTCATCGGTAAAGGAGTGACATTACGCAATTCAACCGTCGGTCCTTACGTTAGCGTCGGGAACGGCTCGTCTATCGAAAATTCTGAGATCAAAACAACGATCATTCAGGAAGATAGCTCCGTAAAGAACATGAACTTAGAAAACTCTATGATCGGCAATAAGGCTGTCCTCGACGGCAAATTCAAGTCGATCTCATTGGGGGATTTCTGCAGATTAGAAGGCTGATCCTTGAATCGTATTCTACTCACATGTGGTTTGATCTTTTCCTTCTCCACGAGCGCGCTTGCTCAAGGAGAGCCACAAGAGGTACGTATCATTGAAGATTCACTTTCCGCGGATGATCGCTATCAATTTGATAGGCATTTCTTTGAAGCCCAGCGCTTAAAGGCGGTGGATAAGCCTGATGAGGCCTTGGCTTCTTTCATGATGTGTCTCGATATCGATCCCGATCACCCCGTAGTGAATTACGAGATCGGTCAGTATTTCCTAGACCATCAACAGCCAACCGAAGCAGAGCGTTATCTCGAAAAGGCACGGAGCGCGGATCCCAACAACAAATGGGTCATCCGCGCACTCTGGAAGTTGTCGGAGGAGTCCTTTAACCCCACCGTTTCGAAGCAACTTCTCCTGAAACTTCATGATTTAGAGCCCTCCAATGGCGAATACCTATGGGAGCTTTCCGTGATCTATATCGAGTTGAACAATCAAGATTCGGCCATCCATTACCTGGATAAGCTCGAATCGATGTTCGGCTACGATGATGCATTTATGCGACAGCGAATGAACCTCTACATGCGGTCAGGCGATTTTCAAAAGGCTGAGAATGAGCTCCTAAAGACCGTTCGAATGTTCCCGCAGCGAATGGACCTTAAGGTTGAGCTGGCTGAGTTCTATAATCAACAGGGAAGAGTTGAAGATGCTTCGCGCGTTTATTCTCGCATCCTGGAACTTGACCCAACAAATGCCCAGGCTCATGTTCAGGTGGGCGGGGCTTTGGTTCGTGCGAACGACCTTGATTCTGCCAAATATCACATCCGAATTGCCATGCGCTCACCCAACATGGAAGTGGGGTATAAGTTGAACCTACTAGGCTATTTCGAGGATCCGGCATTTGAGGATTTCGCTCAGGAGATGCTCGACACTATCATCAAGGTCCATCCCAACGATGCGCGCGCATTCCTAAGCGTGGCCGAAAAGATGATAGCCGATGGGAAGTATGCCGAAGGTCGAGAAATGCTGAAACGGGTGCTCGACCTACCCGATGGTGATAAATGGGACGTCTGGGAAAAACTCCTGTTCATTGATGCTGGTCACCCTGATCCACAATTGCTGCTGGAAGACGCAGAAGCTGCGATCGACAGATACCCACTCCAACCTCGGGCTTACCTATTCTTGGGAGAGGCACATCTTCGATTGCAAAACCCAGCATCTGCCGTCGAGACATTCGAGGAAGGCCTATTATATGCCAATACGCCGGAGATGACAACGCAGTTCAAGATGGAATTGGCTCGTGCCTATCATCAAGATAAGGATTACTCTACCTCAGACATGTACTTTGAAGAGATACTGGACGATCATCCAGACTTTCATCTGGCCTTGAACAACTACGCGTTCTACCTCACTTTGAGAAAGGTCCGTTTAGATGATGCAGAAAAGTACATCGAAAAAGCGGTAGAACTGAGTCCGCATAACCCCAATTACTGGGATACGTACGCCTGGCTTATGTTCGTTAAGAAGGAAGATGAGAAGGCATTGGAATTCATCAACAGAGCGGTGCAGACAGGTGGAGATTCGTCTCCCGACATCCAAGAGCACCGAGGGGATATCCTAGCTGCACTAGGACGAAAGAACGAGGCAGTAAATGCGTACCAAAGAGCCATTTCACTAGGCGGAAACCCATACAGAATTCAACAGAAGATCAATGACTTACCTTAATCGTTTCATGTTGGTGATGGTCGTTGCAACCTTAGCGTCCTGCGGCGGTCCCAAGCCCTTGGCCCTAGATGGCTCCGTTAAGGATTTCGAGAAGGAGGATGTGCTCTATTCCATGGATATCACGCGCGACCCCGCTACGATTTATGAAATAGAAGGGAAATCCAGTTTTACTTCTCCTGAGTCAAGTGCCAGTTTTAGATACTCTATCCGAATGAAAAGGGATAGCGTGATCTGGTTAGATATAACCGATCCATTCGTTGGTCTGAAAGTAGCCAGAGCTCTGATCTTTCCAGACAGTGCAGTTATGTACAACCGGTTTGAGTCGATCTGGATGGCCGGTGGTTCAGATATATTAAAGGAATCCATTGGGCTCGACCTCGATTTCCATCAGCTTCAAGCGTTCATCTTAGGTGAGCCGCTTTATATTCCCGATTCTGACGAGGAGATGACCTTAGTGCCTGATTCAACCTTGATCAAGCTGGTGGTTCATAAGCCGATCACCGACTCTTCTTGGATTACCAAGCCACATCTTTTCCAATACCACTATGCCCCAACACTCGAGTTTCCATTGATGGTTCAGTCGTTCGAGATGCCAGCCCGCAATGCCCGCATCGTTTATCAATACACGGAACAAGAGCGAAATATTCCTTCTTCATTTGAGCTGTTCATAGTGAACGAAGGTGTGGATATCTATTTCGAGATGGACCACTCTGTGATCCGACGCGATGTAGATTTGCATATACCATTTAGCATACCGGGTGGCTATGAACGCATTCGTTAGGATCACATCCATACTATTCTTTCTCTTTATCGGCTTGAGTCTTAGTGCCCAAGACCGAAAGGAGGAGTTACGTGTGCGCAAGGTTCGTCTGCAAGATGAGATCCAAATAGCCAATAAGATCCTCGAAGAAGCACGTCAGAATCGACAAGCCAGCGTTTCATCGCTACAAACCCTCAATCAGAAACTTCGGATCCGAGAGGAATTGCTTCGCACTATCGATAGGGAAGTTGAGCTGATCGAGGAAGAGATCGACGTTCAGGAGGCTGAGATTGATCGCTTGAAGGAGGAGATCGACACACTAAAGGCACAATATGCAGGCATGATCCGTCAGGCATACAAAACGAATAGGGAGTCAAGCCGACTTCTATTCGTGCTATCGAGTGAAGACTTTGCACAGGCCGTTCGAAGAGTGCAATACCTTCGTCAGTATAGCGATTATCGCCAGCGACAGGTTCAGGAGATACAGGATCGCCAAGCAGACCTCGAACACGAGATCGAATTACTGAGTCGACAGAAACAGGAAAAGGAAGACCTACGTGCGGAGAAGGCAGGCGAGCTAGAACAACTCACACGTGAACGCAACGATCAGCGATCTACCATTGCTCAGATACAAGAACAGGAAGGTAGTTTGGAAGAGCAGATCAGGCGGAAACAAGAAGAGGCCAATCGCTTGGAGAACGAGATCCAGCGAATCATTGCAGAGGAGGTAAGGAAAGCGAGGGAAGAGGCCGCCCGAAAACGATTGGAAGACCGCGCTTTAGCAGCTGGATTGGTGAAAGGGCAGGATTTTAATGATAGGACGAGTAACGACCGACTCGAGAACTTGATCACCGAGGCAAGAAGAGCGTCGGCGGCCACTGAGCCTGAGAACAGCGCTCCAGATGTGACTTTTGAGCTTACTCCTGAAGCAGCCAGACTAGCCAGGAACTTCGAAGCGAATAAAGGTCGATTGCCTTGGCCTGTTGAGCGCGGCATCGTGGTGGGCAGGTTTGGACTTCAACCGCATCCGGCCAACAATAGCATTAAGATCAATAATCCACATATCGAGATCGGCACCCAGGCGGGTAGCGAAGCACGAGCTGCCTTTGATGGAAAAGTGATCGCTGTCCGACGAATTCCAGGAACCCCAATATTGGTGATCATTCAACATGGTAATTACTATACCCACTACGGAAACCTGAGTGAAGTATATGTTCGAGAGGGGCAAACACTATCGGCTCGCGACCCGATCGGTAAGATCTACACCGACCCAGTGGAGAATCAAACTGTGCTTCAGTTCGGACTTTGGGAGAACGATGAGCTGATGGATCCGTATCCGTGGCTCACGCGTTAATTTTATAACGTTCTGTATCTCATTTAATAAAACGGAGTAGATTTGCCTCGAAGAACTTTACTTACAGAACTATGAAGATCAATTATGCACCGCTTCTGGTGCTTGTCCTGAGCTTGCTCGCATCGGAGACGAAGGCTCAACTCGTTTATTCCACATCCGCTAGCTACAATCCTGCTAACCCGATCAGTTGTCAGAATACGACAGGGATCATTGCTGTCACGAAGAACTGCACGAACATCGCGTTTGATAGTGTGGCGGTTCGATATTCTACAGATACAGTTACTGCATCTCTGTACTATTCCATTGGCCCGATCTGCTTAGGGGCAATTGCCAACGTCAATGAGTCGGTTGGTCTTGGACAGATACCGTCAACGGTCAATGGCTTCAAGGTTGAATGTTACTTGAATGGATCACGAGATCATCAGAATGAATTTCCTATTTCCGTAGCTTCTTGTTGTCCAGTAGCCGCAAACTTCACACCGCCAACGGCAAGATGTCAGGCTGATACACTTGTCTTCCAGAACACTTCACAAGGAGCATCGTCTTACCGCTGGTACCTTGGAGGAACTTTATTGGACACTACCACAGACCTGTCGTATTCATTCCCTAGTCCAGGTGTGTTTCAAGTGAACTTAGCGGCAGACGACGGTACTTGCACCGATTCTATTTCGAAGAATATCACCATCACCAATTCCAATGTTGATCTTGGCCCTGATACAACGGTATGCTTGGATGGCACGTTCATGCTATCAACGGGATCCAACACGGATAGCTCGGTATGGTCGACCGGAGCCACCTCGAATTCCATTGCGGTTACATCGGCTGGAACGATTTGGGTTATGTCCTATACCGGTGGATGCTTGGGCACAGACACGGTGAGCATCTCAGGGCTGACCGAGGCGGTCTCAAATTTAGGTGGTGATACAACCCTGTGTTATGGTGACTCATTAGTTCTTGATGTGAGCGATGTAAATAATGCCTCTTACTTGTGGCAAGATGGCTCAGCTACTCCTAGCTATACAGTGAATTCTGCGGGCTTATACTATGTAATGATCACATCTGTTGATGGCTGTGTTGCTTATGATAGTATCGACGTAGCATTCGACTCATGCGGAGTGTCGGTGGCTGAATGGACAACACAAAGCATTCAGCTCTATCCAAACCCTGCGGAGGATAGGGTCTTCATTCGTTTCGATGACTTGAGCGGTACATCTACTTTCGAAATTCACAATGTGAATGGCGCACTATTGCGAACAGGTAGCTTGGATATGAGCACTTCAGAAGCTAGTGTTGATGTTTCTGAACTGAGCTCTGGCGTTTATTTCCTGAGATTGACCTTTGGAGATAAAGTAACGGTTTACCGCTTTCTTGTAGAGTAGAAATTATAAAGGCCGCCCTAACCGGGGCGGCCTTCCTCCTCAACTCAACACGAGGTCTGTTTAGAAAACAAACCCAAGTGTTAGCGATGCAGCCTGATAATCAGGAGTGTCGAAACGCTCCTCGAATAACTGGCTCAGGTCGTAGCGAGCAGTGATATGGAAAGAACCATATCCAATTTGGCCCATTAGACCGTATCTCCATTGGTTGGATAGATAGCTATCTTTTACGCGCTCTTCAATGTCGTCGCCGTTGAAGTCTCTGTATTCGATCTCACGGTCAGAACTCAAGCGGACCCCTCCGTATCCACCTACACCGAGCTGCCATCCGTTACCGATGCCTTTACCGCTGAAGTCGAGGCGCAACATAAGTGGAATATCCATGTATGCGATGTCGAATTCAGCATCAGACACGGTAAATCCTGGGTCCACGAAATCAACACTTGGTTGATCTGGGTTATTTGGATCTGGGAACTTAGCCAATGGCTGCTTAGTTTCGAAGCTGTACCAAGCGAAGTTCAAACCGTAGCGGAAGAATAGCGGACTCTTCTTTCCAAGGCGAATGTCGTGACCAAATTCAAGGTCGTACTTCCAAGAGTTGAAGAAATCCACTTCAGCTTCGCCACCCGCCAATTGCATATCTGAGTTGTAAAGGGTGTTCCATCCAAAGTGGAAGCCAATGATGCCTTTATCAGACTTATATCCGTCGTTATCATCGATAATGATCTCTTCTCGGATGCGGTCTTCGATGCGCATACCTTCTTCGTCGATGATGATGTGACGTTCGGAATTGGATTCACTACGCTCTTCCATGTCTTCTGCGTCGTCCTCCCATTTTTCGGCCCAGGCCTCCCACGATTCAGCTTCATTTTCCATGTTTTCCTCAATGGCATCAGCTTTCATTTCCATTTCATCGGCAAGTTGCTCGGCGCGCTCCTCGAATTCTTCTTCGGCGGCCTCACGTTCCTCTTCGGCCTGATCTTCGTTGATCTCACCTGACTCTTCACGAGCGTCGATGTCGGCCATCTTTGCCTTGAATTCCTTTGCAGCGGCTTGCATTCCCTCAGAGAACTCCTTGAGCATACCGTTGATATCTACACTGCTCAATTCATTGAGATCACTGGAAGAGATCACGATCTCAGATCCGTTTACACTGATGCGTATCGTGTCATTCTCAGTCTGAGCTGTCGCTCCGAAAGAAAGCCCTAAGGCTGCGATGATCGGGTAAATTAAGTTCTTCATGATTCTAGTTTTTGTTGTTTTAGTGTTCAGTAGAAGGGTTGTCGTTGTCTGGATTGAATTTTTGTAGGATCGGACTCAAATTGAGGCTCAATGCAGGCCATTTGATCTGATCCTTCTTTGGCGCTTCAAGTGATTCACCGCTGATGAGGTTGTTGAATTGGCTCTCTGCATACTCGGTGATCTCTACGCGCTCTGGAGCGGACTCCTGTGTTTTTGGTGCCGTTGTATTTGGCTTCTGTTCTTCTTCAGGTTCCGCCATAGCAAGGTACCTGCGAGGGTTGATACGAACCTTTACGCCTACTTCCTGCGGTTCAGGTGTGCTGGACCGTGTATTGGATCCTTCGGTGTTTGTTGCCAAACGCTCGTCTTGCTCCGGACGTTCTTCACCATCTGCTATTGTTCTCCGCGCATCAACGGTGTTCGATCGAGTACGTGGTGCTTCTGTCCGAGAACCCTTATCTTCTTCTTCATTCGCAATGGTTTCGGTGCGGTCTTCTTGTGGGTCGTGAAGGTTGCGTAACTCTAGGCCATTGATCTCTTTACTAGGTGGAGTAGTAGGTGTTTCGGTCTCTGGCTGCTCCGTGCCAATGGTATCGCCAGGCAGCACATCTGGATCTTGATATGTGTCATACATCCAGCTAGATACCGCAGCTGCAAAAGCGATGGATGCAGCGATCCCGATCCACCAACCTTTGCGGTTTGATCTCTCGTTGTTCAAGCGAGGCTCCATCTTCGACCAAAGGTCGGAGCTTGGCTTCACCTCCGCATCCTGCAGATGCTGCTTGAAGTGCTCGTCGATGGGGTTCTTATCACTCATGGCTGGTACAGATATTTTGCTTCTGTAATGCGTTCTTGTAACTGTTTCCTTGCTCTACTCAATTGCGATCGGCTTGTTTTCTCATCGATCTCAAGCATATCTGCAATTTCTTTGTGTCCGTATCCTTCGATTGCAAACAGGTTGAAAACCGTTCTGTAACCGATGGGTAGTTCGTCTATCATCTGCATCAAGGCCGTTGTCGTTTCCTTCGACTCCAAAGGAGCGTGTTGCGGCTCCGGCCATGATTCTTCTTCATCCGTTTCAACAAAGAGGTTCTTTCGGTATCGAATGTGATTCAAACTTTCATTTACCATGATGCGTCGAACCCATCCTTCAAAAGAGCCTTCATCATTGAAGTCCTCTATCTTGTTAAAGATCTTGATGAATCCGTTCATAAGAACTTCTTCTGCCTCTTCTTTCTTCTTCACATACCGAATACACACTGCCAACATTTTGGGCGCGTATCTCTCGTAGAGGTCGTGCTGAGCCTTGCGGTCAAAATCACGACAACGCTCTATGAGCTGTTCGGTGGTTGAGTTGAGTTGGAAGAGTTTCACTTTGTGTTAGGTCTTCATTTAGATAGACACCCTTATTCGGACAAACGTTGCATGAGGATCAAAAAAAAATTAAAAATCTTCACCTATGGCTTTCTATCTATGACAGAGAATATAGTAGTGTAGGTATACAACTCTCTGGATAATAGGGTCTTGAAGGTTCAATCGATTCATTTCATCCATTAGGAATGGAATAACCGATGGAGATATATCTGCGCTACTAATGATAGCTTGAGCATAGCCTCGGAGTCGAGGATACTTCTGTGAAGCGGTCAACAGTAATTCACCGTAAGGACCGTGCGGATCGAATATTATTTCACCTTCTGAACCAAGTTTCCAATACCTAAATTGTAGACCTAAGGTATCTAGAATAGGATCTCGCTCGCTGCAAGGCACGGTATTCTGAGAATAGAGTTCGGAGGCTTCTTCTAGCAGTGAGTAGATCTTTCCTTCTCTATCTGACCCAGTCCGATTGGAATCAATATTGACAAAAATCCTGGCCTCTACCTCAGGATAGAATTGAGCAGTGCACAATAGGCTTAGAAATGCCAAAATGGTGGTCAATAATACTCTCACGAGGATAAGTTACCACAATTGGTAATATGAAGTGAACGCGGTACCTTGTAAATACACGTACCTTTGCCACATGAGTAAAAAGAAAAAGAACCGACGAGCACCGGGCTCGTCAGGTCGGACGGCCGACCAAGGCAACATTCGCCAGAATACACTAGCCATCTTCGAAAGCAATGCCAATAAGACTTTCAATTACAAACAACTTGCGTCTCGAATGGGACTCGTGCCCTCACAGGTTCGTCAGAATCTGGAAACCCTTCTTAAGGAAATGGAGAATCGAGGAGACCTCATCAGTGTAGGTAGAGGCAAGTACAAATTGAAATTTAAGGCCAATCACGTTGAAGGAAGGGTAGACATGACGTCATCCGGAAATGCCTACATCGTGAACGATAAAACTGAGGAAGACGTACTCGTTAAAGCGGGTAACCTCAAACACGCCTTGCATGGCGATACGGTGCGTGTACTCCTATACGCTCGTCAACGCAACAAACGCCTCGAAGGTGAGGTAACCGAGATCATCGAAAGAAAACGCGTTGAGTTCGTTGGAATCGTTGAGTTGAGCAAATCCTATGCATTCGTTGTTCCAGATAGCAACAAGATGCAGGTGGACCTGTACATCCCGAAGGAGAAACTCAATGGCGCTAAGCACGGTGAGAAGGTGATTGCTAAGCTAACCGACTGGCCAGAAAGGGCAAGCTCGCCATTTGGTGAGATCATTAAGATATTAGGACAGCCAGGTGACCACAATGTGGAGATCCACTCGATCTTGGCGGAATATGGTTTACCCTACGAGTTTCCTGCAGAAGTTGAAGCTGAGGCAGAAAAGATACCTATGGAGATCCCGGAAGACGAGGTTGCCAAGCGAAGAGATATGCGGAAGGTAACCACCTTTACAATCGACCCGGCGGATGCGAAAGACTTCGACGATGCCCTGTCATTGGAGAAGTTGAAGAACGGACACTGGTCAGTGGGTATTCACATCGCCGACGTTTCGCACTTTGTCCGCCCTGGATCCTTGTTAGATGAAGAGGCGGTAGAAAGAGCGACGAGTGTTTACCTTGTAGATCGCGTGGTTCCGATGCTTCCAGAGAAATTGTCGAACGGAGTATGCTCACTTCGACCGAATGAGGATAAACTCACCTTTTCGGCCGTTTTTGAAATGGATGAATCGGGTAAGGTATATAAGAAGTGGTTCGGAAGAACAGCGATTCATTCCGATCATCGATTTGCCTATGAAGACGCACAAGCCATCATTGAAGGAGGAGATGGACCTCTAAAGAAAGAGATCCTTACCCTCGACGGTATGGCTAAGAAGCTTCGTAAGGATAGAATGAAGAATGGTGCCATCAGCTTTGATAAACGTGAAGTGAAGTTCCACTTGGATGAGAACAATGATCCAACGGGGGTTTACTTCAAGGAATCCAAGGATGCCAATCATCTTATCGAGGAATTCATGTTGCTTGCCAACAGGGAAGTAGCTGCATTCGTTGGTAGGGGAGCCGATGGTAAGGATAGCGGAAGAACGATGGTCTACCGTGTGCACGACGATCCAGATCCGGCCAAACTCATGGACCTTTCCAACTTCGTGAAGCAGTTTGGTTACAGCATATCAACCCGCGGCAGAAATGCCATTTCGAACTCACTCAACAAAATGTTGAAGGATGTGAAGGGCAGTGGAGAAGCCAATATGATCGAAACCCTTACGGTTCGTTCCATGGCCAAAGCCGTGTATACCACTCAGAATGTAGGTCACTATGGACTGGCGTTTGATTACTACACCCACTTTACGTCTCCTATTCGTAGATATCCAGATGTGATCGTTCATCGCATCCTGCAGGGGTATTTAGACAAAGTGAAATCTCCAGAGGCTGATCCAATTGAGGAATTGTGTGAGCATGCCACTGAAAGAGAGAAAATGGCTTCATCGGCGGAGCGAGAATCCATCAAGTACATGCAAGCCAAGTACCTCGAGAAATTCGTGGGCGAGGAGTTTGCTGGTGTGATAACCGGAGTAACGGATTGGGGAGTGTTCGTTGAATTGAATGACAACTTCTGTGAGGGTATGATTCGCATTAGAGATTTCAAGGACGACTACTATCTTTACGATGAGAAGAATCACCAGATTATTGGTGAATCTAACGGCAGGATCTACCAATTAGGTGATCCGATGCGTATTCGTGTGAAGAACGTTGACTTGGAAAAGAAACAGATCGATTTTACTCCGCTTCGCTCCGGTGGGGCTGATGCCTAAGGCTACTACTGAATGGTTGAAGTGATCATAGCCGCAGTAATTCTCGGTGTTACACTGAGTTTCATGGTAGGCCCCGTATTCCTATTGCTCTTGGAGATAGCCATGAACAAGGGGGCGAAAAGAGCTTTGGCCTTCGACGCTGGGGTGCTTTTGGCTGATGTGCTTTTTATCCTCCTCATCCTATACAGCAGCTCCTTCCTTAAAGACATCACCAACCTGGCTTGGGTCTATGGAATTGGTGGCGTGGTGATCATGATCTTTGGTCTGTATAACATCCGCATGGCCAAGAAGAAGAAGCATCACCTCGACGAAGAAGATGAACTTCCCACGGCTCGCGTAATGAGTCCCTTCCTCTATGCAGTGAAGGGCTTCTTCATGAACTTCCTGAACGTGGGGGTGCTGGCATACTGGTTGGCAACCGTTGTGGTCATGCGAGCAACGGTGGATAACGATAGTGAAAAGATGAAGGTATACTTCATCGTAACCGTGGCCACTTATGCCATTGTGGATGTCATCAAGATATTCTCCGCTCGCAGGTTACAGAAATACCTCACCGACCCGGTTCTTGTGAAGATCGAGCGCATCGTAGGACTCATTCTTGTCGCCTTTGGATTATTGATGATCGTGAGAGGTGTGCTCCAGTTCCTGGGGTATGACCTAGAGGGGTTGTTGGGTTACTAGCTATTAGCCATTAGCACGCTCGTCGTGGAAAGAAACGATGAGATTGAGGCTGTTAGCTATTGGCTTTTAGCCTTTTCGTAAATAACTTCTCGATGCAGGTGTTGACAAACGATAGTAGGTCTGCTTTCTTAAGCTAACAGCTACTCCTCCCTTTTCCATTCATTATTCGACTCGTCAATATCCGCCGCTCCTTCTCCAATATGGATCGTTTCGATCTCTTCGACAGGGAATGGGATCTCTAGATCATAGGTTGGGTGCGTCCATGGCCACGGCTGTTCAGCTTCTGGTCCTGGTTTGCTACCAAACATCATCACAAGAGGGATCGTGTAATCGAGTTCCATACCGCTCGTAAGCTTCACGTGAACGTCCATAGGCATAGGCATGTCACCAATGCGCTTGAGCTTAACGTGTGTGGCAGCCTGACCCATACCTTCTACGCTTTCAATGCTGTAGTCAATCGGTTTGATGAGATCTACCCAATACATCAAGTACCAGTCGAGGATCATACCCGACTCTTGCTCCATGATACGGACAAAATCCTCCGGTTTAGGGTGCTTGAATTTCCACTCATCAAAGTAGCGAAGCATGCCTCTGTTGAAGGCCTCATCACCCACGATGTAGCGCATTTGGTTGAGGAACATGGAGCCCATGTAGTAGGAAGAGATCGTGTAGAATACGTTCCTGCTGAAGTGATCCGCATGGGTGCTCATCGGTTCGCGGGTACCAGACGATTGCCATTGGCGATATACGGCATATGTTCTCTGGTGGGGATTGCCATCTCTATTGAGTAGATGTTGCATGGTGACATCTTCTGCATAGGTGGTAAAGCCCTCATCCATCCATGGATACCGTGCTTCGTTGGTGCCGAGCATTCCGTAGTACCAGTTGTGAGTAGCCTCGTGTACGAACAGGCCTAAGAATCCTTCGTAATCGTCGCCGCCACCTACCATAAAGGTGCACATAGGATATTCCATACCTCCGTCACCCGCCTGGATCACAGAGAACTGCTCATATTGATATACACCAAAATGTGTATTCATGTAAGCAAAGTACCTCGGAGCATCGGTCATCAGTTTTTTCCAGTTCTCCTCATTCGCCGTTTCGGGATCGTAGAAGAAGTGGATATCCGGACCGTTTTCCATGGTCACGATCTCATGCTTGAAGTCGGGATCTGCCGCCCATGCAAAGTCGTGTACATTCTCTGCCACGAATTTATAGGTGATCTTGTTGTTGCGACGGCCTTGTACCTCGGGTGCATATCCATGTCCTACCTCAGCCGCATTCGTAAGGTTGCCAGTACCTGCCACCACATAATCTTTGTCGATGGTGATGTCCACCACGAATCGGCCAAAATCTGCGTAGAATTCACGACCAACGTAAGGATCTGCATGCCAGCCGTCTTCGTCGTACATGGCCAGCTTTGGATACCACTGGCTCATGCTGTATTCGATATCCTCGCTGTTATCTCTGCCCGAGCGACGGATCTGCAATGGAACCTGACTGTTGAACTTCATGTGGAATACGGATGCATCACCAGGAGCAATAGGGCGTTGAAGTTCAACCTTCATCAAGGTGTGTGTAACGCTGAATTCTACAGCCTGACCGTCTTGTTGAAGGAAATATACTTCGTGATACCCCACTTCGTTGTTTTTCAATTTCGAGATACGGTCACCCACTCTTCTGTCTGGGTCTGCGATATTCCGTGAGCGCACATCCATCATGCTCTCGGGTTGGAAGGCATTGAAATAGAGGTGATAGAACACTTCGTGGATAGTATCTGGACTATTATTGGTATAGGTGAGCCATTGCTCTCCAGCAAACTGATTGGTGGTTACGTCCATGTCGATCTCCATGCGGTAATCCACATGATTTTGCCAATAGGTTGCGCTTTGAGCGGATGCTACTACTGAGCTAAATGCGAGTGCTAGAAGTGCGAATTTCTTCATGTGTGCGGTATCCAATTACAATTCGTTGAATGAGAACGTTTGGTCTAGGCGAACTCCCTTCTCAGCGTGCTTTACAGTGCAGCACTCATTTACAGAGTCGTGTTCCAGGAACAATACATATTCTTCATCTGCAGCTAAGTTCAAAAACTTTGCCTTTTCGTCTAGGGTGAGAAGTGGACGTGTGTCGTATCCCATCACATACGGCAATGGAATGTGCCCTACGGAAGGGAGAAGGTCGGCCATGAACACCAACTTTTTACCCTTATAATTGATGATCGGGAGCATTTGTGCATCGGTGTGACCATTAACGACAAACACATCAAACCCAAGAGGAGTGGAGGTGGTGAACTCACCGTTGACATCGATGAAGTTCAATTGTCCGGACTCTTGAATGGGAAGGATATTTTCAGATAAGAAGGATGCTTTTTCACGGGGGTTTGGTTCGGTTGCCCACTTCCAGTGCTTTTGATTGGACCAATACTTGGCGTTCGGGAAAGCGGGCAGGAAGCCTGTGCGATCCTTATTCCATTCGATGGCTCCGCCCACATGGTCGAAGTGGAGGTGCGTAAGGAACACGTCGGTGATATCATTTCGGTGAAATCCTAGATTCTCGAGGCCCTTATCCAAGCTGTCATCTCCGTGGAGGTAGTAGTGGCTAAAGAACTTATCATCCTGTTTATTGCCGATGCCGGTATCAACGAGGATGAGTTTATCGCCATCTTCGATGAGGATACTTCGAAGCGCCCAAGAACACAGATTCTTTTCGTCGGCCGGGTTGGTACGTTGCCAGAGTGACTTTGGTACTACGCCGAACATGGCGCCACCGTCGAGCTTGAAATATCCAGTATTGATTGCATGTATCTTCATGATCTAGGCTTTGAAGCGAAGATAGGAATTTGGTGAGGGGATGGGTAATAAAAAACCCCGACGTGCAGGTCGGGGTCGAATGAGGTGATCTTATAGATCAGATAAAAAGATGAACGTTTTTCTCGTCTTGCTTTTCCTTTACCATCTCTTGGAGACGGTTGCGAAGTTTTTCGCGTTTACCGTTGCTCAAGAAGCTAATGGTGAATTTAACTTGACGTACTCCTTTTTCGTGGAGGATGTTAAGCACGAGATATTGACGAAGGCTTTTGCGCTCGAAAGAGAACTTTACGAGGTTACCGCTATTCACCAGGATCTTTTCATCCAACCAACGGCCCAGGGCTAAACCACTGGTGATCTCGAGAACTTCTCCAGATTCGTTGAATCGGAAGATAGGCTTACCAAATAGCGTGTAAACAAGCCCTACAAGGACAATATTCACGGCGAACAGATACCCCCAGAACCATTCATTGACGGTACCCGTAATCCGAGCAAGCACGAAATCCATGATGCTGATCAAAAGTAAAGCGCCTAGTACGATCCAGAAATGAGGTCTAATGTTGGTGTTGGTAATCTTCATTTATCTATCTACACTTAATTTCAAAATTCTCCTACAATGTACGACAATCCTTAACGGCAAACACGATGCCGATGTTGTCATTTTGTGAATAACTAACGTAATTTTTTTAAGTAAGGTTTGGTTGAGGGAAAGAAAATTTTGGCGCGGTCTGTGGCCCGCCAAAAAGGTCCCGTCCGCCAGCCGGCGGAGGGAAAGGATGCTGCCGCCGGTGGCGTTGCAAAAGGTCCCCGCAAGTGGGCGGGGAAAGACCACGATCTGCCGTTGGCATATCGGTGGTTACGTGGCGCTTGAGCAGAGCGTTTTACCTATTCTGCTTTCACTTCAACAACGGATCCTTTGGTCATTAATGCCATCCGTCATTATGTCTATTGGTCCGATTCTCTGAACTTCCACCAATCCGATAATCCGACCATCCGACCATCCGATCATCCGATAACCTATCTTTGTCGCCATGGAAATCGACCTGTATTCAGACGAGCGTTTTATGCGTGAGGCCATCAAAGAGGCGGTGAAGG
>CBFHXG010000022.1:0-36630 GCA_965659725.1 Phaeocystidibacter sp. | reverse complement strand
ATGTGCGATTTTTATTCCTAGATACTTCTCCTTGTGAAGATGAATATTACAGCGAAACGAAGTACAAGAATGTGTGGACGCAAGACTCAACCAAGCAGCTTGAATGGTTGGATAGCGTATTGGCAGTAACTACACAGGATTGGCGCATCGCGATCGGTCACCATCCACTTTACACAGGTGGAAAACGCGCAAATGATCCCATGTATGTTCGCTCGCATGTGGAACGTTACTTCGATGAGTATGAGGTGCACGCATATTTCTGTGGTCATGAACACGACTTACAGCACATCAAGCCAGAGGGCCATCCAACGCATCACTTCGTAAGTGGCGCAGGCTCAGAAGTTCGTCCGACAGGCGAGATTGAAGGTACTCACTTTGCTCAATCACAAACGGGATTCATGATCGTCAGCCTTACTTCTGATTTTATGCTCGTTCAGGCAGTGAATTGGAAAGGAGAGGTGTTGTATGCGACGAAGATCGAGAGGGAGGAAGAGTAGGAGTTTGATGGGTTTGAGGAGTTAGGGAGAACGTTTCTCTGTTGATCCGTTTCTCTGTTTCTAGGTTTATCCGTTTATCCGTTGTCCTTGTGATCCCTTCCATGTGGGGCAATCAACGAGCGAGCCTCGGGCCTCGGTAGTCTTCGCCTTTTTATCCCACCGCCACCATCAAAGCTTGAATGAGTGCTACCGGTGCCCATATGCGTTCGATCTTGCTTCGCGTGATCGTATTCATAACGGTGCTGAGTGCGTAGAATCCCAAAACCACCCATATTCCGGTGTCTGATATTCCTTGCAGTTCTGGGAACTTCCCCATGATTAGACCCGCTCAGAAGCCTTGTTCACCTTTTTTTGATCTCTGCAATCGCAATCTTTAATTGAATCCATGTAATTATCCCGAAGAATAGTAATAATGCTACCCATGCGATAATGAAGCCTATGACCGAACCTGAAAAGGTTGTAGCTACACTAGAGAACAGGAGGGTGATCACGTATAGCTTATAAAGCCTTACTTGAATGTCAATTTTATGTACGCTCCTATCCGGGTATTAGGATGATATCGTAAACCGAGAATCGAATAGGAGAGATAAAGCTCGCCATTATGCTGGGTGTACCTTCAATGCTACCACCTTTGACCCGATACTCCGACTTTTTCAACCAAAATTCAGGCATAATCAGGTCAGCCAATTCTTGATTGGATATTTCATTTTGATGCATGGGGAAATCAATGACCCATCTCAATGAAAAATATCGATCGAACCAATTTGACATATGAATGGGTTAGGTTGAGGGTAGTAAAGATAGGTTTTGCAGGTTTGATGAGTTTCAGGGGGTGGCAAAAGGAATCCCTTCCATTTAAGGGTTCAAAGAATGAGCAGGAGCGCTGCTCTTCGCAATCACATCCGCCAGACGGCGGATCGTGATCTTCCTCGCCCTCCGGCGGGGCCCTTTCAACGGCGTCAGCCGATGACCTTTTCCCGCTAAAAAGCGGGAACCTTTCATCTTTCTGCCAAAAGGCGGAAGGATGATTTACCTTTGCACCATGTCCATTCGAATCAACAAATACCTCAGCGAAATAGGCCTTTGTTCAAGGCGCGAAGCCGACCGATGGATAGAGATGGGTCGAGTTACGGTGAACGGGAAGAAACCAGGTCCAGGCGCACAGGTCTCCAGCCGAGATGTGATCCGCGTAAACGGCGCCGTGGTTGAAAGTCCAGATGACGATCATACGTACCTACTCTTCAATAAGCCGACCGGAATAGTTACCACTACGGATACGAAAGGCGAGAAGGACAACATCGTTTCGTTCATCAATTACCCGAAGCGCATCTTCCCCGTTGGACGATTGGATAAGATGAGTGAGGGGTTGATTATCCTCACAAGTGATGGAGATATCGTGAATAAGATCCTCAGGGCAGGCAATAACCACGAAAAGGAATATGAGGTGACGGTGGATAAATCGCTCACCGATGATTTTGCAGAGAAGATGAGCTCTGGGGTTCCCATCCTCGGTCAGGTTACCCGCAAGTGTAAGGTCGAAACCCTGTCGCCAACATCTTTTAAGATTACGCTTACTCAAGGGCTAAACCGACAAATACGAAGGATGTGTGAGTATTTCGGGTATGAAGTTCTGAAACTCAAGCGCACTCGCATCATGCATCTCGAACTCGATCTGCCAGCAGGACAGTTCAGAGACTTGACAAACAACGAGCTGAATGCACTCTTTCAACTATTAAAGAACTCAAGTGGGACGAGTGAGAAGAGCGCTTCAAAGTCATCCAAGTCCAAAAAAAACAGTAAGCCAAAAACTAATAAACCTCCTCAGCCTTCCAAGGGAACTAAGTCTTCCCGGAAACCGAAGCCTTCAAAAGGTTCTGGAAAGTTCAAGCCAAAAGGCAGTAGTAAAGGGAGACCTCAAAAGGGTAAGAGAAGGTAGTTGAAGGTCACGGACGAAGTTCTATCTTGTCCAAGATAAGCTGAAAGGTCTCATCGCGTTTGTTGGCTATCAAGAATGACATTTCCTCAAACTCCTCACCGGAGAAGTACGGCAAATCCAACCTCCTGCCTCGAAAAGAAGGATACATACTACTCAGCGGTATTTCTATCTCTTCCCATTCCCCAGAAGTATTAAAAGTGGCGATATACGAGTAGTAGTCATTGCTATTTTCCTTGATGCGAAACTGATATTCTTTGCCATCTCCTTTCAAGAGAATGACCACTTTGATTTTGTCGCCCACTTCTACAGGCCCTAGAGTACAGCGAATGGACGAGAAACCTCCGTTGTTTTCTGTTGAAACATCGCCATAAAATTTGCCATGTCCTTCTTTCATGATCGTAAAGTGACCGGAAGATCGGCCGCCCATCACAACGTCATCTACCACACGCCATGAGCTGAGTTCAGTGTTGTGCGTAAAGTCGAATACCAGGCTTGAGTCCATAGCAGTGAGTATCAAAGTTGTCAAGAATACAGCGCGTATCATGGTGCCTATTTTGAAGAAATAAGGAGCCTACGAGGTGTATTGTTTAGCCAAGTGATTACTTTCCCGCCCGCTAGATCATCTGCTCACCTATGGCCAGAAGGGCTTTCTCTTTTCAAATACGACAAGAACGCCTTAGTGAATCGCTCTGCTCCGCTCTTATTTAAATGATCGGCATTGCGAAAGAATGCGTTAGGATATTGAGCGGAGATACGGTCATAGATAAGGTGATGGTTGTCGTACTTGTCCGAGAGCATCATGTACTTTTCTGCGATTGGAGTGGGAATACCTGCCAAGTAATCTTCTAGTACTGGGTTGCTGATCAACACTAAAACGATGTCATTGGCCTCACACAAGTAAACGATGGAGTCGAGGTATTGAATGGAAGCGGACGACACGCCCAAGGTGTCGCCATTCATGTAGTAATGCCTTCCCAACACAGCCTCTGCATCGGTGGTGTCGTTTTGCTCCGAATTCGTGTACTCACCAATGTAGTTAACGTGATCCTCTTTCGGGTACAATCCGGTTTGCCGCCATAAGGTTTGATAATATCCCCAGTGATCAACGGGGACTTCATCTGGAAGAGAGCCGAATTCTTGGATAGAGTAACAGCGCTTGAACATCTCTCGCGACCAATCTTTGTCGGAGAATTTATGGTCGTTGTGTTCCGAAATATTGTGAGGTGCGAAGCCTAGTACGACCGTATCAGGAGTGTAGGTCTGCATCACTTTCTTTAGTTTCCAGTATGTGAGTACATAGGACTCGGCCGTTTGGGAGATATTCTGAGCATCTGAAAGGAACTGAGGATCCAAGCTCCTTTGGGTGTGGGAATCGCCGATGATCAAGGTTCGTGTCGACTTAATATCAAGTACTTCATTTTGATATATGCTATAATTGATGAGCATATTGATCCCGAAGTAGGCGGCTAGGATGAATAGGAACACGAAAGTTTTTGTCAAGAATCTTCTCATAACCTAGAATTGGAAGTAAATGAATTCTTGTTCCTTTCCGGCAAACCAGAGAATGGCAATTACTAAGGTGTAGTAGAAGGCATAGCGAATGGGTCGTTTCCAATTCAGACCGAGTTTTTGGATGGCATATTGACCTTCTCGTCCAAACCATTCTATGAGCAGGAATACCATGGTCAACCCCAAGATCAAAAATGCTTTATGGCTACCTGGGAAGCTTGGGAATTTCAGAATGGATGTAGAGAATATCCCACTTACATATTCCATCGCATGACCGATATCCTCAGCTCTGAAGAAGATCCAAGCAAAGACCGTGAGACCGAAGGTGGTGAGCATCAAACTAAGTTCCTTCAGGGTAGGTAGTGATCTGCCCTGCGCCACTACGTCAAGGTAATTCCGGTTTTTTTGTGCTAGTAATAAGGGTAAAAAGTAGATGGCGTTGAGTGCACCCCAAACGATGAATGTCCAATTCGCTCCGTGCCAAAAGCCGCTGACGATAAAGATGACAAATGTATTCCTCACCTTCATGCTCGTACCCCCTCTGCTTCCACCAAGAGGGATGTAGAGGTAGTCCCTGAACCAAGTGGATAGCGAAATGTGCCACCTTCTCCAAAATTCTGCAATGTTCCTAGAGAAGTATGGAAAGTTGAAGTTCTGCATGAGGTCGAACCCAAAAAGACGAGATGTTCCAATGGCAATGTCGGAGTATCCCGAGAAATCTCCGTAGATCTGGAACGTAAAGAATAGTGCGCCTAAGATGAGCGTGCTGCCAGATTGATCTGCTGAGTTATTGAAAATGACATTGGCATACTCCGCGCAATTGTCGGCAATTACGATCTTCTTGAATAATCCCCACAGTATTTGTCGCAATCCATCAACCGCCTTCGAATATTCGAAAGTACGCTTGGCGTAGAACTGGGGTAGAAGGTGAGTTGCTCGCTCGATCGGACCTGCAACCAATTGGGGAAAGAAGCTTACGAATGCTGAAAATGCAATGATGTCGCGGGTGGGTTCAAGCTTACGTTTGTAAACGTCGATCGTATAACTCAGCGTTTGGAACGTGTAAAAGCTAATGCCAACGGGGAGTATGATATCGAGTGTATTGGCGGAGATCTCCTGACCAAAGAAGGAGAAGGCTGCAATGAAATTGTCGACAAAGAAATTGTAGTACTTGAAGAAGCCGAGAAAGCCTAGGTTCACGAGGATGCTTACCCAGAGGAGTACTTTTCGCCGCTTGGTATTCTCTTCGTCCTTTAGCTTAATACCAACAGTATAGTCAACGAGGGTGCTGAATACTATCAGTGAAAGAAACCTCCAATCCCACCACCCGTAGAATACATAACTAGCGACAACGATGAGCGCATTCTGCAGCTTGAGGTTGTGATTTGTTCCAAACCAATAAAGGATGAACACCACAGGCAGGAATACAGCAAAGTCGATCGAATTAAATAACATGCTCTTCTATTCTCCTCAGCGGGATTGCAGCGGTTTTACTGACTTGTTTCTTTCGTGGCGGTGAAGATACGAGAAGACGTGAGAATTAGGCGAAACGGCCAAATGGCCAATGGGCCACCAGGGCTCATTCGTGATTTCCATTCGGGTAGGTTAAGTTAATGAGAGCGGGAGAGATCATCAGTATTCAACAATCAATTTAACGCGATCATTGATCATGAATTCCTTGTGGTGATCACTATTATTGTCGAAGATCATTGTAATCGACTCAATTTCAGAAGGCTTCACCATTACCGAACTGCTGTGTAGTATGTCCACATTGCCACTTCGAGATGAGTGTTCAGCATAGGTATAGATCACATTCGTCAATCGTTTTATTCCGTTTGGGTGGGTGAGATACAGTCGAAGATCTTCACGTATTTCTTCGGGCCTCGTATTCACATCTTCTATGGAATCAAGCGCTTCATGCGCTCGACGTGGCTGGGAGACATAGATCATGGGCTGAGATGGGTCGTCATTGAAATCCGACATCAAATAGTATTCGCCCTCGGGGGAATCGGCACTTTGATACACTCTGAAATCGTCCATTATCAAACTGGTATCCCATGGGGATAAGGTCATTCCTATTCCAACGGGGGAATAACGATCTTCATCCGACCATCTTAGCACATAGTCACTCCCAAAACTCTCCGAATTTTCTGCGGCCTTCATGGGATCCTCCAAAAAGAGTAACTCAATATAAGTGTTAAAAAGGAGGTAGTAATATCCTTTTGTTCCCTGATTCTCGTGGATAGTCGTGAGTTTCTCCGCTGGTGTGAAAAGCACATCCAAACTGTCTTTCAGATCCTCATTACTCACAAACAATAGAACATGGTCAAATTCTAACCGTGCCTTCGTGGAATCCTGAGCAATGCCTTCAAGCGTGCAGAGCAGCAGGATGACAAAAGTGAAAATGTAGTTTGATCTGAGGGACATGTTTTCAATTTTGAGATTACAAGTCCGGGTATTTTTGATAGTCCTTAGTCGTTAGTCATTCGTCCGATCATCCGACTATCTGATCATCCAATAATCCGAAAGTAATTCAGTCCATCAACGAATCCCTCATCTCCTCAAGTCTCTTGTAAGCCTCTTCATCGTTCGAATTTTCGATCGAAGCCTTGTAGGCCTCAGCCATCTCCTCAGAATAGTAAATCTCGATCAATGTCGACTTAGGAATGAAGAAAACCGCTGTTCCCATCACCCCAAAAACGATGAGTCGAGGGAAGACCTTTTTTAAGTAATCTCGTTTGCGCTTAGCATGAAAGATCGCTGCTATAATAGCAACGAGTACAATGGTTTGGACCCCTACTATCAACATTATGCCTGAGCCAGGAATGAGAAGGATCTTGAACAACACACCTATAACAACGACACTCGCACTATATCCAAATGCAAAGCTCCCAATGATCAGCTGGGCACTCATCCCCTGATAGCTTTGCTTCATAAGCATTGCCTTAAGCGAGATGCCATTCGCAACAGATATTCCCATAAAGAAATAGTAAGTGCTCAAAACACCCAATGCAACGATCAAGATAATATCCGACGCCACTACGTCGAACAGCTTCTAAATGAACCCAATGATCGCTAAGGATCCAGTTATTATTTCTGTTTTTCTCATTGTGTACTCACTTGTCAGTTCATCTAATCAACCTACAGCCTAACCTGTGCCCCCAAATATAAACTCCTACCCGGACTAGGAATGATACCCGGACCCGGGTAACCTGTCGCGCGACGAGTGAAGTAAGTTTCATCCAAGAGGTTATTCACCCCCGTTTCGAACTGCCATCTACCCCATGAATAGGTCAAACCGAGATCCATCACCATGAAAGAAGGGATCTCGCCCGTTACCGCAGCAGGACCTCCATTGATGTCGTTCGCCGCATCCGTGAATTGCTCACTCAAATAGGTCACCTGAACCCTTCCACGCCAATGGCCATACTGACCTTCCAAACCTGATTTTAGATTGACAAGTGGAGCAAATTCCACCCGATTACCTTCTACATTCGGAATGTCACTTTGAAGATACACTGAGTTGGTCAGCGACGTGTTGACGAACAGATTCCCCGAGGCGCGCAATTCCGGGTTGAGGTAGAATTTCCAACTTACATAACTCTCCAATCCGTAGATCAAAGCCTGACCAATATTCGTTCTGTAGCTGATTATCCGGAAGGTGGCAGTGTCAACTTGTGAAACCTCACCAATTCGGTTGTTATAGTTCAGCAAGAAGGCGGAAACATCGAATTTCCATCGTTCGGTTTGCTGCTGACGAATGCCAAGGTCGATGCTAAAACCTGTCTCATCACCGATGTTTTCGTCTATCCGAAAACTCGGATTTACAATGTGGATATCCGAATAGGTTATAGCCCTGAAGTTCTCCGTAAAGTTGAAGTACAACTGGGTTTCAGGCCTAAGCTGATACTCCATTCCAATTCCAAAGATGGCGAAGGAACGCTCCCGACTCAAGCCGCCCGGATAGGTTTCGTTCACAATAATGTTACCTGCCAGATCGCGAACCACCTCACGATAGTAACCGTCCGATCTACTATTGATATACTCCAACCGAACCCCAGGTGTGATCGTGAATCGCTCCCCAATGCCGATTAACTGCTCGTAGAAGAAGGCTAGGTTGTCATTTGGGTAGCGGTAATCCGATTGCAGGTTTTCCTCCGTTTCAATGAAGGTGAAATCAGCATCGCTGCCGGCAGTTCCCAATCCTTGCTGACTATTGTTCCTTGCGGAGTAGGCCCTCACTCCGAAGAGAGAAGCGGACGGTCCCCAGCTCGTGGTCCATCTTTGCAGATACCTCACCTCGAGTCCAGCATTCGCAAAGTTTCCTGTGATCAACTCGCGGGGAGTATCGCCAGGGTCCTCCGATGCTGGACGATAGTTCCTAAAACCAAGGGCATTCCTATCCGCATACAATCCGTACAGCCGCGCGTTCAACTCTCCCTTGCCCATCTTTTGGGTGTAGCGCAATGCCAAAATATTCCAATTCAAACCAAACCAGTTGCGTTCGCGGTTGGATTGACGAGCATTTTCGAAGTACATGGCATCATCTAAACCTCCCGGCTGCTGAGCGAGGTAGGTGAGGTGTGTGTATTCCCCGATCAGGTTGGTATTTTCATTGAAATTATACTGAACTTGAGCAAAGAGGTTGAAGTTCTCAAACTGGGAATTCGGACGCCAACCATTGCCTCGGCGGTAGTTCCCATAAACGTAAGTTCCCACACGGTCACCACGCCAACCATAGGAGTTGAATTGATTAAAAAGACCAAAAGAACCTATCGTTGTACGATTCACGAACGACGAACCCCTGCGTTGAGGTGCACCCTTCATCTTGAAGTTGATCAATCCGCCAAACTGTGTCCCGTATTGCAAACTCGCCGCACCTTTTACGATCTCGATCCGCTCCACCGCTTCAGCTGGAGGGGTGTAATAGCTCTCAGGATATCCTAAGGCATCGGGAGAGATGTCGTACCCATTCTGACGCACATTGAAGTTGGAAGCGCGATTTGGGTTCAACCCTCTTCCGCCAATGTTGAGTTGAACACCACTCTCATCACCTTCCCAAACGTTCATTCCTGTAACCTTAGAGAAGATCTCACGAGCATTGTTTATGGCTACGTTTACGGGTACATCCCCCGGACGGATCAACTCACTTTTCTTTCCGGCGTAAATAGCAGTTCCCTCTATGGCGTTCAGTCGAGATCGATCTGAAGAGTCGCCCCTTGCGCTTACTATAACCTCCCCAAGCTCACTGTTGCCTCGCTCAAATCGAAGGACGATAGGTGAGGCATTGCCAGCAACCACGGTATCGATATAGGGATAGAAATCCGAGGCTACATAGATGCGAAGAGATTCTCGGTTCAAGTCCTCAAAGAACACCCGGCCACGTTCGTCGGTGTAGCCCACCTGGCCAGTGCCCACTAGTTCTACTCTGGCGTCAAAGACCATGTCGCCGAATGGGTCGTTTACCCTCACTTCGATGGATTGGGCAAAGGATGAAAGCGAACCAAGGAGTCCGAGTAACAGGAATATGAATTTACCAGCCAGTGATCTCATCGCTCCATTCCGTTATCCATTCCTTGTGTTCCCACCCGTCTTCAACGGTCATGAGATCCACTTTTTCATCAATGATGGGCTGTGCAGGTCTGGCATTCAAGGAGACCCTCGATCGCACGTATACTTGCGGATCGTTCATGCCCATCTTCTCATATTTCTCACCCAAATAGTGTGCGAACTGAAGGATAAGGTCGGGTTGAAAAGACATTTGTTTTTCCTGCGTCCTGTTGAGGTAGGTAGAAGGCTCAACCCAATCGTATCGGCCTGTCTTGCCATCCACTACCTTGAATTCTACAGCCCCAGATTTCTCCATCAGCATCACTCTCCATGAGAATCGGAAGCCTTCCTCAGTCCAAAAGAGTTCGCCCTTGTAGAGGTGAGAACGCATTGGATAAAAGAATTGCCAGAGCACGAAGAGCGGAAGGATGAGAGCTGCTCCAAAAGGATTCCATTTGCGCCATTCATGCCATTTACGGGGGGCTGCGGGCAATATATCACCGAGCATTCGCTGCCATGGAGCGTCAAAGAAAACCAATGTGATAACGATCATAACAAAGGGAAATACGCCGATAGCCGGAAAGAAGATAGCTGTGAGGGAGTGGAAGATGATCACCGTGAAGTACGCATAGAGCCTTGTTCGCTTCCACCAGAGGAAGATCCAGATCGTAGAGTCGTACAGCATGCCCGCCCAAGCAAAGGCATAGGGCATCCAAGGTTCATCAACGAGGTCGCCCAATATAGGCAGGTCATACCTAGAAGGCAGCCACATCTTGAGCGGTTGGGCCTTGAACAGCCAATCGCTATTCATCTTGGCCAATCCGGCAAATAGATACAGGATACTCACCAAAACGCGCGGCAGATCCACCGTCCATCGCGGAGCTTCGTCGCAGGCTTTCGATCGTCCCAGCCAGGCGTCTACACTGCCATAGTGAGCAGCAGGTAACCAACACAAGGCGAAGGCAAGCACACTTACGAAGTAATAATGATTCAAGTAATAGGCTACATCCATCAATTCGATGTAGGTAAAAACAACGGTGAAGGTTATGATAGACAATCGGTATAGATAACCGACGCACACGAGGAGTGCACTGAACATGGCCAGGGCCCAGAGAACGTATGTGTAAACGCCCAGAGGCTGCACCCACTCAAATCCGAAGTATGAAAAGTGAAAATCGGGTAGAATGTAAAGTTCATGGACCCAGTTGTTCAACAGGCTACGCAACAATGCAATGAACATGAGTGCACCAAATGCAACTCGCAAGAATGCAAGGGGTGCGAGATGCGAATACCTGGAGAAATATCCCATGTGCGGCTTTAGTCGCCGTCTGAGTCTACATAACTAATGGTGACATTCAAAGCCGATGATACTTCGGTCTTTACAGTGAATACCAACATTTGATACTTAGTCCAGACGTTGTTCAATTGTTGAGGGTCGTTTTGAGCAATGCTGTAAAAATCGTCATCTAATCCCTCAATGGCAAGTTGAATGTCATCCAACTGCGATTGAACCTTTCCGCTCAAGGATGTTCCATTGCGGTCGTCTATGAATTTAACGTAGTCTATAAGCGATGGGCCGGCGTTGTGGTCAATATGACCCAGACCAAGCCATGCTCGGCGATAGGACTGAAAAGCGCTAAAGGCAAGTTCTTTACTCAGCGTACGTGCGAATCTAGCTTCTACCTTGCTCGGAGCGGCCGTGCCCGTGCGTTGCCCACCTGGAATTCCAAATTTGGCTTCCCGCTGATGAACTTCCATGTATGGCAAAAGCGTGTAATTGAACAGAAGGCCCATAGCAGAACCGCGATCCGTGCCTTCCGCATTGATAAATGTTTCGGAATAGCCGTTGTTCCAAGCATTTTCCACAGCCGTGGTCTTGCTCATCATACGATTCAAAACCGCATCAAAGTAAGATGCCGTATTGGCATCCGAAAGGTCGTTGTGATCTCGGTAAAGCAGATACTCTAACGCTGGGAATCCCTGAGCATCGAAATTACTGATCGAGTTGAGGTCAAATGAACCTTGCAGGTTGATCTCTACTTGCTGTGTGTCTACCGGGTAGATGTTCATCACAGTAAGCAAACCCTCATCTTCTGCAGGACCAAAGCTCCAGAGTGCCGCCTCTTGCCAGGCGATATATGCGTCTTCAAATTCGGATCGTAGATTCTCAAGATCCTGACTTGAACCTGAGGTCTTGTATGTATTCCAGGCACCAACGAATTCTCTCATTTCCGTGTTGAGGTCGGAATAGGATGGAAGGATCAAGTTGTTGGTCATATTCTCAACTACCTCCTTGCGATTGAATGAATCGGTATTCCCATTTGGGCTATCTGTTTCACAACTCGCGATAGTGAGCGCTAAGATCGAAATGACAAGTACAGAGTTACGCATAACCGGTGCTTTAGTCCTGCAAAATTAGATGAGTGAATTCTTTCAATTAATGACTTCCGTCAGTTACTTCTTCAGAAAGTCCGTAAAGCTGTTGAAGTTCTGTTTTCACGTTTTCGATCCTGGTCTGAATGTCGCCAGCCCAAAATCCATTTCCGCTGATCAATGTTTCGATAATCTCATCGCTCTTCGCTGGAGAAACCGTTTCACTGGCAGCGTAACGCAAGCTGTGCAAGAAGCCTATTCCCTCAGAAAGTGCGTGGAATCCAGAGGCAGCATCGCCATTGGTAAGGAAGTTTGCTCCTTTGTTGAGGTAGCCCAGCGCTTTGAGGTAGCACGCTTCTTCTAAGGCAGTAACAATAGTTGGGATCTGTGCATCGCGCACGTCATAGTCTTGAGCTACGATGGCAGCACGACCTTTACGGAAGGCGTAGTAGGTATCAGTAGCAACGCCAAACTCGGCATCAAGACCAACCATATAATGACTCCAAAGACCGCGATTCTGAGAAATACTTGGGTCGAGTTCGAGGTCCTGCTGAAGCGTAAAGTAGCCATAACCTTCATCCCAATGGTGCTCCATATCAGTGTACGGATCGCCGTTTGCTGGATCATTGTCTACATCCAACTTGAGGTCGGTTAGGTAATTGTTTACAGTCTGATCGAGCATTACTGCTCCCATCAACCCTTTTTCAAAAACTTGAATGTACTCCACACCACGCTCGTCAACGAGGTAGCGCTTGCTTCCATCCGTGTTGGAAACCACACCCGCTGTACCGTCGGCTGCCGTGTTGCTGGTAGCACTGGCATCCGCAGCGCCCTGAAGCCAACCCTTGAACCAGTTGATGGTGTTACCTTGATCGAAAACGAATTTCGGAGAAGCTGAGGTCTTGGAGGAAAGTGATTTTCCTGAAGTGTTGAGATCTGGATCAGAGAACGGTGCATTGTTGTTCTCGTACATATCCACTAGATCTTGATAATCGAGGGTTTGATCGACTCCTGATTTTACGGTTGCGCTCAATTCAGCCAGCATAGCCTGACGAGCGATCTGACCCGAAAAGCTCACCGTAGACTCTCCTCCACGTTCGAAGGAATAGGTGGTTGGAACCGACAGAGAGTTGCCTGGAGTATCGTCCTCCGGCGTACACGCAGTAAGCGCGAGAAGTGAAATAGCAAGTGCAGTATAACGCATGATTACAGTTGAAATTTTATTTAGACCAATTCTAAACAGTGGCAAAACTAAGATGGGAATTGAAACCATGCAAGCCCAGGTGAACGAATTTTCAATTTCTTAAACAATGCCTTCAACAATCACTTGTTTAGCTGTACATTAAGCTCAATAAACCATCATATGATAGTAGCCCCAAAGCCCAAGAATGATGAAGCCAGATCTCAAATAGCAAAGGCATATGCCGAGTTAGGTGAGGTAGAAAGATCGGCGTTGAATGAGATCGCCGAACTTGCTAGTCGAATATGTGGAGCCCCTATTTCCTTGGTCACCTTTATTACCGATTCAGATCAGTTGATCAAAGGATCTGTAGGTTTAGGTATAGATCGAACATCTCGCGACGATTCTTTTTGTTCGCATGCCATCTTAGGAGATGAGCTATTCCAGATAGAAGATACCTGGGAAGATGAACGGTTCCACGACAACCCTCTCGTGACAGAAGAGCCCAATATTCGCTTCTATGCCGGTATGCCAATTGAAACCGTAGACGGTGAGAATCTAGGGTCCCTATGTGTTATCGATAGAGAGCCTCGGAAACTTACAGAGGACCAGATCATGGCACTTAAGGTCTTGTCCGAACAAGTGATGAAACGCCTTGAACTGAGCAAAGTGCAGAAGCAACTCGAGGAGCGCAACGAAGCACTCGAGAAGATCAGTCACTTAAGATCACGACTGCTCGGTGTGCTGGCGCATGATATTCGCGGTCCTCTTAGCTCCATTCGAGTGATAGTGGATCTGCTTAAGGAGGGTGAACTGACAGAAGATGAGAAGAACGATCTAGGCGATAGCTTGGATACCGTAATGGATCAAACCGATTCGCTCCTAGAGAATATCTTGGAATGGGGAAAGACAGCGCTGATCGATAACGGTCAGGAGTCGGAGGTGAATGTCGCAGAGGTCATCCACGATGTGGTCCAGCTTACAGAACTTCAGGCAGGCCTCAAGAGACTAAGGTTGATCTCGACAGTGAACCTTGCCGAACGTCCACGAATGAATGAGAATGTCCTTCGCCTATCCCTACGTAACCTCGTAGGCAACGCCATCAAGTTTTCACAGGACTCCACCATCGAGATCAATGTTGAGAAGGAAGGATCCAATTTAAATCTGAGTGTAACGGATCATGGCACGACCCTGACAGAAGAGATGCGACAGAAGATATTGAGCAACAGGGTCATCCGAAGCACATTAGGCACGAAAGGTGAAAAGGGTACAGGCCTCGGACTTTCATTTGTAAAGGAATTGCTCTCCACCCGAAATGCTGAAATGGATATCCGAATTAACTCAGACTCAGGTAGTACGTTCATCATACGCTTCAAAGGTGTATATTCGTAAGTGTTATGCATGTAGGTACATATCACAATCTGGATGGCCTCGCGGATTTTACCGGAGGAGACAAGGAGTTTGAGGCCGTAATGATCCAAACCTTTTGCGAAGAAGCCCTATCTCTAGTTGATACGATAGAGAAGGCACATGCTGAAGGGGACCTTGAATCGATGGGAAGAGCCGCACACGGTTTGAAGCCCAATGCACAGATATTCGGTATAGCAAGTATCCATGAAGATCTCCTCTTCGTGGAGCTTGCCGGAAAAGAGAATCAGAATAAACCTGAACTTTCAGAAAAGATTGAGGAAATTCGCCGTGTGATTACACAAGCGGTGCGCGAACTTTCATGATAGCCTATCTATTTTTTCGATTCTTTGATCTCATCATTCAACTTCTCCCTTGGAGAGGAGTATATCTCTTAGCTGATTTCGTTTACCTCATTCTATTCCGCGTTCTTCGCTATCGAGTAGACCTTGTGCGCGAGAATTTTACTAAGTGCTTTCCAGAGAAGGATGAAGCTTGGGTAGACCAGATGACGAAGACTTACTATCGCTACCTAGCCGATCTTTTTCTCGAATCCATTAAGTCACTCCATGAACCGATAGATCGGCTTCTCGAGCGTTTTAAGCCCGTCGGGAATGAGATATTCTCAGACCCCGATCTCATCGACAGGAATATCATAATTGTAGGGAGCCATTATGGGAACTGGGAGTTTATGACGCGATGTATTCCGCACATGATGCCACATGAAGCGGCAGGGGTTTATCGTCCACTTTCGAATGAGCGCATCGAAAAATACATGGCTTCCTTACGCAGCAATGAAGGGATGTGGCTCGTGCCCGTTCAAGAGTCCAAGCAAGCATGGACGACGGATCGTGGTCGCCCTGTGGCCTACGGACTACTCGCCGATCAAAATCCTTCAAACCCCCGAAAATCCTATTGGATCGAATTCCTTAACCGGGAAACGGGCTTTACCCCCGGAGCAGAAGTCTACGCCAAGAAGTTCGACTATCCAGTTGTGAGCATGTTCTTTGAACGCGTAGGCAGAGGGAGGTATCTCGTGCACTTCGAAAGGTTTGAGATGGATCCGAAGGAAACCGAGTTTGGCGAGATTATGAAGAGATACGCTGCCAAGTTAGAAGAATGGATCCAAGCTGATCCCCCATACTGGCTGTGGTCCCACCGCCGCTGGAAACACCGCCGCCCAAAGGATTACGAGCTCATGAAGGGCATTCGCTGATCACCACAGATTCTTTTTTGGCATCCTTCTTGGAATGTTGTTGGTAACCACTTAAACAACGAAATGATGAAAAGATGGATGATGATAGTAGCCATGTCAGTTGCCGGGATGGGACTGAAGGCGCAGGGACTCGACTGGGGTGTTAAAGGTGGACTCACCTACAATATGACCGATCTAGGATTAGGATCAGCCGTTGCAACGAGCGGAGAAGTATTCTCTGGCGAACGAGCAAATAACGGATGGCACCTAGGATTGGCAGTTCGAGATGAGATCGGAAAGAACTTCTACGTTCAATTCGATGGTCTCTATAATCAAACTTCCATTTTTTTTGATGGATACGACCAAAACGGTGCGCCTGTGAGTGAGAATTTCACAATGAATAGCATGCAGTTTAATCTGTCTCCAGGTATCAAAGTGATTCACGTATTGCGCTTTCAAACTGGTTTGAACGGCAACTTGATGCTAGATGAAAAGGTTGTTGACGCCTTCGGCCGATTCCAACTGGGCTATCAGCTCGGTGCAGGCGTCGACCTAGGTCCGCTGACCTTCGATATCACCTACAACGCGTCGTTCCAAGATCATGAAGGTCAATGGAATGGAATTCCACTCGCTTCAAATAGAGGTGAATTGCTAATGAGTGTAGGGATCCTGTTTTAATTAACGATTAGGTAACTGCATTCCGTAGGAATATTCCGATTTTCGCAGCCTAGGATTGGTGTAATACCAAGGACCAGATCGTTCTTAACGGTTCATAAGATGTAGGTAATTTGTGTTAACGTATATATTTTCTACACCGAACCGGAGCCGTTTCACGTATAGTGAGACGGCTCTTTTTTTACGCTAACGCGGGCTTTTACAGCCTGCTAATCCTATCTTCTTCGCGCTCATCTAAGATTTCTGTCGCACGCTCCATGGCCTTCTTCAATTTGTAGTCGGACCATTTATTTCCGTAGTACTTGTTCAAGTATTCATCGAGCTTTCGAACTACGAATACATTGTAAGCACCCTTGATCTTATCGATACTTGAATCCGCGAGTGCTCGCAAGCTCAATGAAAAACTTCCATCCAAGTACTGAATGTAATGCCAGATCCCACTCGGCATGAATAGCGTTTCCCCATGCTTAAGGTCGGTTTGACAACCCCTTGCATATTTAACCGCCGGATATTTATCGTAATCAATGTTACTCATGTCCACCGCGCTGTGCGTGGTAAATGGTAGTTTGTACAGGTACTTCGATTCAGACTGTTCGAATAAGGTGATGCGCTTAGCGCCACCAAACTGTGTGATGAAAACATGGCTTAGGTCGATGTCGTAATGAAGACGGACATCACTCCCAGCCGCACCAAAGAACATGTATGGGAAGTCTTCCAAGAAATTGTCGGAGAAATCAGGGAAGTTAAAATCCTTGAGTAGTTCGGGACGAAGTTTGAAAAGATTGAACAGGAAGATCCGAAGATCACTAGACTCGTTGTTTTGAAGCATATCCAAGTACTCACTAAAAGGCACCTCTTTTACAGGGGGCATTTCAATTCGGGTAGGCTCATTGTCGAGCCACTTGCCATATAGCTTCACCTTTTCGTCTCCAGCCTTTTCCTTTAAGAATTGATAGTTCCACTTAGATGTAGCCTCCCAATCTTTCGAAAAGTTGGTAAGCACAACAGGCTTTTGTGGGTACAGATACTTTTCCTTGAATTCATCCGGAGAGAGATTTTCCTCTCTTGGTATCTGTGAAATATTGAGGAGGTCCATGTCTAGAATTCTGGCTTGTTGTCAATCAAAAGTACGGAACTGCGGTTATAATTTAACGCAGATGTTCCGCGATTCTGTGAAAAAGTGAAGGGCTTCAAAACCACCTTCACGTCCAACCCCCGAGTTCTTCATTCCGCCAAATGGCGTCCGAAGATCACGTACCAACCAGCAGTTTACCCAGATGATACCACTCTCCACCTGGGCACCCACTCTGTGAGCCCGCTTCAGGTTGCTCGTCCAGATCGTTGCAGCCAATCCATAACTCGTGCTATTGGCCATGGTAAGCACTTCTTCTTCTGTATCGAATGGGGTTAGGGTTACAATCGGACCAAAGATCTCTTCTTGATTGGTCCTACACGTGTATTCCAATCCTTCAATGACCGTAGGGCGCATGTAGAAGCCTTCAGAATATTCTCCATCCATTTGAACACGTTCCCCGCCCGTAAGGATGGTTCCGCCTTCTTCTTTCGCTAGCTCTACATAGCTCATCACTTTTTCGATATGTGGCTTGGAAACGAGCGCTCCAACTTGCGTCGAATCCTCACTTGGAGGTCCTACTCGAAGCTGAGAGACCTTCTCAACAAAGGCCTTTTTGAATTTCTCATAGATCGGACGTTCAATGAAGATTCGAGATCCACACAGACAGATCTGTCCCTGATTCGCGAAACTGCTCTGAACCGTTGTCTTCAGCATTTCATCAAAGTCACAATCGGCAAAGATGATATTCGGATTCTTCCCACCTAATTCAAGGGATAGTTTCTTAAACATCGGTGCCGCAGTGCGGGCAATCGTTTGTCCGGTTGAAGTTCCACCCGTAAATGAAATAGCCGGAATGTCGGGATGCTTGGTGAGCTCAGCGCCAACCTTTCCACCTAGACCATGAACGATGTTCAAAACGCCTGGAGGCATTCCCGCTTCAGTGCAGATCTCACCTAGAAGAGCGGCTGTTACAGGGGTAACCTCACTGGGCTTGGCCACTACCGTATTGCCAGCAGCCAATGCAGGTGCTATCTTCCATGTAAATAGGTAAAGTGGTAGGTTCCACGGACTGATACAAGCCGCTACCCCGATCGGTCTTCGTAAAGTGTAGTTGAATCCCGATTCACCCATGTCGTGCGTTTCCGATGCATCGTGCAAGATTGCCGTTGCAAAGAATGCGAAGTTGTCGCGGGCTCGAGGGATATCAACCCTTGTTGCAAGCTTGAGTGGCTTGCCGTTATCACGACTTTCAGCGGCCGCCAATTCAGGTAAGCGCTTCTCGATCCCGGCAGATACAGCCATCATGATATCGGAACGCTCCTTAGTAGACATGGCGGACCAGATTGGGAATGCCTTTTTTGCTGCATCAACGGCAAGTTGCACGTCATCTGCATCACTATCCGGAATACGTCCGTATGCCTTTCCAGTGGCTGGTTCAACATTGTCGATCCACTGCCCATTGACAGGATCTACATACTTACCATCTATATAATTCTGAATGTTCATTCGCTTTCAGAGGTGAAATTAGCTTCGTCCCCCAAAAGTAGTCATTGCAGGTCAGTCGAAGAACTTGCCCACTTGCATTCCGAGGATGAACTGACCGTATTGCTGTTGGAAGAGGTGATATCCCGTTGTGATCCTCACGGAGTAACCATCAATGGTAGTATGGCCAATGTTCATGTGAGCTCCCATAGAAAAACCACTCTGAATGGCGGTAACGTCTTCCTTTTCTCGTCGTAGTCCGTATAGCTGATTAAAGCCACCTAACACCTGGAATTCAAAGAAGTAGTCGTGTTATCGTATATACACCATCCGGCGATAGCCCATTCCAACGTACGAGGAAAATAGGCCGCTTGTGATTCCCGTACTCAACAGACCATGAAACTCATTATAGTAGGTCATGTCCAACGTTCTTCGGTAGGAAAATCCCAATCCAAGTGAATGTCCCATGATCTCAACGCTGCCCTCATTCAAGCTCTTTTGAGCCTGGGCAGGTTGTGCAAATAAAAAAGTCAATAGAAGGAGGAGAGCACGTAAGAGTTTCATAGAGAGGTAGCAGATGGTCCTCTCTAAATTTAACTCATTTACAATGAACCTGTGCGCCCACCATCTACGGGTACGTTAATGCCATTGATGTATGAGGCAGCGGGGCTTGCCAGAAAGGCAACGGCATTCGCAACCTCTTCAGGTTGGGCAAATCGCTTCATTGGAATGGCCGCGGTCATCTTCGCCGCTACTTCATCTTCTGAGTGGTTTCCCTTCTTTGCCTTGTTGGTGATAATTCCAGTCAATCGCTCCGTTTCTGTAGCCCCAGGGAGTACGTTGTTGACGGTGATACCAAAGGCTCCGACCTCATTGCTGAGTGTCTTGCTCCAGTTGGCAACGGCTCCGCGTATAGTGTTGGAAACGCCAAGTCCGTTCAACGGTATTTTCACAGAAGTGCTGATTATATTGATGATCCTTCCGTACCCCGATTCCTTCATGCCGGGTAATACCGCTTGAGCCAAATTGTGATTGTTCACTAAGTGAGCCTCAAAGGCTGATTGAAAGCCTTCAATGGTGGCTTCGCTGACGGGTCCAGCAGGTGGGCCTCCCGTATTGTTGATGAGAATATTAACCGTTCTTCCTCCCGCGAGCCATTCATGTATCGTGTTTTTTACTTCTTCCGGCCGACTGTAATCAGCCACTAGGTACCCGTGCTCTTGTCCGTTTGGAGTAGGGAGTTGAGAAACGGCATCCTTTAGCTTTTCCTCGTTTCTGGCAAGTAGAATCACGGTGGCCCCCATGCCGGCGAGCTCTTTTGCAGATGCAAATCCAATTCCCTGTGTACTTCCACCTACCAGTGCGGTCTTTCCGGTTAAGTCGATATTCATGAATATTGTTTTTCTATGTCGCGTATGAAATACTGTATCGTTTCGAGGCAAAGGTCGCGATCTTCAATAAAACCCATATGGCTATTCTCGGTCACCAAGCGATCGATCACTCGCGGTGCCTTCAGTTGAGGTTCTATCTTTTCAAATGGCAATACACTATCTCTCTTCCCAGCGATCATGCAAAATGGAACGGGGGAGAGATGGAGTAACACCTCTCGGTCGTTGCGTTCTTTCATTCCTTCCAAAGCAGCAATTACACCCTGGATGGGCATTTTCAAGGCTTCTTCAACCATCTTCTTGATTTCCTTTCGGTAGATGCTCCTGGATTTTGATCGGAACAACATGGGCAATGAGTGCTTAATGAAGCTTTCAGGAGATCGCTTCACCAACTCTATGGCCCTGTCACGGTCCTTTTGCTTTTCCAGACTGTCGGCCAAGGCAGTAGAATGGAATAACGTAGTACTCTTGGGTATGTCGGGGTGCGCCTCTGCAAAAGCCAGGGCCACATATCCGCCCATGGAGTGGCCTATTAAATGATAGCGTTTTAGTCGGAGGTGATCGGCCACAGCCTTTATCACATCGGCCATTTCTTCCATGGTATGCACGTAGCCAATGCAATCGGATCTGCCATGTCCTGGTAGGTCGATGCAGATCACCCGATACTCCTTGGAGAGTTCGGTTGAATAATCGTTCCACATCGAAACGGACTCTAAGAATCCGTGGAGTAAAATGATCGCGGAGCCCTTGCCTTTATCTGTATAATGGACCGGGACTCCACGATGTTCTATGAAGGATGAGCTCATTAGCTGTTCATGTACTCTTCGATCTCTTGTACCTCTTTCGGAATTCCTTGGGTGAGGTTCAATAATCCATCCTCTGTGATCACCACATCATCTTCGATACGAACTCCAAAGTTCTCTTCTGGAAGGTAGATGCCTGGCTCACATGTGAAAACGTTTCCAACGCGCATATCGTCGGTCCACAAGCCCACATCGTGCGTATCTAAGCCGATGTAGTGTGATGTGCCATGCATGAAGTATTTCTTATATGCGGGCCAGTTTGGATCTTCATTCTTCACGTCGGTCTTGTCTAGCAACCCAAGGTCGAGTAGCTCGCTGGTCATGAGCTTGCCAACTTCCTTATGGTAGTCGTTCAAGTTATTTCCCGGAACGAGCATAGCTAAACTTTCCTTCTGAACGCGGAGCACGGCGTTGTAAACCTGCTTCTGACGATCTGTAAATCTCCCATTCACAGGGAATACACGGGTGACATCACAAGCGTAGTTGGCGTATTCAGCACCCACATCAAATAAGATGGTCTCACCGTCATTGCATACATCCTTATTTTCGATGTAATGGAGAACGCAGGCATTGTAGCCAGATGCGATGATAGGGGTGTAGGCAAATCCGCGTGAGCGATTGGAAAGGAACTCATGCATGAACTCTGCTTCGAGTTCATATTCTGCGACACCAGGTTTGATGGCCTTGAGTACGCGCAGATACCCTTTCGTAGTAATATCAGCTGCTTGCTGCATGACTGCGATCTCACGGTCACTCTTCACTGAGCGAATGCGGTGCATGATCGGCGCGGAACGGTCGTAGGTGTGTGCTGGATAATTCTTCTTGCACCACTCAATGAATCGGTCTTCGCGAGTTTGCACTTCGGAAGTATTCCTCAGGTGCTCGTTGGTGTTCAAGAAAACGATCTCAGCCTGACTCATCATTTCTTTGAATACCTTTTCAAAGTCTTTTAGCCAGTAAACCGACTTGATGCCGGTCACCTCGAACGCCTTCTCCTTGGTGAGTTTTTCTCCTTCCCAAACGGCGATATGTTCGTTGGTCTCCTTAAGGAATAACACCTCGCGATGCTCCTCCTTGTAGGCGTCTGGGAATATCACGAGTATGGACTCCTCTTGATCTGCGCCTGATAGGTGAAATATATCCTTGTGCTGCATGAATGGCATCGTGCCATCTGCACTGGTCGGGTAAATGTCGTTGCTATTGAAAACGGCTAGGGCTCCGGCAGGCAAATGCTGACGAAAACGTTCGCGGTTGTCGATAAAAATTTGACGGTCAAGCGGCTGATATCTCATAGTTTTATCCTTCGAATTAGCAATTAGCCTCAAAGGTACGTGAGCAGTGTGGGTTTACAAATTATACTCGAACGATAATAACCTTCATAGATATTAGATTACATTTGAATATGCCGAGACCTAAACTCCTGATCATCGACGATGACAAGATCTACCACTTCCTTGTCAACCGCCTACTCGACACCATTGATGTAAGATCAAAACTGTCAGGAGTCCATAAATTCTTTAATGCTCGTGAAGCGCTGAATTTCTTGGATGAGACCGATGACGGCGAAAAGATCATTATTCTACTTGATCTCAATATGCCTGAGATGAACGGTTTCGACTTCCTTGATTCTCTAAATGGGCGGATCAATGCTCGTGAACTAAGCAAGGTGTACATTGTTACCTCCAGTGTTAACCAAAGCGACAGAGATAAAACAAAAGAATACAAGCAGGTGGAAGACTTTATTGTGAAGCCCATCCAAAAATCAACTTTAGCCAAGTTGATCGAAGGAGAATTGGTTGAAAATTAAGCCTTTCATTTAGACGCGTTCCAAATAGCGGCCATTCTTGGCTGCCGAAGGTCTGTAGTCTATTTTTGTACAACTTGAAATCAGTTTCTAATCTCCAACTATATGGCAACCGGAAAAGGTTTATTTGGATCGTCACTCGCCCGAAAGTATTGGATGGCATTGACCGGTCTATTCCTATGTACCTTCTTGATCGTTCACCTGGCAGGTAACTTGACCCTTCTAGGGGGTGATGAGGCCCAGCAAACTTTCAATGAGTACTCTAAGTTCATGACCACCTTCCCCTTGATCAAGGTGGTTTCTTATTTGCTTTATGCAAGTATTCTTTTGCACGCTATCGACGGAATCGTGCTCGCACGTCAGAATGCAGCGGCACGTCCAACCAAGTATGTAAAGAACAACGCCGCAGCAAATTCAGGCTGGGCATCGCGCAATATGGCCCTCTTGGGTATCATCACATTGCTCTTCATCATCATCCACATGCGCAGTTTCTGGTATGAAATGCACTTTGGAGAGATGCCGATGGAGAATGGTATCAAGGATCTTTACACGATTACTGTGGCTGCATTCCAGCAGTTGTGGTACACGGCGTTCTACGTGATCGCAATGATCGCTCTCGGTTTCCACCTCTGGCATGGCTTCTCTAGTGCCTTCCAGACCATGGGATGGAGTCACCCGCAGTACAACAAGATCATCAACGGAGTTGGTAAGTTCTTCGCAGTTGCAGTTCCAGCTGCTTTTGCCATCATCCCAGTTTTCATCTACATCACACAACAATAAGATATGTCTATGGATTTGAATGCTCGAATTCCTGAGGGACCACTTAGCGAGAAATGGACAAATCACAAGAGCAATGTCCGTTTGGTGAGCCCAGCCAACAAAAGACAAATTGATATCATTGTTGTTGGTACAGGCCTAGCAGGTTCATCCGCTGCCGCTTCTTTGGCAGAGCTAGGTTATAACGTAAAGGCTTTCTGCTTCCAGGATTCTCCTCGACGTGCGCACTCTATTGCGGCACAAGGGGGTATCAACGCAGCAAAGAACTATCAAAATGACGGTGATAGTACGTACCGTCTTTTTTATGATACGATCAAAGGTGGCGATTACCGCTCGCGTGAGGCAAACGTGTATCGCCTCGCAGAAGTATCGGCCAATATCATCGACCAATGTGTTGCTCAAGGTGTTCCTTTTGCACGTGATTATGGTGGGCTTCTCGATAACCGCTCTTTTGGTGGTGTTCAAGTGAGCCGAACCTTTTATGCGAAGGGTCAAACCGGACAGCAGTTGTTGCTTGGAGCGTATTCCGCTCTTTCACGTCAGATCGCAAAGGGTCGCGTGAAGCTTTACAATCGTCACGAAATGCTCGACGTTGTAACGGTAGACGGTAAGGCTCGTGGTATCATCGCTCGTAACCTTACTACAGGAGAGGTTGAACGTCACGGTGCACACGCCGTACTATTGTGTACAGGTGGTTACGGTAACGTGTTCTACTTGTCGACCAACGCAATGGGATCCAACGTAACCGCTGCATGGAAGGCCCACCGCAGAGGTGCAATGATGGCCAATCCTTGCTTTACTCAAATCCACCCAACATGTATTCCAGTATCAGGTGAGTACCAATCTAAGCTTACATTGATGTCGGAATCACTCCGTAACGATGGACGTATCTGGGTGCCTGCCAAGAAGGAAGATGCGGAAGCCGTACGCACAGGCAAGTTGAAGCCTACGCAAATTCCAGAAGAAGATAGAGATTATTACCTCGAGAGAAGGTATCCAAGTTTTGGTAACCTCGTTCCTCGTGACGTTGCTTCACGTGCAGCCAAAGAGCGTTGCGACGCAGGCTATGGTGTAAACAAGACAGGTGAAGCGGTATTCCTCGATTTCTCTACAGCTATTATGCGCTACGGTAGAGAGGAAGCAAATGTTCAAGGCAACAGCAATCCATCTGATGCACAGATCAAGAAGCTCGGTACCGAAGTGGTAGAGAAGAAGTACGGTAACCTCTTCCAGATGTATGAAAAGATCACCGCTGATAACCCTTATGAAACGCCAATGATGATCTATCCGGCGGTTCACTACACCATGGGCGGTCTGTGGGTAGATTATAACTTGATGACCAACGTACCAGGGCTCTTTGCACTCGGTGAAGCTAACTTCTCCGACCACGGTGCGAACCGATTAGGTGCTTCCGCATTGATGCAAGGCTTGGCCGATGGATACTTCGTTGCCCCATATACCGTAGGTGAGTACTTAGCCGATGATATTCGCACAGGTGCCATCGACGTGAACACTAAGGAGTTCGAAGCTGTTGAAAAAGAGGTGACGGATCGCTTGGAGAAACTATTGAATAATAATGGTTCTAAACCGGTTGATCACTTCCACCGCAAATTGGGACGCATCATGTGGAACAAGTGCGGCATGGCTCGTAACGAAAAGGGCCTCAAAGAAGCGATCGAAGAGATCCGCCAATTGCGCGAAGAGTTCTATAAAGACGTTCGCGTTCCAGGCAAACTCAACGGACCCAATCCTGAATTGGAGAAGGCGGGTAGAGTGGCCGACTTCCTTGAATTGGGTGAGTTGATGTGCCTCGATGCACTCGATCGTAACGAATCTTGTGGAGGTCACTTCCGTGAAGAATACCAAACGGAAGAAGGTGAAGCAGTTCGTAATGATGAAGACTACACCTATGTTGCGGCTTGGGAATTCACAGGAGATCCTGGAAAGGCCAAGTTGAACAAGGAAGATTTGAAGTTCGAAGAAGTTGAATTGAAGACGCGCAGCTACAAGTAAGCTGAACCTCATAAAACGAAGTGATATGAATCTCACGCTAAAAGTTTGGCGCCAAGACGGTCCGGAAGCTAAAGGACACATGGAAACCTATCCGGTGCAAGATGTGTCGCCAGATATGTCGTTCTTGGAAATGATGGATGTACTCAACGAACAGATCATCAACGATGGTGGTGACCCGATCGCATTCGATCACGATTGTCGCGAAGGTATCTGTGGTATGTGCTCCATGTACATCAACGGTGAAGCCCACGGTCCTGGTCGCGGTGTAACAACTTGCCAGTTGCATATGCGCGAATTTAAGGATGGCGATACCATCTTTATCGAGCCTTGGAGAGCAAAAGCCTTCCCTGTGGTGAAAGACCTGATGGTTGACCGCTCATCTTTCGACCGTGTGATCCAAGCAGGTGGATACATCTCAGTGAACACCTCTGGTAATACACAAGACGCAAACGCTATTCCGATCGAGAAGGAGAATGCAGATGCCGCATTTGATGCCGCCACCTGTATCGGTTGCGGAGCCTGCGTAGCCACATGTAAGAACTCATCAGCTATGCTCTTCGTTTCAGCGAAGGTGTCGCAGTTCTCTCTCCTTCCTCAAGGTGAGCCAGAAGCAGATGAGCGTGTACTCAAGATGGTGAAGCAGATGGATCTCGAGGGATTCGGTAATTGCACCAATACCGGCGCATGTGAAGTTGAATGTCCGAAAGGCATCTCACTCGAGAACATCGCACGCATGAACAGAAGTTACTTGAAGGCAAGCTTGACATCTAAGTAAGCTTACCTCCAATAGATATAGAAAGCCTGGCCTAGTGCCGGGCTTTTTGCTTTCAGATAGGACTATGTTGGATACGGTCCAATACAGACTCTCAGCAAGGTGTAGTTCGCCTTGTTTTCCAAAAGAAATTGACACTGTAAACGGCAAATAGAGGTATTTTTCACCGCCTATTTTGTTTACATACACATAATATCATCGATCTACCGCGCTTAAATTGAAAATATAAAAATCAGTATATCAGTTACTTACGATATTTAATCTTGAGAATTGGAGATTCTGAGCGATTGTTTTGACATTTAACCAAGTTGGATTCATCAAAAGTGTCGCATGTAATCAACTTGGATTTATATTTGCCCGCCAATTTTTAAGAAATGAAAAACAAGTATAGTGATCTGATCGAGCAAACCTTTTACTGGCCTCAGGAGGAGTTCCAGGTAGAAGACGATCAGCTTGAATGGAATGGAGTGAACCTCATGGAGGTGATCAAGCAATACGGTACGCCATTAAAGGTTACCTATTTGCCACGCATTTCGGAGAACATCCAACGCGCTAAGCGTATGTTCAACGTGGCCATGGCTAAAGTTGATTATGAAGGATATTATCACTATTGCTATTGTACCAAGAGCTCTCACTTTAGTTTCATCTTGGATGAGGCTTTGAAGAATGAGATCCACATCGAAACGTCTTCTGCCTTTGATATCAACATTATTGAAGACCTCGCCCAGCAGGGTAAGCTGACCAAAGACAATTTCGTGGTTTGCAATGGTTTCAAGAGAGATCAATACCTTGACAATATCGCTGGCTTGGTCAACAATGGCTGGACCAACGTAATTCCTGTGATGGATAACAAGGAGGAGGTTACTCGCCTTTCAAGTCGTTTGAAGAATCCTACGAGCATTGGTTTGCGTATCGCGTCGGAAGAGGAGCCCAAGTTTGAGTTCTACACCTCACGATTGGGCATCGGATACAAGGATATCGTTCCTTTCTATGAGAAGCACGTGGCCGACAACGACAAGGTGCAGTTGAAGATGCTTCACTTCTTCATCAATACAGGTATCAACGACACGGCCTATTACTGGAGTGAATTGCTAAAGTGTGTGAATGTGTATATCGCATTGAAGAAGATCTGCCCATCGTTGGACTCATTGAATATTGGAGGAGGGTTCCCTATCAAGAACAACCTGAACTTCGATTATGACTACGCTTACATGGCGGAAGAAATCATTGCTCAGATCAAACATGCCTGCGACGCAGCCGAGATCCCCGAGCCGCACATCTTTACCGAGTTTGGATCGTATACGGTTGGAGAAAGTGGAGCCACGCTCTTCAGCATATTGGGTTCTAAACAACAGAACGATAGAGAGAAGTGGTACATGATCGACTCCTCATTCATGACTACCCTTCCGGATACTTGGTCGATCAACAAGAAATTCGTGATGCTGGCCGTCAATAAATGGAAGGCGCCTTATGAGCGTGTTCTACTGGGAGGATTGACTTGTGATTCGGATGACTACTACAACAGTGAACAACACAGTAATGCTATCTTCCTTCCAAAATTGGATCAAGATGAACCATTGTATGTAGGCTTCTTCAATACGGGAGCCTATCAAGAATCAGTAGGCGGATTTGGAGGTATTCAACACTGTCTACTTCCATCGCCAAAGCACATCGTGATAGATCGCGATGAAGACGGCGAGTGGCGAACCAAACTCTTTGCGAAAGAGCAAAGTCACAAGTCAATGATGAAGATCTTAGGTTACTAGAAAAAGAATATAAAGATGTCAAAACAACGCGGACCGATATCGAATTTTATCGATCACCACTACAAGCACTTTAACGCAGCTGCCTTGATGGATGCGGCTAAAGGATACGAAACGCACCTCGAAAAAGGAGGGAAGATGATGGTTACCCTAGCAGGTGCAATGAGCACGGCCGAATTGGGAAGATCCCTCGCCGAAATGATCCGTCAGGATAAGATCGCCATCATTTCATGTACGGGAGCGAACCTGGAGGAAGACCTTATGAACCTCGTGGCGCATACGCACTATGAGCGTGTTCCTCATTACCGTGACCTTACGCCACGGGAGGAGCGCGACCTACTCGACCGTGGTTTGAATCGAGTTACCGATACCTGTATTCCTGAAGAAGAGGCTTTCCGCAGATTGCAAGCCCACATCGAAAAGAAGTGGAAGGATGCAGAAGCGGCTGGCAAGCGATTCTTCCCTCACGAGTACATGTATCAAATGATCCTTGATGGAGACCTCGAGCAGTACTATGAGATCGATCCAAAGAACTCCTGGATGATCGCGGCAGCCGAGAAGAACTTGCCTATCGTGGTACCAGGTTGGGAAGACTCTACCATGGGAAACATCTTTGCTAGCTACTGCATGAAGGGCGAACTTCAGCCATCTACCGTGAAAAGCGGTATCGAATACATGACCTGGTTGGCAAAATGGTACATCGATAACTCCGATGGTGCCGGTGTAGGCTTCTTCCAAATCGGAGGAGGTATAGCAGGTGATTTTCCAATTTGCGTAGTTCCAATGCTTTATCAAGATATGGAGATGGAAGAAATTCCTTTTTGGAGTTACTTCTGCCAAATCAGTGATTCAACAACGAGCTATGGATCTTACTCAGGTGCAGTTCCTAACGAAAAAATAACCTGGGGGAAGCTAGATATCGATACTCCTAAGTACATTGTGGAGTCGGATGCAACCATTGTTGCTCCCTTGGTTTTTGCTTGGTTATTGGAATGGTAAAACCCTGAAATTGAGTGATCATGGACAAGAAACGCGTCATTGTTGATTACAAGAACATCAATCCCGCATTGATGGAAATCCTCACAGACATTTACCCAAATGGCTATGAAGATTATGAAGATGACATCATCACCTACAAGAATGCCGCCGGTGAAACGGTGAGGGCTATTCCTTTGGAAACAGACGATACCAAATACCTTTTCAAGATCTCTAAGGAGCTTAAGAATAAGGTTGAGGATTATATCGAGGACCTAGAGGATGATGAAGAAGAAAGCAGCTCATCAAGCGAAACAGAAGTTCCTGACGAAGAGAGCGACGATTGATCGAACCACAGCGTCACACTTCGTAAATTAGCAGAATGCGAAAGATCTCCACTCTTCTCCTTCTTTTATTAGGTTCTATCGCCGGTAAGGCCCAACATCCCAATGGTCCACCGGCGGAATTCATCTACGATCTTACCTACGATTTCCTGATCCCAACCCAAGAAATGAGCGGGCTGTCACAGCAATGGTTCAGTAATGGCCATACTTTTTCATTCATGGGTGAGGTGCCATTTAACGAGGCCAGCGGATTGGGCTATGGGTTTGGATTTAGTGTCCACAATCTCCATAATAATCTCGCATTTACAGAGGTAGAGCCACGGCCAAGCCCCGTAGGAAACGTTGCGCCTCTTACGTTGGCCGCCGACAGTTCCTACAATATCAACGAACAGAACTTGAGCTATCTCGAGATTCCATTGGAGTTTAGGTATAGAGGAAAGTCGAGTAGGAAGGGTGGATTCTTCAGGATGAGCCTTGGCGCTCGTTTTGGGTATAGGGTATTGTCGGCAGCATACCACCGCGATGAAGATCATGCGATCCGTCAATACCGAGTTCACACTACCTCTCCATGGCGAATACAAACGTACTTCCGCATAGGCTATGGGAAGGTCACTTTCTTTGCCGGCTACGACGTCCTGCCAAATATGGAGGCCTTATACCGACACAGCATCAGCCTCGACTCGCCACTCCAACAATACCACATGGCCTCTGCAGGGGTGAGCCTTCTTCTCTAATTCACCTCATACTGTTTACCCGGTAATCCCCTCACTATTCCTCTTAATTCCAAGGCGGTGAGCACGGCGTAAAGCTGAGAGATCGTCATCCCAGATTCAATGCTGATCCGATCGATCTCCATTCGATTCCTACCTAAGGTGGATATCACTGCTGCCTCCTCCGTGGATAGGTCTATCGGCATCTGTATCTGCCGGACCTCTTCCTTGTGCTCAGCATCCCACCCCAGTAATTCAGGAACATCTGAAGGTTGAGTGATCACATGGGCCTCATTGTTTTTGATGAGGTTAAGGCACCCCTTACTCATGGGGTCATTCACCCTCCCCGGAAGGGCAAACACATCCCTCTGGTAGCCCGAAGCCAATTGTCCCGTTATCAGCGCCCCTCCCTTTTCCGCCGCCTCGATCACCACCGTTGCATCGCTTATTCCTGCTACGATCCTATTGCGCTTTGGGAAGTTCATGGCATCTGGATTCGTGCCCGATGGAAATTCGCTGACCAAGGCACCATTGTTCTGTAAAGTGATTGCCAGGGATCGGTTCTGATGAGGGTATAACCTGTCGAGACCATGACCAAGAACGGCAATGGTAGGACAGTCAAATTTGATGGCAGTTTTGTGTGCGGTTGTATCCACTCCCAAGGCCAATCCCGATACGATCATCGGTCCATATCGTGCCCAATCTTGTATGAGTTGTTCCGTTGCTTTTCTCCCATAGTTCGATTGTCGACGTGTGCCAACCACGGATACCGTATGATCTGGATTCAGGTCTACCTTTCCTTTGATGAATAAAAGAACGGGCGCATCAGGGCAATGCAATAGACGACGTGGATACCGCTCATCTTGAAAGAATACAACGTCGATCTTCTCACTTTCGATAATTGCCAATTCTTTTTCGGCTCGGATGAGTACATCTTTTGCTCGGATGGCCTTCAGTCGTTCTCCTCCAACACGAGGAATACGCTGCAATACGTGTGTCTTTTCATTGAACACAGCTTCGGCTGAACCACAATGGTCTACTAGCGCTCTCGAAACTACAGGACCTACTAGGTCTATAAAGCACAGGGCTAACCTGTACAGCTGTTCTTCTTCTTTCATGGACATCAGTTTGGTATCCGTGAAAGTATATCAGAAGTACAATTAAGGGCCGAATCTCAGAGGGTGATCTTACTCTTTTTTGAAAACGGTAGCTGAGGCCTGGGCCGCAGGAAGGATGAGAATATCAGCAACGTTCACGTGGGGAGGTCGACTTACCTGATACAAGACCGCATCGGCAATGTCTTCAGGGTGAAGAGGTTCGTAGCCTTGGTAAACCTCCTTGGCCTTGTTTTCATCTCCGTCGAACCGAACGATCGAGAATTCCGTTTCTACCGCACCTGGAGCTACTTGAGAAACACGGATGCCATGTTCAATTAGGTCGATGCGCATGCCTCGAGTGAGCGCATCCACAGCGTGCTTGGAACCATTGTATACATTGCCTCCAGGGTACACTTCCTTGCCAGCAATGGAGCCGATATTTACAATATGACCTTTCTTCCTCTTTATCATGAAAGGAATGATGGCCTTGCTGACATATAGCAATCCTTTCACATTCGTATCGATCATGCGTTCCCAATGGTCTAGGTTCCCCTCTTGTATCGGACCTTTTCCCGCTGCCAGTCCGGCATTGTTCACCAATACATCTATTGAGCTCCACTCGTTGGGGATCGACGTTGCAAAGGCCTCTACAGCGGGTTGATCCCGCACGTCAAGTGTGTCGATATAGCATTTCCTCCCCCTACCTTCGATCTCCTTCTTGAGATCCTCGAGTCGGTCACTCCTCCTACCCACCGCAATGATGTCGTATTCTGATGAAGCGAGAAGAAGTGCTGTAGCTTTTCCAATTCCTGAAGTAGCTCCGGTAACGAGGGCGATACGTGACATGATAATTCGTACTTTGAGTGTGATTCAAAGCTATGAGAAATCTTCTATTCCTTCTGCTGATATCGTTCGTTCTTCCATCTCAGGCCTACGGGCAGGTCGATGGGAGTGAATGGAGGCTTGAAGTAAGCGATGAAGCAGGTCAGCCTATACCAGCCGCATCTGTCTATATCAACGACTCTATCTATGGTTTGACTGATGAGGAAGGGGCTCTGAACATCGCTTTAGGAACCGATGATCCTTTCATTTTAAGGATCGTTGCCGAGGGATATTCGGAAGCCGAATCGCGTTTTGATGAGCAGCCATACGATTTGGCCATTGGCATTACCTTAGAGAAGAAAGGCGTTCTCGGAGATGTGGTGATCATCGGCTCAAGAAGACGGCAAGCCACGGAGCTATCACCTATTAGTATCGATGTTTTGAAACCATATCTGATCACCGAAAGGGCCCAGTCAGATATCAAAGGCACCATAGAACAGTCGTCGGGTGTTCACATTTCCGATGGGCAAGTAAACATTCGTTCAGGGAGCGGTTGGAGTTACGGAGCAGGAACGCGTGTGTTGGTTTTGATGGATGAGAGGCCCATTATCAGTCCTGATGCTGGCCAAGCGCAATGGGGCATGATCCCAACCGAGGCCACACGCTCTGTTGAGGTCCTCAAAGGCGCAGCATCTTCACTGTATGGAACCAGTGCCGTAAATGGCATAGTCAATGTTCAAACCCTGGATCCAACCTATACTCCCACCACTGATATCCGAATGTACCAAGGATTCTATGATTCACCCCAAAGGTCGGAGTTGAAATGGTGGGATGGTATTCGTGGGTGGACCGGCACACAGTTCTCACACACCAGAAGATCAGGAGAAGAGAAGCAATACGGATGGGTGGTCGCAGGTATGGCTGAACACAATGCGGGTTACCAATACGATGTGCCCGATCATCAAGGTAGACTGTTCGGGAAATTCACCTATTTAGATCCTCGTGCACCGGAATGGAGCTATTCCATTAGTGCAACCGGTTCTTGGTCGGAAACAGGCGATGCGCTCTTGTGGAACGGGCTAAATCAGGCCTACATTCCGCTCGACAGCCAGGCAACTCGAACCATTGGCTTTGATTTCTTCGTAGATCCGGAGGTCAAGTATTCAGGCACATACGGTAATCACACACTTCGGGGTAGATTCTTGGTCATCGACAACAACGCAAGTTCTGAAGAGACCAATTACGCGAATGCCAGCCAGCTTGGTTTCGCAGAGTATTTCTGGGAACCCAGAATTCCATGGGTCGACGTCATCGCTGGAGTTTCGGGGCAGTATGGGGTAAGTAACTCGGAGATATTTGGAGGTGTACACCGTCTCGATGATCAGGCCGTTTACCTGCAGGTGGAGAAAGAGATCCCTTACGTGAAAATCTCGGGGGGCATCCGGTATGAAAGTTTGTCGCTCGACAACACACGGTGGTCACGACCTGTACTCCGGATCGGGGCCAATGGTGGAACCGACTACCTGCGAATAAGGGCCAGCTATGGTGAGGGGTTTAGATTCCCCAGTATGGCTGAGATGTTTACCCGAACGAATGTGGGCGCGCTTCAAGTATATCCTAACCTTGGATTACAACCAGAGAGCGGGTGGAGTTCTGAGCTAGGAGCAAGAGGACTCTTTCGGTCGGGAAGGCTGAAGGGTTATGTTGATGTTGCTGGGTTCTTGATGCACTTCGATAATATGATGGAGTTTTCGTTTGGTCGATGGGGTTCGGGTGGTGCAACCTTGTTTGATGATTTTGGATTTCGAAGCATCAACGTTGGAAGTACACGAGTTTCGGGTTTGGAGCTAAGCACGGCCATGGAATACCAGATCGCCTCTGCTACTTCATTGCGACTAATGGGTGGGATCACCTATATGGATCCGAAGCCATTGGAGCCAGATCATGTTTACGCCACACACCCTGGCTTGCTGCCAACGTCTCCTGAGGTGGAGCTTAGCTACAATTCAACTTCTTCTAACCCAGGGTCGGGCGTGCTGAAGTATCGATATCAGCACCTCGGCAAACTCGATGCTCAATTGGAAACCAACAGATTCATGGTGGGTTTCAGTTTGAGATACAATGATTTTATGCAGAATATAGATGGCATCTTCATCGACCCTCTTTTTAGTCAGTTCATTCCAGATGTTGAAGCGGCAAGGGAGCGCAATCAGAATGGAGATTGGATCATGGATGCGCGAGTCCGTTACCAGGCAACCCAAGACGTGTCGGTGAGCTTTGTCGTAAACAATCTCTTTAATCGTGAATACTATCCAAGGCCTGCTCTGATAGGACCCATGCGATCGTTCGTTTTACAATTGAGGTACAAATTGACCGAATAACCTTACGCGTGCGACGTTAGTTGACTGGGATTGTTAATGATGATGAAACCTCTTTTTGAAGGAATTCACCGATACTCGTGCCAAGGTTTGCAGGAATAGGTTTACAGATTGTGGATTTTTCAACACTTTTTGTTGAAAACATTTGCAATTGAAAGTAATTAGTGCCTAACTTGTTGACCATGAAGGAAATTGAGCAGCCTTCACGAGAGACTTATCGAAATCACGTTTTAACGATCTACTGAATGAACCTAATACTATTTGACGTATCGGGTACACTGGTCCGTGCTAGTGACTTTGAGCACAAAGTCCTATTGCAGACCCTTGCTGAAGTCCTCAGCTTGCCCTTGAGCAAGCTGGAAGATTTCCGTAAAGCGGAGACGGAAACGGCATTCGTAGAAAAGGTTTGGAAGCTCATTAAAGGTCTGGAGCCATCAGAAGAAGAATGGGCTGAGATTTATCAAACGTATCACGATACTTTACTAGCCGCCTATCTCAAGAGTGGTTCTCGGTTTGAGGCCATGGAGGGAGCTCCTGATCTGTTGAGCCATCTTCAGAACTCGAAATCATGGGCATTTGCCATCGCTACAACCGCGTGGCATGATATGGCTCACTTGAGTTTGCGAGGAAGTGGATTCTACACTCGTAGATTTCACGTGGTAACCGGTGAGGGTATCATAAAGAAAACGGACCTATTGCACAAGGCGATCAATTCATCGATGCGTTGGTATGGCGTTGATAAGTTCGACAAGGTTACGTATGTAGGAGATGAACAGTTGGATACCGCCGCTTGTATGGAGATGAATATTCCTTTTTTGCAAGTGGGAGACCTGGCAGGAGAGATCAGCGAGGGTGCTTCCTGTCCAGTGTACCCCGACAAAGGCAGGTTCATTCGATTGGCTCGTAGGGCCGTTGTCCCAGCCAGAGTCAGGCAACATTCGCTAGGCAGTTTAATTGGCATTCGGGTTTAGTTCCCCACCTACTTTTCTTACCTTCCATCCGCATGAAAACAACCGTTGCGAAAAGCTGGAAGGACCTCCAGGAGTTATTGTTTCAAGATACTTTCGACCGACAGATAGGGCGATACAGATCGCCATATATCTATCGCGGAATGAACGATTCTGCACATAATCTCAAGACATCACTTGCGCGTTTGGGTGGACCCTATGATCGATTAGAACGACATCTACTCCGGAACTTTCAGAAGTATGCACTTCCTTCCGCATTGAACGTAACGTCCGTTTGGAATGTACTCGCAATGGCTCAGCATCACGGGTTGCCTACGCGTTTGCTGGATTGGACCTATTCACCTTATGTCGCACTGCATTTCGCCACCAATGACATCCTGCGATATGATAGAGATGGTATCATTTGGGGCATGAACTATGTAGCACTCAATGAATATTTGCCCGATCGTTTGAAGGATGTGATCGAAAGAGAGCAGTCCAATACCTTCACCGCCGAGATGCTCGATTCCGTTTGCGACGACCTAGATGCTTTGAGGCAGCTAGATGAAGAAGAATTCCTTCTCTTCCTCGAGCCTCCTTCCCTGGATGAACGTATCGTTAACCAGTTTGCCTTGTTTTCACTGCTCAGTTCAAATACGGCTTCGATGGATGAGTGGTTAGAAGATCACGATTCGCATGTTTTCAGGATCATTATTCCCAAGAAGTTGAAATGGGAGATCAGAGATAAATTGGATCAAGCGAATATCACCGAACGTGTGCTTTTCCCAGGATTGGACGGCCTCTCTATGTGGCTAAAAAGACATTACAGTTCAAAAAACCCAGAGCCAGATGATGATGAGATGGCGCATCACGATCTACGGTAAGGTACAAGGCGTATTTTATCGAAAGTCAACGCAAGAACAAGCCATTGAACTGGGCCTGTGTGGTTGGGTAATGAATCAAGAAGACGGTTCTGTACTCGCGGAGATTCAAGGTCCAGCAACGGCCTTAGAGACTATGAAATCGTGGTGTGAACAAGGGCCTCCCATGGCCGATGTCGAGCGTGTAGAAGCCGAAGCTATCAACACTACCGACCCGTGCAATGGCTTCTATATCAAGTATTGAAATTAGCTTTCGTCGGGAATAGCCTTCACCGTT
>CBFHXG010000021.1:0-37020 GCA_965659725.1 Phaeocystidibacter sp. | reverse complement strand
ATACCAAATAACAGTTGTGGTCCTGCATCTATCGCGGTTAGCAATACGGCATCTGGAAATGCATTGACTTTTGATTATTCGGTATCACCAAACGCTGGTGTAACGATCTCCGACCCAAATGACGCTCAGCCGACGATAGACTTCCCGCAGTCCACGAACGATTCGGTTACGTATACCATCTATCAGATCGTTACGGATAGCAGAGGTTGTACCGATATCGATTCGGCCAATTTCACCATCTATCCTACTCCAACTGCTGCTATTCAAGTAAGTGCAATGGATAGCTGTGGTCCGTATACCGTTGATTTCATCAATATCTCCTCACCGAATCAAACTGGAATGGATACGAGCTCGATGTCCTTCCAATGGAATTTCGGCAACGGACAGGTATCTTCAGCAACAAACCCTCGCGTAACCTATGTAAACAATGGAACCAGCGATACTACCTATGGGGTTACATTGATCGCAACCAACGACTTTGGTTGTGTAGATACTGTGGTTGATTCTATCACGGTGCATCCCGATCCAATTGCTCAATTTACGGTCAACCCACAAGCCGCTTGTGCACCATTTACCATCGACACCAGCACAGTACAGGTCAGTCTATATCCTAGTGCTAATCAGCAGTATATCTGGGAGATACTCGACAATGACGGCAACTTGATACAAAGCTATGTGGGCTTGAATGCCTTGAGCCACACCCTATTTACAAGTGGTGATTCCGTGCTCGTTCAATTGATCGTTACTTCACCTTATGGATGTGCGAATGATACGGCATCCAACTTGGTCTACACGATAAAAGACCCCGTTGCTGGCTTCATTGCTGCGCCGGACTCAGCTTGTCATCCATTGAACTTGCAATTGACAGATACATCTACGACCGGCGTTTCTCATCAATGGTTCGTCAATGGCCAACTTTTCAGCTCTGCTACCAACCCATCGATGACCCTAACCAACACAAGTTCATCGATTGATTCGTTGTACACCATTGAGTTGATCGTAACGGCCTCCAGCGGGTGTTCAGACACTGCTCGGCAAGATGTTGTGGTTTGGGCTAATCCTGTAGCCGATTTCACTGCGAGCGAGGTTTGTGATGATGAGACTACCCTATTCACCGACCAAAGCTCGGGTGTGACAGGTATAACGGCATGGGATTGGGACTTTGGAGATGGCAACACCGATACTATCCAAAATCCATCACATACCTACAGCGCGGCAGGAATCTATCTCGCAACGCTTACCGTTACAGATTCGAGAGGGTGTACTCAAACGATCTCTGATACGGTTATCGTCCGCCCTAGTCCTATCGCCGATTTTGATGCTTCATCAACCTGTGGCCAAGATACATTGTGTATCGATCTACCTTCCACTTTCTACGACCTAAGCACGGTCCCGACCTTGGGCGGTAACATAACGGCTTACTATTGGGATGTTGATGAAGATGGAATTACAGATTACACCACTGATACGATCACCCACACCTACTCTACATCAGGCGATGTGGATGTCACATTGATCGTTGAAACAGAGTTTGGTTGTAGCGATACCATCACCAAGACCTATCACATCCTAACTCCTCCAGATGCAGATATGTCCCTGGATACCAACAATGGTTGTGGACCATTGAATGTGAACGCTACGAACTTGAGTACAGGCACGATCACCAGTTACGATTGGACCGTTTACGCCCTGGATGACCTCGGTAATCGTGTAGTTCTCTACACAAATAACACCCTCCTTCCAGGTATCTTCCAACAATTGCAACCGAGTAATATTCGCGATACTACCTACTACATCGAGCTTGTTGTTGGGAACTGTTGTGGATTTGACACCGTAATGCGAACAGCCACTGTGCGATCCAACCCAAGCGCAGGAATTTTACCTGATAATACGTTAGGTTGTTCGCCAATGAGTGTAGAATTTCAATTGGACGGACAAGTGAACGGCAGTCCTGATTACTTAGTGATCGATTACGGTGATGGAACCGTGGATACCGTATTCCGACAGCCTCTTATCCTACCAAATGGAGATACGACGTTCGTTTGGGGAGCTCAAAACCATGTATTTACGTACAATGGTCCGAATCTCGATACCACTTACACCGTGACTCAATATGTTTACAACCCTTGTGGTATAGACTCTACAACAGTTGACATTACAGTGAGAAGAGCCACTGTTAATGCATTCATCAATGCATCACCACGTCAAGGTTGTGCGCCATTGACCGTAACATTTGCCAACGCAAGCTTCCGTGCACAGAACTTCTCATGGTGCTTGGACTACGACACTATCACAGGTAATTGTATCCAACCTGCCGTTGGAGACACCCTGGTATACACGTACAACCAGCCAGGAACCTATACGGTTGCATTGTTTGCCAATGATAACTGTACGTTCGACACTACGTTTGTGACCATCGAAGTGTACGAAACCCCTAATGTTAGTTTCACAGCCAACAATGTGTGCATCGGCGATACAACGGTCTTCACGAACAATACAACGATCACAGATGGTTTCATCAACTCTTATCAATGGGACTTTGGAGATGGAACCACAAGCTTCTTGGTCAACCCTACTCACATCTACGCCCAACCTGGTATTTACACTGTGACATTGGCGGTAAACACAACAGATGGCTGCCCAGACACGGCTGTTCAACAAATTCAGGTGTTTCCTGGTCCCGATGTGGATTTTACACCTGTAGAGCTGTGTTTCAACGAGCAGCCATTTACTCTGGACAACCTTACAGATACGTTACAGATACCTATTTCAAGCACGTTATGGGACCTTGGTAATGGCAACACATCAACAGATTTCGAACCTACCATAAGTTATAATACTCCAGGTGTTTACACAGTAACGCTCACGCATACATCTGCCAATGGTTGTGTTGATAGTGTCTCCTACCCGGTCATCATTCACGGAATGCCAACTGCTGGGTTTGATACGACCAAGATATCTGGAGGAACATGTGGAGTGCCTCAGGAATTCTTGTTTACCAATACGAGCTCTGGAGCAGACCGATACTTGTGGGACTTCGACCTAGCCAATCCAGGAACGAATGTAGATACGGTGCAAGACCCGCAAGTTATCTTCAACACGCCTGGGGTGTACGACATCAGATTGATCGCCGAAAGTGATGCTGGATGCGCGGATACGGCCTATTCGCAGATCATCGTCCCTCCGTTCCCGGAAGCGAACGTAGAGCTCGATACCATCTATGGTTGTGCTCCGCTGACCGTTCAGTTCACCAGTACGAGTACATGGAACTTCCCAATCGGTTCGATCATTACCTACTATTGGGACTTTGGCGACGGGAACACGCAAACCTCTACCACGGGTCAGATCACCTATGCCTACGATGATCCAGGCGTTTACGACATCACATTAGTGGTAGAGTCATCCTTTGGTTGTACAGATACGATCACGTTGAACAATGCGATCACGGTATATCCACGTCCTATTGCTGACTTTACCTATCAGATCAACAGTGATGGCACGGTGAGCTTTATCAACCAAAGTCAATTTGTAGATGGAAATACAACCTTTACATGGGACTTTGGCGATGGAACTGGAAGTACTGAGAATTCTCCAACTCACAACTTCGACGCGGTTCGCTATCTGAATGACCTTTATTTCGAAGTATGCTTAGTAGTTGATAATCCTTACGGGTGTCCAGATAGTATCTGTCAAACCATCGAACTTCTCGCCTATAGATTAGAGGTGCCGAATGCATTTGCTCCAGATCTAACCGGTGTTGGTGATGGAAATGTATTCTTGCCGAAAGGGAACAACATTGCAGAATACCATCTCGAGGTATTTGACGCTTATGGGAACTTAGTTTTCGAAACAACAGAGCTAACATTGGAAGAAGGTATTCCGAATGAGCCATGGAACGGTACATTCATGAATGAAGGCGAAGATCCGCTGCCACAAGGAGCCTATGTATGGAAGATCAATGCCGTGTTCATTGATGGATACATATGGCCTGGTAAAGAGTATAAAGACGGAAGAGTATTGAGATTTGGAACAGTTACGCTCATACGTTAAGCTGATCGGCACCTTCGTGTTGATGATCGTATCTGTGTATGCACACGGACAGGATCCGGCATTCTCATTATTCAACATCAATCATATCTATCTCAACCCTGCCTTTACGGGAGGGACCGGCGAGCTGAGTGCTGGCTTCAACAATAGGGCACAATGGACACGTGTACCTTCTCGTTTCCAGACCAATATGGCCTATGTTCAAGGGGGATGTCCGAATTGGAACCTTGGTCTTGGTTTGCGCCTCTATGATGACACAGAAGGTGAAGGTTATATGCGGAATACCAATGCTGCGGCCCTGATAGCCGTGCATTTACCCGGTAGATTTGGTCGTGGTTTGAGGGCTACGCAGAACAAGAAATTCATCTGGAGCTTTGGTATGCAGCTGGCGGTTGGGCAACGTCGCCTGGATTGGACAGACCTTGTGTTCTCCGACCAGTTGGACCCGTATCTCGGACTTTATGTCGATCAGAGCCAGGTCAATCCACAAAACGAGGTGAGCAACTTGATCTTTGATGTGGGTGTGGGTTCCCGCTTCCGATTCTCTTTTGGTGACAGGGGCAGCCACATGAGTATGGGTGTGGCCGCGTTCCATGTCAATCAACCGGTTGAATCCTTCTTCAATATGGAAACGCGTTTGCTTCCGAGATACACGGCCTACTATTATACTCACTTTCAAACGAGTAAGTTCACCAACAAGCCGCATTACTTGAGCATTGGCTGGGTAATGGATCATCAACAAGTATTGCGAACCAACACCTTCAACGTCAACTACGATGTGATGTCGAATTTGATGATGGGACTAGCTTACCGAAAGAAATACGTTCTCGTCTTTGATGACGATTTCGATTCTTTCATCCTCAGTTTCACCTATGGTATCGGCAACCTTACGTTGGGTTACAGCTACGACTTAACCTTGCCTAACCTAGGTGTTGAGAATACAGCTGGCACCCATGAGATCGGGATCATCTACCGATTCAAAGGAACCTATCTCTGCACAGGCAGACGAAGACCAAGGGCGCTGGATTGTTATGACCTAGATCTCAAGAATGCTAGCCGATCCGACTGGAGTACATGGAAACCATAGCGTTAGTACAAATTCACTGAGCCCAACCTGAGCGCGTCTTTTCAATTGGTGGTATTCGTATCTTGGCGGTATGAAAGGCGTAGTATACTTCATCCTCCGATTCTTAGGAACTTTTGCGGTCCTAAGCGTACTGTACGGCTTTTTCATTCAGAAATACGATACGGCTGAGATTCCTACTACGGACGCTATCACACGGTATGTCAGCTATCAAACTCGTTTCGTTGCCGAGAAGTTGGGTTATGACGCAGAAGTAGCTAGGAACCATCATCTTATCTACGCCACTGAGGAGGAGCAAACGATGGATTCTCTTTTCTTCAATGGTGAATACGCAGTGAGTGTTGAAGAAGGATGCAATGGTGTAAGCGTAGCGATTCTCTTCTTGTCGTTTATCATAGGGTTTGGAGGTGAATGGAAGAAGTTGATATGGTTTATACCCATGGGCCTAGCCTTCCTGCATGTCTCGAACATCACCCGAATCATCCTACTTGGCGTATTGAATGTCGACTTTGGAGGACAAGGCTTCCACTTTTTCCACAAATACCTCTTTACTGCCATTATTTATGCCGCCGTTTTCATTTTATGGATCTGGTGGGTGAATGCGTATGGTAAAACGGGGTCAAAGGCAAACGACAACCTACAGACGAATGAAGTGGATCCTCAAGCCTAATTGGAAGTGGGTAATTGCCGGATTACTCGGTTTGGCATCGGTGTACGTCCTCCAAAATCAGCTGAATCTTTATGCATGGCTGCATGGCGATCATTACACGTGGTATGGCACATGGGGATTGATGCGTGAGAATCCGTGGGAGTTGACGATAACGAACAAGACCTTCCGATACATATTGAACGACTTCTTCAGCATCTTGATCATTCACGGACTTTTCCAGGATAGAAAGTATACGCGGTTCGCGGTTGTGTTGTTGTTGTTCGGGCTTTTCATCCTACTTCCACTCTACTACAGCATGGTTTTCTTTGCACCCTCAGGTTTCAGCAGTATGATATCCCATTTTCACAGGATTATCCTTAATCCGGTGTTGATGATGTTGTTGATTCCATACCTCTACAACATGGAGTTGCAAAAAGCTGAAAAAAAAGAAGGGAGCTGAAAAATCAACTCCCTTACCCCCCCTCAGGGCTAACCAATTGCGAAAGAATTGGCCTTATCCGTCAGAAGATGCGGTATGCTGCACCGAGCACACCATATACGGGCCAGTCTTCACCATCACCAATTCCTGATACACCATCCAGGTAGTCATTTCCTGTGTATTGGGCACCTGTTTGGAAGGTGATAGACCAGTGATCGTTGAGGTAGTATTGAGCTCCAAGTCCAAGTTCTAGAGCTCCAGCGTGATTGGATTGACGCTCACTCAAATCTCCTACCTTATTCGATGAAGAGTTCTTCACCCCAGTACCTGTAAGCACACTATTGTAGTTCTGTGCGTGCATCCCAACACCAAAATGCGTCCAGAAGAGGAATGATCTTCTACGCTGATGAAAATTGCTCGGCGTATTGAAGTAATAACGAATATTCGCCATCACTGAGAAGTCATTGCCCTGAGCGTAATATCCGTTCAACCAACCTTCATCGATGTTTGGATCGATGGACATGGAAGCATAGCGCAATTCTGCACCATAACGCCAATGAGGAGCTTCAGCAATGTCCCAGTATACTCCGAGAGTAGTCATCGAAGTAAGCGTTGTAGCATATTCCGTCAGTTCTCCTCGAATAACCTGAGCGCCACTTGCGACGCCGATCTCCTGTGCTTGAACGCTCACCGCAGAACTAACGGCGAGGAACGTTCCGATAAGTACTTCTTTTTTCATGGTAGACATGCATTACGTTTAACAAGCACAAGTAACGATGTCTGTATAAACCGATTCGCACGGATTTTCCGTCAGCGGTTTCTCAAAGGAAATTTCTGACGGAATTAGATGTCTGTGTATGTCCTGAAAATTGTCGTTTGAAGTCCACCTGAGATCCAAAGCGAATTTGTTTCCATCAAACCAACAGACGGATCAAAAACAAATGGATATGAAGCTCCGGAGCGATAGCCCAACTCAAGGAAGAGGTCCATTTGCCACTTAGGGTTGAATGTATAGGCCACACGACCTCTCATATTGATGATCTGCGTGCTCGGGTCGTCTGCTATGTCGAACCCCTCATTTCCTAATCTACTATTATAGGAAACCCACATGTCCGAACCTTCGCCAGAATAGCTTCCGTTAATGACCTCGGGTAAGCCTCTGTTTGCGAGACTCAGGTGCACGGTGGTTGTCCACCGATTGTGGTACCAGTTCCCTCGAAGGATGAATTCCTGAAAATCCGTTCCGAGAGGATGAGCAATAGGCTGGTAGTAATGTCCGTAGTTCGTTAGTACATCCCTGTGCGTGTAGGTGAATGGTCGTACCTGATTCCATTCCGCGATCCAACTCAATCGATCTTCATCCGTAATGTTCGCATCATACCCATAGCCAAGCTGCCAGCCGAACTTATTCAACCAACTTCCACCTCCATTGGTCAATGCATCCAAATTGAATTCATCAAGAATGAACTGACCATACACACGGTGTCCCTTACCCAGCTTGTAAGAGGTGTTCATACCCAAGAGAGCATTTCCGAGTCGGCTATCCACTTGGTCTTCAATAGGTCTGTAAAAGATCACAGGATTGAAGTAACTCACATCCAATCCCCCATTCAAGGTATCCGACCTAAAAACGACGGCTTCATAGAAGCTCAAATTCCATTTATCGGTAACATTCCAGCTCAAATAATGAGTACTGATCCACTTTCTCCGGTTTCCAGGGTTGAGATTAACAGAACCACGAACATCATACATCTGCGTCCACAAGTTGATGTACTTGAATGGACCAAAGGTTGTTTCGATCCGAAAATAAGGATAGTTCAATGCGTTATCACTCAGTAAAAGGGATCTATACCCTTCACCATAGAAGAACTTACCTTGCCCTAGGCTGAATGAAAAATGCTCATTGGGTGTGTATTGAATGTTTCCAGATGCCCATCGGTTATCCCACCCTTCCCTGAATGGCTTAGCGATACCCTGACCAAACATCACGCGTCGATCTTCTACATACTCATCTAGATAGGTTGGAAGTACAACTTGATTCTCATATAGGCTTGTTTCGAATCGGAATTCATCGGTGATGTAACCATTGACCCTAACTCCGCGCAGGTTTTGCCATAGTAGTCTTTGCTCCTCGCCCAATTCCGATCCACCAGACACGTTGAGTACAGGATTTATGGTGATAGACCAATCGGAGCCTGACATCGCGATCAGGTCGCTGTAGAACAACTTGCGTTTCCACCACTCCTGAGGTATTCGTTCATTTGGACCATAAACATGATTCATATTGGGCACGGAGTCAGCCGTATAACTCCACTTCCTCACAGGCGAGGTACTTGGCCAGATACTCGTATGGCTTGCGTGATCTCGCGAGAACGAGATTGATCTATCGGACATCATCATCAATGGGGTCTCCAACTTCGCCCCAAGTGATTCAGTGTTGGCATCCATGCGGATTGAACTCTTCGACGTCGCTATGGTATCAGTAGAGGACTGTGATCTCGATACCCAACTACAAAGGATAAAGAGAATTAGGAATGGTCTGGTTGATCTCATGGTCGAAAGATACGATGATATCAACAATTTCAGATCGCATTCCACCCCACAAAACCTCTAACGCCCATAGATTAAGTTGTAAGCCTGTTCTGTAAGAAACACCAGTCGAATTAATTACTGAACAATTGAAAACTTAGCAACAACAAACAATCCACCTACTATGAGAAAGTCAGTTTTATTCCTTTTTACATCAATCCTAATCGGCGGATCGGCCTATGCTCAAAGATGGACAGAAGTTGAGATCAACACAGGGGTTACAAGTGTGCTCGGTGAAATGCAAGACATGACGGTCGGTTTCAATGCATTGAACCCAGCCGCTTCCGTATCACTTTACACCAGGGCGAACAAGAGCGACCGCTGGGCATTTGGCGGAACATTCAGCTACACATCCATGTACATGGCGTACCAAGGGAATAAGAATTGGCTTATGGATCACGAAACGCAAGGGCACGGTTATAGCGCAATAATTGGTACTCGTCTACTTCTCACAGGTCGTGATGACATGCGCTTTATGAAAGGGGCATTCATTACATATCTCGAGGCGGCTGGCGGTGGACATATTGCCAATTTCAAGTCTACCTACCCACCTATGGTATCGCCTCAAAAAACAGAGATAGATAAACCTACTGAATCGGTTTTCACGCCAATAGGTAGCGCCACTCTCGGTTTTCAATATTATTTCGGATACAAGATCGGCGTTAGCTTGAGATTCAGTGGTCAAGTAACCAATACAGATTATCTAGATGGAATTGAAGGGATCACTGATGCCAACGATTATCTCCTCTCAGCCATGGCTGGTGTAACCATCGGATTATAAGACATAGAGAGACCTGACTTTGAGAGAGTCCACTTGACAATTCAAGTGGACTTTTTTTGTTTGCACTAAATCCGAATGGAAATTCGTCACGTATATTAGTCAACCACAGGTAAATCAAGAATGTACGCTGCCTTAAATGAGATCCCTCGCCTTAATAGAAGCTATTCGGCCAAATTCTTGGTTTTAGCTTTCTAGGCATTCACTTACCCATCATCGGTCTTGTTATCGCCCTAGAGCTAGGCAATTGGTCGCTTTCCTCGCAAAGCATCATTCTCATTGTCCTAGCGGCAACACTCATTGCATCGTTAGTTACATTACTCGCGTTGAATAAACTGACCAAACCGCTCCGAGACCTCGCTAAAGAGTTACAGGAATTCACAGAGGAGGGAAAGATTCCCCAAATTACCGTTACCGGAAGCGATGAAATGTCGGCTCTCTCACAAAATATCGTCCTCGCCATCACTGAGCTCGAAACCAAGCGAAAGCAGACGGAGGATCTAACGATGTTGCTTTCTCATGACTTGAGGGCTCCAATTGCGACTAGCATTGCATCCCTGGCCATTCTCAACGAAATGCAAGAAGAAGAGCGCATCCAGCAGGTGAATGATCTCAGATCTTACCTGGCAGACCAGTTGAGCTTTATCGATATCGTCCTGAATATCCAAAAATCAGAGAAACGTTTGAATAAAAGCGACCTCGAGAAAATAGACCTCCACGACGTATGCAAGGCCGCTACAGAGGTCATGAAGAAAAACCTCGAACAGAAAGAGATTTCCCTTGACCTTCAATTGGAGAAGCCCACCTGCCTTGGTCATCCTCAAATGGTGCAACAAGCTGTTGTCAATTTGTTACAAAATGCTATCAAGTTCAGTGATCGAGGACAAACCATTCGCGTAACTGGCTCACCCAATGCCACTAATTACCACCTTCATGTCATAGATCAAGGAGAAGGAATGGAGTCTTCAACGATCGATCGACTCTTCAAGTCGAGTTTCATTGAGGGTTTGAAGGGTACGGAGGGTGAAAAATCAACGGGATTAGGGCTTTACCTCACCCAAAACTTGATGCAAAATCAACAGGGCTCAGTAAAGGCCCAGAGAGGAGGGCTCAACAAGGGATCCACATTCACACTTAGCTTTCCTTTAACTCACTGAGTATTTGAAGTCCAATGATGGTTCGTATCTTTGCCTTGTGAAATTGTCTAGGTCCATATTATCTATTCTACTTTCTTTCGCACTTTTCACATCGGGTGTACAAGCATCTGTTTCTATTCACTTTTGTGGTGGAGAGATCATGGAAGTTGAATGGAATGGTCAAACTGAGAAGTGTTGCCCAGACGTATCCAGCAACAGCAACTCCCCTTCTGTAGAACAGAACTGTTGCGAAATAGATAATCACGAGTTTGCTGGATACGATGAGTTCACGTTCCAAACTAATGACCTCACCCCTTCGATCTTGGTTACATGGCTTGACCTTCCGGTTGACCTAAGATCCAATTGGATAATTACTCGATCTGAATTCAATTGGGAACTTACCAATGCCCCTCCTCCTAACTCAAGGACAGGGAAAAATATCTGTATCGCTTTTGAGCGGTTCCTTTTGTGAGAAGATTGTTCGACTAATCCGACGTTCAGTTGTATTTTAATCAAACAATTATCTCATGAAAAATTCAATTTTCACATTCGTTTTTATCGCACTATTCACAGGATTTGCCTCAGCGCAAGAATCCACCTCTCAAGACACAACTATCGTAGTTAACGGTGTTTGTGGCATGTGTCAATCCGTTATTGAAGGAGCTTGTGAGCTCGAAGGTGTAGAAAGTGCGTCATGGTCCTCAGAAACCAAGATCCTCCAACTGATCTACAAACCAACCATGGTCAGCCTAGAGGAAATCAATACAGCCATCAATGAAGCAGGGTACGATACTGAGTATTCTACCGCTCCAGACGAGGCATATGATGGGCTCCACGCTTGCTGCCACTACCGCGATCCTGAGGTTCAAGCTAGGCACTAAGAGGAGATCAAATCATGAATACTTTTATTGCTAGACTTGTCCTTGTGGTGTTATTTGCACCGCTCGGTATAAGTGCACAGATATCTGGCGTGATCATGGATCACGAAAGCCATGAACCCATTCCCAGCGCTATCATCCGCTGGGAAGGAACCGATATCCAGGTCCTCAGCGACATCAACGGAATCTACACTATTGAGAAACCAGCTGGCTCTAGCCTGCTGATCGCTGAGGCTGAGGGCTATGGAACGGTAAAGAAGTCCATTATTTCAAGATCGGGAAAAACCGATTTTCACCTTACACCTGAAAATCAACTCAACGAAGTCAGCGTAAGCGGTGAAGCAAACTCAACCGGTGTCAATTATCGGTCTGCTCAACTCGAAATGAACATTACTCAGTCGGAGTTGCGCAAAGCCGCTTGTTGTAATCTGAGCGAGAGTTTTGAAACCAACGCCTCTGTTGATGTAAGCTTTACCGATGCCGTTACTGGCACTAGGCAGATCGAGATGCTCGGACTTTCGGGTAAGTATGTGCTCATTCAGCGAGAGAATATCCCTTTCGCTCGTGGATTGAATTCAACCAGCGGCCTTACTTTCATTCCAGGCCCATTCGTTGGTTCCATTCAGTTGACCAAAGGGTTGAGCTCCGTGGTGAATGGATACGAAAGCATCAGCGGACAGATCAATGTTGAGTTCCAGCAGCCAACCGACGCGTTCAATTTTCAATTGAATGGCTATGTTAATCAAGGTGCACGGTTGGAGTCGAATGTTTGGGTTGGCACTCCTATTTCTGATTCTTGGGAAATGGGAACTCTGCTTCACTACAGCAATGTTCCATTTGCTCAGGATCCGAACGGTGATGGTTTTGCCGATATGCCTACCGGCTCACAGTTGAATCTTCACAACCGATGGAAATATCTCATCGGTAATGGCTGGGGCGGCCAATTTGGATTCCAGATCACATCCGATGAGCGAAATGGAGGTATGCTTGAAGAGCTGCAAGAAACACCTTCACCCAATGATTGGAGATACAATCAGACCAATGAGCGATACGAAGTGTTTGGTAAGACAGGTTATCTATCGCCAGAGGCTCCCTATCGCAGTATCGGTTTCATTTATGGGGCAAGTTTCCAAGATCGTCAAGCTATATTAGGTGCAAAGTCTACCTCAGCGGAGCAAAGATCTGCCTACGTAAATGCCATATATCAAGACATCTTCGGAAACACCTTCCATCAATACCGTACTGGTCTTAGCTTTCAATACGACAATATCCGCGAGACCCTATTCGCGAATGCAGGATTCCCAAATTCTACACCCGATCTAGCTCGAGAAGAGATCGTGCCTGGAGCCTTCTTCGAGTATACCTATAGCGGAGCTGGGCCATTGACTGTAGTTGCTGGTTTAAGAACGGATTACAACAGTCTATTCAATTGGATCGTCACCCCACGTGTTAATGTTAAATACGAACCCATCACAGGTACTGTTTTCCGCATCGGTGGCGGGAGAGGTCAACGCACCCCAAATGTATATACAGAAAACATCAACGGATTGGCCACAGGACGACAGTTTAGCATAGATGCTAACCCGATTCAGGCTGAAGTTGCTTGGAATACAGGCTTTAGCTTTAGTCAGGTATTCTTATTGTTCGGTGAAGGAGCTACATTCACTACCGATGCTTTCTATACGTGGTTTGACAACAAATTGATAACAGATTTTGACAGGTCACCTTATGTATACAGTACCTATTATGCACGAGGTAGCAACAGCTTAAGTGTATTGTCACAACTCGATTTCTCTCCAATCAAGAATCTAGAGGTAAGATTGGCATACAAGTACCTTCGTGCCATGGATGCTTTTGCCTTAGGCGAGGATGTAGCTTTTGGAATTCCAACGCACCGTGGGTTTGTCAATGCGGCATATACATTCGGTGAGTCGGGTTGGAAAGTTGATGCCACATGGAATTGGTATGGAGAGCGACGCCTGCTTTCAACCGATTATTATCCAGAGCAATACTCCTTGCCGAACACCTCCCCTTCGTACTCCATGGTACACCTACAGGTAAACAAGACTTTTGGAAAATCATGGGAAGTGTACGCAGGATCGGAAAATCTTCTAAACTACCGTCAGGATAATCCGGTTATAGCGTCTGAAGATCCATACAGTCAATTCTTTGAGACCAATAGGGTATTTGCGCCTATTTTTGGACGTATGCTCTATGTTGGTTTCTATTATAATTTTCAAAAGCAATGATGCAAATAGAGATATGGTCTGATGTAGTTTGTCCATTCTGCTACATAGGAAAGCGACATTTGGAACAAGCTATCGCAGATCTAAAGATGGAAGACGAAGTGGAGATCACGTGGAAGAGTTTTCAGCTCGATCCCTCAGCTCAACCGAGAGAAGGTCTTACTTTAAAGAAATACCTCTCCGAAAGCAAAGGTATGTCCATGGACCAAGTTGAGCAGATGACTACTGGTGTTGTAGATCGGGCAGCTGCAGTGGGATTGAAGTTCAACTTTGATGAGGCCATCGTTGCTAATACCATAGACGCCCACCGACTCTTACACTTGGCTTCGGAAAAGGGAAAACAGGGAGAAATGAAAGAGCGATTGCTCCTTGCCTACTTCACTGAGAATAAGAACTTGAACGATAAAGAGCAATTAGCTGACCTGGCCATGGAAGTTGGACTGGATAGGAACGAAGCTTTGCGTGTGTTGACAACGAATGCGTATGCATCAGAATTCCGGAAGGACGTTCAAGAAGCACGACAAATAGGCATCCAAGGGGTTCCATTCTTCGTGATCAATAGGAAATATGTCGTTTCAGGCGCTCAGCCAATAGACACATTCAAGCAAGCGTTGCAACAGGTAAACACTGAAATGCAGGAAGATGCGAGCTGTGCTGTTGATGGACAGAATTGTTGATCACATAAAATTAACACCAATTCCGAATTCAACCCAGTCGGCCGCTCCCCCATTCAAGGTCTTCAAGCCAACCTGGGCATAGAGATGGTCGGTGATATCAAACTTTCCAGCTGGTCTAAAGAAAAATCCTCCTTTACGGTCGGGGGCAGAAAAATAGCCTCCGGCCTGAAGGCGGATTGAAAAGATCCAAATTCGGTAATCGTAGCCTACGTGATATCCGAACATATTCGGCTCATCGCCATAGAATTCTACACTTCCGTCGTAGAAGTAATCCAATCCTACTGTGGCGCCATGCTTCAAGTTGAAGAAATGTTGATACTCTAGCACCACCGACGAATTGAAGTATCGGTTGGAAGTCCCAGCATCTTCACTGTTCTGGGAAGTTCCGATCGCACCGAACAGGAGAATATTGTCTTCGTCGGTGTCACTTAGGTCACTCCACTCATCCGGATAATTGGGTCGTACATTCAAGATTTGAGTAGGCCTAACACTAGGGTCTACTTTACTTTGACGGTTATTGAAATTGTATCTGGTACCGAGGAATACCCCCATCATGTTCAAGCCGTAATTAGGTTGAAAACTTCGGCCATTACTAAAGTGAGTGAAATCGAGGCCGTAGGTTAGATCGATCTCTCTGTTCAATTCATATCTGAATCCTATACCTAGATTGAAATAAACGGCTCCTCGAGCACCGATAGCATCATTATTAGGGTTTCCATCAGGGTCATATGGATTGAGGTCATAAGTATACCCCAGGGCCAAGTCGCTGACCAACGTGTTCCGCTTATTGATCTGGAGAGGGAAGTTAATGAACCCATAGAGTGCGTTCGGTGCACCAAGGATATCGGGATTTCCAATGGCTCCCGTATACCACCCCACTCCATAGGATGGATATCCATAGGCACCATGCCAGTCTTTATCACCACTCGTTTGCCATCCAAGGCGTACTTCTAACGCGCCATATCCATTATCAAGGGTTGCCGACAAGGCTTCTCCTGTATAAAAGTGGGTTCCACTATGCCCTCTCAGTTCAACGAACATAAACTTTTGTTGGGGGTCATTGGACTCTTGACCATAGCTCAATACAGAGCCTAGCACAAGAAATACAGGAATGATCAGGCGTTGCATATCGATTGCTTAAGAGGTTAGTTGGATTACAACTAAGATAAGCAATCACTTCCAGTGGGGAGACCCAAATTTGCGGTCGCGCTCATACGTGGCTAAATGTCGATCATGCTTACTCGGGTGGATATCAGCAGTAGTTACCAAAATACCTGTCTCTTCCACATCACCAAACTCATCGTTTAGCATGGTGCCAAATGTTCGCATGGTATCGGAAAGATTCATGTAACTGCTGATCAGTGGTGGAATATTTAACCCCTTACCCCTTACGAAGGAATTCAGCTCAACATAGGCCTCTTTATAGGCTCGTCCTCTGAACTTATCGATCCATGACTTTAACTCAGCCTTCGTAACGAGTGGTACGATAGGAGTTAAGAGATCGTCTGGATCATGGAAGATGGCCTCCAGGAATCCGAGTATGGCATTTCTAGCTTCTGTGTCGAAGGAAGGATACATGGTTACCTTACCGAGCATGTACTCGTACTTGGGATTGGATGATAAGATACCTCCGAGTCCATCCCAAAGATTGTCTAGTGCAAATAAGCCCTTTTTTGATTCTGATCCCCTTTGATACTTCGGTTGTACGAAGGAACGTCCAAGTTCGAGTGTATTCGGCAGGAAGTCATCAACAAACTTTTGGGAGAAATTAAAGAGATGGCTCGTTGCCATGTGCTTTAAGCCCAAAGGTTTCTCGAGGAGGCCGGCACACTCCATCACCCGGTAACCCGCCATGATCTCTTGTGCGTCGGGATTCCACACCACCATCTGGAGATAGGGATACTCTGAGATATCGTATTGATCGATATCTAGGGCTTTCCCTGTTCCTCCGCCAGAAGTTCGAAAAGCTTCCTCTCGTAACCGTCCGATCTCGTGCATCACGTTCGGAGCTGAGTGGGCCGTTACAAGATATATCTCGTTCTGACCCTTATTCGTATACCGCAAGAAGGTGTCTTCGTTCAGCTCTGCCTTTACATCTTCAATATTGGCAGGCTCTGCAATCTTCTCAACGTTGATCATTGTGCACCGTCTTTATCTGCAAGTGCGTACATCTTATCCCTCACGTAATTAGCCCATTCGTTGGGTGTGCGACTCTTATCAAAGGTCGATGCCGGAATAGGTTTGCCAAACGTGAGTTTTATGGTTTGTCCGCTCTGTTTGTACATTTCATCAGCCAAGTAGAACATTTCCAAGTTGGCTTTGAGGCCTAATTTAGTCCTGAATCGGCTTAAATTATAGAACCAAGGAGAATTCTTTCCACCAATATGCACTGGAATCACATCTTTCTTGTAGCGTATCGACTTTGTGATGAAGCTCTTGGTCCACTCGAGGTCCTGAACTTTACCATCTACCTTCCTGGAAACCAAGCCGGCAGGAAATACCATCACCACTGATTCCGAAGCATACGCTTGATCGATGATCTTTAGGGCTTCCCTGGGATTTGATCCGTGCTTGTTCACAGGTATGAACAACGGCGAAAAGTTCTTGATGTTTAAAAGGATGTCGTTCACAAGGAACTGCATATCGCTTCTCCTTCTCCCTACAGCCTGCATGAACGCAATTCCATCTAATCCACCTAACGGGTGATTGGCCGCCAAGATTACTCCTCCTTCCTCTGGGATATTCTCGAGACCTTCCACTTCGATGTTCGCGCCTATATGGTCAATAGCTGCATTGACAAAGTCAACACCGTGTTTATCACCAAACTCACGCATCGCGCGATTAAGGTCATCTTCATGGACGATCCGCTTGATGTACTTGACCACAAAACCAGGTAACCACTTGGCAAGATTTGCATTCTTGTCCTTGATCACCTCCTTTATATCGATGTACTTCTCTGGAGTATTCAATCTTCAGTTCTTATTAGGCAAGGCAAATGTAAAGAATTCAAAAACGGCTTCAGTCCTGTAATTAAAGAGCTTTTTCAGTCATCATTGTTGATAGCTAATGGCCATTGAAAAATGAATCAGAATCTATACCCCACCTGTATGACGAATCGATAATTGAATCCCCAAAAATCAGTTGATCCAGAGGAGGAGAAATCACCCGTTTCAATTAATTCGAAGATACCTGGGAACGCCTCTTTCAAAAGATCGAATTGACGATCGTAAGCCTCAGACTCTGTGAACCCGTCGGGTAGCTCACCATCTAGCTCCGAGTTGAGCTGGTATCTTCCAAATGCTGGTCCTATCATGATCAGGTCAAGTGACCAATGCTTTCCGAATGTAAATTGATAGCCCAACTGCATTCCCAAGGAAGCTGAATGGATCTGAGTGGATAACCCCACCGTAGATGAGTTCGAATTCGCCGTGTATTCGATCTCATGCACCTGATCGAAATAGAAATACATTAAATAAGGACCAATATATACTCCGTCTGGTATGGCCTTCCTATTTCGATCGGTCAGGTAGAAACGGTAATCTGCTGTAAGACTAAGTCCGTTGTTCTTTCGAGTACCCAAGAATCGTACGGATGAGTCAACAAAACCCGAGATCACTGGAAATTGTACATAGCCGGCATTGACAGAGAATGATCTGGAATCACTCATTACGCGCTCGTACCCCATTATAATACTGCGAGGACTCGATATCAAAGTGGGGGTGACATTCCATTTGATCGTATTCAAATAATGGGTTGAATCAACCTGAGAAAATGCATTGAGCCCAAGGCAAGTAAGTGCAATGGATAACAGTCGTTTCATGGTTCGTTCAGAGAATTTCATGAAATTTACAATTAAACCCAATAAAAAAGGGCGCCCGCAATGGACGCCCTTCATATTCTCGAATAGGATAAGATCAGCTAGCCGCTGGTGGAGCGATAGGATATACCACATCCGTAACTTGATCCTCTTCGGCAACATCTTCGCCTGCTACTCGATAGATCTCCATTGCTGGACCGTTTCCGAATTGAATATTGTTCGCCATCATATACTCTTCCATTGCCCGGTGAGCTGCACCGATCTCATCATAAGATCCGTAATGAGTAAGCTTCAAAGCAGAACCACCTTCTACGGTCATGGTAGTGAATCCAGGAATATTGACTGGCTCACTAACGATCACGGCTCTAGCCATATCGGTTTCACCTGCTTCTTCATCCCAAGTGTAGTATAGGCCTGCAAGGTACCCTACATTGTTGGATACCGCTCCAGCTCTGCCAAAGAGTGCACCTACATTATCAGCCGACCAAAAGTCGTCCATGTCATCCATAGAGATCGTCTCGCGAACACCCACAAAGTGCATATCTGGCATGTTCATTTGGGTGATCTCATAAGCTGGTTCCATCTCCTCAACGATGGTTTTAAGGCCATTCAAACCGTCTTCAAAATTAGAACCTAGTTCTGCCTCCATGTCGCCCATGAACGTCACGAAGTAAGGCACAGAACCCTTCATCGACCAGATCACTTCAGTACCTCCAGTAACAGAATTGATCGTATAGCTTGTTGGTGAAGTAGCCTCCATTGGCTCCATGAACTTCCATTCGATGTCGATGGAATTGTCAGAGATCGATTTGATCTCCATCGAACCACTTCCTACATCTTCGTTGCCGCTCCACTTGTAGCCGTGACCCACCTCACCAGGGGTGCCGAAGTATTCAAACTCAATGTTTGGATCCATTTTAGACCACCGATCCCATTGTGTGAAGTAGTTGAAATCTGCCAATACCTCACGCACCGTTTCTGGATCAGATTCGATCACCACAGAACGCGAAACACTGTAATCTTTCGAAACAACCACTGATGCCACGCCAAGGCCAATTACCAGGACGAGCAGGATCAAAAGGAATTTTTTCATAGTACATTAGTTTAGTTGAATTCCACCCCAACTTACAACATTTGGATGTTCAATGTATTGACTTCCCTGAAATCATCTTTTGAAATGAATCGACAATTACGCCTTGAAGAATTCGTGCAATTCATCTTTGCATTTGCCTTAATCCTCCACTTCAACTATGATTGGTGGTTATTCTGGGCCCTGCTTCTCACTCCAGACATAGGAATGTTGGGGTATATCGTGAATTCGAAGGTGGGAGCCTTGAGCTACAATGTCTTTCACCACAAGGGAGTAGCCTTAGCGATATTCATGCTGGGATTTCATCTTGATCATTCAACATTGATCTTTATTGGGATACTATTGTTTGGACATAGTTCTATGGATCGCATCTTTGGATATGGATTAAAGTATCCAGATGACTTCAAACACACGCATCTAGGCATGATAGGTCAAGATAAATGAGTGGCACAAAAGGACATAGATTATCACGAGTTTTGGAGCGGATCACGCAACTTTTTGAAGAGCGGATCACTCCACATGAGGTGTGGATTAAAGCTGAAGTGAGCTCGTTTAAGGTCCATAGCAGTGGACATGCCTATCTCGATCTTGTAGAGGAGCGTGAGGGTGCAGTAGTCGCGAGGTGTAGAGCCACCCTCTGGCGGGGTCAATCGGATATAATCAAGGCCAGTTCGAAGTTAGATCCAGCTTCGATCTTGGAAGACGGACGCGAAGTTCTTTGCCAGTGCAGGATCATCTATCATCCCGTTTATGGTTTATCCATGCATATCCTCGACATTGACTCGAGCTTTGCATTGGGTGAAGTTGAAAAGAGACGAAAGGAGAATATACTCAGGCTTAAGAAGAACGGACTGCTTCACCTAAACAGACAGCTCGTCCTTCCTCGTGTCATTCAGAGGATCGCCTTGATCGCTGCTGAAGGAAGTGCCGGAATTGCTGACTTCCGTGATCAATTGCATCAAAACACCTATGGTTTTCAATTCTACCTCGATCATTTCAATGCCTCCGTGCAAGGTAGAGGTGCTTCCGCATCCATACGCAAGGCCTACGATTCCATCAATGTTCAAGAATACGACGCTATCGTTGTGCTTCGCGGAGGTGGCGCAGCCTTGGATCTCGATGTATTCAACGACTACGAACTCAACGCAGTCCTGGCCACATCTCCAATTCCTATTCTTGTTGGTATCGGACATGAAACAGATCGTACGGTGATGGATGAATGGGCTGCCAAGTCGCTGAAGACACCCAGTGCAGTAGGAGCTTGGCTTGTAGAAAGAGCGCGTGATTTTGAGATCGAGGTATCCACTACCTATCAATCGATCATGGAATTGTACCGCACGTCGATCGATAGGGAAATGAACAAACAGTCGGAAAGATCACAATCGATCGTTCACTTGGCACAAGAATCTGGAGCACGAAGTAGAAGGATCCTTGAGCATCACACTCAAGTATTGGCCATTCATACCGAAAGATCGGTACAGCGCAGCAAAGAGGCCATCCTACACTCCTCCAACAATATTGCTCAGATCGCACAATCACAATTGAATGGATCGGTCCACAGCCTACAGGAACGTATTGCCAAGTTGGATCGATTCAGTGCAGAAATACAGGTTAGGTCAAGGTCTAAACTCGACATGCTCGTTGAACTCGTAGAGCTATATAGTCCAGAGTCCACCGTGAAGAGAGGCTACGCGATCGTAAGAAAGGATGATCGAATCGCTACTAACATCACACAACTAAAGGTCGATGACCAGATAGAAATAGTAATGAAAGAGGGCCAACTAGAGGCCGTCATAAAGAACATCAAGTCAAATGGCTGAAAAACTTACCTACGAGAAGGCATCTCATGAATTGGATGAGATCTTAGAAAGAATGAAGAGCGGAGAGATCGGTGTTGATGAACTTGCTGAAAGCGTTGAAAGGGCTTCCAAGTTGATCAAGTATTGTTATGAAAGGCTGGATAAGACCGAGAAAAAGGTCTCAGAGATCTTGAAGGACCTAGGCTTGGAGTAAAAAAAGATCCCGCCGGAGCGGGATCTCATCTCATTTTAGCGATTAACGACCAATCGGATGGTCTGCTGTTCACCGCTCTTTGGGTTCATGATCTTAGCGAGGTAAACTCCTGCTGGAACAGTGGATAGGTCGATGGAGGTATTGCTATTCATTACTCCTCTTTTCACAACCTGACCGCTCATATCCATGATTGATACGTTGAAGTTCTCACCTGGTTTGGCCATGATGCGAAGCTCAGCTGAAACCGGGTTTGGATATAGGTCAACCACGATCTGATCTTGCTCAACTTGGCTTACACCCGGCATGCGGAATTCATATACGGTACCATTAGCTGGCCATTCCGTTACTTGATCGATACTATCGACCATAGTAGGGCTAGCGGAGGATCCTCTAAGAAGGTGCATGTCGAAGATGTTGAAAGTCGAGGCGTTAAATCTCGCAGTGCCAGAGATCAACGATTCGTATTGGTAAAGCGTGTCGTTTAGCGCTTGACTTACGTTACTTGGACCAAAATGGTATTCAAAGTTGCCATCTTCATGTATCCAAAGCTGAACGTTTGCGAAATAATTGTTGGTTCCCCACCACTGCTCTTCGTAGAAGCCGGCATTCTTCCACTCAAATTTAAACGTACGAAGAGGTGTTGCACCTTCGGTCACATGACTAATTGGTGATTGAGCAGTCATATTAGCGTATCCCCTATCTATGAGATCAACTGACATCGCCGCAAAGATCACCTCATCTGAAGAAGAATTGCTCAAGCCATATAGTTCGGAACCATAATCCATGTAGAGTGAATCAACCGAAACACCTAAATGTGTAATGGGAAACGGAACAGGTAACGAAATGTAAGGATCATCCCAAGAAGAGGGATACGTGTAATCCACATTGCTTAGGTCTGCATACGTTTCCGTTCTCTGTTGGAAAACAAATACGAACGATTTGTTGGTAGTGTGATCAGCTTGAAGCTGCGTCCAAGATTCCTTGGATTGTCCAAATGCCAATGCTGGCATCATGAACAGAACGAGTAGTTTTTTCATCAGTTACTCAGGTTAATAATAATGGTTGGCTTAGAATAATTTATATGCCAATCCACTTCGGATTAGGAAGCCTTCAAAAATAATTCAAAAATCAATCGTTTATAACAAGTAAGCCACTCTTTTTCAGAAGGCTATGTTAGTCTTCACTTTCCTCCTCTTCATGCTCCAGGTCTTCATCCGTAAAGAAAACTTCCTTGAGTTCCGGAAAGATATGGGTGTAGTGCTTCCTGAGAATGTCTGCATGTTTTTTCATCATGTGTGCTTGAGCGTGTCCTACTATATAAAGCGACGCAAATTTCACTTTAGCGCGTCACTCAGAATCTTCGTACAAGTGAGCACTGGTAGGAGGATTGAATAAATATTGATGTGAACAATGCGGGCCGTCATCCCGTCAATATTATATCTAACTCAAAATCAGCACTATGAATATTAGAAACACATTAACTTATTCTATTCTAACTACGCTAGGGCTGATCGGATTCTTTGTAGCAATGAAGCTATTCGGTTTAGAGCACGTACACGAATTGCGTTTGCTCAATTTCTTTATCATACTGGTTGGAGTCGCAGTCTTACACCGTAAGATGTTCAAGCTTGACGGTAACTATGGCTATTTGGGCGGATTGATGAGCGGTATTGAGATGAGCGCTTTATCGATCATCTTCATTATGGTATTCATGAGCATTTATGCATCCGTGATCGATCCAACCTTTATTGAGGTGATGGAAGAAAGCAGTATTTGGGGAGGCAATCTAACCTTGTTCCAAACAGGTATCGCCATCTTGTTTGAGGGTTTGGCTAGCTGTATAATCATCAGTTACACGTCTATGCAATACTTTAAATCCTATGCACAGGACAAAGCGGATTGGAGTTCCGAAGTATCTGGATAAAAAAAATTGACTGCCGAAGCAGCCAATTCACAGAGAGGTTGGTTGGTGAGGACGTTTTGATCTATCCTATGAATAAAGGATGATCGATTTGCTCATCTGATTCCATAATCTCCGCATCCATGGTTTCAGGTAGAAGAACGTGTCCGTGACTAGTGTAGATCAGTTCTATACTTAACATTCCTTTGGTGGTTGATTGGTTTGCTCTACAAAGATGCAACGTCGATCACTTCGGGAACAGAGTATAACTACCCGTTTCTATACGTAGTTTCCGCAAAATAAAAAGTCCCGCTGTTGAGCGGGACTTTCTCTTTGGTATATGGTAAGGTGAATTACTTCACTACTTCGGCCATCTTAGCTCCGATCTCAGCAGGAGAATCAACTACGTGAATACCACAGTCGCGCATAATCGCTTTCTTAGCTTGAGCAGTATCCTCTGCTCCACCAACGATTGCACCGGCGTGACCCATGGTACGACCTTTAGGTGCGGTTTCACCTGCGATGAACCCTACAACTGGCTTAGTGCCATTCTCCTTGATCCAATTGGCAGCGATCGCCTCGAGGTTACCCCCAATTTCACCGATCATCACGATACCTTGTGTTTCTGGATCGTTCATTAGAAGCTCCACTGCTTCCTTCGTAGTGGTGCCGATGATAGGGTCACCACCAATACCGATGGCAGTGCTGATACCCAAACCAGCCTTTACTACTTGGTCGGCTGCTTCGTAGGTAAGCGTACCTGATTTAGATACTATACCGATCTTACCTTCTTTGAAGACAAAACCTGGCATGATACCTACTTTGGCTTGACCAGCAGAAATTACACCTGGGCAATTTGGACCGATTAATGTAACGTCCTTATCGCTGATATAATCCTTTACCTTGATCATGTCTGCCACTGGAATTCCCTCTGTGATAGCAACGATCACTTTGATTCCAGCGTCTGCCGCTTCCATGATTCCGTCAGCCGCAAATGCAGGTGGAACGAAGATGATAGAAACATCTGCTCCAGTTTCATTAACAGCATCTTCTACTGTATTGAACACAGGACGGTTCAAGTGGCTTTGTCCACCCTTGCCTGGAGTTACACCTCCTACTACGTTGGTGCCGAATTCGATCATTTGCTCCGCGTGAAAGGTTCCCTCCTTACCGGTGAATCCTTGCACGATCACTTTTGAGTCTTTATTTACGAGTACGCTCATGGTTATATTTTCTCAGTTTTGAGGCACGGCAAAAGTAGATAACAACGCATCAATTTTGAAATTTGCCGCCGCTTTTATTCAAGTTTATTACTCGGTGATATTCATCTCCTCGATCAGGTGACCTGCACCTGCATAAACATCCGTCACCCAAAGGACGTAACGTATGTCTACCATGATATTCCTGCAGATGGAAGGATCGAAGTAAACATCGCTCATCGTGCCTTCCCAAACTCGATCGAAATTCAACCCGATCAATTGTCCGTTACCATTCAACACTGGCGAGCCACTATTACCTCCTGAGGTGTGGTTAGATGCAATAAAGCAAACGGGTAGCTTCCCATTTTCTGCAGCATATCTTCCATATTCCTTCGCCTCAAAGAGCTCAAGTACGCGATTCGGCAGGTCAAATTCATAATCTCCAGGAACGTACTTGGCCACTACTCCATCGAGATAAGTATGCGTATTGTAGGTGATGCCATCTTCAGGCTCAAATCCTTCAACCTTGCCATAGGTAATACGCATAGTGCTGTTTGCGTCAGGATAGATCTCCTTAGGATCACCTATCATCATCTGTCCACGCATGAAAACAGATTGTTGCTGGTCGATCTGCGTTTGAATCCTTCTCAATTCAGGAAGGACATCATTGATGTAGTGGTTGAACGCTCCCATCATCAATTCATAGATCTCACTCTCTTGGATCTCTTCGGCCAATTCCTCAGGGTCTTCTTCTAAAAGCTCCATAACTCGCTCTTTCTGGTTCGGACGAAGGAAGAAGTCATTTGGATAATACGCATCCATCATCACCCCGTCTTCGAAGGCATCTTCCAGGAATTCAGGGGTATTCGTGTTCGCATCTTGCATCCAGAAGTCGAATGTTTGGATGGCCACAGCACTATCTACTGATGGATTATAGTTCTTGTAGAAGCCTTCCAACCTCTGAGCGATCTGATCTGCCCCCTCTTCATCACCCGATTGGATCCAGTCGCGAATACCCCACATGAAGCGCATCGCTTCGTTTCCGGAATAGGCAATCTCGATAAATCTATCTCGTTGTTTAAAGATCTCAATCCCTTCCGTATACAGCGCGTACAATTGATCCAAGGCTTCAACATATTCGGCATCTGCCTTTTGCTTAAATACGGTTTCAGCCGCCTTGATCGAATCGATGCCATGCGTGCGGTTCACCCCTTCAACCTGACCGATCCACTTCTTCCATGCATTGGCGGTTGATGCGTACTTGGAAGAATATTGGATCTTCGTTTGAGGATCTGATAACATATACTGCTTGGTAACATCCAAGATCATCTCTCGGATCTCGATCTTCATCGGGTTCAATTCATTGATCATTTGATCAACTGCGATCGCAGGTAAATACTCTTCTGTTCTTCCAGGAAAGCCATAAACAAAGGTGAAATCCCCGGGCTGCGTGCCGCTCAAAGAGATCTCCAGGCTGCGATACGGCTTGAATGGAACGTTCTCTTCGCTGTACTCTGCTGGTTGATTATTGGCATCGGCATAGATCCTGAACATGCTAAAGTCGCCAGTGTGACGAGGCCAAACCCAGTTATCCGTATCTGCGCCATACTTACCTATGCTGCTTGGTGGAGCCCCCACTAAACGTACATCGTTATAGCTTACTGAAGCTACAATGATGAATTGATTGCCGTAGTAGATCTCCTTGATCTCATACTGATAGTCATTCTCAGCCCGGCGTGCCTCTATGAGTTTCTTCTTATTCTCTTCGATCTTCTCGGCTCGCTCTTGATCAGACATCTCATCATTGACTCCTTCCAGGATCTGAACGGATACATCTTCGATATACTTAACGAATCGGACGAATAGATCTTGGTTAGCTAGCTCACCCGCTCTATCCTTAGCCCAGTAACCATCTTCGAGGTAGTTGTGCTCGACGGTTGAATGTGATTGAATAGCACCGTAACCGCAGTGATGGTTGGTCAGGACCAAACCTTGATCAGAAATGATCTCTCCGGTACAGAAACCTCCGAAGCTAACGATGGCGTCTTTCAAACTGCCATTGTTGATACTATAAATCTCTTCGGCACTGATCATCATACCCATTTCCTTCATCTCTTGCTCACGATCGGTAAGCATGTAAGGAAGCCACATTCCTTCTGTAGCCAAGGTATTTGCAGATGCAAAGATCAAAGCACCCGCGATAATTCGTTGTAATCTCATGGAATATTTCTTTTTTGGTCGCACACAAAGATAAGCCTGCGTTTGGGTGCTGAAAGCAAGTGGATTAATTTTGAGCAAATTCAAATTCAATGAAAAAGCTAATTGCTCTATTCACGCTAGCCGTTATGATAGCGTGTAGCCCGGGAAATGACCCGGATTCCCTAGTAATCACGTTGAACTACGCCGAGGCTAATGGTGCCAACGCCAAGATCCGAATGCAAGGAGAGAACGAGTTCGTTGATGCAGCCACTGGCCAGTTTGCTGAAGGATCCGTAACCTTGGTCGTAGACTCACTCGAATACCCACAAATGTTGTTGGTTGAGATCGATGGTATTCGTCAGAAGTTCATGGCATTTGGTCAGAATGGTACACTAGACCTCAACATTACGGAAGGAACACAAGGTTTCGACTATACCTACTCTAACGGTAAGTACGCAGATGCCTTGAATGCCTACACCGATGCTCAAGATGAATTCAATAGTCGTGTTCAGCAATTGCAACAAGAGTATGGAAGAGCAAGCCAGATCGGCGATAGCCTAACACTTGCCTCTCTTCAAGGCACTTACGACGAGGCCTTCGCAGAACGCAACAATAAGCTCAAGCAGATTGCAATGACAGCGGATGTGCTAGGAGCTGCTATCGCTATGCAAGATCTTTATGAGGCTGAAGTTTCTACTCTCGATAGTGTTTACTCCAATATTCCAGTTAGCTACGGAGATGCTCCGCCGGTTAAGGAATTGAAGAGCCGCATCGAAACAATGAAGCGTACCCGTGTAGGAGAGCCATTGGTTGATGTCATGGAGCACAGTCCAGAAGGAGAAATGGTTCGCCTGTCTGAGAACCTCGGCGAGAGCTACACGCTTGTAGACTTTTGGGCATCTTGGTGTGCACCTTGTCGCGCTGAAAACCCAAACGTGGTAAATGCATATAACACTTATAAGGATCGCGGATTCACAGTTGTAGGTATTTCATTGGACCGTGATAAGAACGCTTGGGTTCAAGCTATCCAGGCTGATAGTCTTACTTGGGTACACATGAGCGACCTTAAGTTCTGGGATAGTGAAGCTGCAGCGAAGTACGGTGTACGCGCCATCCCTGCGAACGTAATGCTAGATGAAAACGGCATTATCGTAGCGAAGAACCTTCGTGAAGAAGAGCTACAAAATTGGCTAGCCGATCGCCTCTAATCTACAAAGTCTAATGGAAAAGAAGGTCACCATTTTGGTGGCCTTTTTTTATACACTTCCCTCTCGTTTCCTAAGAGCCCACTCCGCCGTAAATAGTAGTAAGATCAGGATGTAAGGCCACCAAGAGTTTAGAATAGAGTTGGTTTCAACGCTCTCATGCAAGACGATCTGCGTATCGAGGTCCATCAAATCATCAATGAACTGCTCTCTATCTGCGTACGATGCATGTAAACCGCCTGTACGTGCACTCAGGCCACTGAGCATCCCGTATCGTGCCTTTGTATCGATGAGCTCAAAAAGCTGTTCCTCGACGAATAATTGCCCCGTTTCCGATAATTTATCATCACCGAACTCAGACGTTACCCGGTATTGATAGGCTCCTTTAGGCAGACCATTGGCAGTGGTCACATATCTACTGCCGGCAGACTCCACCATTTGCTGATTGAACACCACCTCTCCATCCTTCATTAATTGGAGCGTCACCTTGGCATCCGACTGGAAAGTGAGTGCCGAATTCTTAGGGATAACTGCGAAAGGAATAGGTTCATTCTGGATCACGCGTTCAGGATAATCGACTTCTAAACGGTCCTTACCAGGTTTGGTGAGCAGCCATCTATACATCGACAACATGAAGTCGTCATAAGGCTGATGGGACTCATATTCTGCATAGCTAAACGTCCTCAGTCTCCACCAGCCCTCTCCATTGGCCCATGCGAACCGCTGACCTTCGTTTTCCGTAGTGCCGATGAGTGGTGTTTTCGTCTTCACTCCTCTCACATCTGCATAGAAAGCCGGGCTCCATATCCCACTATTCTCTTCGGCGTGGATCTCAGCATTCATGGGAGGAAACGACGATAACATTTCAATCCACTTCTCATCAACCTGAAATGATGCGAATGAAGGGTTAACAGAAGGAACTACTTCTGTAAAACGATCTAAGAAAGGTGCATTATCCAAATGATCATTTGAAGATGACCATTCCAAATAAGGTTCGACTGGTGTGGTAATGAATAGAATGCTGACATCTTGATTTCCAAGAACCTCTGCTACTCTACTATCAGGTCTGATCCCATGAAAGATATACAGGTTTGAGATCTCGGATAGGTCCCAAGAATCTTGTTCAATCAATTCTACTTCATTCGCATCATCCTCGAGCAAGGGTAATCGGAATGCAGAAATATCTGGATGAGGCGACTGATAGATGATACTGATTTTGCGTTTCTTCTCGAGGAATTCTATCCTTCTGTACCCAGAATTGTTCGCCACATTCTTTTCACCCTCAAAGGGTCTTGCGTTCAGTTTGAATTGAACGACTTCTGAAGAATCTGATCCCACCTCGAAACGCGTGGTGGCCGTTCCTTTATTGAAAGTTACCACTCTCGAATCGATGAGGTCGTCGTTCCGATAAAGATCAATGGTAGTTCGTTGCACGGCGCCTCCACTTGCGGAGATCTCAACCTGAATTGGAGTTGAATTCCCGACATACGCAACTGGATTACTAACCACATCAACTATCTCAATATCAGAATACTGAGAACTATCACCTAAAGCTAAGGTGTGAATAGGTGTAGTCGACCTAAAAACGGATGTAAGCGGTGTTCCGATATTGGTAATCCCATCGGAAGCTAGGACAATCCCAGCCATATTTCGACCAGCAGAAACATCGAGCATTTCGCGTAACGCTGAACTTTGGGAGCTTCGTGTTCCGTTGAAATTCGAGTTAAGGGAGTGGACATTTTCGTCAAACCCCAATCGAACTAATTCGAACTTCTCCTCTAACCGTTCACTTTCATTTTCCAGCCAAGGGAAATAGAGTTCCTTGTACTCTGCTGAATCCTTTCCGGCAATGATCGATCGGGATTCGTCCTGTAACCAAATGAGCAATGGTCGCTCTTCGATGGTTTGGGATGATCGAATAGCTGGGTTTAGGAGAAGGAGTCCTAGGAACACCAAGCTTAGGAACCTCAATGTAGGCAGCAACCATCGATATGGATGATCGAACTTAGACTTCCGGTAACCAAAAAAGGTGACCACAGAGGCCACCCCTATTATCAGAAGGATCCATCCAAAAGCGTATGGAACTTCGAATATCATGTAAGCATTCCACCGTCTACATTAAGTACTTGGCCGGTGATATAGCCCGACATATCTGATGCGAGGAATAGACATGCGTTGGCAACGTCTTCTGGAGATCCGCCGCGTTTCAATGGAATGGCATCTCTCCATCCTTGCACTGTTTTTTCATCCAGTACACCGGTCATTTCTGTTTCAATGAAGCCAGGTGCAATGGCGTTGCAGCGGATATTACGTGAGCCTAGCTCGAGGGCTACAGACTTAGTGAATCCGATAGCGCCGGCTTTGGAAGCTGCATAATTCGCTTGACCTGCATTTCCTTTCACTCCAACAACGGAGCTAATATTGATGATAGAACCTTTTCTCTGCTTGAGGAATGTGCGTTGAACGGCCTTTGTCATATTGAACACAGAGTTCAAGTTGATGCGGATCACTTCATTGAAATCCTCTTCAGACATGCGCATCAACAGATTGTCGCGCGTAATTCCGGCGTTATTTACAACGATATCTATCTGACCAAAATCTTCGAGGACATCGGCAATCAGCTTCTCAGCTTGTACCATATCGGATGCGTCGCTGCGGTAACCCTTCACTTTAACGTCTCCTCCTGATAGCTCATCTTCAACGGCTTTGCCCTTCTCAACGGAAGAAAGGAATGTGAAGGCTACATTACATCCGTGCTTTACGAATGTTTCTGCGATACCTCGGCCAATACCTTTTGAGGCACCTGTGATGATTGCGGTTTTTCCTTCTAAGATCTTCATTTACTGTTGTGCTAATTCGTTGGTAACAAAAATAAGGATAGACGCATGCTAGGCAAATCCATCCTTTATATGGTGTACTATTCTTTTGGTTCTACACTTCTCACAGCCTCCATCAAGCCCATTGGCGAGCCATTCTTGTATGCCGTGATGTAGGCGAAGTCCATTCCCAAATCGGATAACTCACCCAAGAAATCTTGGGCTTCAGTGAAATCATAGAACTGACCTAGACTTATCTTCCGCAGGGAATCATTCTCGCGAGTGTAGATATTTTCTAGATGGGAGGCGTATTCATCGAGACTGAACTCTTTAAACGCTCCAATTTGCACATGGTACACTATCCCGGTATCGGGAACGACATGCAAAACATCTGGTCCGTTGGCCGTGATCATCTTGACGTTGGCATAAGGATCCTTTACCGGTTTGAAAAAGAGGGCATAAACGGCAAGTGCGGCCGCAAGAAGGAAGAGAACCCAACCTACTATGGCTACTGCGGGTAAACCTGACCTTTTCTTTCCAGCCTCTGATTGAAGATCTGCCACTTCTTTTTGAAGTTGTACCTTCTCTTGCTCTAATGCATCGAGCTTTTCCTGTGTTTCTCTTGAGACGAACATGTAGCGAAGGTAAGAAAACGATCCTGCATAAACGCAGTAAGGATAAAGCCTGTAGATGTTTTGTTACATCGTTGAAAATGAAAATAATAGGATAAATATGCAGACTACGATTAAAATAACGTTCGCGTAACCTTTAATCACCTACCTTTGACGCTCATTGTTATTTAAGTTCTATGAACATTTTTATTGGAAACCTCTCGTACAACGTACAGGATGAGGAATTGGCGGATCTCTTCGCCCAGTATGGCGACGTTGAGTCTGCCCGCGTTATTAAAGACCGCGAAACCGGTCGTAGCCGTGGCTTTGCCTTTGTGGTAATGCAAGAAGACGGTGACGCAAACAGCGCTATTGAAGCACTTAATGGATACGAAGTCTCTGGAAGACCTCTCCGTGTGAATCAAGCTATCGAGAAGGAACGTAGAGAACGCCGTCCGCGTTACTAAAGACCTATAGTCGAGAAGATCAGCGCCCCGCAATTGCGGGGCGTTTTTTATTTTGGTAGAAATCAAAGAGCTATGGCCAATCTACCAGCATGGGTTGAAATTCCTGTAATTGACATCGATAGAGCGGAGTCCTTTTACGAAAATGTCCTTCACACCTCCTTCAAGCGCAGGGAGTTAGCCAACGGACTTATTCTCTCCCTCTTCCCTACCCAACCCGGTGAAGTAGGAGGCGCACTGGCCTGCTTACCTGCATTTTACCATCCAGGTGAAACAGGTCCGATGATCTATTTGAACGTAGAAAGTGTGTCGGACTGCTTAGCACGTGTAGAAGAAGCAGGCGGAAATTTGATCGTTCCAACTACACCCGTGAATGAAGAGGTGGGGCACATGGGCGTGATGCGTGATTCTGAAGGAAATCGCATTGGTTTAATGGGAGGAGAATAACTTGCTTCAGCTACCTTCGCAATATGACCACCCAGTACATCCTTGAATTAACAGGTACTTTCTTCTTTGCCATCTCCGGAGCATTGGCTGTGGCGGATGTTGAGAATGATCTATTTGGCGCGAGCTTTACGGGATTCATTACCGCTATCGGTGGTGGTACACTGAGAGACCTTATTCTTGGAAGCTACCCACTTGTGTGGATCGCTGACTCGTATACACTCTATGCCGTATTCCTTGGAATATTTACAGCGATCATCTTTTTCAAATTCGTGATCAAACTCAAAAAAACCTTGTTCCTATTTGATACGATGGGAATAAGTGTCTTTACGGTATTGGGTGTAGAAAAGGCATTGGAATTCGGAACGCCGAGCGAAGTAGCGGTGATAATGGGGATCTTTTCAGCTGTAATGGGAGGTGTAATCAGGGATACATTGAGCAATGTAACTCCGGTGATATTGAGAAAAGAAATCTACGCAAGCGCTTGTATGGCAGGGGCAATCGTATTTTTAATCCTTCATAAACTCGATGTAAACAGAGAGGTGGCCTTGATCATTTCAGCCTCCTTGATCGCCACAGTGAGGATCCTGGCCGTTCGATACAAACTATACCTGCCTTCCTTGGGCAGTAACTTTAAATCATAAACTGAGTGGAACTTCCACTATTGACCGACATTGTGATCATTCTTGGGGTTTCCGTGCCCTTGATACTCCTATTTCAAAGACTCCGACTTCCCAGTATCCTGGGGCTAATCCTTGCCGGGATCATCGTCGGCCCAAGTGCATTGAGCCTGGTTCACAGTGCCCACGACGTGGAGATCATGAGCGAGATCGGCGTGATCTTCCTACTCTTCGTGATCGGTATCGAATTCTCCCTTTCGCAATTGGCTCAGATCAAACGAACCGTGTTCATTGGCGGTGCGGTTCAGGTTATCACCACTATTCTTCTCGTTGGGTTGTTCGGGTATGCCATTGGAATGTCCATCCCCAAGTCTATTTTCCTAGGTTTCCTATTCGCCCTGAGTTCAACAGCGATCGTTCTCAAACTACTACAAGAACAAAAGGCCATTCACACCCCGCATGGACGTGTGGCCATCGCCATCCTCATTTTCCAAGACATCATAGTCGTTCCATTCATGCTCCTCACCCCCATGCTTTCGGGTGAAAGTGAACATTGGGTAAGCGAGTTGATCATCTTATTGGTGAAAGTATTGGCCGTAGTGGCTTTCACATACATACTCGCCAGATATATCGTTCCTTGGATCCTAGATCGGGTGGTAAAGACCAAGAATAGAGAACTATTCCTACTCACTTTGGTAGTGATCTGTTTTGCTACTGCATGGCTGACCTATTCGGTAGGTTTAAGCCTTGCACTCGGTGCCTTCTTCGCGGGTCTGATCATTTCTGAATCGAAGTACAGTCATCAAGCTACGGCCAACATCCTTCCATTCCGTGAGATCTTTATCAGTTTCTTCTTCGTGTCGATCGGGATGCTACTCGATGTTGAATTCTTCTTGATGAACCTGCATTGGATCATCTTATTATCGGTACTAACCTTTATTGTCAAAGGTCTGGCTGCAAGTTTTGCAACGGGAATAATCCGATATCCGGCACGAACGGTGATCTTATCAGGAATGACCCTGTTTCAAGTAGGGGAATTTGCCTTCGTACTTAGTGCAACTGGTTTGGCGTATGGACTATTATCCGATTCCACCTACCAATATTTCCTTTCCGTTTCTATTCTGACCATGGCTGCTACGCCTTTCATCATGAAATATGAGGAATACATATCGGACCGTATTCTTCGATTCACCATTCCTAGAACCGTAAGGCATCGGCTCGACAGGATATCGGAATTCAAATCGACAGAGGTATCAGAGGAGAATGACATTAAAGATCATTTGATCATCATTGGATATGGCATTAACGGTAAGAATGTGGCGAAGGCTGCGAGGAATGCTTCCATCCCCTATTCTATCTTGGAGGTAGACCCTCAGATCATCGCGGAAGCGAGAAGAGAAGAGCAGCCGATCCATTTTGGAGATGCCACTGAGGATCTTACGCTTGCCAATCAGAATGTGCACTTGGCGAGGGTGATCGTGATTGCCATATCAGATCAGGAAGCGACAAGGAAGATCATCAAGAATATCCGACTTTACACGGAAACGGCTTATGTGATCGTCCGAACTAGATATGTAAAAGAGATAGAACATATCATCCAGCTAGGAGCGGATGAGGTGATACCTGAAGAATTTGAAACATCGATCGAGATCTTTACCAAAGTCTTGAGGAAATACTTGATTCCTTTTGATGAGATCGAACAGTTCACGCAACAGATCCGTTCGGGCAATTATGAAATGTTGAGATCAGTGGGCTCAAGGAATGAGAAAGACAGCTTGACCATTCCCGAATTGGAAATAGCCAATCTGCGTGTCTCTCAAATGAAGAATGATGTCGTTGGGCGGCGCCTGGATGAAGCCAATTTAAGACAAAGATTTAGTATTAACCTACTGGCGATTCAAAGAGGTAATCGTTACATTACCTTGCTGAAGCCGGATACAGAAATCCTTGTGGATGACCTTTTATATGTTGTGGGTAGCCCTGAGGATATATCGAAGTTCAATCAACACTTAAAAATCTAACCAAAACCGACTGATGGAAGAAGAAGCAGTAAATCAAGCATCAGAATTAACAGGATTTGCGAAGGTCGCAGCAGACTATGCGATCCAGTACGCACCTAAACTGGCCATAGCCATCCTTACGCTTATTATTGGCGCATGGGTGATCAAACTATTGGTCAGGTCGCTGAAAAAAGTAATGGTGAAGCGTGACGTTGATGAAAGCCTTCGTGGCTTCCTATCTGGCGTTATACGCTTCATGCTATGGGTAATGTTGATCATTTCCGTTGCATCCACCGTAGGTATTGAAACAACCTCTTTCGTTGCAGTAGTGGGTGCCGCAGGTTTGGCCATTGGTCTGGCACTTCAAGGCAGCCTCGCCAATTTTGCAGGTGGGGTTTTGATCCTCTTGTTCAAGCCATTCAAAGTAGGTGATTTCATTGAAGCTGAAAGTGAAGTAGGTACCGTTATTAAGATCGATGTACTCCACACTACGGTTCACACCTTGACCAACAAGGAGGTGATCATGCCGAATGGATCCGTTGCCAACAATACGATCGTGAATATTGGTCGCCAACCTAAGCGTCGTGTAGATTTCTCAGTTGGCATTGCCTACGACGCAAGTGTAAAGGATGCCAGAAAGGTAATCATCGAACTGTTGGAAAAAGATGAGCGTATCGACAAGGAGCCAGCACCAGTAGTAAAGCTGGTCAATCTTGGGGACAGCTCATTGGACCTCAGTGTTCGCTGCTGGTGTGATACTGGATTGTACTGGGACGTTTACTGGGATAATCTCGAAGCGATCAAGGAAGCGCTCGATGAAGCCAACATTAGCATCCCTTTTCCGCAACGTGACATTCACATTATTAGTCAGCCTAAATAGACCATACTTACGATTTGATAAAGCCTCGCAACTGCGGGGCTTTTCTTTTTATGTGAAGATGAAGTCGGTACCCATGGTAAACCCAAATCGTTCCAATTCACGCTGGATCAATCTACTTCCCTTCCTATCACGCACGGTAACGATGAAGAACCGATCCCTATCCTGCAGCGCTCTGTCAATGGACAGAACGGGTAGCTCTTTCCACGTACCATCTTGAAAATCTACAAAGCCATCTATGTGTACTTCTTTGCGAGATAATTCTTCGAACCACCTACTTCCATTCCTATTCTTACCCCAAATGAACAACGGGCGTTTGTTGTCCCAAGCCTTTGTGAAGTAATCAATTTTCACAGCTAGAAAAGCGATCTCATTATAATCGTTGTGCGTCCTCGTAAGCCTTCTATCATGATCTCTCCATTGCAGGACCATATCGTCGAGCTTAGCAACCTTAACCCCTCTCTCAAATGCACGCATCCAGAACTCGTAATCTTCAGGGCCAGTGGTTTGATACATGCCGATATGCTCAAATACAGAACGTCTTATGGTGGCTGTTGGATTAATGATCGGCGAATCCCTGAAACGATGGTCCTTCATCTGTTGGTGAGTGATGAGGCCATTACTCCATTCCACATAGTTCAAGTAGCCCTCTTGCCTAAAATCCGACTTCATCAGATCGGCTTTCCCCGCTACTATTCCAACATCCTTATGTTCGCGAAGGTAGTCCAGTTGGTGTTTGAGTCGGCGGGGAGACATGACATCATCTGCATCAAAGCGCGCTATCAGTTCCGATGAGCAATATTTAAACCCGTTATTCGCTGCTGCAGCTACTCCACTTTGCTCTTGATGGATCAACTTTATCCTTTCATCTTTCAGAGAATTGAGGTAATCAATGGACCCATCTGTAGAACCATCATTCACGATGATCAATTCAAGATCAACTTCCTTACTTGCCAGTACACTATCCACCGCCTCGGGAAGGAAAGGCCAAGCGTTGTGAGTGCACATCAACACAGATATTTCGGGAGCGAACGGCATCTGGCAAATGTATGAGCTATCCTTCTATCTTTGTTCTCATGTGGAGAATAGGCTTGAGATATGGAGGATTGATGGGTGTGCTCATGCTCGTTTACATTGTTTTGGAATGGAGTTGGGTTGCTATTCCTGATCAGCCTGATCATCGCGCTCATTCTTCGGAAGCCAGAGGAAGATGCAACGCTTACCTAAATTTCCAATTATTGA
>CBFHXG010000020.1:0-37791 GCA_965659725.1 Phaeocystidibacter sp. | reverse complement strand
TGTCAGCTTCATCGGAATCATTTTTGGCATCGTGTTCATTCATAACTTGGTAGTCATAGTAGGTGGCTACCATTGGGCTCAACTATGGAAATTAGGTCGACGTGAACAACGCACAATTGCCCTAGAGATGGGAATTCAGAATAGTGGGCTAGGTCTAGTCTTGCTCTTGAATCCCAAGATCTTCCCTCCTGAACTACCCATCGGTGGAATGGCCGCGATAACGGCCTGGTGGGGAATCTGGCATATTATAGTTGGCTTGGGACTAGCCGGAATCTGGCGCAGGTCGAAACCCGAATTAGCACATGCCAAAAGCTAATTTCCTATATCGATCACTTTTTGTGTACACGAAATGGATGTACACAAAATGTTACGCCCGCACATATGAAGTTCGAGGACTTGAGAATGTGCCAAGGAAAGGTCCCATCATCTTTGTTACAAACCATCAGAACAATCTCCCAGATGCCCTTACCATCCTCTTTGCTAGTCCGATCCTGCCCCTATTTGTAGCTAGAGCCGATCTATTCAGGAAACCTTTGGCCAACCAATTGCTGCGCTTCTTGAGGATACTTCCCATACACAGGGCGGATCACGGAAGGGATGCGATGAGGAAAGATCTGCCGGAAACCATGAACTCATTGAAACAGGAACTCTACAGCGGTGGTGCTTGTGTGATCATGGCTGAGGGAAGTTCAGCACCCGCCCGATCCATTCGGCCATTGAAGAAAAGCTGGGCTAGGTTAGCTAATGAATTGCAAACAGACGATCAAGAAGTACATGTAGTACTTGCCGTTATGGAATACTCCAATTGGCAAGATTGGGGTCCGGATATGCGAGTTGTGTTCGGCAAGCCCGTTCAAATACAAAATGAAGAAGCCGACACCTCTGCGAGAAGAATCAAGAAACTGAATGATACGGTTCATACCCTATTATCCCGTATGGTTGCGGATGATGCGGAGATTAAGGCCTGGGAAAATGAGATCTCCATCTCTCGGTCGAAAAGGGATAAGGCGTGGAAACGACTCAGCTATTTCCTCTTACCTATGGCCTTCCTATTACTATTCCCCGTGTGGCTCGCTGCAAAAAGAAAGGTGAAGCATCATCCGAGAAAAGACTTCAAATCAACCTTGGAAGTAGGTATCATCGGACTAGTTACCCCTCTCTGGCTGTTCATACTCTACTTGCTCACAGCCCTCCTCCTTTCTTGGAAAATCGCATTGATCGCACTTATTTTCACCCCCCTATTCCTGTGGGCTTCAGCCCGATGTTTGGCAGCAAGGATGCATCACTAAAAATTACCTTTAGGGATTGCTTTTTGAAATACAGTCTTTTTATATATTTGCCCTCCCAATTGAGGATGCCCGATCGTCTAATTGGCAGGACAGCGGATTTTGGTTCCGTCAGTCTAGGTTCGAGTCCTAGTCGGGCAACAAGTAAAAGAACGGCTGCTACACGAAGTGTGGTGGCCGATTTGCTTTTTATGGCCCAGCGAGCCGAGTTTACTCGAGTGAGTGGGGACTAAAAAGTAAAACGAGCGATGAAGCGCAGCGGAAGAGTGTTGTTCTTTTGCTTGGGTACAATGCATTTCCGACCAAAAGGACGGGCCGACGAAAGGAGGTCAATCCTAGTCGGGCAACAAGCAAAAGAACGGCTGCTACACGAAGTGTGGTGGCCGTTTTGCTTTTTATGGCCCAGCGAGCCGAGTTTACTCTCTCAAGTAGCGCCTACCGCTCCTAGCCTCCGACCAATATTAACACCTCATACCCATCCAAACTCAAACTGGAAGTCAAGGAAACAGACTGATTACTGCTCACATCGGTCCACACCGAGTTTTGCAACCCAAACGGGATATTGAAGTTGCGAGGAGTGCTCCTAACGTTGACGATCAAAAGAAAATCCTCACCATTCAATCCGCGTTGGAGCGCATACACATCATCGGTTGCATAAACCGATCTAGCCCCCGTGCGCGCTACCTCAGTAGATGAATAAAAGTTGAGCATTTCCTCATATTTCTCGAGCATGGCAGGATTGGCCGACCAATCTGTAGTACTGTTTGAAAAGAAAGGCACTGGCCCAATCGTTCCTACCTCCTGACCTCCATAGATCAGAGGGACACCGTCCGAAAAGATGGCAATGGCCGAGGCTGCCAAAGCCCCATCTACCCCATCGAAGTTAACCATAGGCGTAGCATCCCAAGCGGATTCATCATGGTTAGTGGTGAATCGAACCCAATGCTTGCCACTCGGTGTTCCATTGTACTCCTCAGTATGAGCAGATTCTATTGTTGTGGTGGATTGTCCTTCCCATACTCCTTTTAGTGCCCCATAGAAGTTCCACCCAAAGGCCATATCAAAACCCGCCGCAAAATGGTCGGGTCGATTGCCTTCTGCAAACATGAGTATATCTCTATCAGGCAATCTCCTCAAGGTGTCTATCGCCTGCTGCCAGAAGTCAAAAGGCACACCATCAGCATAGTCGCATCTAAAGCCATCTACGTTGGCTTGCTGCATCCAATATTTCATCGATGCGATCATTTCTGCACGCATCTCTGTTTTATCATAGTTTAGATCAGCAACATCGGTCCAATTCGTGCCCGGAGGATGCACTATCCTGCCCATATTATCCTTCGTATACCAATCAGAGTGTGTGGTGATCCATGGGTGATCCCAAGCGGTGTGGTTTGCAACCCAATCAAGGATCACAGCCATTCCCTTTTCGTGCGCCTTAGTAGTTAGCTCCCTCAATTTCGATAGGTCACCATACTCCGTTGAAACCTCTCGATAATCACGGATACAGTACGGCGAATTGATCGAGTTCACCTGACCCACAGGATAGATCGGCATCAGCCAGATGGTATTTACCCCCATATCTTTAATGGCGTCCAATCGTTCGATCACACCTTGAAGATCACCACCCGATGAAAATGCCCTCAAGTTCACCTCATACATGACCACATCCTCTGTCAGTGGGACGTTCTCGAAAGGTGTCTTATGTCCAGGCGCGGGAGCTGGCTTGGGATCATCCTTCTCGCAACTCGCAAGAAAGAGTGTCAATAACGCCAATAGCCCTAAGGCCGATCTAGTAATCATATCACCAAATTATCATAATCCTCTTGATCCCTCAAATCTACCCAACAAAGAAGCCCCACTACTCGAAAGCAATGGGGCATACGTTGAAAATCTGGCTTTGTTACCTACAAGATGGCTATTTCTGAGCCAGGCAGAAACACCAGATGCGTATTCGGCACCTCTTGACTATTCAACGAGAACTTAGTGATGAATAACAATTCTACTCACACCAACCACCCCATCTTTTTCTTTTTGAAGAAGATACACTCCATCTGTCATTTCAGATAGATCGATAGAGCCATTGATCAAGTTGCCTCGGACAATTTCTCTTCCCGTTAGGTCTCTTAGCACGAAAGGCGCATCGTCACAGCCTTCAACCATTACCAAATCGGTGGCCGGATTCGGATAGACTTTGATCTCGTTCGCGACTTCCTCGGCCACGCCCACAGACTGACCTTTCCTGTACACATCCTTGAAAGAGGCCGCCATGAAGAGGTATCCACCCGCCTCATAGAATTTTGCAGGTACCGAAGTTCCATTCGCATCCGGCCCTAATCCAACCGTATCGGGAGTGAAGGTCGCGCCTGCATCAGCGCTGTACCAAAGATTGATAGGATCATTCGAAGCGTCATTGGACGCGCCCACGTAAATATCATCTCCATTAACGTGTAGGCTAAAAGCGCTTGCTGGCTGACCAAAGGCATTGGTGCCAACGATATTGGCTAATGCCGATAGCTCTGTGAAGGTCACCCCATTATCCGTACTCACCATGAGCTTACATGGATTTCCAAAACCACCGCCTCCAACTAGGTGTACGGTACTACCCGATTTCGACATAAATCCAGGGGCAAAGCTTGGAATATTATGCGCATAGTTTGTCCACGTCTTTGTTTGGCGGCAGGACTGAGCGCTCAGACCAATTTACAGCTGCAAATTCCTGGTGGAGTAGATATCCTAAAAGGCAATTACGACCCAGCGACCTACGCACAGACGAATCCCATCAACCAACACAATCTTGTTCTAGCTGGGATACAATCAGATGTTGAACCCGACAGTCTGTATTCGCTCTTGGTCGGATTGAAGCAATTCGGCACGAGGAATACGGGTGCCGATACCACCTCAACCACACAAGGAATAGGTGCTACGAGGAATTGGATATTGGATAAATTCGAGCAGTATAGCAGCAGAAGGGAAAATCGTCTATTGACAGGTTTCTTCCAGTTCGATCAAAACATATGTGGCGTAGGAAGGCATAAGAATGTGGTTGCCATACTTCCTGGAACAGACACTTCCAATAAAGAGATATTGATCATTGAAGGTCACTTCGACTCGAGGTGTGAAGGTGTGTGTGATACGGCCTGTTATGCGCCGGGAAGATATATTGGGAAAGATGCGATCATTCGCATATCCGACCAAAATGGCAAAGTCCTGGCCGAATTGCCAAAACAAGTGGAAGAGGGTATCAACGAGATCCTCTATGAGCATGGGTTCGGTGTAGAAGGTATCTTCCTTTATTCTTTGATAGTAGACGGTGAATTGATCGACACCAAGAAAATGGTATTTGCTTATTAGCGCATACAATTCGTCCAAATTGGATACCACTTATCGATGATTTCTGCCGATCATCGAAAATTGTGGTCCGCCTCCTTGGAATAGACGTTCCTTTGACCGATAATTGAGAGAGTACAGAGTAAAATCTGTTATGGCAATCGCCGCGGCTTGAGACACCGCGTTCCAACGAGGAGAGAGCGAGAGAGATTAATCGTTGAGATTGCCATAATCGAGGGGGCGGGCTTCCGCCCCTTCGATTCTTCTTACAAAGCAACTCCAATGAACGGAACGCCCCTAAGAGTTCTAGTTGTTGAAGGTCACGACCTATCAAGGTTCATCTTAACCAAGATACTATCTATTCGCGGCCAGAAGGTATACAGCGCAAGTGACCTCGATGATGCTGTCTACAAGTTCCAAGAAACCAAATTCGACATGGTTCTGCTGGATCTCAATCTCCCTGAATTGAAATCGTTGGACTTTGCTACGGAGCTGATTCGTTCCATTACAGAGAAACATGGTCCTGTGGTAGGCCTGGCTAACCGTCAGTATTCAGCAAGCACCCACTCTGGCATTGCACTCGGTTGTCACGACATGATCTTCAAGCCTTACGTTTTCGCAGGCGTCGATAAGGTACTCAACGCCTACTCCCCCATCAACGCCCCAAACGTTTTTACTCTAGGTAAGTAATAGAAAACCGGATTAGGTTTACATCGTAAGTAAGGTCTCGCTGTCAGAATCTTATGACAGCAGGACGCTTCGATTCTACGATAGAATTGACGATTTTTGATGTCTAACCTGTGCCCAACTCTCCCCCAAGAGGGCGGTAATTTCATTATAATGCGCTACTTCGGTGCCGCACTTTTTGTACTTATTCTTCAACCTGCTCTACTAGGTCAGGTAACCGAAGATTTTGATCACAACAACCAGTCGGTTTCAGAATCGAATTGTTGGGAGTACTCTAATGTGTCCATTTCTAGACCTAACAGCAGCATGGCCCTAAATAATGGCAACGATCGTCCATTGGCAGATGCAGACCTCGACGGAACGGTTACGGCCTCCCTCATCTCTCCATACACCAAGTTTGATGGCCCAAGCACCATCGATTTTCAACACAAGCTAAAGAATGGTAACGGCGCTTACAGTCGTCTAGCAGTATACTTGGAAGACCCTACGGGCGTCAGAACCCAAGTATTCTTCCATATTTATCGAGCCTTCTACACAGATATAAACGGAGATCCAACGAACGATCAAGCGGAGACCATAAGCTTCAATTCTACGGATTATGCTCAGGTGGTCTTTGAATGGCAGTCGCTTAGTACCAGCGACAATGGTTATGTAGATGAGATTGTCATAGATGGAGATAACGCTGCTGACGCATCAAACGAAAGCAATGGATATTGTCCCGCGATCTTTGAGCTCAACGATACCGTGTGTTCAGGTTCACAAAATGTAACCTACGAAGCACTTTATGATCAAGCTATCCGCAATTATTCATGGTCGTTTTCCAGCGCTTCTGCAGGAAGCATAGACCTCAGCATATCAGGTAATGACGCATCTATCCAATTAGACTTTGATACGATCTCAGGTGACTTCGAGCTGGCCGGTGTTGAATCTACCTCCGGACATCAAACGGTATTCTACATCCATGTGGAAGAATTGCCTGCTCTTACACACTCGATCGATTCCATTTGCTTGAATGAGCCTTACACCATTGATCTACAACTCACCGGAAACGGCCCTTGGGAGCTTGATTATCAATACGATGGATCTGGCGTGATCACCACGACCATCTCTAACTCCTCCCATACTTTAAGCCTCCCTGCAGACGCTTCAAATTTTGAATTCCTTCAATTGACGGATCAAAATGGCTGCAGTATCGATGATAGATTCCTACCTTCTGTCACTGTTCACTACTATCCTAAACCAGGGCCGATCACATTGCAGAAAATCGAGTAAGCAACCCGCTTGGCACCATTGACCCATCACCAAATTTGCATGGGTCACTTTAGGATATACTTTCATCGCAGGCTTACCTGATCTTTTCCTTCAATTCCCGATATTGAAGCTATGTCTGAACACGCCCACAAAGAAGAGCACTTTCAAGGCTCTCAAGCAGTGCGGGATATAGTCATCGGCATGGCCGATGGTCTTACCGTTCCCTTTGCACTTACCGCCGGATTAAGCGGTGCCATTGATTCGAATGCCATAATCATCACGGCAGGCATAGCCGAGATCGTGGCGGGTTCCATAGCCATGGGACTGGGAGGATACCTAGCCGGAACAACGGAATATGAACACTATCAATCCGAACGTCGCCGTGAATATTGGGAGGTTGAAAACCTACCCGACAAGGAGAAGGCCGAAATCCGCGAGATCCTTGAAGAATACGGTATCTCCAAGGAACTCAGCGGAAACGTGGCTGAAGAGATGTCCAAGGACAAAGACAAGTGGGTTGATTTTATGATGCGATTCGAACTAGAGCTCGAAGAACCTCATCTCCACCAAGCCAAAAGAAGTGCAGGCAATATCGCCGGTGCATACATCGTGGGTGGATTCGTCCCCTTAGCCGGGTATTTCATGACAGACACCCCCTCAGAAGGACTCATCTTTTCATCCATATTCACTGTAATAGCACTCTACCTTTTCGGCTACGGTAAAAGCAAACTCACGGGCCAATCGCCGCATAAAGGCGCCCTCAAGACCACACTGGTTGGCATCATAGCCTCCACGGCCGCCTATCTCATTGCACTGTGGATCGGATAACAACCTTACTCGCTTGTGAACTAGAACGCCAGACATACACACCAAACTCCAAGATGTGAACGAGCTCGGAGTGTGGCTTGATCTGTAATACCTTCCTACCCGTCATGTCAAATAAGGTCCACTCCTCACCAGAATCATTCGAGATCTTTCCAGACAAATAGGTGGGCACATCCGATTCACGTCGTCTGTCTTCATCTAACGAAAGAGGACGTTTTCTCCATAGATAGAATCGGCTATCCTGACCTTTCAACACCTGTCCGGTCACAGGGGTTTTACTCAGATCATACCATCTGCCCAAGGATCGATCTTCAAGCCACCAGCCTTTGTTCTCAAGCAAGTCTATCTTAAAATTACGAGTGAAGTCGGATTGAATGACAAGCGGAATCCCTCGATTGAGACTTGGCGCGAGGGATTTGACCGTAACGCGTTGGGTGACCGCCGAGTCCTTTGCCAATAAAAATGCTCGGAGGGCCCCATTACTCCTCCATTTGTGATCGTACTCCGGCTCCCATCTTTCATCCTGGCCATACATATCCACTATGTGGACCCTAGTAGAATCAGAGCCAGAGGAAATCCTGAACCTAGTTGTTTCAAGCGGTTGTTTCTGAAGATGATCTCCAGACACCTCACCTCCCATACCTGGAAGCAAAGGAAACTGCTGTGGTTGCCCAGGATCAGAGGAAAACTGCACCCAAAACCCCTGCCATGGGTGTATGTGAGGGGTAGCGCCACCAAAAGACCCAGTTGTTGCGTTATAGGAACGGTATTGTTGTGACCCTGTAGACCAGATATATGCGGTAGGCGCGAGCGTCACAGGCCAATCAGGAGAAGCAAAAACAGAGTCCAGATTCAACGGGAATGGAAAAGGGTTACCAATGAAGTTCCATCCTTCGTTACCAACGGTTGTTGCAAATGGTGAATTAATCGTAGGAATTCCATAATCGAGCCAAGCCGTATCACCATAGGTAGCATACCCACCGGAAACATGGATCACATTGGAAGAATCCAGCCAATTAGCCCCTGCGAACAGCGTCACCGGATTCCCTTTTGTGATATAGCTGCCGTTATTCAACGTAAACCAAGCCGCATTTCCAGGATCCCAGCCAAAAATAGATCCATTGATCCCATAGATTACATTCGAAATATCGTTGGTGACATCCGACCAATACGTCCTCACGGGTGTGCTGAAATGTCGCCAACCTTCGAGGGTTTGTGGAAGGTGTTTCACGCCTAAATATCCGATAATCTGTCCGCGTTCACCCACGATACTGGCGTGACCCATGCTTTCGGTGAGTATCAACGTGCTATCTGTGCGTGCAAACCCTGACCTATGATACCAATCGCCTACTTCCATGGCGTACGAGGAAAGGTCGAGTGTATCCGATGCATCAGTTATAAGGCGTTTGAAGCTTAAACTACCGCTCCATGGGGAGTGAATTAGACTATCATTCATGAAAAGGGCATCGACGGAGCTTGGCATACCATTGGGCGTCCAATTCAGACTGTTTGAAGCGGATCCATCACCCGATTGATTCGTCCAAGTAAATGGCCTTCTCAACTCAATATCATCAATAGCCCAAACCTCATTGCTTCGATCACTGTAGAAGATGAATCGGATCATTAAAGAATCAGTTTTCGGCAAGTCATCGAGAATGAACCTATTGGGTGCTCCATGGAGATTATAACCTCCTTCTAGTGGGATGATCTCCTGAAATCGATTGGCCAAAAGTTGATAGGATACACCGTGTTCGTGAATGGACCAGTAGGCGTTGTTGTAACCTTTGATACGCAAAGCCATCTCCCATGGAAGTGCGGGATTCGTCTTCCAAAGGACCTCAACATAGTCGGTTCCGAGATCCATGCCCTTTCCTGTGCCCGTTTCCGCCAGTGCGGCGAGTCGGAACTGCAGATAGCTTCCTTCATGGTTCCGAGTATCGATCGGTTCCATATCAACCTCAACTGTCCCACCAGAAAGACATAGAGCTTGGGATCCATTGACTCCATATGTTGTACCGACAGGCCAATAAGGAGAACCCGACTGTACCACGGCGGTGGCACCGGCCGAGGTTGTAATGTTCAAACCCCAGTCGGGCGTGTCGAAATCACAGGTCTGAGCACTCACATGTGCCGCACCTATAATGGCGATAAGAGGGAGTAAATAGTGTCGCATAAAATTCCATTGGCGGGCGACCATTGCGGAATCCTAGTGAAAAGAGCGCTTATAAGACTACAACTCCTTTCCAGGCGAAAGTAAATCGATAGAAGTTGGCTAACCGTCGATATACGGATACAAACGGATAATTATGGATACTCATTACTTTTCTTTTTCCTCCTCATGGCTTCACGAGAAGAACGGTGTCCGTCCATTATTCAAGATCGTAGACCAACTATTCGGCGCCTCACACCTTAGCGAAAAAGACCTTTGTAGTGCCATTTTTAGGGCAGATCATGAGTATGACAAAATGCATAACAACGATAAGCACAGGTCTACTTTAGAGGCACTTTTCGACGCACTTACCATCTGTGAATATGTGATGACCACACGCTTCACCAACCAGACTCCTAACCAAGTCAAGATGATACTCGTGTGTATGGAACTCTATCTCAAGGCCTCGGTCATGAAGTTGGATAAATGGGTAGACCCCAATTTGATATCTGACTCTGAGATCGAGATTCTTGAGAATGAAGTACCAAAGATCCTTTCTCACTTGAAAGAAATCGAGTTGTAGCCTTATCTTCCGTTCATGGATCAGCAACATATAGTGGTCTTGACCGGCTCTGGTATTTCGGCGGAGAGCGGGTTAAAGACCTTCCGTGACAATGGCGGACTTTGGGAGAATCACAATGTTTACGATGTAGCCACACCAGAGGCGTTTCAGCGCGACCCACAGATGGTCCTGGGCTTCTACGATGAACGCAGAGCTCAACTCAAGGAAGTTGAACCCAATGCCGGTCATCTTGCATTGCAGCGTTTAGAGGACTATTTCAAGGTTACTATTATCACTCAGAATATCGATGATCTGCACGAGAGAGCAGGCTCTTCTGAGATCGTGCATCTTCACGGAGAACTTACGAAAGCGAGAAGTTCTGTAGATCCTTCATTGATACAAGATTGGGGATATGGACCGATAGAACTAGGAGCCAAGGCACCTGATGGATCGCAATGGCGACCTCACGTGGTATGGTTTGGCGAGCCCGTTCCGGCGATTCCGGAGGCGGCTGGCATATGTCAGACGGCCGACCATCTCTTGGTTGTAGGGACATCTTTACTGGTGTATCCAGCTGCAGGATTGGTCCATGAAATACAACCTGGCGTTAATGTAACGGTGGTTGATCCGGGAGAAATGGATGAGTCCCCTATTCGAGGAGCGGATCATATTCGCCGCTCTGCAGCCTCTGCTCTCCCCGAACTCATTGAGAAATGGATAGATAAAGGAATTGTCTGATACATATAATTTGTATATTTGCCGCGAATTGGATGACAGTGGAGGGGACGATGGTCCCCTCTTTTATTGCCCTATGACGGAAGAACAAATTCGACCATTAGTTGAGAATGCGCTTGCTGAGAAAGACGCATTTCTAGTTGAGCTCCAGGTGAGCACCGGAGGAAAGATCCTAGTGTACGCGGACAAGGACAACGGAATCGGGTTGGGTGATCTCAAATTGATCAGCCGCCAAATCGAGAGTGAATTGGACCGTGAAGTTGAAGATTTTGAGCTTGAAGTCAGCTCTCCGGGCATGTCAAATCCATTCAAGGTTCACCGTCAGTATCTGAAGAACAAAGGCAGAGACGTGAAGGTAAAACTCACGGATGGTGAAAAGCACTCCGGCACGATGACCGAGGTTACCGACACGGGCATTACGTTGGAAACGCGCGAGCGCGTACCGAAAGAAACAGGAAAAGGTAAACAGACCGTTACGGTGAGAACTGATCTAACATTCGATCAAATCGCCGAAACGAAATTGGATTTTAAGTTTTAATAGGGCTATAGAAATGGAAAATCACGCGATCATCGAATCCTTCTCGGAATTCAAGGATGAGAAGAACATCGATCGGGTAACCCTGATGGCTTTCATCGAGGAGTCATTCCGCAACCAATTGAAGAAGAAATTTGGTACGGATGAGAACTTCGATATCATTGTAAACCCTGACAAAGGTGACTTGGAGATCTGGAGAAACAGAATCATTGTTGCCGATGGTGAGGTTGAAGATGACAATATGGAAATTGCCCTCAAAGAAGCTTTGAAGATCGAGCCTGATTTTGAGGTTGGTGAAGAAGTTTCTGAAGAGGTAAAGTTGATCGATCTTGGACGTCGCTTTGTTTTGGCTTTCCGCCAGAACTTGGTTTCTCGTATCCAAGAGCACGACAATGGCGAGCTCTTCAAGCGCTATAAAGATATGGAAGGTGAAATCATCGCTGGTGAAGTTCACCACGTGCGTCACCGTGAGATCATCATTTACGACGATGAGTCGAATGAATTGATCCTTCCAAAGAGTGAAATGATCCCAGAAAAGGATTTCTTCCGCAAAGGAGACACCGTACGTGCGGTAGTTAGCCGTGTGGACTTCAAAGGAACCAAGCCGGTGGTCATTCTTTCTCGTACAGATGGACGTTTCTTGGAGAAGCTATTCGAACAAGAGATCCCAGAAGTATTCGATGGTTTGATCGTAGTGAAAGCGGTAGAACGCGTTCCGGGCGAGAAGGCTAAAGTTGCAGTGGAGTCATACGACGATCGTATCGATCCTGTTGGAGCTTGTGTAGGTATGAAAGGTTCACGTATCCATGGTATCGTTCGCGAATTGCGCAATGAGAACATCGATGTGATCAACTACACGACCAATACACAGTTGTTCATTCAACGTGCTTTGTCGCCGGCAAAGATCACGAGCCTGACCATCAACGAGGAAGAGAAGCAAGTAGATGTGTACCTCAAGCCAGACCAAGTTTCTTTGGCTATCGGTAGAGGTGGACATAACATTCGTCTAGCAGGTAGACTCACCGGTTATGAGATCGATGTTTACCGTGACGATGAGGAAGAAGAAGATGTGGAATTGACTGAATTTGGTGACGAGATCGAAGATTGGGTCATCGCAGAATTCAAAGCAATTGGTTGTGACACAGCCAAGAGCGTACTTAGACTTTCAGTAGAGGATCTAGTTAACAGAACGGATCTCGAAGAAGAGACCATCAACGAGGTTCGCGAAGTGTTGAGCAAAGAATTCGAATAACTCAACTAAGATCACTGAAAGACTAACAATATTTAGAGAAGAGAAGAATATTATATGAGTGCACCTATTCGCATACGTAAAGCCTTGACCGAGCTAAACATCTCGCTAGACCGAGCTGTGGAGTACTTGGCCGAGCATGGACATGAGGTGGATCGAAACCCCAATGCCAAGCTCAGTCAGGAACAATACAGTGTTCTAGTAGATGAATTCGAGGCTGATAAGTCAAAGAAAGTGGCTTCCGAACAGGTGACGCAGGCCAAGCGCGAGGAGAAAGAGATCCTCCGTGCTGAGAAAGAAGCAATGCGTCAGAAGGAAGAGGAAGAAGTTGAAGCCAAAGATGAGGCTAAGACGGAAGCCAAGAAAGAAGAATCAGGTGACGCTCCTAAGGAGGCTCCTGCCAAGGAAGAAGCAGTTGAAGCGAAACCAGCTGCAGAAGAAGCTCCTGAAGAAAAGAAAGAAGAAGCCAAAACTGACGACGGTGTGATACGCGCCAAAGCCAAGCTCGGTGGTTTGAAGTCAGTTGGTAAGATCGATCTTCAAGACAAGAAGAAAGAGGCCAAGAAAGAAGCTAAGACGGAAGAACCTAAGAAAGAGGAGAAACCTGCAGCGAAGCAAGTAGAGGCCAAGAAAGAAGAGACTCCTAAAGCGGAACCAAAGAAGGCCGAAGAGCCAAAAGCTGAGGAGAAAGCGGCTGAGAAGAAGGAAGAACCTAAGAAGGAGGAGAAGCCTGCAGCCAAGAAGGAAGAGCCTAAGAAGGCCGACCAACCTGCGGCCAAGAATGGTGAAACTCCAGAGGAGAAGAGAAAGGACGAGAGACATACCACCGAGTATGTAAAACTCGACGGTCCTAAGTTTACGGGTGAGAAGGTCGATCTAAGTAAATTCGACAAGAAACCTAAGAAGAAGAAAGTAGCTTCATCAACCGAACCTGTTGGCGGCAACAAAGGTAAGCGCAAGCGTATCCGCACTGGTCCAGGTAGTGGCCCAGGTCAAGGTCAGGGTGGCAACAACCGACCTAACAAAAAGGGTGGTGCTTCACGCAAGAAGCAGCCTAAAGTGGAGCTTACAGAAGAGCAAATCCAACAGCAGATCAAGGAAACGCTTGAGAAGCTGACGGGAGGCAAGAAGTCAAAAGGTGCTAAGGCCCGTCGCGAACGTCGTGCAGAACGTCGTGAGCAAGAAGCCATGGCAGAACTCGAAAGAGAAGAGCAAAGCAAAGTATTGAAGGTAACCGAATACGTTACCGCTACTGAGCTCTCGAACATGATGAATGTTAACATCAACGAGATCATATCTACATGTATGTCTCTCGGCTTGATGGTAACAATGAACCAGCGTTTGGATGGTGAAACACTCCAGATCGTTGCTGAAGAGTTCGGATACCAAGTAGAATTCGTCGACCAGGAGGTAACCGAAGCCGTTACCATGGAAGAGGATAAGCCGGAAGATCTCAAGCCACGCTCACCTATCGTTACCGTAATGGGTCACGTTGACCATGGTAAGACTTCCCTACTCGACTACGTTCGTAGCGCCAACGTTATTGCCGGTGAGGCCGGCGGTATCACACAGCACATCGGTGCGTATAACGTGAAGTTGGAGAATGGTCAAGACATCACATTCCTCGATACACCTGGTCACGAGGCCTTTACCGCCATGCGTGCGCGTGGTGCTCAGGTGACCGACGTGGCCATTATCGTGATCGCGGCAGACGACGCCGTCATGCCACAAACGAAAGAGGCCATCAGTCACGCTCAAGCAGCAGGTGTGCCTATCGTATTTGCGATCAACAAGGTAGACCGTGAAGCGGCGAACCCAGAAAAGATCAAGGAACAATTGGCAGGTATGAACCTCCTCGTGGAAGACTGGGGTGGTAAGATCCAAAGCCAGGAGGTATCAGCTAAGAAAGGAACAGGAGTTCCAGAGCTACTCGAAAAAGTACTTCTTGAGGCTGAGATCCTTGACCTTAAGGCGAATCCAGATCGTCAATCACAAGGCACCGTTGTTGAAGCAATGCTCGATAAAGGTCGTGGTTACGTTACCACCATCCTTGTACAGAACGGTACACTCAAGGTAGGCGACTACGTTTTGGCCGGTCAGTATAGCGGTAAGGTACGTGCCCTACTCGACGAGCGTGGAAATCGCATCAAAGAGGCAGGCCCTTCCATGCCAGCAGAAATGCTCGGTCTCGATGGGGCACCTCAAGCAGGTGATACCTTCGTGGTAATGGAAGATGAACGTGAGGCCAAGCAGATCGCTCAAAAGCGTCAGCAGTTGGCTCGCGAACAAAGCGCCCGCTCACAGAAGAACCTTACACTCGAAGAAATCGGTCGTCGTTTGGCGGTTGGTGACTTCAAAGAGCTCAATATCGTGTTGAAAGGTGACGTTGACGGTTCCATCGAGGCATTGTCTGATTCACTTCAGCGCTTGAGTACAGAAGAAATTCAGGTTAATATCATTCACAAGGCCGTTGGTCAGATCACTGAAAGCGATGTTCTACTCGCCTCAGCATCCGACGCCGTTATTGTTGGCTTCCAGGTTCGCCCTAGTCCTACTGCACGTAAGTTGGCCGAGAAAGAAGATATCGATATCCGCCTCTACTCTATCATCTACGACGCGATCGATGAGATCAAAGCAGCGATGGAGGGAATGCTTTCCGCAGAGGTTAAGGAAGAGATCACTGGTAATGTGGAAGTTCGCGAAACCTTCAAGATCTCCAAAGTGGGTACCATCGCAGGTTGTATGGTTCTCGACGGAGTTATCAAGCGCAACTCGAAGATCCGCTTGATCCGCGATGGTGTAGTAATGTACACCGGTGAACTCGGATCTCTGAAACGATTCAAAGACGACGTGAAGGAAGTTCAGAAAGGCTACGAATGTGGCTTGAACATCCATAACTTCAACGACATAAAGGTTGGCGACATCGTAGAAGCCTACGAAGAAGTAGAAGTTAAACGTACGCTCGACTGATCGGATGGTTAGATGATCGGATAGTCGGATAAACTGATATGATAGAACCCCTTGGGAAGTAATTCCCGAGGGGTTTTTTGGTTAGGGCTCCAAGGCTACTGCCGACGTTATCGGTCGGCATCCCGATATCAGCTAAAGCTGATCGTCAGGAAAGGCTCCAGGGCTGGCTCGTTGATTACCTCAAAATGGAGGGAACACCAAGACAACGGATAAACGGATTAACCCAGGAACGGGTAAACGTTTTCCCCACCGCCACGTAATCACAATTCACCGAAGGCGGATGGTGATCTTTCGCGGATCATCATCGGGGGTCTTTTGCATCTCCGCTAGGAGCTCGCAACTTTCACCTTCTCCCCGCGTATCTACTAATAAGCACACCCACCAACAACACGATATACAATTGGCCCACCGCAGCCATAAAGGCCGCTGTAAGACGCGCGGCGGGTAGCACAGGGCTAATGTCTCCATAACACACCGTACTCTGTGAGATGGTGGCGAAATAGACCATATCCATGTAAACGTTAGGGATGGCCGAAGCGTCAATTCCCATGATCGCAGTTGGATCGCCAGCATAGAAGAACATCAACCAAAAGACCGTGATCTCTATCAGCAGGAAATAACCTGAGGCCGACGCCCAAATGATGTCGTTGGACATTGTTCGAGGACGAAACAAGCAATCCCGAATTCCCCATGCAATGTATAGGAAATACGCCATGTACATCAAACTGATCGTTTGAACAACGGCCACGCTGTAACCGAAGACCGGAAATACAACGGACGTACCCATCACACCAAAAAGAAGGATGTATCCAATGGCCTTGGCCCATAATTTCGTCCTGTTAAAGACCCCAATGCTGCAGACACCTAACACAACCATGGTGATGGGCCACATGTAGGACTCATAGACTTGATGACTGATCCCAGTCATGCCGATGTACAAGTGCTGGATCAATCCAAATAACAAGAAGGCAAATTTGTTTTACCTGATGTAGATGAGCGATCTGTAGAAGTAGGTTGACATGCTTAGGTTATTGAGCACTGAAAATACGCAAACTATCAATGTCGCGAATAAGCGCATAGAACATGGCTGTTGAACACTCTCCAAAGCGCCCTTAGCTTTGAAACTAAAGATGAGATTAAATCAAGTTACCGTTCCTTCGGTTGATCTCCATCGATCCTTGGCATTCTATCAAATGCTGGGATTGAAACTCATAGTGGACTCTCTACCCGATTACAACAGGTTCCAATGCCCAGAAGGCGGATCGACCTTCTCCGTTCACAGAGTAGATCGAGTTCCTAAAGGAGAGGGCATCTACGTTTATTTCCAAACAGTGGAACTCGATAGATTCAGTGCGATCCTTCGGTCTGAGGATATTGAATTTAGTGGCCCTAAAGATCAGACTTGGCTTTGGAGAAAACTAAGGGTGAAGGACCCCGACGGCAATGCGATCATTCTTTTCACGGCCGGTGAAAATCGCTTGACTCCGCCATGGAAGGTGAAGACTTGATAAAAACGATATAGGCCTTCACTCTATTCCATCTTACCCAATTAACTTAGCTGGCAAGCATCAGAATCAAATGCAGATCAACCTCCAAAATGAAACGGTAGAGATCACAGCAGAGCGAACGTTGTGGTTGGCAAGGAAGAAGACCCTTTTCCTAAGTGACGTCCACCTGGGCAAGGCTACTCATTTCCGTAAGGCAGGGATGTATATTTCGGGGAAAACAGGGCATAAGGACCTCGACAGGATCGCATTTCAGCTTCGTCACTATCAACCGGATCGGATCGTTTTCTTGGGCGATCTTTTCCATTCTGAATACAATCAAGAATGGGAGGCCTTCATCGATCTGAGAAATCACTTCAAAGCGGTGGAATTCATACTTGTGGAAGGCAACCACGATATCATGGATCGGAAGTTCTATGAGCGAGCTAACGTAACGCTCATTGCAGAGGGTTATATCGAGGGTGGCTGGGAGTGGCGACATCATCCTTCTGATGAACCCGGTGGATTTCAGATCTGTGGCCATATTCACCCTGGCATCAGGCTCCGAGGCAAAGGAAGACAAAGCATTACCCTACCCTGCTTTGTACACGAGCCCCATCGATTCATTTTCCCAGCCTTTGGAAGGTTGACCGGTAAGATGACGTATACGGCGCCCGAGGGGTCCACCTACTACCCCATCGCCGGGTCTGAGGTCCTGTCGCTCCGTGATTCCGATAAATTGAAGGATTGATCTACAGATATCGCTTGGCAATCCTCACACTCTTATCGACGTATGACCCACCAAAGAGAACGGCATGGGTAAGTATTGGATAAAGCTGAAATAAAGAAACGCGTTCTTGCGCTCCAGACTCCAGTGGGTATGCATCGTTGTAGGCTTCAAAAACATCAGTGCTGTAGCCACCAAACAGTCGCATCATGGCAAGGTCGATCTCGCGATGGCCATAATAAACTGCGGGATCTAAGATGTATGCATTGCCTTCGATATCAACCAAGGTATTACCTGACCATAGATCACCATGAAGCAAGGATGGCTTTTCAACAGGCATGAACTGATCCAATCTTGATTCCAACTGATCGAAAACCGCAGTTTCACTCGTGCCTATCGAGTTGGCATCCCGCAATTCCTTAACGCGTGCTTGAAGGCGATTGATGGTAAAGAACTCGACCCAATTGTCGGATCTGCCATTCTGTTGAGTAAGACTTCCAAGGTAATTATCTTCAACCCAGCCAAAGGAATCACCGAACTCCTGGTGCAAGGTAGCTAGCTCTTGTCCAAATTCCACCGGCACCGGATGTCTACCACTTTCGATATAATCCATCATCAGGAACGACCGCCCATCTGCTTCACCCTCCCTCACTACATGAGGAACATGCAGTCTTGATATACCCTCAAGGGCCTTTAAACCCTTGGCTTCCTTCTCGAAAACATCTTGGGGCATTCCGCGATTGACCTTGATTGCGTATCGTTTTCCATCCACCGTAAAACGGAATACATCATGGATATCTCCACCCAAAAGTGGTCGGATCTTACCCACTTCCGAAGCGGATGTGAAAAACTTATTGAACAATGCATCGAAAAAACCTGTGTTCACAATGAAATTTTGTCGATTTTGAAGGATGATTCTGCTTGCAAGAAAGCACGAGTCTCTTTTACTTTGTGAAGGTAATAATGTTGCTAGAACAATACATATCTAACCTGCTATTCTCGAAAGATTGTGTCGTTGTCCCTGGATTCGGGGCCTTCGTGACTAAGTCTTTCTCGGCCGAGCTGAATCCAGCCACGCAGATGTTCATGCCTCCTGGTAAGCGCGTGAGCTTCCAGCCTGGCTTGCGATCAGACGATGGCTTGTTGCGTCAAGCCGTGTGCCGAAAGGAATCGAGGAACGAAGATGTGGTGCGTTTGGAGATTAGCGACATTGTAAGTTCTTGGCATTCCAAGCTGCACAAAGGTGAACGCGTTCGTCTCGATGGTTTAGGCCTATTCTATATAGATCGTCAAGGTGAGCTTCAATTCAAACCACAAGTTGACGCCAATTACGATGCTTCAACGTTTGGACTTGGGGTTTTTCGCGCCTCTCCACTTGTTTCCATACCTAGCGATAAGCGCGTTATTCCGCTTCATGAGCGTGAAGACCACAAGCGCAGTAGACTTTGGAAAGCAGCAGCTGTTGCTGTAGGTGTGGCCGGATTGCTGACCATCGGTGGGGTTAAGTCTGATTTCCAATTGCCAGCAGATATCGCCGGCTTCAATTGGTTCAATGATTCGTCATCCACTGAAACCTCTTCAGAGCCTGCAGAAGAACCAGCAAAGCTAGGGGCTTCGTCTGATGCAGCTAGTGAAAAGCCAGCTACAGAGCAGACGGAAAAGACTTCCATTACCAACGAGACCGAGGAAGAAGCGATCGCTGAAACACCTGCCATCGAGGTGAATACGGAAGCAGTAAGCGAAACCCCTGTTCAAACGGGTACGTATTACGTGATCGTAGGTTCATTTGTCGAAAAATCCAATGCCGATGATCTCTTCCGAGAGCTGAAAAGCAAGGGGTACAACCCAGATGTTTTGCCTTTCGATGGTCGTTTCAATAAAGTTGCAGTTGCACACTTCCCTAGCCGAGCAGCAGCAACAGAGGCCTTGCGCTCCTACAAGCGCGATGTGCAACGCGGAGCCTGGATTTACCGCAAATAAGGCTACCTTTGCGGGACTAAAATGCACCCGCCATGAGGACTAGAACACCTAAGGAATCATTGACCATTATGACGGAAATCGTTCTCCCGAACGATACCAATAACCTCAACAACCTGTTTGGAGGTCAGCTTTTGTCGTGGATGGATCGATGTGCTGCAATTGCCGCACACCGTCATTGTCGCCGGCAAGTAGTTACGGCCAGTGTAAACAACGTTTCCTTCAACCACGCTGTTCCTCAAGGGTCTATCGTAACACTTGAGGCTGTGGTTTCTCGCGGCTTCCGCAGCTCCATGGAGGTGTTCGTTGATGTGTACATTGAAGACCAAAGAGGAACGGGTAATCGCGTTCAGGCCAACGAAGCGATCTACACTTTTGTAGCGGTTGATCAATTGGGTAATCCGATCGAGGTTCCGGGTATCGAACCTGAATCAGAGAAGGAAAAGCAGCGCTTTGAAGGTGCACTTCGCAGAAAGCAACTCGCATTGATCTTGGGGGGTAAGATGAAGCCTGAGGATGCTCACGAATTGAAGAAGATCTTCTTCCCAGAAGACAACGCGTAGCTACAATTAGCTAAACGCATAGGGAGATAAGAGTATCATACTCCAAAAAACGATTTCCTTCCACCATTTCCATTTTCGGTATTGAAGATCGTTCGTAATGAACACCAAACTGCCGATAGGGACGCATGTCAACGTCATAATAGGATGCCACACCCCAGTGGCCCAAAGCGTAATGGCCCCCAGTTGGATAAATAGAATGGCCGAAAGGGTTTGTCGCTTTACGATATTGGCAAAAGACAAGGCTTGAAAGTAGTTCCCAAGGGAGAGTATCCACCAGAAGAGAACAGCTGTGAGCCAGACCCAATGCATTCGATCGGGTAGAATGAATTCCATTTCGGGCCAGGTAAAGTAATCCAGGTATCGGCTAAATGCACCAACAGTCCATGTGAGAATGGCAGTTAGGATATGCACGGTTACCAGCCCCCATATCGAACCAAAAACCCCTCTCCAACGGATCCGGCCATAAGCGAGCATCAGTACCCATGCGAGAGGAAGTAGGGTGATATAGCGGATATCGATCAAGGTCATCACGCCTGTAAACAGACCTATATCCAAAAATTCGGCAATTAGACTTTTGCTCGTTTGTATGCGCGAGACGGTAAGGAACCAAACTACCATGAGAACGGAGCCTATCACCAATTCGAAATCACCGAAATGGATCATGGTGAGACCCCAGAAAAAACCGATGAATGAATAGCGCTTGAGGATCTGGAACTGCTCGGTCATCAGGTAATTGATCAACCAGGCTGAAGTCATCCACAAGACAGGCAACGTCCACTTTATCCAACTTGCTAGGTAGTATTCAACCCCAAGAAATCGGCTGTCGAGTTCGGGCATGGGTAGCCAGATCACGCGGGCATAACCCAAAAGAAGGAGGAACAAGCCATAGAAGAAAACCGTTTCAGGTCGAATATCTGCAAGTCTCTTGCTCCACATGGATTGTTTGACTTAAATTTGGGCTTTAATTCAGATTCGAATCTACAAATACTTCAGCCATGCCGTTGAGAAACTTTTTCGAAGCCCTAGGTGACTTTTTTGAATGGACTTTTCAGATCCTTCCTATCCTAGGTGATTACTTCAACTGGCTCATCATCTTTGTAATCGCTGGTTATGGCGGTTACTGGCTTGGTCAGATGATCAAGCACCAACGTGCCGGTGAGCGATAAGCTCAAAGTTTATTGAAACGACATTGAAGGATCGGCTTACAGATCGTAGCCGATGTCCTTCCTGAACGTAATACCTTCAAAGCATATGCGCTTGATGCCTTCGTAAGATCGCTCAAGCGCTTCTTTTTTGTCGGACCCATAGGCCGTAAAAGCCATTACGCGTCCTCCGGAAGTCACAAGATCCTCATCATCCATCTTCGTTCCGGCATGGAAAACCATGCAATTCTCCACATTCTGAAGGCCTGTGATCTTCTTACCCTTTGGATAAGAACCAGGGTATCCTCCTGAAACCACCATCACCGTTGTAGCGGTACGGTCATCGAACTCAACCGTAGTATTGGCGAGGTTACCTGTAGCGGCCTTGTCGAGTAGCTCTACGAAGTCCGACTTTAACCTTGGCATCACAACCTCCGTTTCTGGGTCGCCCATTCGGCAATTGTACTCGATCACATAGGGGTCGCCATTGACATTGATCAAACCAAAGAAAACGAAACCTACATAAGGCATCCCCTCTTTATTCAATCCGTTGATGGTTGGCTCAACAACGCGATCAATCACCTTGGTCATCATCGCTTCATCAGCAAAAGGAACGGGTGAAATGGCACCCATACCGCCGGTATTCAAGCCTGTATCTCCTTCACCGATGCGCTTATAATCCTTGGCTTCTGGAAGGATAACGTAATCCTTTCCGTCGGTAAGTGCGAATACGCTGAATTCAACTCCACTGAGGAACTCCTCGATCACGACACGACTGCTGGCGTCACCGAACTTGGCATCGGCGAGCATGGACTTGAGTTCGGCCTTTGCTTCATCTAGATCTTCCAGGATGAGCACGCCTTTACCTGCAGCTAGACCATCGGCTTTGAGCACGTATGGTGCGTTCATGGACTCTAGGAACCTCTCCCCTTCCGCGATCTGATCCACGGTAAATGTGGCATACGCCGCCGTTGGGATGGAATGACGTTGCATAAACTGCTTCGAGAAATCCTTACTTCCCTCGAGTTGTGCTCCGGCCTTGCGCGGACCAACAACTTTCACATCAAGCTTAGCTACGTCTATGAGATGATCGTGGATACCATTCACCAAAGGATCTTCTGGACCTACAACCACCATGTCTATGGCATTGTCGCGCACAAAATGGGTGATGGCCTCAAAATCTCCGACGCTCAACGCGACATTCTCGCCTAACTCTGCGGTTCCGGGGTTGCCGGGAGCAATGAATAGCTTCTCGCATTTATCGCTTTGAGAAATCTTCCAGGAAATGGCGTGTTCGCGGCCGCCAGAGCCGAGGACAAGGATCTTCATGATGTGATTGTTTATGCGGGGCAAAGGTAAGCAATGAGATAGGTAATCACTTCAACCTTATATAGTAGAATACCATCGCCCAAATGGCTACATTAGAAACGACAAAACAAGCCTCTCCCTCCATGCAGTTCAAGCGAAGAAATTCAGGAAATCCGCCGTCGCGCATACGAATGGCTATCTATATTCTCATCTTTCTTCACGGGCTATATTTTCTTTGGAGATGGAAAGGAATTCACATTATCAACTAAGATGACCATTTACGCCATACCCGGCCTAGGCGCCGATAAACGGGTTTTTGAATACCTAGAACTCGACCATCCTTTAGTCCCTATTGAGTGGGTCGACCCCAAATTGGATGAGCCCATCGACGCGTTTGCCATGCGGCTGACAGAGCAGATGGACCTAGACCAACCCTTCGTTTTGATGGGGTTGAGTTTTGGGGGACTGATTGCTGTGGAGATGGCTAAGAAGATCAAGAGAGTTGAGAAGACCATCCTCCTTTCTTCAGCGGCGGTTAAAGATGAAATACCCATGGTCTATCGCCTCTTTGGAAGAACCGGCATCCAAAAGATCATTCCCGCTAAGGCGATGATCCCACCCAAAAGTCTGCTTCACTTCGTTTTTGGAGTAGGTGAATCCAAGGTGCTCGACGATATCATCGATGATACAGATCCTCACTTCGTCAAATGGGCCGTGGATGTACTCACGAACTGGTCGAATGAAGAAGTAGTAGATAACCTATACCAGATCTGTGGGTCGAAAGACCTTGTGATGCCTCCTGGCGGCGCTGGAGATGTACGATGGGTAGAAGGCGGTGAACACCTCATGGTCCTCGACCTAGCAAAAGAAGTCTCAGCCAACATCAATTCTATTCTCTCAGAGTAATATCTTCACAAAAATCCTTTTGCTATGCGTTCTGCTGTTCTTCTTTTCTGTCTCGGACTTACCTCCGGGCTCTGGGCAAAAGATCGATCTACTTACGTCCTCAAGTGGAAGCTTCCGGCAAACGATACATTGCTCTACATGACGGCGATGGAGTAAGAGTTCAGTAAAGAGCCGCGGTTCAACATTTTCTCAAAAATGTTAGAGGTTGATGAAGACGTCGATGAAGAGGCTTTTACCCAAAGGATCAATAATCTTCGACGGGAAATGAGTGAGTTGGAACACCTGACCGCGGTGATAGGAATGAATGACCATATTTTCATTGAAATGACCACCAAGAGGAATGAGGTAAACGATGAGCTAACCGACTCTTTAGACGAAGGTTCCATGTTGGACATGTTGCACTCCTTGATGGGTAATGCAATGCTTCGAGGTAGTGTCTACCGTGAGGGCGGTGTTCACAGTTGGTGGGTGAAAAGCAGTCAATTGAATTTGATCTGTCTTATGTCCGAGTTGCCAACAGAACCGGTGGCTATTGGCGACTCATGGAGTTTGGGTACCAAGTTGATCAACAACGACCACAACTTCGTTTGTGATTCCGCCTAGCGAGTAAACGAGGTTACGTTGATGGACATTGCGTATAACCGCGACGATACGATAGCCGTTCTAAAGTATGAGCTTCAATCCTATGTGATCGGAGATTTATTATCGGCTTTGTTTTCATCTGGTGGCAAGACCATGATGAAGATATCCTATGATGGCGTTGGCTTAGTCAACATTAATAAGGGTAGATGGGATCATTACGAGGGATTCATGCGTTTGGAAATGGAGGGATTTCAATCCTCCGAAACCTCCACGCGTCTTGCACTTGAATGGGTGGACGAAGGGCTGCAAGACTAGGGCTCGGAGTTTCCACCGCTTCATCCGAATTCACTACCTTGCCGCCTTACGAGAACACGTAAATGCCCACGGTAACATCTTCTCTTTTTTCAGCTAGAACTCTTGTACGATGGTTGATCATCGGGGTGTATTCAGCATTCCTATATTACCTTATCGATGGACTCATCTACTACATCATTATTGGTGATGTGCACGGTGGCATCCATGGCGAGGATGTTTCGCATCTGACGATCTTCTCTGGTTACTCGGGAATTGTCGCACTCGCCTTCGTGATCCTAATTGGCGTCTTCGGATTGATCATCAACAGTAGATTTGGATTGATCTTCACTTTCATTGCCGGACTTACCACTGTGTTCTCTCAGATGGCCTACTTCGCATTGACGCGAATGCATCTTGATCACGCTTCCGCACATTACTACGAAACCGGTTGGGAGGCACTTATAGGCGTGGTAACGCTGATCGGACTCGTTTACATTCAAAATTCCAGGAACCGCCTTCGAGGCAATCAATATTTGGTTATCGCTCTAAGCACCTTGGTCCTTTATCTATGGTGTTATGAGATATTGGCGGAGGTATTCCTACTCAGAAGTTAACTCTATCACTTGCATCATGAAGAAGCTCACTTTCTTGACCGTCCTATTGCTCACCGGCTTTAGTTACCAGGCTAAATCACAGGATTACATCGAACAGATGACGCAATCGGTGTGCGAGTGTTACGACTCTATCCCGGCCGACCTTGTGGGACAGGAGTTCAACATGCAACTGGGTTTTTGTATCCTTGAAGCAGCTCAACCCCATTGGGATGCGATTGAAGCCGACCTTGGTGTAACCATGAGCAATTTCTCAGTTAGAGGCGAGGAATTGGGCTACAGGATCGGAGTGAGAATGGCGAGTCAATGCCCTAAAGTGGCCATGGCCCTAGCCCCGAGATCCCAAGGTGAACAGCCAGGGGACTATGAATTCGAAGCCAACGTGCTTTCTGGGGTAGTAACCAAGGTGGATGGTCAACTTTTCGCAGAGATCAAGGTGAGGGATGAAGAAGACAAGATGAGGACGTTCTACATCCTTACCACCGTAGAAACGAACGTTCTAATGGAAGAAGATCTCAGTGATCTTATTGGTAAGATGGTGTACATCACGTATCGCGAGGAGGAACTTTTCGACTATCGCATCAAGGAGTACCGCAACTTCATGATCATCGAGTCATTAACGGTAGAGTAAGGGTTCCTGATGATCACCCTGAAGGAAAACTTCATTTTATCCAAAGTGGGCTCCGGATTGCCATCCTTGGTAGCTGTCATCGCATTTCTCCTCTACTTCTATGTATTGATCAAGGTCGCAGATCTCCTGCTCTATGCAGCCTTCGGGGGAAGTGAACACTTCTCAGACACCCCGCGTGCCAGCGTAGTATGGGTCGCGCTAACTGGTTTTCTTGCCGCGACCCTTTTCATCTTGCTAAGAACGAAGAAAGTAGTTCGTTGGAATGGATCAGAAAGGGTGTCAGGTATTGAACTTCCCTTTCTTAAAAGGCTCTTTTGGGCTCGAGTCACGAAGGTCAACTCACCTCCATTCATACGGAGCACTCAACTTGAATCTTTACACTTCGTAACCCAAATTGAGTTCGAAGATGAACGATTTGAGTATTCTAAACACCCGGATCGATCATCTGCTGTGGAAGACCTAAACGTGCTGAAAGCTTATGCAAAAGCTATTGAGGGTCAATTAGAAGTGCGTTTCAAGGAACTGCAATGATCTTTTCGTCGCCTTTTCTGACAGCAACGTCGTACAACTATTTTGAAGGGTACTTCGTTATCTTGTCAATGTTAATCAACTCAATACATCATGAAGAAATTTGCCTTCCTGCTTAGCGTCATTGTGATTGGCGTTGGGCTTACAGCATTCGACCTAGACACCCCTCTCAGTCTCGGAGATAATGCTCCAATGGCCGACCGCCAGATGGAGAATATCGATGGCTCCATGATATCCTTGAATGATGAAATGAAAGAGAATGGTCTGCTCGTCATTTTTTCATGTAACACATGCCCCTATGTGATCGCTTGGGAAGATCAGTACCCACAGCTTCACGAACTAGCTACAGAAAACAATATCGGAATGATCCTCGTGAATAGCAACGAGAAGAAACGCGATGGTGACGACAGTAAAGAAAATATGGTGGCACATGCTGAAGAAGCTGGGTACACCATGCCCTATGTAATTGATACAGACTCTGAATTGGCAAATGCCTTTGGAGCACGGACAACCCCCCATGTCTATCTATTCAATAACTCGAAGGAACTCGTTTTCGTGGGTTCTATCAACGACAAATTTGAAAATCGAGACAAGGAAGCTTCCCAAGAATGGCTGTGCGACGCCATGACGAAGCTAGGGGCCGGTCAGGCTTCAGACATCGATCCTGCTGAGACCCGCCAGATCGGGTGCAGCATCAAAAGGAACTAATTCACACAGAAGAGTCTTTCCAAGTCCCAGCTCTTTTTAGAGCGAGTGGCCCTCTCGAGCTTTCGGGAGGGCTTTTATTTGTTCAGATGGTTTTACAAACAGCCCCCAATCTCAATAAATCCTTACCTTCCGGCGATTATTCGATCAACCCGCGCTAACCGAGCGAAATGCAATTACTCGACTGGATCATATTTGGAGTCCTGGCCGTTATTATGGTCGGCGCCGGCCTTTGGGCATCGAAGCGAAGTGGCACCGATCTGGCGAGTTACTTCTTAGGAGGTAGGAACCTTCCTTGGTGGATGGCTGGCATTTCCATGGTGGCTACCACGTTTGCCGCCGACACTCCCCTTGCCGTTACTGAATTGGTGCATGATTCTGGCATCAGCGGAAACTGGCTCTGGTGGAATTTACTCGCCGGCGGTATGCTCACCACCTTCTTCTTCGCCAATCTATGGCGACGTTCAGGTGTCCTCACCGAAGTAGAATTCATCCAACTCAGGTACGGCGGTCAAGCTGCCCGATTCCTTCGCCCTTTTAAGGCTGTGTACCTCGGACTGGTTATGAACGTGTTGATTATCGGATGGGTAAACTTAGCGATGGTAACCATTCTCTCCGGCTTTTTCGGCATCCCAGAGTCGGATGCCTTCTTGTATACCGGAATCACCATGTTTGCCGTGGCTATTTATTCCTCCTTATCAGGACTATTAGGTGTTGTCATTACCGACAACATTCAATTCTTGGTAGCGATGACGGGCTCTATAGCTCTCGCGTACTTTGTTTTGGATAGTCAGGAGATAGGCGGCATCGAACAATTGAAGGCAGCATTACCCGAATCGGCAACATCCTTTTTCCCTTCGGTGGGTGAAGGAGAATCGGACGTTCTGAGCATCTCGGCATTGGCCTTTTTCGCCTATTTCGGAATGATGTGGTGGGCAAGCTGGTATCCCGGAGCTGAGCCCGGCGGTGGTGGTTACATTGCCCAGCGAATGATGAGCACGAAAGACGAGAAGGGCGCTGTGTACTCTACCCTTTTCTTTCAAATAGCACACTATTGCATACGTCCTTGGCCATGGATCATCGTAGGCCTTGCAGCACTGGTGTTATTCAATGTTCCCAATCAATTACCCGAAGAGAGTCGTGTCATGTGGGAAAACCTCAAAGCACAGGAAGAGGCGATCGACGATGGAACCGTTGGTAAATGGTTGATCACGGCCGGCGTGAACATTCAGGATGTACCCACCGAGGTCCGTGAAGAGGTGGTCGCTCTCAAGGCCAGGCTAGGCAACGATCCTAAATTGATGCAATCCATCCGATACGATGCCGACTCTAGGTTTGGATACATCTATGCGCTCAAGAATCACGTTCCGCCAGGTTGGATGGGTGTGCTATTGATCGGTTTCTTTGCAGCATACATGAGTACAATATCCACTCAACTCAACTGGGGAGCGAGTTATCTGATCAATGATGTGTACTTGCCCGCGAACAAGGAAAAGCCTTCAGATAAGAAGCAGGTCAACATTTCACGCATCACCGTGATGGTCCTCGCAGGAATTGGCTTGGTCGTCAGCACTTTCATCGAAAGCATTTCGGGTGTTTGGCAGTTCATCATGGAGTGTGGGGCTGGGCTTGGACTTGTTTTGATACTTCGCTGGTTCTGGTGGAGGATCAACGCCTGGAGTGAGATAACAGCCACTATTGCTCCCTTCATTGGATATGCAATCGCCCATTATGGAATGGGGTTAGAGTTCCCGAATTCCTTCTTCATCACTGTATCTATCACAACCATCTCATGGGTCATTGTAACTTTCCTCACCTCTCCTGAAAGCGACAACACCTTGACAACATTCTACAATAAGATCAAGCCCGGTGGGGCCTGGGGACGTTATCAAACCGACAACAACACCAAACCAGGCAACATGTGGCGACTGGCGGGCTGTTGGATATTGGCCGTGATCATGACATACAGCTTGCTGTTCACTATGGGTAAAATGATCTTCATGGAATGGCAGATGATGTTCATCTATGGCTCAGTAGCTCTCGTTTCGGGCATACTATTGTCCTACCTTGTAAAGCGAACACAAATCATAAATTAATTTTAAACCTTCGGGTTTAACCATTCAACAACGAGGGCGGTACCTTTCTTTTATTAAATTCGCCCAATCTGATTGAAATACGCGGATAATGCAAATCTCCAATTACACTAAGACAAACAACCTCCTAGGATGGATCGTGTGGCTCATTGCCACAGTAACGTTTGTTGCCACCGTTGCACCCACTACCAGCTTCTGGGATTGTGGTGAATACATCGCTACCTCTGTAAAGCTTCAAGTAGGTCACCCTCCAGGTGCACCACTCTTCCAGCTCGTAGGTAACTTCTTCTCACAATTCGCCTTTGGTGACCTTACCCAGCAGGCATACATGGTCAACTTATTGTCGGCCTTCTCAAGCTCATTCACCATTTTGTTCCTTTTCTGGACCATTACATATGTGGCTAAGAAGCTCGTTCTGCGCTCAGGCGGCGAACTCGACAACAACTCAACCATCGCCATCTTTGGTGCCGGTCTTGTTGGAGCCCTAGCCTTTACCTGGAGTGATTCATTCTGGTACTCAGCCGTTGAAGGTGAGGTTTACGCCATGTCGAGCTTCTTTACCGCCGTGGCATTCTGGGCCGTGACGAAGTGGGATAGAGCATTCGGCAAAGATGCTTACGCCAACCGCTGGCTCATTTTGATCGCTTACTTGATCGGATTATCTGTAGGTGTACACATCCTCGTATTCTTGGCTATTCCGCCTATTGTAATGGTGGTTTATTACCGCTTCAAGCCAGAGGCTACCCTAAAAGACAGTGTTATCGGTACCGTGTTGAGCGTCATCATTCTCGGTGCTGTATTCAAGGTGATCATTCCGCTCCTACTAAAAATGTTCGGATTCCTCGAGATCACTTTCGTGAACTCACTCACTCTTCCAAAGAACTCAGGAACCGTATTCGCCATAATCTTGATTGCGGCTGGTTCTTACTTCGGGATACAGTGGGCCAAACGCAAAGGTTGGCCATTCGTTAGCCAAGGCATCTTTGCTATCCTGTTCATCCTCATTGGATATTCCAGCTTTGTTACCCTAGGTATTCGCTCGAACGCAGGAACTCCGATCGATGAGAACAACCCAGAGGATGCATTGAGCATGCTCGACTACTACAACCGTGAGCAGTATGGCGATTGGCCGGTGATGTACGGTAAAACGTTCAATGCGCAGTTGGATCCAAACGAGCCATTTGTGAGTGGCTCTCCTTCCTATGTATTCGACGAAGAAGAAGGTAAGTATGTAGTTTACAACGAAAAGGCAAACGCACTTCCTAACTACGCCAGCGAGTGGAAGGTCCTCTTCCCAAGAATGTGGAGTGATCAATCCAATCACGTTGAAGGATACAAGATGATCATGGGCATCAACGAAGATGAGAAGCCCACTTTTGCCGACAACTTCAAGTTCTTCATGAACTACCAAGTGGGTCACATGTACTGGAGGTATTTCCTATGGAACTTCGTAGGTCGACAAAACGACTTCCAGCACCGATACGAACCAACGAATGGTAACTGGATGACCGGGATCAATGGCATAGATAATTCGAGATTGGGAGATCAATCCATGTTGCCGGATTACATGGCCAATAACCCAGCGAGAAACAAGTACTTCGCCATTCCATTCCTTCTCGGACTACTCGGTCTGGCCTACCAGGCTTATAAAGACGGCAAAGATGCTTGGGTCATCGGTATGTTCTTCCTCTTCACAGGCTTGGCCATCGTGGTTTATACCAACCACAAACCATTTGAGCCTCGCGAAAGGGATTACGCCTTCGTTGGATCGTTCTACGTATTTGCTATTTGGATCGGACTAGGTGTTGTGGCCTTGTACGACATGCTCAAGAACCGACTCAAAGTGCCGGGGTCCGCAGCCATTATCTCATTGGTGATGCTCGCAGCTGTGCCTCTCAACATGGTTGCCCAAAACTGGGATGACCACGACCGTTCAGATCGTTGGATGGCTCGTGATACGGCAAGGGCCTATCTCGATTCCTGTGCACCTAATGCCATTCTATTCACCAACGGTGATAACGATACATTCCCGTTGTGGTATCTACAAGAGGTGGAAGAGTATAGAACCGATGTTCGTATCGTAAACCTATCTCTACTCAATACTGACTGGTACATCGACCAGCTCAAGAGAGCTGCTTATCAAGATGGCAACCAGCTTCCACTTACGTTCGAGTGGGATCAATACAAGATGGGTACGCGCGATGTACTTCACTACAATCCGCAGAAGTTCCGTGACGACTATGGCCGCGGACCGGGTTCACGTTGGACAACCCAACAATTCATCGACTTCGTACAGCAGGATGGTCAGGAGTTCAAATTCCAACCATACCGCATCGCTAAGTCGCCGTACTTCTACTACTACCCTCAGCGCAACTTGCGTATCAATATTGATAAGGAGCAAGTGCTGGCACAAGGCGTGGTAAGTGAGGCTGACTCTTCTCGTATCGTTGACTACATCGATTGGGATATGAAAGGTAGAACGATGTTGAAGCGAGACCTTATGGTGATCGACCTCATCAACCAAAACGATTGGTCGCGTCCGATCTACTTCGCAATGACCGTTGGTAGTTCACCAAGCTCCTTCTTCTACTTGCAAGACTACTTCAGATTGGAAGGATTGGCCTATCGTTTCGTACCTATCAAGACCGAGGCGCCTCAAGGAAGCATCGAGTATGGATATGTAGATTCAGATATCCTCTTCAACAACTTGATGAGTTGGGAGTTCGAAGGTATCGCTGACGTTGACAACTACTACGATGAAACTTGTCGTCGTCCAGTTTACAACCTCCGCACGATTTTCGGAAGAGCTGCAAGTGAGCTTACGGCTAAAGGCGAGACGGAAAGAGCCGTTCAACTTCTCGATCGCGCCATGGAACTCATGCCAGTAGAGAAATTCGAATTGAACTACTTCGCGAGAGGATTGATCCAAGGCTATTATGCTGCGGGAGAGATCGAAAAAGGTGACGAACTCGTGGTCCTCTTTGCAGAGCAACTCGATCAAGAGATCGCATACCTCGAATCATTTGGCCGAAATGAGGTGCCTAGAGAACAAATGGGCAACGCACTTGGCCTCTATCGAATGATCAACAATATGGCAAGCCTATACCACCGTCAGAATCCTGAAAGTGGTCCGAATCCAATTCGCGAACAGTACCAGCCGGTGAAGCAGCGATACGGACTTTAAGAAAAGCCACCGCTTTAAAGCGATGATATTAACGAGCGCTAATGACTTGGAAAAATCCGTGTCGTTAGCGCTCTTTCTCTGCCCTTTGCTCACGGAGGCTATGGCCGTTTTGAACATTCGACTCACCCGTCTGTTTTATACGTATGGTCAAACGAATTGCACCCCACACTGTAGTTGAATTGACGTATGATCTGAGAGAAGGGGGCCCGTCCGGCGACTTGTTGGAGCGAATGGATGCAAACTATCCATTGAAGTTCTACTTCGGAGTAGGAAGTATGCTCCCCGCCTTTGAACAGGCTCTTGATGGCATGCGTGAAGGAGAAAAGTTCTCATTTACCCTTTCCCCGAAAGAGGGGTATGGGGAGATCGACTCATCCAAGATAGTAGAGATAAGCGCTAGTCAATATCGCCAAGACCCATGGGTCGATGAAGGCGGATTGAGTAAGGGCGATAGAATGGTATTCCATAACCCCAATTCTGGCAATGATGAGTTAGGAACGGTAACCGAAGTGATGTCGGACTCCGTTCTAGTAGACTTCAATCACGCCATGGCGGGAAAAACACTGCATTTCTCAGGAGCGATCCTTTACGTTCGGAATCCAAGGACAGATGAAAAGGTGCAGAAGCGATACATTGAACCCGATGGTATTAGAATGAATCAAAGGCCACATGATGAGTAATAATGCGGCATTTGACAAAAGTCTGTTCTATCAAACCCTGAGTCCTTTCTTCGAAGCGAATGGATACAAATGGCACCCCGATACCCAACAATTCAGACAAACGAATGAGACGGGATTCAAGAATATCATCCTCTCTCCTTTGCCTGTTGGAGATGAGATTCATTTTGATATCCAATTCGGAACGAGGTTCGATATCGTGGAAAAGACGCTGCACAGTTTCATTAGCACCTCCAGCACCTATGCACTTGAAAGCAATACAGCGCTTATCAAGTTAAATCAGTTTTCAAAAGGCCATATCAATTTCTTCCGTGCATCCTCGGAACCGGAAGTAACTGAGGTTATCGCCGCCATCCATCAATTCTTTACCATCAAAGGTTTCGATTACATTGACAGGTTGAGCGATATTCACCACGTAGAAGATCTGTTCAATGGCCACCCTAATCTTCCCGTAAAGCTCAATTCCAACCCTGTTTACCGCTGTTTTAGGGGAATAACACTCGCCCGAATGGTGGAGAATCCGCGATGGAACGACATCCACAAGGCCTATCTTCATTATATGGAGGCCAATAAAACACCTCCACACCTCGTCCAAGCCTACATGCGACTAATTGAATATCTCAACGCATTTGGCTTAAATTAAGCCTATGAAATTCGGCAAGGTTGAACCTTCAAGGGACTGGCTTAAGCCGCTTCCCAAAGATCATCCCATCATTGACGAGCTAGGTAACTCCAGCGGCCTGGATATCTATCTCGGTGGCACGCAATGGGGCATTAAAGAATGGGTAGGACAATGGTACCCACCAGGAACACCCCAACGCGCATTCCTCCCGGCCTATGGTAAACAGTTTGCCTGCATAGAGCTCAATGCTACTCACTACAGGCTATTTCCTCCTTCTCGTTTTGAAGAATGGCGCCGATCCGTTCCCGAAGGTTTCATCTTTCTTCCTAAGCTCCCACAGAGTATCTCTCATTATCGACGACTGAACAACACGGAAGAGGTGGTGGCAGACTTCGTTGAAGGCGTAAGGGAACTCGGGTCTTCGGTGGGCCCTGCTTTCTTGCAAATGCCCGAGAATTTCAAAATTGAAAAGCGCGAAGACCTTCTGCGATGGGTAGACGAATGGCCAAGCGAGCTAGGATTGTCGATTGAACTCCGTCACCCATCATGGTTTGAGGACTACGAGCTCCTGAGCGATTTGATCGCCTACTTGCACGCCAAGTGCATCGGAATGGTGCTTACAGACGCTCCAGGACGGCCAGATGTGCTCCACATGGCCGTAACTCAACCCGATCTATTCATTCGCTATGCAGGTTGGGACCTAGATGAATTCGATCAGATTCGAATAGAACAGTGGGCCAATCGTTTTGCCGAATGGGAATCGAAAGGTGTGAAACGCATCTTCATTGGCATCCATCAACCCAATAGCTTATCCACTCCTGAAACCGCCATTGCATTTTCCAACGCCCTAAAAAAGGCGAGCGGTACGATCCGTGTTCATGGAGTACCCTCGCCTTTAAGCTTATTCTAGTTGTAGGAACTTTCTTGTGAAAGTGCGTGAAGAACTCTGATTATCAGTCTTCTACAATAACCCACTGATTAGAACTCAACAGGGGCTCTGCTTGCTTGTATTTCACTTCTTTCTTTTCACCGCTAACCATGTTCTGAATGGTCACACGATCGTTCCTTCCGTACGTCTTTCCTTCCTTAACAACGGTTTCCTGCTTAGGCGGACGTTGTTGTGGCATCGGCTGACCACCTCTAGAAGGAAGTCCACCTGGAACTCCACCGCTACCGGCCACTTGACCTGCATTATCGGCACCTGGCCCACTTGTCTGCAGCTTTTGATTCGATTGCTGAGGTTGGGTAGGCGCTTGGCGCATTTGCGATGGATCAGGATGAGGCAAGTGAGCCTTGAACAAGAAAGATAGGATCTCACGATTCTGCTTCTCCAACATCGTCTTGAACAATTCAAACGACTCGAGTTTATAGATCAACAATGGATCTTTCTGCTCATATGTAGCCGATTGAACGTTTGTTTTGAGGTCATCCATATTACGCAGATGCACTTTCCAGTTATCCTGAATGAATGCTAGCGTGATTCCCTTCTCGAAATCGCGGATCAAAGATTCACCTTTGGTTTCATATGCCTTTTCCAGATTGGCATTGATCTGAATCCCTTTCACTCCATCGGTGAATGGAACAACGATGTTCTTGAACTTATCACCTTGATTCTTGAATACATTCTCGATCACAGGCATGGTTGACTTTGCGATGCGGTCGTTCTTATCTCTGTAATGGTCAAGAACGGCATCGTAAAGTTCACGTGTGAGTTCGGCTTCTGACTTTGACTCGAACGTGTTTTGATCGATATCTAGATCCATGCTGAATACCAACATGAAATCCATCTTCATACCCTCGAGATCCTTCATTGGCTTGTAGGCGCTCACCAAACCTTCCACGGTATCCCATGTCATATTGGCGATATCCACTTGAAGTCGTTCTCCGTAGAGGGCATGACGGCGGCGTTTGTAGATCACGTCGCGTTGTGCACTCATCACGTCATCGAATTCGAGCAAGCGCTTACGAATACCGAAGTTGTTCTCTTCCACGCGCTTCTGCGCACGTTCGATAGACCTTGATACCATTCGGTGTTGGATCGACTCGCCCTCTTCATGGCCCATACGGTCCATCAGTTTGGCAATACGCTCTGATCCGAACAAACGCATCAGGTTGTCTTCGAGTGATACGAAGAACTGCGATGAACCTGGGTCACCTTGACGGCCAGCACGACCTCTCAACTGACGGTCAACTCGGCGTGAATCGTGGCGTTCTGTACCAATAATGGCCAAACCACCTGCTTCTTTTGCTTCTGGAGAGAGTTTGATATCTGTACCACGACCTGCCATGTTGGTGGCGATGGTAACAGTTCCTGGTCTACCTGCTTCTGCAACAACCTCTGCTTCCTTCGCGTGGAGCTTCGCGTTCAATACCTGGTGAGGGATCTTACGCATCTTAAGTGCACGGCTTAGAAGCTCTGAGATCTCCACGTTCGTAGTACCCACCAAGATCGGTCGGCCTGCTTCGCGAAGCTTAACCACCTCGTCAATAACGGCATTGTACTTTTCGCGTGCTGTCTTGTAGACCAAATCTTCACGGTCATCTCGTTGAATTGGACGATTGGTAGGAATGACCACCACTTCTAATTCGTAGATCTCCCACAACTCACCTGCTTCTGTTTCCGCGGTACCGGTCATACCCGATAGCTTGTTGTATTTACGGAAGTAATTTTGAAGAGTGATGGTGGCATACGTTTGCGTAGCCGCCTCGATCTTCACATTTTCCTTTGCCTCGATGGCTTGGTGCAAGCCGTCGGAATAACGACGACCGTCCATCACACGGCCTGTTTGTTCGTCAACGATCTTCACCTTTCCGTCCATCAACACGTATTCGTTGTCTTTCTCGAATACGGTATAAGCCTTGAGAAGCTGGTTCATGGTGTGAACGCGCTCGCTTCTCACCTGGAAATCGCGCATCAACTCCTCTTTCTTCTCGGCTTTTTCGGTGGTTGGGAGATCTTCTTTCTCCAGTTCGGCCATGGAGCTTCCGATATCAGGCATCACGAAGAACTCGGCATCTCTATCTTGCGAAAGGAGTTCGATACCTAATTCGGTCAGTTCAACCTGATTGTGTTTTTCGTCGATGGTAAAGTAAAGGGCTTCATCCACCTCATGCATGCGCTTACCTTGCTCTTGGAGGTAAACTCCTTCTGTTTTTTGGAGGAGTACTTTCACCCCGTCTTCGCTCAAGAATTTAATGAGTGCGCGGTTCTTGGGAAGCCCGCGGTAAGCCCGAAGGAGTGCAAATCCACCTTCTTTTTCATTTCCATCGGAGATGAGCTTCTTGGCGGTAGTGAGTTCTTTTTGAACGACCTGCTTTTGGGCGTTCACGAGCTTCACAACAAAAGGTTTCAGCTCGTCGAATTGCTGATTATCACCTTGTGGTGTGGGTCCTGAAATGATAAGTGGGGTACGGGCGTCGTCAACCAATACGGAGTCGACCTCATCCACGATCGTGTAGTTATGTCCGCGTTGAACAAGCTCTTCTGGCGTATTGGCCATATTGTCACGCAAGTAGTCGAACCCGAACTCATTGTTAGTTCCGTAAACGATATCGCATTGATATGCGGCGCGACGTTCGGCGGAATTAGGACGATGTTTATCGATACAATCAATGGTGAGTCCGTGGAACTGGAACAGTGGTCCCATCCATTCGGAGTCACGTTTTGCTAGGTAATCGTTGACCGTTACAACGTGTACGCCTTTACCTGGGAGTGCATTGAGATAGATAGGCAGGGTAGCCACGAGGGTTTTACCTTCACCTGTTGCCATCTCGGCGATCTTACCCTGGTGCAGAACGGTACCACCGATGAGCTGGACATCGTAGTGAACCATGTTCCACTCCACTTCTCCGCCTGCTGCCATCCATTTCTTGGCATAAACGGCTTCGTCGCCTTCTATTGTTACGAAGTCATTCTTTGCAGCGAGTTCCCTGTCTATGTCGTTTGCTGTTACGCGAACTGGCTCTTCTGCGGCAAAGCGGCGAGCGGTTTCGCGAACCACGGCGAAGGCTTCGGGACGGATCTCGTCGAGGAGTGCTTCCGTTTTCTCGTAGGCTTCTTTTTCGAGTTCATCGATTCGATCATAGAGTGCTTCCTTCGCTTCGAAGTCGGCTTCCTCGTTGATCTTCTCTCTGGTTTGAGCGATCTCGTCTGTGATGCTCTTTATATTCTCGGCGATCTG
>CBFHXG010000019.1:0-38552 GCA_965659725.1 Phaeocystidibacter sp. | reverse complement strand
GAAGGAGGACAACAAGCACCACCCGTTCCTGATTCGGCACCAACAGCTGTTAAGATGGTTCAGTGGAATATGAACTATGTTGATCACTTGGTCATCTTCAAATACATCAACCCATTAAAAGCTGACCTTCACCTTAAGATCTATGGCCCCCAAGGCTACTTGATCCACGTTGAAGACCTCTCAAGCGGAGATTCACAAAGAATAGGATTTAGCTTAGATGGAATGGCCGATGGTGAATACCGTGTTGTGCTGCACAGTGGCGACTTCATTCTATCGGACGAGATGGTAAACCTCCAGTGAGACGACGTATATTGTGAAGGTGAACGTCAAGACCCTCAGACCATACCTTCTCGGAACGCTCACGGCATTCGTGCTGGCGGTGATCTACAACTTCACCGCCGGACTCTTCTACTCGATCACGAATGAGGCACCGATATTCGACTTTGGAGCGATCTACTTGGATATCGTCTACTTTGGAGCTCTGATATTCATCTTGAAATGGGTACAAAAGAAACGCCCAGCAATACGACGAGGCTCAGGACCAGTGATCATCGTTATCGAACGCCTAGCCATCTTAATGATCCCGATCATTATCTTGAATAGATTGATCATCTCTTTGAAGGTGGCTACCGGAGACTGGTACAGCTTCATCTCCTTCTCACAGATCAGCACCTATACCATCATTGCGCTGTTGTTGATCCTGCTTTATATGGTTCTCGACCTCGTCTATGAACTCATGGACCATTGGCGAGTTAGCGAAGCAGAAAAGGAAAGACTAGGCCGATTGCATACCCAAGCCCAATTGGAAAACTTGAAGGCACAGGTCAATCCACACTTTCTCTTCAATAGCCTGAATACCCTTTCATCATTGATCATTGAGGATGAACATAGAGCTCGACAATTCGTAAGACAATTGTCAACCGTATATCGATATATCCTGGAGAACCGAGAAAAGAATGAAGTTTCATTGGCCAACGAAAAGCGACTGTTCGATTCCTTTATCTACCTATGCGAAACGAGATTCGAAGAGAATTTTAGAGTTGAAACCAAGTGGCCCAACGACCTTGAAATGTGGCTGATCCCACCCATGACACTACAGATATTAGTGGAGAATGCCATCAAACACAACATCATATCCAAACAAAAACCATTACACCTTTGGGTTAAATTTGATGATGGAAAACTCGAAATTGGAAACAATTATCAACCTAAAAAGCAACTCGAAACGGGAACAGGATTTGGACTTTCAAATGTGGTAGAACGATTCTCACAACTTTCTCGACACAAGGTCGATATCCAACAAACCGAAACTTCCTTTGTGGTAACATTACCTTTGGCCAAGGCATGATCAAAACGCTCATCATAGAAGACGAACCTCACGCTCAACGCGAACTGCAACGCTTGTTGGATGCTACCTCACACGATATCTCCGTGGTGGGCATTGCCGATAGCATCGAAGAAGCCATTCCATTGATCCAAAGGAATAGCCATGTTGACCTCATCTTCATGGATATTCAATTGTCGGATGGTTTGAGCTTCGACATTTTCGAAGAAATAGAGGTTGAAACCCCTGTGATCTTCACTACTGCTTTTGATGAATACGCGATCCGAGCATTCAAGGTGAATAGTGTAGACTACCTCCTGAAGCCGGTGGAGCCCGAGGCCTTGCAATTGGCCTTGAGCAAATTTGAAAAGAATCAAGTTCCACAACTCCCCGTTAAGGAATTAATGAAAGCCTTTCAGGCTCAAAATAAACCAAGCTATAAGTCGAGATGGGCTGTGAGAGTTGGCGATAAATTGAAGACCTACACCGCTGATGAGATCGCCTACTTCTATGCGGATGATGATGCCCTTTATCTAGTTCCGCATCGAGGGGCTGCCAATATCGTGGATGGTACACTCTCTAGTTTGGCCGAACGACTCGACCCGAAGGGATTCTTTCAAATTTCTAGAAAGCTGATCGTCTCTTACGATTGCATTCAAAAAGTGGAACGGTATGGAGCATCACAGTATGCCATCGATATCAATCCAGCCTTTCCTGAACGTGTCTTGGTAAGTCGGCCCAGGAGCAAAGACTTCTTAAATTGGTTGGATCAATGAGAAGAATACTCGCATTGTGCGCCATATTGATTGTTGCTGGTTGCAGTAAACCATTAGTGGTGAAGGTAACCGACCTTCCGGATAATACGCCGTTGAATGAGCCCATCTTCATCGTTGGGAATTTCAATCATTGGCAGCCGGGAGACCCGAGTTACCAGATTACAAGAGATTCTGAAGGTGGCGGATATATTGAGATACCCAGAGGGATCGGCGAAATCGAATACAAGTTCACACGAGGTGATTGGAGTAAGGAAGAAGTGGACAGTTGTGGATCGGCGATCGAAAATCGGGTGATCTCTAACCTCGAAATGGGCACGGTAGAAGTGCAGATCGAACAGTGGCGCGACATGCCAACTCGCTTTTGTAATGGCATCGAACTGTACATTCAAGTTCCCAGGTCTACTCCTATTCCAAATGAGATCTATGTAAGCGGTGAGTTCAATAACTGGACGCCAGCGCAGACCCAATTCAAGGCGGAGCACTTAGGTGCCAACCAATACTATATTCAACTGCCCGGTGATTACAAAGGCAGTTTCTACAAGGTTACTCGCGGAACGTGGAATACAGTTGAAGTATCTGCTCAAGGAGAGGAAAGACCCGATCGCGTTTTGAATGATGCCAGCGTACAGCGCATCGAAGTGGATAATTGGAAAGATGTCTGCTTGCAAGAGCACCCGTACAGATATCTGGTTATCAAGACCGTCCCAGAGCAAACTCCTTCAAACGCTATGCTCCACTTTGCCTCGAACATCAATGGTTGGAATCCAGATGATAAGAGTTACGTATTCGATAGAATGAGGAATGGAGATTACATCCTCCGATTACCAAACCAAGCCGACCCTATCGAGTATAAGATCACTCGAGGTTCTGGATGGGGCACGGTGGAAGTGGCCTTCAATGGTTTTGAGATACCGAATAGAAGATTGGAGTTCGGTATCACGGATACAATCCAGATCGATGTGGCAAATTGGAAAGATCAGCAGTGATCAGGTCAAGGTCTTTTCTGCCCTCCTGATCGCCCACTTGTCTTTGTAATCGATCCAACCTTGTCCGCCGATCTTCTTGGCAAGGTTATCTATTTGTCGCATTACCGTAACATTATACAGACCTTGCAACTTGCGAATCGGCGATGGATCCAATGCTCTCAACGACAATGAGAAACCGCCTTCCAGATACTTCATATAATGCCACCATCCCGAAGGCATGAAAAGGGTCTCGCCACGCTTTAGGTCGGCTTCAAACCCCTCTACCTTTCTCAACGCTGGCCATTTATCAAAATCAGGATCATCAATATCGATATCCTCATTATTGTGCACACCAAAAGGGATGCGGTAGAGTTCCTTTTTATATTTAGGTGGAAACAAGATAGCTTTCTTCTTGCCTACAAAATGGGTGTGAAACACATGACTCATATCGATGTCGTAGTGAAGAAAAACATTCGACCCCTCGCCACCGAAGAACATCATGGGGAACTGCTTGAGCATCTTAGGAGCCCAGTCGGGTGTGCTAAAATCGGCACATAGCTCTGGCACGTGTTTAAAGATGTTGTAAAGGAATATTCTCAGATCTGTTGGTCCTGATTCGAGAAGGTCGATGTATTCCGACATCCTCATCTCTGCGATGGGCTCATTCATCTTCTTCGAATAGTCCACCTTCGAATTATCATAAAGAGGAACGATATGGTCACCCGCTATTTTTCGAATGAAATCCATGTCCCATTTCTCCATCGCCGGCCAATCCCGGGCAAAGTCCTCAATAACAACTGGCCTACGTGGTTTTAGATATTCATTTATAAAGCTAGATTTGTCAATCCCTCGAACGCGAGGAATCGGCTTCAGGTCGAAACCCATAAATTCAAATTTTCCGCGATTCAGTGTCAATCAATATACGTCAATTTCCATATTTATTAGGACCTGGACTTTTCGCAATTTCCTTCCTCCTACCGAACTCCTCCTTCTCCCCTGATGAGAAGGCCATGCTCGGCATTCTCGCATGGATGCTCGTTTGGTGGGTAACCGAAGTTGTGAACTTAGCGGTAACCGCCCTTCTGCCCATCCTACTGATGCCATTGCTAGGCGTTCTCCCGATCGCCGACGTCACAGCACTCTACGGGCACCATCTGATCTTCCTATTCTTTGGAGGATTCGTGTTAGCGTTGGCCATCGAAAAGTGGAACTTACACAGAAGGATCGCCTTGTTCATCATTCGGAAAGTAGGCTCATCCCCCACTCGCATCCTGCTGGGCTTCATGCTCGCCACTTCCTTCTTAAGTGCGTGGATATCGAATACAGCCACAACGGTAATGATGCTTCCCATGGTGATCAGCGTGCTCAAGCTTCTTGAGAAAGCAGGGTTCGAAGATCGAAGACTGAGCATTTCAGTTCTCGTTGGAGTAGCCTGGGCAGCGAATATTGGTGGAATGACCACATTGATAGGAACGCCGCCAAATGTAGTTTTTACCAGCTTTTATGAGGAAAACTACGACAAGACCATAAGCTTCTCTGAATGGCTACAGATAGGATTCCCAACTGCAGCGATCCTCTTCTTCATCGCTTTTATCGCATTGCGCTGGAGCCTTCGTAATGTTGAACAAGAGATCGAGTCTGTTGAAGCATATTTCAAGGAAGAATGGAGCAAACTGGGTAAGATGACCGGTGCAGAAACGCGAGTTGCGATAGTCTTTACCAGTACGGCCATCTTGTGGATTGTTCGCCCAGAGATCGTTGACCTTCTCGGTCTACAGCAGTTTACGGACACAAGTGTAGCCATCTTATCTGCCGTTACCCTCTTCGTGATTCCAGCTAACAAACAAGAGCCTTTGTTGGTGTGGAAAGACACGAAAAACTTAGCCTGGGGGATCTTGATCCTTTTCGGTGGTGGGTTGGCGCTTGCTTCCGGGATGAACGAATCTGGACTACTCCGTCATATTACGGATGCTTTCGCCAATTCTTCGGGACTGCATCTATTCATTTGGATCCTTGCCATGGCGGCTCTAGGCATCTGGGCCACAGAAATCATGAGCAATATGGCTCTCGTTGCTGCGATGATGCCCATCGTGGCCGCCGTATCAGCAGCGTCGGATGTTTCCTTCTTCACTTTAGCATTGCCCCTCACATTGGGGTCTAGCTGCGCATTCATGTTGCCAATGGCCACACCGCCAAATGCCATCGTTTTCAGTAGTGGAAAACTGAGGATCATGGACATGGTGCAACGAGGGATTATCATGAACGCAATCGCCACGATCGTGATATCCGTTTTGATCTATAGCTTTACGCTAATAGGACTGCTCTGATCACATAGGAGCGATCACGCTGTGCTTCTCTTCCGTCAATTTCTTTGGGATAGACGCAGTGATGGCACTGATCAACTTCTCGATCACACCGATCTTGAGCTGTGTCCTGCTGTAGACCACACTCATCTCTCTCGTCGGACGTGGTTCGGCAATTGGCTTCACCATCGTTTGTAACTCTTCCGATAGATCGAGCGCTGTTAAATAAGGAATAAGCGTCATTCCATACCCTTGTTGTGCCAATCGGATCAAGGTGTCGAAGTTCCCACTCTCCAGTCGAACAGGTTTCTCCTGTCGCTTCTCACTTTGATCACACAGATTGAGAACGCTACTTCGGAAGCAATGCCCTTCATTCAGAAGAAGTATATCATTGATGTCCAGCTCAGAATTAGTGATGAAGCTTTCCTTTCCCAAACGGTGCTCCTTGGGAATGAAGGCCATGAATGGCTCATAGAATACCGGGTTCTCAATGATCCCACGCTCGTCCAATGGGGTAGCTAGGATTCCTGCATCAAGCTGATCCTTCCTCAATCGCTCAATGATGACATCCGTTTGTAGCTCTTCAACAATGAAGTGTACATCGGGAAGTGCCTTACGAAGGTTTGGAAGTATCCTCGGTAGCAGGGAAGGTGCTGCGGTGGGTATGATACCCAAGTAAAACTCACCTTCGTAATTGCCCATCGCTTCTTGGGTCAATTGCTCGATCCGGCCCATTTCGTGCAAGACTACTCGAGCTTGTTCTATGATCCGTTTTCCGATCTCTGTAGGAGTTACGGGCTGCTTAGACCTATCAAAGATCAAAACACCCAACTCCTCTTCTAACTTGTGAACTTGCATGCTGAGCGTTGGCTGTGTGACGTGACACGCCTCGGCTGCTCTAGCAAAATGGCGATGGTTATCAAGCTCTATGATGTAATGTAACTGTACAGTTGTCATCCCTTGGTTCGTTCAGTGGTTTGCTTCATCTATTGAATTTACCAAAGTTATCGATCCTATCGATGATAACCTATTTAAACCAACGAAAAGGAATGGGTAGTCTGTTTAGTTTTAAGAGATGATAATTCTTTTCAGCGGCGCCAAAACCGGCGTAGAATTTCTTCAGTCCAGGCACGTTAGACCCTTCAAAATCAAATATCCTCGCGTTCTCCGCACGCATGGTGAGGTACTCGTTGATCAAGTGTGTCATAGCTCCCGTTTCCCTACCATAATCGTCCATAGCTGAGAATAGCAGCGTACAGCGCCCTTTGTATTCCATCACAAAGATCCCGGCAATGGGAGAGTTTCGTTCGTCATGCAAGGTCCAAACCATACCTCTTCGCTTGTGAATGAGGACATGCATCAAGTGAAGAACGGTAGTGTAGAATGAGTCATCTACCGGGTATTTCTTGCCTTGATTTGCCTTGAACAAGCGCATCAAGACCTCTGGGGGATCATGCTCGAAAGCTTGGAATTTGTGCTTTTTCGACTTCTTGATGTTCCTCTTCGTCTGCGAGCTGAAGCTCTCGAAGAGGTTTTCGTAGGATCGATTGAGGTCTAGAATAAGATTGACATTCTCCTCGACCTTCCATGTCTTTCCTACAAGCGAGATGTCATTGCTCGAATTCGTGTAGAACTCAATGTACTTGAATTCAGGTGGGATGGCATCTAAGAAGTCTTGCAATACATCAGGCTTATCGGCCTCTAAGCCCGACAAACCTTGTTGTTGAACGCCAAAGGGACGGAAAATATAGGTTTGCTTGTACTTCGTGCGATGGACCAAAGGCATTACCGTCTTGTAATCGTCCTTAATGAGAGCATCCCATTCAACACTCAAGGTGTCCAAATACCACGACAGGTTGTAGATCAAGCCATGGGGGTCGTCATTGATACACTGGTCCCACTTATCAACGTCCAGGTCTTTCGCTTTAACGTATCTGATGCTCATCGAGTCGCATATTTCAACAGGTCTTCAAACACCCTATTCCAGCCCTTCCATTCGGGCTCAGCTTCTGAGAAGATGCGATTGTGCCAAACACTGATGAGTTGTCCATCTACCTCTCGCACCGCATCGACCACAGGCTTGAGTTTCTCCATCGCGCCTGAAGCACTCACATTTTGATAATACAGTAACGTCCCGTCCATCAATGCAAACGGATGCATCGTAAGATCGAGCTCTACCTCTAGCTCGAGATCATAGAACTTATAAGGAGTACAAATGGAGGCCCTAAAACCAAGTTCACCTGCATACCCCATGGTATAGTCTTCTTTGATACCAAAATCGACCAGTTGTCGGAAGGTTTCGGGCATGCGCAACTTAAGGAAGTGCTGCCTGCTTTTGGTTACCGGATTTCGCAAGGCTTCGTGCAATCCTTTGATCTCCTTTTCGAGGGTTCGCGGACTCTTGTGACTTCCGTAACTGGGGTGAATACCTACAGACATGAAATCGTTGATCGCTCGAACTGCCTCGTGAAGCCTTCTACTATACATGGGAAGGTTGCGATCGTACTCTCCAAATTCGGCGAAAAGTATGAAGTAGATGGCTTCTACCTTATACTTCGACATCAATGTTCGTTGGAAGGTGAAAGTATCATAGGGATCTTTCATCAGTCCTGTCACGGCCTTGAATCGCCTGAAGGCATTCTTTAGATCGAATTGATAGAAGTCTTTGGCAAACCCTCCTATCGTTCGGAATCCCTCCTTGCCCTTGTACGCATAAAGGTTGTCCACATCGATAGTGCTAATGAACTCGTACCTCGTTCCAGGTAAGTCCCATCGAGCATCGGCTTCAACCAACACTTTTTTGAGTCGCAAGGCCCAGTGGTTTACAACAGGTAATTGTAGGAATCCATTTTGATAGGCTAAACTTTCTTCAGGTGAATAGCGCTCGTGGTTGTCCTGCATGTGCGGCAAATACTCCTCGTATCTAGAAACCAGATAGAAGGAAGCCGCAAATACATCAAAAGGGATGGCACTCTGAGCCGAGGTAGCAAAGAAGAAGGGAATGCCCTCTTTGTCTTTACTCACATGGATATCCTGTTCGGCGATGTCCGACTCAAACAAAAGTTCCACATTGAAGATCGAAGGAACTCCCTCCAGTATCTTTCGTCCGTAGATCAGCTTGGGGCCGTCGTATTGCTCGAACTTCTCCCAATCATCCATCAACTTGATACCTTGGCCTTGCAAGGTGTCGCGAAGCAATAATTTAACTGCATATTGCAACCGCGGCGTAATTCGATCTACATAAACACGCATATCACGAAGATGCTAAATATCCTTTGAGCATTTGACCAATGCCTTGTAAAATAGTCGGGTCAGTTCTACATCCGCAACCTGGTCTTCCTTTCGCAAAGCAGGAAATGACCTCATCAGTGCTCCTCTCAATGAATCGTCGGTGAAAAGGTGTTGTTGATGAATGGCGATCCATGGCCGCAGGTCGTCTTCGTTAGCCGGTGGAGCCGTCTTCCACTTTCGAAGTAATTTCGAATCTGTACTAGACACCTCTTGTTCGTTATGCTCGATAAATGCTTTTGATTCATGCAATGCACGGTTGAAAGCAACGGCGTCTATGCGATCCAGATAGGCTTTGAAGAAGATCCACTTATTGATCTCTGCAAACCGCAAGCTCCAAACACCATTTGGACGAGTATGAAGCTGATTTAATCTCTCCACGTGTCCAAGATTGCGTTCACCATCACCTCCGCACTCTTTCCGTCGCCATAGAGCGATGGGAATTCGGTTGGGGGCTCCGACATCCATTTCAGGGCGGCAGTGAAGATCTCATCTGTTCTATCGTCTACACAGATCGCGCAGTTCACATCGATCATCTCTTTCCATTCTGTTTCGGGACGCGGAATGATCACAGGACGATCAAAGAAATAGGCCTCCTTTTGCACCCCTCCAGAATCGGTAATGACAAGCTTGGAGTGTTGTATGTGCTTGATGAGTTCTCCGTATGGAAGTGGATCGACGATCTTGACTCTAGCTCTTTTCAAGCGATTGGTCCAATGCCTATCCATCTTTTTCGCTGTCCTTGGATGCACCGGAAAAAGAACGGCATGTTCTTCAGCTATCCTTTCGATGGCCGTAAGAATATTTTCAAGCCTTGTCGGGTTATCTGTATTGAAATCACGATGTAATGTGAATAGGATATAGGGTTGATCTAAAATGAGCTTATCATCTGAACCCTTCTGTTGAAAGCGCTTGGCAACGTCCAACATGATATCACCTGTGCGGATCACCGCAGGATGATCCAGGTCGGTTTTCTCGTTTGAATGTATAATACCTTCCTTTCCCAAACTAGCTATGGCCTGATCGGTAGGACAGAACAGCCAGGTGCTCAGATGATCGGTGAGTCGCCTATTCTGCTCCTCTGGCATGGATGAATTGTAGGAGCGCAGACCGGCCTCTACGTGTGCAACTGGAATACCGAGTTTGGATGCGGCTAGAGCACCGGCCAGTGTGGTATTCGTATCGCCAAATACTACTACGGCATCTGGATCTTCTGCTGTCAGGACGGACTCAAAGCCTTTTAAAATGAAGGCGGTTTGGGCGCCATGACTACCAGAACCACTTCCCAGGTGGTACCTGGGATGAGGGATGTCGAGTTCTTCGAAGAAAACATCCGACATATTTATATCGTAATGTTGACCGCTGTGTACGAGGATCTCCTCAACTTCTTCGAATTTCCGAAGGGCATGAGAAAAAGCCGACGCCTTGATGAATTGTGGTCGGGCTCCAACGAGCACTATGATCTTGTGGTGTTTTGCCATGAATGATGTGGAAAGGTTAACGCGAATTTAGCCATCCTTCGTCTGCAAAGCTAACATAATCGTGAGGCGACAAGATCAAATGATCGATCACATGGATATCGAGGAATTTCCCAGCTTCTATGGCGCGTTGCGTCAGGGAATGATCGGCCACACTTGGCTTCAGATTCCCGCTAGGGTGATTATGCGCTAGTATCACCCCAGTTGCGTGCAGCGAAAGCGCCTTGCGGAAGAGGATCCGCAGGTCGGTAACCGTAGCCGTGATCCCACCTTGAGAGAGCTTCTCCTTGGATAAGATGCGATTGGCATTAGAAACGTAGATCACCCAAAACTCCTCATGACGGATATCCGCTAGAACGGGTACGAATTGATCGTATGCGTCCGATGAATGCCTAATGATAGGCAGTTCACGCACGGCCTCTAGAGGAAAACGTCTTCCTAGCTCAAATGCACTTTGGAGTCGGATGGCCTTGGCCTCACCAATTCCTGGGATGCTCTGGAAATCCTCCAGACTCCACCTGGCCAACTCACGAAGGCTTCCGGCTTGCATGAGGAGTTCGCGGGCGAGGGTAAGGACCGATCGCGATCGCATTCCACTGCCCAGTAGTATGGCGATCAATTCGGAATCGGTCATAACCGACCTACCCATCTTCACCATTCGCTCTCTCGGTCTGTCCGATTCGCTCATTTCATTGATGAGGTGATCATCTTTCGGCTTCGATCTTCTTTTCATTTGTCAAAGTTGAAACCGAAAACACCAATTAGCCGTATGATAAACGCATACAAACGGTTAATCACACCGAGGCTATAGGACACAAAAAAACCGCCTACTTTTCAGCAGGCGGCTCAAGTTCTTTCGCGCAGATGCGTTGCTTACAATGCGTTTACGTGCTTTGTAAGGCTCGACTTCAAGTTAGAAGCCTTGTTCTTGTGAATGATGTTGCGCTTAGCAAGGCGATCGATCATAGAGATAACGCTTGGCAATTTTGCCGCAGCATCTTTCTTGTCTTCGTTGTTACGGAGACGACGGATCGCGTTACGCGTAGTCTTGTGGTAGTAAGCATTGTGTACTCGACGCTTAGCCGATTGACGTACACGCTTTAAAGCCGATTTGTGATTCGCCATAATTATTACTTCAGTTCAAAAACTTTGTGACCCGTACGGGATTCGAACCCGTGATCTTCGCCGTGAAAGGGCGATGTCCTAGACCGCTAGACGAACGGGCCAATATGTAAAGAACACTACTTCGTGTTGTTTGCGGGTGCAAAGGTAACATCGATTTCCAAACCTACAACACCTTCACTAATATTTTTTCTATCCTTTTGGATTGATGTCGGATCTAAATTTGAAACCTAGTGACTTAGATGTGCTGTTTCTCAGATCACTACTCATTTCTTGAATCTGATGAACAGTGATCATTCGATTGGAATTAAAATCTGGAGTGGTCAGATCGAAGTCGAGCGAATAGATAATAGCCATCTCCACGATCTCTCGGATCTTGTCATCACTTAGGATATCTCCATCCACATTATTGAATTGGTATCCAAACTGACGTTTGCCTTCAACAAAGAAATGATCGTCCTTATTGACAAACACTCGACCAATGAGATGCCCCACATCTCCCAACCTGTTGTACTTGAGGCTATCGGACAGGAAGTTGAACATGTTGATCATACCGAAGTAGGCTCTCATGTTATCCTCTCTCACATAGCCTTTCTTCCAAATGCCATGTGTTTTTTCAAAGGTGAACACATTGGTATGCATTTGAAAGATGATCACGTCTCCAGAGAAACGGATTTCTGCCTCGTGCTCTCCCCTATCCTTGAAGTCAACCACTACAGAAGCATCTACATTACAGATGTTCTCATTGAGTTCATCCGCGATCTGCTTGAGTTGTTTCTTGAATCGAATGAACACTTCAGTAGATCTGCGAAACACCAATTGCTTGGTGCTCGACTTCGTGCTGAGCAGGTCTATGATGCGCGGGTTACATGGGGCGTGTGGCATATTAGTAGGCTTTAGCGAAGAGAACTCTTCTCTTCGATGGTGCTCCACTAAAGATACATTTTCCTTCCTCTTCTTTCGCATCCAATGGAATGCATCGGATCGTAGCCTTGCAGGCCTCTTTGATCTTGTTTTCCGTTTCAGGCGTCCCATCCCAGTGTGCGGAGACAAAACCCCCTTCGCCTTCGATGCGAGCAACGAATTCATCCCAAGTGTCTACCTCAACCGTATTCTTCTCGCGAAAGGCTAGAGCCTTCTCATATAGCCTATCTTGGATCTCATCCATCAAGCCTACAACCGTATCCTTCACTTTGCCAACCTCCACGAAGCTCTTCTCAAGTGTGTCCCTACGTGCAAGTTCCACAGTGCCTTTCTCAAGATCTTTAGGTCCGATCGCCAAGCGAACAGGAACACCTTTCAATTCATATTCGTTGAACTTCCATCCCGGCTTGTAGGTATCTCTATCGTCATACTTCACCGAAATACCAGCTGCTCTCAGTTCATCAGTTAGCTTATTGGCTACTTCACTGATCTGAGCAAGTTGCTCTTCTCCTTTGTGGATCGGTACGATAACCACTTGGATAGGCGCCAATTTTGGAGGAAGCACTAGCCCATTATCGTCGGAATGCGTCATGATCAGTGCACCCATCAAACGAGTCGACACACCCCAACTCGTAGCCCAAACGTATTCAAGCTGTCCCGATGGGGCTTGGAATTTAACATCGAATGCCTTCGCAAAGTTCTGGCCTAAAAAGTGGCTAGTACCCGCTTGAAGCGCCTTACCATCTTGCATCAAAGCTTCGATACAATAGGTCTCCAACGCTCCGGCAAAACGCTCATTCTCAGACTTAACACCGCGAACAACTGGAATGGCCATGTGATTATCTACAAAATCACCATAGAGATCCAAGATCAACTCCGCCTCCTCGATGGCCTCTTCTTTGGTGGCGTGGGCAGTGTGACCTTCCTGCCAAAGGAACTCTGCGGTGCGCAAGAACAAACGCGTTCTCATTTCCCAACGGACCACGTTGGCCCATTGATTGATCTTCAAAGGAAGGTTGCGGTAGCTCTGGATCCAATTCTTGAACGTGTCCCAAATGATAGTCTCCGATGTTGGACGAACGATGAGTTCTTCTTCCAACTTGGCTTCTTCATCTACAACAATACCCTTTCCGTTAGGGTCATTCTTCAATCGATAATGTGTCACAACGGCACACTCTTTCGCAAAACCTTCCACGTGGGCAGCCTCACGACTAAAGTATGACTTAGGGATGAAGAGGGGGAAATAGGCATTCTCATGACCTGTTTCTTTGAATCGTTTATCCAGTTCTGCCTGGATCTTCTCCCAAATGGCGTATCCGTACGGCTTGATAACCATACATCCACGAACTGCTGAGTTCTCCGCCAGATCGGCTTTGATCACCAATTCGTTGTACCATTTCGCGTAATCTTCACTTCTAGATGTGAGTCCCTTCGCCATGACCTATTCCTTTGGTATGAATTTTGTATCTTTAAGAGTGCGAAGTTATGAAAGAAAAAGCATCAAGAGTTATGAGTTTTAGAGTAGCACAACCACTTTTCGGCGCGATGAGCATTTCACTTATTGCATTACTATCCAGCTGCTCTAGCTCCAACAAGATTGTTTCGAATTATTACGATGACGGAATCTATCACGATTCTGAATATGGAGGAAGCTGGGTAGCAGAGGATCTCGGACTTACCGAGAGTAGTGAACAGCGCAGCGCTCCCGCCGGGTCCACCACAGGAGGCCAGACCGGCGAATATGATTATTACGACCCATCTTACGTAGAGAATACACCTGCAGTGCAGAGCTCTTCTAGTGTGTACTATGGAAGTCCCGGTAGTCAGATGTACCAAAGTCCCTACTCCAACTGGAACATGTCGTTCGGCATGAGCATGGGTATGGGAAGTTTCTACTCCCCTTGGTACAATCCAATGATGTCTTACTACGATCCATTCAACCCTTACTTCGGTTGGGGCAGTCCTTATATGGGAATGGGATACAACCCCTACAATCCTTATTGGAATCCGTACAACCCATACGGAAGTTTCGGCAATCCGTGGAGTCCGTGGGGTGGCGGATATGGTTATGGATCTGGATGGTGCCCGACCGGCTATGGCTGGGGATATGGCAACGAAGGTGGATTTGCGAATCAACCACGAAGCGGCACCAATGGAAGAACGTATTATGGCCCACTTCCAGGTAGAGGAAACTATGCTGGAGGCGGAGGAAAGTCTGTATCCAGCAGTGGGAAGAGAGATAATCCGAATGCATCCAGTTCATCTCGTACCGCAAGTCGTACAGTAGACATGCAACAACCTCAGCGAAGCAGACTCAGAGTTTCACGTGATGCCAATGTTGATCGTAACTCGAGCGCTTCAAGAAGCACGGCTAGCAGTCAGCGTGAGAACCTACGAAGACCAGCTGGCGAACCGGTACGGAGAACTGAGCCAGTTTCGAGGACCCGCGAACGCTTGCCGTATCCTAACACTGCGCGCAGTTCGAGCACGTCGAGGAGATCTGAACCTGTACAGCGACGTTCAACGCGCTCGTCTAATACCGTTTTCAATGTTCCAAATACACGACCTAGTCGTTCTTCTGAAACCTCAAGATCGTGGAGCAGACCATCGAGAACTACTTCTCCTTCTAGAAGCGCGAGTCCTTCAAGGTCACGTTCTTACGAGCCAGCCTCGCGCCCCACGAGATCAGAGCCTTTGAGGAGCCGCTCAAGCAGCTCTCCATCGAGCTCTTCTCCAAGCAGAAGCAGTAGTCCTTCGAGGTCTTCTTCTGGCGGTGGGTCGAGAAGTGGCGGCGTGATACGCAGGTAAGCCTTAGACATATAGAAACATCAAACTCTCGTTGATCATGCGAAAGATCGCATTTAGTATACTATTGCTCACATTTTCCCTCGGAGTCGTGGCCCAGAGCTATGTGGATCTGGTTCGATATGCTCGCCCGGACGATATAGGAAGCGCTCGGTACATGGCATTGGGTGGAGCCTTCTCGGCGTTGGGTAATGACTTCAGTGCGGTTAGCATGAACCCAGCTGGCATAGCCGTTTATCGACACCCAGAGATGTCAATATCCACCTACTTCAGGAATACTCAAACCACTACCTCTCACTATGGGGATGACCTAGCCTGGAACGATAACCAACTTAGGTTCTCACAGTTAGGCTTCGTTTTTCACGCAAATGCAGGTCATGATTCCCACGTGAACATAGGCTTGCGCTACAATAGAACGAATGATTATGGTTTCGATCAGCGCATTGATGCATCGGATGTCAATTCAAGTGTATTGCAAGAGTGGGAAGCTGCCGCAAATCAGTTTGCAGGTGGTGGTCAGGATCTATTCCAATCTGGTCTCGTTTATGAAGCCCTAGCAAATGATGTGGGCCTACTCGAGTATCAAAACAACATGTGGTCACGCACTTCCGGAGGTTCGGCCATTAGACAGCAGCAATCCTTCAATTCCAATGGTGGTAAAGGAATCTACGCGATCGATCTAGGTCTTCAAACCAATAATCGCTGGAACATTGGAGTTTCACTCGAGATCCCTACCCTCACCTACTCGTATTCAGAAACCTACACTGAGTCTAATTACGACGCTGGTAGCTATGCCAGGCAAATGGATTGGAGGAATGAGTACGACATTCTAGGGGTAGGCGTACAATTGAAATTCGGATTGATCTTCACTCCAGAAGATTACGGTAGGTTCTCTGCCTATTTACACACCCCAACATGGTGGGGAATGCGTCAAGAAGGTGAAACAGAGGTTACCTCATTCCCAGCCTCAGGTGGCGTTCAATCGAGCTTCCTGCCATTCAACACCTATAACTTCAGCGTGCAAACTCCAATGAAGTTCGGTGTGGGCTATGCCTATGTTTTTGAAAAGAATGGATTGATCTCCATTGATTACGCCATTCAAGGAATGCAGTATGCAGAAGCTTCCTCTCCCGAGTTTCCCGGTGAATTGGATTACATTAACGAAGATGCACAAAACTTCCTTCAAACTTGGCACGACCTGCGTGCTGGTGCCGAATGGAGAATAGATAAATTCTTCGTTAGAGGCGGTATCCACTACACTACAACCGCCTTTGAGGAAGGCACCGATATCGCTTCTCAGTATGCTACCGGATTTGGTTACAAGGAAAACAAGTGGGGTTTAGACGTCACTTACTCCCTGAGAAACAGACAGAACGAGTTCTATCTCTACGCTCCTGAATTGGTAGCCCCAACTTCGAGGGTGGAAAGAGGGCACTTCATCGTTACCACAGTTTATTTCCGTTTGTAGGGTACAAACGCGGATTTTAAGCAGAATGCGAGTATTTTGTGCCTCTAATAAGGCCAGCACAGTCACTCTTATTTTATTTATGTTGATCCTTTGTGGATCCGCTATTCAAGCGCAAGATTCTGGGGAAGCTGTGAAGGCTCAACTGGACTCCATGCTGGTTCGTGTCACGAATGACGAGATCACAGAGTCGGATTTCGAATATTTCGAAAGGAAGGTCTATCGTTTTTCAAGTAACGATCCAGCGAAGACCATCACGATCATCAATCAACTCACTGAAGAAGCCTCACGCTCGAGACAGGTTAAATGCCTGGCGAGCCTCCACAATCATTTGGGGCGGATCTATCGCCGACTAGGACTACAGGAAAATGCTTTAGAACACCACCTCTACTCTTCCGAACTGTACGAAGAAATAGGCTAATAGGCTATACCAATGCACGTGCTTACAGCCTGATCGATGTTGGCAACCTTTTCTATGATCTAGAAAGCTACTCCGAAGCCGAGAGTTATTATCAAATGGTGTTGGATCTTGGTGAACTGGATACTCTGAGAAAGGCTAAATCGGTAGCCTATAATAATCTTGGACTCATCTACACCTTACGGCGGAACAAAGACAAGGCATGGGGTAGTTTCTTGAGTGGGCTGAGTTTACGAGAAGATATCGGACTGGTTGATCTCATCTCTCACTCCTACCTCCAGATCGCTGAGATGTACATTGAACTTGGTCCCGCCGATTCAGCACTAGTATATCACGATCTAGCTAGGGCAGCCACCAGAGGAATCAACAAAAAAGAGTTACTGAAAGAGCGAATGTGGGATTACTGCATGCTCAAGGCTGAAGCACTCGACCTAAAAGGGCTTCATGCCGAAGCCCACATGTATACGGACAGTGCAATTCAAATTGCAAGAACCGACGCTAAGAATACCCAACTCACGAAGTCTTTGATACTAGCTTCAAAGGTTTGCATGAATCTCAACGAGATAGAAATGTCGACGCAAGAAGTTACAATGGCACTTCAAGTTGCCGATAGCTTGAACCTACGAGATCTCAAGGCCAAAGCACTGGATCAACTGATCGCCTTGGATGTTAGAAAACGTGATTATCCCAACGCCTATCTTCATCAAAAGGAGCTTACCGAACTAACAAGAGAATTACAAGAGTCTCAGTCTACCATCGAGTTATCCAGTAATGCCTATCGGTATGAACTCGACCGACTAAAACAAGGGGCGGGAAGCGACAAGAGATTACGCGACCTGCAACAAGAGCAGATCGAATCAAGAGGACGTATGACCACTATCCTCTACATCTTCCTAGGCACCGTGCTCAGTCTTCTCCTAGTTGTTAGCTACCTCTTTTATCAGAATAGAAAGAGACATAAAAAGAGCTTGAATGACAACGATTTGATCAAGACTCAAAAGGAAGAGATCGAACGAACAAACCGCCGATTGACCAAGGCGAATGAACTCCTAGAAGAATCATTGGCTCAAAAATCCGTCTTCATGTCGAAGATGAGTCACGAGATCAGGACTCCTATGAACGCTATTGGAGGTCTTACCGAGATCTTACTCGACCAATCCCTCACCCCCGATCAAGAACAAATAGTGCGAAACATCAACCACAGCTCTCTCCGACTTACCGCATTGGTAGATGACATTCTCGATTATTCGAGACTAGAAGGCGGACGTGTACAACTACACCCACAAGACTTCAGTCTATCAGATCTACTCGAAGAGATCAAGCTTATCAATAAAGCAAAAGCCGACACGAACAATACCCTTATTCATCTGCGCATTTCTCCAACAATACCGAGAATACTTCACGGTGATGCAGATCGTTTGGGGCAAGTTTTGAATAACCTGATCTCCAATGCTGTTAAATTCACCGAAGGAGGTCACGTCCATGTGCGTGTTTTCGATGATGAACAACAGAATGGCAAGCTGCGGATCGGTTTTGAAATAGAGGATAATGGGATAGGTATTGCAGAAGATAAGCTCCATGAAATCTTTGAAGAGTTCCATCAAGGAGGAGACGAGATCCATACTCGTTTTGGAGGAACGGGACTTGGTCTGGCGATCTCTAAACAACTCGTGGAACTCCTCGGAGGAGCCATCTCGGTTCAGAGTGAACAGAGAAAAGGCAGCACCTTTGCCTTCTATGTTTTCTTGGAGCCACAAAAGAACTCGGAACAAAAGGATATCAAAGAAAAGGTCGATCTATCCGGCAAGAAGCTATTATTTGGCAGAAGATGATAGAATGAATCAGTTCGTAGCAGAACGGTTGCTCACACCAACGAATATCGACGTGACCATCGCTCATAATGGACAAGAAGCCGTTGAACTTTGTAGATCACAGGAGTTCGACATCATTCTTATGGATATCCAAATGCCGGTGATGGGTGGACTTGAAGCAACAAGACATATCAGAAAATTAGAAGGCTTCGCTGATACACCTATCATTGCGCATACGGCAGATATTCAGGACGAAACACGAAAGAAAGCATTGGCAACTGGAATGAACGATCTGCTTACAAAACCGTTCAAATCTGCAGAACTGATCGACAAGTTAGGATCGTACTTAGCAATCCAGGCCTGATCGGTTATTTTCAATATGCCTAACTTCATCGCTTACTCAACTCATAATCTTATGAAGAAACAGATACTTCTTACCCTAAGTATGCTCGTCTCTTTTGGTCTACTTGCCCAAGAGAATGAGTGGTACCTAGAATCCGTTAACATTTCGGGACTATCCTTTAGGGAGATAGGGCCTGCCACTACATCGGGACGTATCGCCGATCTAGCTGTAGACCCGAATAACCACGACGTTTATTACGTAGCTGCTGCGAGCGGTGGCGTTTGGAAGACAACGAATCACGGGGTTACCTTCTCTCCTATTTTTGATGGCCAAGGGTCGTATTCCATCGGCTGTATTACCATCGATCCAAATAACTCGAATGTCATTTGGGTGGGAACTGGAGAAAACAACAACCAGCGTTCTGTCGCCTATGGTGATGGTCTTTACAAAAGTGAAGACGGTGGTTCGTCCTTTACTAAAGTTGGACTGGAGAATTCTGAGCACATAGGGATGATCGCCGTTGACCCGCGTAACTCGGATGTAGTTTACGTTGCAGCCTATGGTCCACTTTGGAGTGCCGGAGGTGATCGTGGATTGTACAAAACTACCGACGGCGGAGAAACATGGGAGAAGATCCTTGAGATCTCTGAGCATACAGGTATCAACGAGGTTCATCTCGACCCAAGAGATCCGGATGTAATCTATGCTACCGCACACCAGCGCCGTCGTCACGTTTGGACCTACATTTCAGGCGGGCCAGAGTCGGCCATCTACAAGAGTACCGATGGAGGTGCTTCATTTGATAAGCTATCGCGTGGTTTACCTTCTGGAGATGTTGGTCGTATTGGAATGGACATCAGCCAAGTTAACCCCGACGTACTTTATGCGTGTATCGAAGGAAGTGGTTTTTATCGTTCGATGGACCGAGGCGCGAGCTGGTCGAAGATGAGCGGTCATGAAACAAGTGGTAACTACTACGTTGAGATCTTTGCCTCTCCACATGATGTGAACACGGTTTACAGCATGGACACGTACGCTGCGTTTACAACAGACGGAGGTAGGACGTTCAACAGGGTTCCTGAGAGTGGAAAGCACGTTGACAATCATGCTATGTGGATCGATCCAAATGATGCCGATCACTTCTTGATGGGGTGTGATGGCGGACTTTATGAGACGTGGGATAACGCAGGCACCTGGCACTTCAAGCCCAACTTGCCGATCACTCAATTCTACCGAGTAGCTGTGGATAATAGCGAGCCATTCTACTATGTGTATGGTGGTACGCAGGACAACTTCTCTTTGGGCGGACCATCGAGAACCACGCATGATCGCGGAATCGTGAATAGCGATTGGTTCGTAACCAATACTGGAGATGGATTTGAGAGTCAAGTTGATCCTCAGAATCCTGACATCGTTTACGCTCAAGCTCAATATGGTTGGTTGGTGCGTTACGATCGCAAGAGTGGTGAGACCGTGCCGATCAAGCCAGATGTACCTAGAGGTGAGGCTCCATTGCGTTGGAACTGGGATGCTCCATTGTTGATCAGCCCACACGACAATAAAACACTTTACTTCGCGGCAAATCGTGTGTTCAGATCAAGAGACCAAGGAAACTCTTGGGAATTAATCTCACCAGATCTTAGTCAGCAGATCGACAGGAACGAATTGCCAGTTATGAACAAAGTATGGTCAATCGATGCCGTTTCCAAGAACCGTTCTACGACCATCTATGGCAACATCGTTTCACTGAATGAAAGTCCGCTTACCAAAGGCTTGATCTATGTTGGTACGGATGATGGTCTTATTCAAGTAACCGACAACGATGGTCAGAACTGGATCCGCCACGATGAATTCCCTGGTGTTCCAGTAAATACCTACGTAAACGACATTGAGCCTTCACTGCACGATAATCAGGTGGTATATGCCGTATTCAACAACCATAAGAATGGAGATTTCAAGCCATACGTTTACCGCAGCACGAATCGTGGCGGTAGTTGGACCAACATCGGTTCTGGCCTTCCAGAGGGTAGTGTTTATGCATTGGCTGAGGACCATGAAGACCCAGGTCTTCTCTTCGTTGGAACGGAGTGGGGTGTATACTTCACCAATGATGGTGGAGATAACTGGAAGAAGTTAGGAGCTGGATTACCTACCATTGCTATTCGCGAGATAGACATTCAACGCAGGGAAAACGACCTCGTTTTGGCCAGCTTTGGTAGAGGTTTCTTCGTGTTGGATGATTACAGTCCGCTTCGCCACATGACCGAAGCTTCCCTTGAGGAAGATGCTTACATCTATCCTATCAAGGATGGTCTCGTCTTCCACACGTCGAACCCATTGGGATATGGCGCTCCTGGATTCTTAGGTGCCTCTTACTTCATGGCTGAAAATCCGCCGGTAGGCGCAACCTTCACCTATTATATCAAGGAAGCGGTAAAATCCCCTGCATCACAACGCCGTGAAGCAGAGAAAGACATGGAAACAATCACTTATCCATCTGCCGAAGAGATTCGAGCTGAAGATCGTTATCAATCCGCTTACCTCACCTTTGTAATCCGCGATGAAGCGGGTAATGAGATCCGTCGCATTAACACAAATGATGGTTCTGGCGTGAAGAGATTCACTTGGGATGGCAGAATGCAAAGCTTTGCTTCAGCGAATACGAGAGGTGAGCCAGCCACGAACTTAGGCTCCATTGGTTTTGCTCCAGAAGGAACGTACACCGTTCAGATCTATAGAACGAACAATGGCGAGACACAGGCATTGACAGAGCCTGTTTCATTCGTGCTTGAACATTTGAATAATGCCACTTTTGTGGGTGATGATGTGGAAAAGAGCGAGTTCCAGATAGAGTTGGATGAAGCCTACAGAGACCTCAGTGCTGTGAATCGCGAACTTCGTCGCCAACAGGAATTGGTTGGTGATCTAGAAGCTATTGTAAGAGGTACTCCTGGTGTTTCTATGGATCTTTTGGGTCAATTGAGAGATATCGACAATCAACTTGCTGACATATCCATCGAGTTGTATGGTGACCAAAGCCTGACTAGCAAGGAGTTTGAAACGACCACATCTCTGAATGACATCTTGGGTATTGCTGCATGGGGAAGTTACTCTTCTTCGGCGGCTCCAACGCAAACACAGCGCAATGGACTGGCAACGGTCAAGGCGGAGTTGAGCGATATCATCCTTCAACTACAGCAGAGTGCTGATGCCATGCTGATCATTAAGAAACAAGCTTATGCGGCTGGCGCTCCATATTTGGAAGGAGATCTTCCAGGAAACGAATGATAGAAATACATCAAATAAAAGACCCCCGGCCTGATGGCCGGGGGTCTTTTTATTTACAGATATCTTGATCTTAGTATGTATAAACGAAGGCATTGACATTCATGCCTGCACCTACTGAAGCGAACAAGACGGTATCGCCTTTCTTCAATTGATGCCCCTCATATTCCGTCTTGCGAACGAGGTCGAATAACGTTGGAATGGTAGCTACTGAACTATTGCCTAACCAGTTAACTGACATGGGCAGTACATCTTCTGGAATTTCCTTGATGCCATAAAGGCGATAGAAACGTTCCACTACTGCATGATCTAGCTTGGCGTTGGCTTGGTGCATGAAGATCATATCGAGTTGCTCTGCGGAGACGCCGGCGTTGTCCATTGCTTTTTTCATGGCCTCTGGAACGTATCGCAATGCGAATTCATAGATCTTTCGGCCCTTCATTTTTATGAAGCGTTCATGTTCATCTTCACCGGGCTTTTGGCTGACGCCTTCGTACAGATAGTAGGCTTCCTCTGCCGATCTATTCATAACGGCCGACCCAAGGATTCCTGGATCATCGGAGAGTTCCATGATGGACGCACCGGCACCGTCGGCGAAGATCATACCATTCCTATCGTAGGCGTCGAGTGCCCTTGAAAGGGTTTCGCAACCTACAACCAAAACGCGTTTCGCTCTACCTGCTTTTAGATACATCTCACCTAGAAGGACGCCTTGCACCCACCCCGGACATCCGAAGAGGATATCGAAAGGGATACATACATCACTGTCGATCTCCAAAAGATGTTTGATCCTAGAGGCTAGGCTGGGTAGGATATCGGTACGACCCGTACCCTTGTCCATGTCTCCAAAATTATGGGCAGCAATGATAAGGTCGATGGAATTCGGATCGATCCCGGCCTCCTCGATGGCCACTCTTGCAGCGGCTGCTCCAAGATCGGATGCGCGTTCGGAATCTCGAGCATACCTCCTTTCACCAATACCTGTGATCTCCTCGAACTTCGATAAAAGCTGATCCATCGCCATTGGATAGAGTTCGCCTTTTTCATCGTAGAACGTGTGCCCTTTAAAGTCTGCATTCGTCACTCTTTCCCCTGGCACAACATGTCCTGTACCTATAAATCTTGCATTCATTATGTAGACTTCTTTGCTAGTTTTAAGTAGGTGAAGCGTAAATACCAGTCCAAGTTGGAACTTTTAATCCACACTTCACAACAAATATTTTATTTTATTACGCACGCATAAGCTTTTTTAGCGTAAGGATAACCTCCTCGAAAACGACTACCTTTGCAAACTGAATGTCAGTTTAGACGTTAGATACTGCAAAACAAACGGCATGAGCCAAGACGAAAATAAAGTCCATTTGATGGATGACATGATTGAATCCATTGGAGATGCTCATTTGAGCTCATCCACTGAAACACCAATGCGTCCGGGTGCTTTCGACGCCTCTGATGAAGAGAAGATGAATGTGATCGAAGAGCACGTTCGCGGGATCATGAACACCTTGGGTTTGGATCTAGAAGACGATAGCCTGAGAGGCACACCTCGCCGTGTTGCCAAGATGTTTGTGAAAGAAACCTTTGGAGGTTTAGACCCGAAGAGGATGCCCAATCTTTCCACTTTCGACAATAGCTACCAGTATGGTGAGATGTTGATCGAAAAGAACATTACCGTTTACAGCACGTGTGAGCACCACCTCCTTCCTATCGTTGGACGTGCACATGTGGGATACATCAGCAATGGTAAAGTGGTTGGATTGAGTAAGATGAACCGCATCGTGGATTACTATGCGAAGCGTCCGCAAGTGCAGGAACGCATGACACGTCAGATCGTAAAAGCATTGCAGGCCGCCCTTGGAACCGAGGATGTAGCCTGTGTAGTCGACGCCAAGCACCTTTGTGTGAATTCACGCGGAATTCGCGATATCGAAAGCAGCACTATTACGGCTGAATACGGAGGTAAATTTAAGGACGACAAGGTTCGTCGTGAATTCTTGGATTTCATCCGCATGGAAACTTCATTTGGAGCTTAACTAAAATTCGATCACCCCGATGGCCTTATTTGAGACCAACGAGCTGAAGGTCTACAACAGTCTTTCTGCTCAGAAAGAGACATTCGTACCTATTAAATCTCCTTTAGTTGGGATGTATGTATGCGGCCCTACCGTGTACAGCGACGTTCACTTGGGAAATTGTCGTACGTTCATCTCATTCGACATGGTCTATCGTTACCTGTCCCACTTGGGATATAAGGTACGCTACGTTCGTAACATCACGGATGCTGGTCACCTTGAGAACGATGCCGACGAAGGTGAGGATAAGATCTCGCAGAAGGCCCGCTTGGAAGAGTTGGAGCCTATGGAGATCGTACATAAATACACCGTTGGTTTTCACGATGTAATGGAGCGTTTCAACGCGCATCCACCTTCTATTGAACCAACAGCTACTGGACACATCGTAGAACAGATCGAAACCATTAAGGACATTCTCGACGCAGGCTTGGCCTATGAAGTGAATGGATCGGTCTATTTTGATGTAGAGAAGTACAACAAGGATCACAACTACGGAAAAGTATCAGGAAGGAAGATCGAAGAATTGATGGAGGGCACCCGAGACCTCGATGGTCAGTCAGATAAAAAAAGCCCACTCGACTTCGCCCTTTGGAAGCTTGCCTCCCCTACCCATATCATGCGTTGGCCATCTCCATGGAGTATTGGCTTCCCAGGTTGGCACTTAGAGTGCTCTGTGATGTCTACCAAGTACCTAGGTGAATCCTTCGACATCCACGGTGGAGGCATGGACTTGAAATTCCCTCACCACGAATGTGAGGTAGCCCAGAATCAAGCGGCTCATGGACATGATGGAGCGCGCACCTGGATGCACGCCAACATGCTCACTTTGAATGGTAAGCGCATGTCGAAGAGCACGGGTAATACGCTTCTTCCGTACGAACTATTTACGGGCAACACTCCTATCCTTGAGAAGGGGTTCCATCCAAGTGTTGTTCGCTTCTTCATTCATCAGGCCCACTATAGAAGTGTGCTCGACTTCTCAAATGACGCGTTACTGGCGGCTGAGAAAGGATACTTCCGCATGATGGACTCGCTGGACACCCTCGAAAGGATACAACCCGCTAAGGAATCGGACTGGGATGTGCAGAGGTGGCGTAACGAGTGCTATGAGGCCATGAACGACGACTTCAACTCTCCTATCCTCATTGCCAAATTGTTTGATGCTGTCAAGCAGATCAACAACGCAGCGGATGGCAAAGCGAAGTTGACGGCCGCTGACATTGAGACCATCAAAGGAACGATGCACGCCTTCTTATTCGACGTTCTTGGCTTACAAAAGATCAAATCATCTTCTGGCTCAGCTGATATTGGCGAGTTGGATGCCGTGATGAGTCTATTGATCGATCTACGTCAACAGGCCAGAGCTGATAAGGACTTTACCTTGTCAGATAAGATCCGTGACGAACTTGCCGAAAGGGGAATCATCCTTAAGGACGGCAAGGACGGAACCACCTATTCCCTAAAGTCGTGAAGAAACTATTGACGTGGTTGATAAGCCTACCTCTACTTGTATTGGTAGCGGCTTATCGATACGTTATTAGTCCACTTACTCCACCCAGCTGCAGGCACACTCCCACGTGCTCCGCCTACATGGGTGAGGCCATCAATGAATGGGGACCCTTGCGGGGTTCATGGCTCGGCTTGAAGCGACTCGCTAAATGCCACCCTTGGGGAACCTGGGGGTACGATCCCGTTCCGAAAAGGCACCCTGAAAAAGATTGACACAAATACCCACTTACGAGCAAGATCGGATACTTATCTTGCGAATTCAATTGATAGAAATAAATGAAAAGAGTCCTATTCCTACCACTTGTGATCTTCGCTATGAGCTGCAATGGCGGCGGTGAAGGATCGTCTGCTACCGACGGAGCATCTGGAGCAACTTGGGTTTCACCTATTCAATACCCAGAGGAAAAACACTTGACCAATATCAAGCAGCTTACTTGGGGCGGCGACAATGCCGAGGCCTATTTTAGCTTTGATGGATCTATGCTCACCTTCCAAAGTAACAATGAAGCTTGGGGACTGGAATGTGATCAGATCTTCGCATTCAATTGGGAAGATGATAGTACATCGCTTGCAGAGCCTTTGAAGATCAGCAATGGTCTAGGTCGAACTACGTGCGCCTATTTCATGCCTGGGGATACTACTATTCTCTATGCGAGCACCTTTGCAGCAGATAATGCTTGTCCGCCTGTGCCAGAGCGCACAGAAGGCAGATATGTATGGCCTATTTATGAGAGCTTCGATATCTATGTAAGTAACTTGGATGGCGACATTGTGGACACCTTGATCTCTGGTCCAGGTTACGATGCGGAGGCTACACTTTCACCACAAGGGGATAAGATCGTATTCACAAGTATCCGTTCTGGAGACCTTGAATTGTACACCTGTGATATCGATGGTAGTAATGTAAAACAGATCACTTCTGAGCTTGGCTACGACGGTGGAGCTTTCTTCTCTCCGGATGGCAAGCAGTTGGTATTCCGTTCATCCCGACCAAAGACCGAAGAAGAGGTGGAGAAGTACACTTCGCTTCTCGAGGAAGGCTTGGTAGAGCCTACCAACATGGAATTGTATGTATGCAATGTGGATGGTAGCAACTTGCGAAAGGTAACTGACCTTGGCAATGCAAATTGGGCACCGTTCTTCCACCCTTCTGGAGAAAAGATCATCTTCTCATCCAATCACCAAAGTGAGCGTGGTTTCCCTTTCAACCTGTTCATGCTAGATCTGAACACGAATGAAATAGAACAGATCACTTTCGACAATGCATTTGACTCATTCCCTATGTTCTCACCGGATGGAAAGAAACTCATCTTTGCTTCCAATAGGAACAATGGCGGGACACGTAATACCAACCTTTTCATTGCCGATTGGGTAGAATAAACCAAATATGGACGCACTAACGATAACCTGGGATTTTACACGCGGACTCTCACTTGGTCCAATTGAACTTCGCTGGTACAGTTTACTTTTTGCCTTGGGATTCGTATTCGGATTCCGCATCATGTTGAGGTACTTTAAGCAAGAGGGCATTCCAGAGAAGGTATTGGACAAGATGTTGATCTACTCCGTTGTTGGAACTGTTGTTGGTGCACGGCTTGGTCATGTTTTCTTCTACGATTGGGACTATTACGGCAATAACCTAGGAGAGATATTGAAGGTTTGGAAAGGTGGATTGGCTAGTCATGGTGCTGCCGTGGCACTCATCATTGCCATGTACTTCTTTGGCAAACAGCTCAAGCCTTACTTTACCGACGTTTCCGATTACAGGAGAAGCTTGTGGGCCTTAGATAGACTTGTCATTACCGTAGCCCTTGCTGGCTGCTTCATCCGATTGGGCAACTGGGCGAATAGTGAGATCTACGGGGAGATCGGTAATTCGGCTGTTGAAACTGTATTCGTAGAAAATGTTGAAGACCATATCTATCGTTACTATAGTGAGGACATCGTTGAAGTAAAGTTGGATCCGATGAACAAGAGGGTTCAAACTGACAGTATCGATTATCCGGTCTACAACATGCATCTGACATTCAAGGACCTCTCCACACCTGCCGCTCAAGCAAGAGCATTGAGAATGGCAGAGAGCAACATCAGCGGTAGCTTGAACAACCAAAGAAGGGACAAGAAGAATGCGTATGTACCGGTAGAGAGTCGAGCTTCCATCAATGAAGCTACGGGAACGGTGGATATAGAGGTATACGGCATTCCACGTTGGCCTACACAGATTTTTGAGGCGTTGGGCTATCTATTGATCTGGTTGATATTGAGACAGCTCTTCCAGAAGGAAAACCTTCGCTACCGCAATGGATTCATGTTTGGTGCCTTCTTGGTGTTGATCTTCGGATTCCGTTTTGCCGTTGAATACCTCAAGGCCAATCAAACGGCATTTGAGGCAGAAATGTTATTGAATAGAGGGCAGCAACTATCCATCCCTCTTGTACTTATCGGTTTGTATTACATGTTTGCAGGTAACACGAAGGTGAAGCCGCATAAAGCCAAGGAATAAGCCATGAATTTTGCACGTAAGATCGGAGTGTTTGTCATCCTCGCCGCAATGGTGCTATTCATCCTATTGCAGTTTGACATCTTTGGGGGACAATCCAATCCTAGCAATAGAGCAGAGCCGCCGGTATCTGCGAGGAATATTGAACCACAATTCCAGCATGAGGGAAATGGATGGATGTTGAGTTCAGATGGCGACACGTTGCTAAACATCAAGCTTGAATTGGCAGAGTCGAGGGAAGAGATCGAATATGGAATGATGTATCGCAAGTCGTTTCACCCGGAGCGTTACGGCATGCTTTTCTTCATGGGACAAGAACGTCAACAGTCCTTTTGGATGCGGAATACCTATGTTCCATTAGACATCATCTATTTGAATGATGATCTGGAGGTGGTATCCATCGTACATAATGCCACTCCATTGGATGAAACCTCCCGTCCATCTGAAGGTCCGGCTTCGCATGTACTCGAACTTCCGGGAAGTATGTGCATATCAAATGGCATTCAAAGGGGAACGAAACTGGTATGGGAAGATATCCGCTGATCCTTCTTCTGATCGCGTTCACTGCATGCAGTTCGGAAAGTGATCACCCCATCGTTGGCACCTGGAAGCTGATGTCGATGATGGAAGAAGGTCCAAGTGGCGAATGGCAACCTTACGCGGGTGGAATGCAGGGCTACATCATGTACAATGCGGATGGCCACATGGCACTTCACCTCAGTTACGAAGGGTATGAGGATACGGACTTAAGCATAGATAACTTCGATCCTTATCAAGCTAGAGAAAACCTCGAATACCTAACGGGCACCTATCATTACATTGCCGAGTACTCCATCGAAAAACAATCTAGTCCGATTGATGGCGAGGCCGGCATAGTGACACATAAACGCATTGCACATTCCAATCCCAACGATTGGGGTGCAGTGGTGAAGCGAGAGTTTGAGGTCTATAATGATCTTCTAACCATCGTTCCACTAGAGGAAGAGAACAGTAGGATACTGTTGAGTTTTATGAGGGTGGATTAAAGGGTTGGTTGTACCTTCGCCCAAAGCTTCCACACATGAAGAAGTACCAGAATATCATCTACTTTGTTATCCTACTGCTAGTGGATATCGCTTGGCAGACCATGTACTCCTCTGAGATGTTCAATAAGCACGGAAAGCTCCTTCCACTCTACATTACAACGCGCATCGGCTTGCTGGCTATTGGCATTTTCATGACGCGTAGAACGAAGAATTGGACCTACGGTGCATTGATGTTTGCCTATCTCCTATTCTCTTTCGCGGTAACATCCCTTTACTATATCAGTACAAACTCAGGTGCGGCGGTGTAAACCATTCAAACATCCGTACCTTATGGCTTGTATTGACAAATCCATAATCCTTTTCAATAATGAAAAATCTACTTACAGCATTAGCGCTTATTCTCGGATCGACTTTGATGAGCCATGCTCAAGAATCTCTCGAGCCAAAGGCTAGTCCAATGTACATGACCCGCGCTAGCGTTGGTGATGCGCAACTTTCCATCGTTTATAGCCGTCCACATATGAAGAACAGAACCATCTTTGGTGAGCTTGTTCCTTATGGTGAAGTATGGCGACTTGGGGCTAACGAGGCTGTTTTGGTAACCTTGACTGCCGACCTCAACTTTGCCGGAACCGTTATTCCCGCTGGCTCTTACAACCTATTCGCCATTCCAGGTGAAGAAGAATGGACCTTCATCTTTAGTAGTCAGACCAATCAATGGGGTGCCTATCGCTACGACGAATCAAAGGACGTAGCACGTATTACAGTACCCGTTTCTGAGTCTGAAGCCGTTTACGAGCCATTCACCATCACCGCTACAGGTGAAGGATCAGAATACACCATCAACTTCATGTGGGATCGCACTATGGTGAGTATTCCTGTTACGCAGGGTTGATACTCGATACATCAAAATGAAAAAGCCCCTCGGTCTAACGATCGAGGGGCTTTCCCTTTCTATCCTAGATAGCTTATTGCTCTTGCTGCTGAGCTTCTTGCATAGGGTTTGAACGCGGTTGACCTTGGCGTCGCTTGAACAATTGGAAGCGGGAAGGAACCGTTCTAGCAGGCCAGTAATTATCGCTGAGATCCGTATCGGCCGTTTCCAAGAAAGGATCCAACTCGATCTGCTGAACCTCCTTTTCAAAAGGAAAGACTTTAGTAACTTCGGTTTCATTCTTCAACCAGATCTCTGCAGGAATTCGGAGCACGGTATCTGTACCATCTGCAAAATCTACCTTGAGGATGAGCGGCATGATCAATCCACCTTGGTTCTCAAAGGTGATCTGTACGAATTGATATCCAGCTTGCAACAGCTCACGCTGACGATCAGAAAGGTTTGCCACGTATGCCGCATACAATTCAGCCTGTTCTCTATCAGCCTGATAAGGATTGTACTCATTGTAAAAATCGCGAGCTTCCTCATCGTCCTCAACAATGGTCGTAGGAATATCTTGCTCATTTCGCTGATACCCAATATGGCGGCGATCTTCGCTATCGCGGATGCTGTCTTTGGTAGCCTCAACCGTTGGATCAAGGGTATTCAACTCGATGATCTCAACATCTTTCATGGCAATATCCACGTGATCGGTCGTATAGAACCACCCTCTCCAGAACCAATCGAGATCTACTGCAGATGCATCTTCCATGGTTCGGAAGAAGTCTGCTGGAGTTGGGTGACGGAAGGCCCATCGCTCTGCATACACCTTGAAGGCATAATCGAAATTCTCTCTACCTAGAACCGTTTCTCTCAGGATATTCAATGCGGTGGCCGGCTTTCCATACGCGTTGTTGCCAAATTGAAGGATACTCTCCGAATTGGTCATGATCGGCATTTGATCTTCCTTAGGAGAGGACATGTAAGGGACGATCTTGTAAGCTGGACCACGGCGAGAAGCATATTCCCTATCCCACTCTTGTTCGGTCAAGTACTGCACGAAAGTATTTAAACCCTCGTCCATCCAAGTCCACTGGCGTTCATCACTATTCACGATCATAGGGAAGAAATTATGCCCTACCTCGTGAATGATCACGCTGATCATACCTCTTTTAGTGGCATCAGAATACGTTCCATCTGCCTCGGGTCTGCCGCCGTTGAAACAGATCATGGGGTACTCCATGCCAATGCGGTTGGTATGTACGGAAATAGCCTTCTCATATGGATAATCGATCGTGTACTTGCTATAAACCCTCAGCGTGTGGGCCACAACGCGGGTACTGTATTGCTCCCAAAGTGGGTTCCCTTCCTTCGGGTAGTAGCTCATAGCCATAACGGTCCTTCCATTGATGTTTACCCCCATAGCATCCCATATGAACTTGCGGCTTGAAGCAAAAGCGAAGTCGCGTACATTCTCAGCTTCAAAGATCCAGGTCTTTTCACCTTCCCCCTTCGAGCCTTCATTTTCTAGTGCTTCCTCCGGAGTGATGATCATCGTTGGGTTCTCTGTATTCTCCCGTGCATCGCGCAAACGGCTGCGCTGTTCAGAAGTGAGTACCGAAGATGCGTTCTGAAGCGTGCCTGTAGCTCCTACCACGTGATCTGAGGGAACGGTGAGCTCCACTCGGTAATCGCCGAAAGGCAGGGTGAACTCTCCTCTACCCAAGAACTGCTTGTTCTGCCATCCATCGTGATCGTTGTAAACGGCCATTCGCGGGAAGAACTGTGCGATGGTATAGAGATAATTGTCTTCATCCTCAAAATACTCGTAACCCGAGCGACCACCGATTTCCATTCTATCGTTAATAGTATACCACCACTTGATGCTGAAGGAATAAGACTCGCCACTTTCGAGTGGTTCGGGTAGATTGATCCGCATCATTGTATTGACGATGGTGTAGGAAAGATCACTTCCGCCACGCTTTACCTCTTCGATATGGAACCCACCCGGATACCTCCAGAAGAGATCTTCAACGTCTTCGAGCGAACTATTCTCGGTGAGCCTGCTGCTTTTAGCACGTTGCGTCATGCTGGAAGGCTCTCTCATGTTCTGATCTAGCTGAACCCATAGATACTCTAGTGCATCTGGAGAATTATTGGTGTATGTGATCGTTTCAATTCCGTCTATTCTTTGGTTCTCATCATCCAGATGGATCCGCATTTCGTAATCAGCCTTTTGCTGATAGTATTCATGTCCTGGTGCGCCCGCTCCCGTGCGATATACGTTTGGTGTAGGAAGCTCTTGTCCCAATTGACGAAATGCACTTTGATTCGTGTTTTCCTGTGCAAAGGAAATTGCAAAGCTCATACTCAGAACTCCGAGTAGGATTCTCTTGAAGGTCATAAAAAGTTGCGTTTAAACCGTTCTTACCATGGCCACGTCTGGATCATCAGATAGGCAGCCACTCCACAAACGATACCGGAGGCGAAAAGGTTCCACTCCTTCGTTTTCAGGCGCATGAAATTAAAAAGAATGGCCGTAATCAAAAGGATTATGAAAACAACCAGCAATTGACCGAGTTCGACTCCGAGTGCAAATGGAAGCAAGCTCGACCATCCATCCTCGTCGCCTACCGTAAGCATGCGAAAAGAACGAAAGAAGCCTAATCCGTGGATCAAGCCGAATATACCCGCTAAGAAAAAACGGGCATTATTACGTGGGTTTTGTCCCGATTTGAGCAGATTCGTGATCCCGGTAACCAGGATGGTCACGGGAATCAGGAACTCAACGATATCCGAATTAACAGAAACGGCATTGGAGTTGGCCAACACCAATGTGAGCGTGTGCCCTACGGTAAATGCCGTAACCACTCCCAGCACCCTTCCCCAATGCTTGAATTGAAAGATGACGGTGAGAGCCAGTAGGAATAAGATGTGATCGAGCCCATCGAAGGTGGTAATGTGTTCAAATCCCAAATTGAAATTGATCTCGAATCGGCTCATATTAAAGTACTATCTCTTGTTGAGGGTTTTCATAATCGAAGCGATACGACGCAGGTTCATGCGGGTCACTGTAGTGGATGATATTGATCTGATCCGGGAAGTGATCCATTAAGATCTCGTGACGAATGATGAGTTCATTCCATTGGATCGGATACTTCGATCGCGTTTCGAGAAACAGATAAACCCCATCCGCATCGCCTTCTAATCCTACAAAGAAAGGGTACACTCTGTTCATGTCTGGGTCGAATAACAAGAAGTTATCCTTCACATATTCGGCCACCACACTCGAAGCATTGGAATCATTCAGGACATCTACACCCTCATGTCCTTCTCGGGAAAGTGCATATTCCAGATCATCCGTGAAAACGCGTAATGCAATTTCCAACTGCTTGGTCGATGGATTCAGACTCATCTCCCCAACGCTGACGTAGTACTCATGTTTGGCAGTGAAACTACTCATTGTGAGCAGTATACCCAGGATGAGGGTGATGGTCTTACATTGCTTCATGGGAGCAAGGTAGCATAAATCAGGAATAGGATTGAACGACAATTCTGACGTTCTTCAGCAAACTTGTGCTTAGATTTACGGTTATGAAGCATACACTTATCCTCGCACTCAGCATGTTGACCCTCGCATGTTCGGCGCAACAAAATCTTGAAGAAACTGCACGTCCAACTGCCGTGTTGATAAAAGAAGCCCGTGCCATGCCCATGGGGCCATGTGAACCGAGCATCGCCATCAACCTCGCCGATCCATCCAATATCGTTGCAGGAAGCATCTTGGACCGTGTATATTATTCTCAGGATTCAGGTAAAACATGGACTACTGATGACCTCGATAGTCCATATGGAGTTTGGGGTGACCCCGTTGTGGTAAGTGACACGAATGGTCGTTTTCTATTCTTCCACTTAAGTGATCCAACGGGCAAGAACTGGGCAAGCGAGGAGATACTCGATCGCATCGTGTGCCAATGGAGTGACGATGGAGGTCAGGAGTGGAGCGACGGAAGCTATATGGGCTTGGCCCATCCTAAGGATCAAGATAAGGAGTGGGCGGCCGTGAATCTAAACACGAACACGGTATACTGTACGTGGACCCAATTCGATGATTACGATTCGGATGATGAAAACGACTTCTCGAACATCCTTTTCTCAAAGAGTACCGATGGTGGCGAAAGTTGGTCGGAGGCCATTCGCATAAACGAACGTCCAGGCAACTGTTTGGATGATGATGAAACGACTGAAGGCGCGGTACCGGCTGTAGGCCCCAACGGTGAAGTTTACGTTGCATGGGCGTTGGATTCAAAGATCTGGTTCGATCGCTCCATGGACGGTGGCGAAACCTGGATGGAAAAAGATACGCTCGTGGCAGAACAGCCAGGTGGTTGGTCGATCGACATTCCCGGGCTACAACGCTGTAATGGTATGCCTATCACCGGTGCCGATGTGTCGGGAGGCGAGTATAACGGAAGGGTTTACGTGTGCTGGTCGGACTCAAGGAATGAAAACGAAGACATCTTCATTGCCACCAGCGACGACCACGGTAGCACTTGGACTGAACCTATTCGTGTGAACCAAGACATGACCGACAAAGACCAATTCTTGCCATGGTTGAGTGTTGACCCAGTTAGTGGTGACCTGCATGTGGTGTTCTATGATAGACGAGCACATGAGGATGAGCATACGGATGTGTATGTGGCCACTTCGATGGATGGAGGATCATCATGGAAGGAAACGCAGGTGAATGAAAACAGCTTCAAGCCCCTGCCATTCATCTTCTTTGGTGACTACAACAATATCTCCAGCTACAATGGCATGGTTCGTCCGATCTGGACCGAATTCCGCGATGGAAAATTGCAGGTGTGGACCGCGTTGATGGGGAAATAATTAGATCCACCTTCCGTCGTTTGAATTATCAAGCTAAATTGCGCGGTAAATAATTGAACCGCTCTCTATGCCCTTTCTCAGATCAGCTCTCGCTATTCTAGCTATTCTCATCTTTGACATTTGCTCTGGCCAGGAATCAACTACTACTTTCTCATCTTCAGCAGAGTACGATCCTCAACGATTCGAAGAAGTAAACATCTATGAAGCAGGTTCGGCCGTTTTTGTACTTCAATCCAAACAGGTGCATATGCATACGTACAACAGAGCCACAAGTACCTACGGTCAGCATTCCATCTTCAATAAAGAAACACTCGAACTGCTGAGCACCAAGAAGGAGTTGGTAGATTGGGAGTATCAGGACGAGGAGGCGATCTTATGTGGACAGGGAATGTAGGTTGGACAAAGTGGTGTTTTGATCAAAAGCCAATTTGGAGCCCCATAACGGGTGCCCAAAAAGTACTATTCTCCACTACTTCATCTGGTCGGCCAGGAACTTCACTTACCGTTGAAAAATATCTTCTTCCAACTCCGAAATAAAGCTCAGACTTCATCCCCCAGGTGGCATTGTATCGCACGCCTATAGCCAATGAATATTGATTGTATTTGTAGGCTTCACCATCCAATCCTGCAATATTCTTATTCAGGTCGTCATAACGATACGTGCGACGTGAAAAGTGAAGTGCGGCAAACCCTTTCCATCTCCGCGAATACGACGATAAGTTGATGTATCGCTTCACACGGGTAAGGAATACAACTCCCGTTCCAGGCACCTCAGTATCAGCTCCAAAAATGGAAAAGCTGTACTCGATATTACTTCGGATTGATGTTGGCCCTGCCCCTACTTCTACCGCCCAATCGTTCACCTCAACTTGGAGCATGAACGGATAGGACCCCATGAAGATGTCCGAAAGCAGAAAGGAAAATGTAACATCCCCTGTGGTGTTTGTCGCATTGGGGTCAACATCACTTTCATTGGTGATCTCCGCCATACTGGAGTCCGCTGCCACCGTAATCTGAGCTAACGAGGTCGTAGAGGTCAATAAAACACAGCAAATGAGCGATAAGAGCGATTTCATGAGTTCGAGAGGTTTGGTGGTGATGAGTAAATCTACTAATTTTCAAATCACTCGATCAACATTCTTGTTGATGGGTCACACCACACCAAATCTCTGCTCTCGATCATGACACGTACGTATCTATCGTTCCTCTTCATAAAGCTTTTCGTTCTTTCTCCCTTCCTTTCGGTGGCTCAAAACCCATCTGGGCTTCAAATCGATTGGGCAAATGAAGTAAAATTACGAATGCCGGGTTATACCGAAATTGCGGGGGTTGACGATGAATACATCTATCTCTACAACCACTCCATTAGCGGCGGTCTATCCAATCCGAACTGGGAATTCGTAGTCCTCCACAGATCAAGCCTGGATGTGGCATGGAAGTATCAAGGCGAGCCTCGAACCATCGAAGGTCGACCTACAGAAATTGTCCATGTAGAATGCATCGATGGAATTTTCAGGATAATACTTTCACATCTATCCCTAGAAACTGGAGGAATGAAATTGCACCTCTCGGAGGTGACGGAAAATGGTATGGCCGATGGATACTTACCTCTTGCGCATTACCCGTTCGAGTACGGGGAAGACGCACAGCGATGGATGAGCAGAACGGATGACAATAGCCGTGCATTTGATTTCACATTCAGATCCATCTATCAAAAAGGCACCGACTCACTGCTCGAAGTGCAACGGTATGATGAAGAGTACGAGATCACTAGATTAGATATACCCCTTCATCACGATTTGGATCACACACGATTACTCTCTTTATTAAAAACCGAGAATGGCGAAAGCTTGATCGCAGTTGCCTATGCAGACGAGGACGAAGCGTCGAGATCGATTGGGATCTTCAAATATGACCATTCGGGTGTGATCGATCTCCAACGGGTAGATCTACCCGAATCCCGATGGTCCAATTACTGGTTCAATTCTAGGAACGGAAACTTAGAATTGGGAATCCTGTCGGTTTCCGATGACGGATCAATGTCAACGACGATCAATGTAATAGACACGGATGACCTCACCACAATTGCCAGCCATTCGGCCCAAGTACCGACCATCCTGCTTGAACGAATGAAAGAGCGTTGGAACTCCAATGATCCGGCCGACACCCCATTCAGAATAGCCAACATCCTTGATATGAATGATGGGGGATCACTGATCACATTACAGATACAGATCGACAATTATAGAGGTGACAGAGACGCAATGGACCTATTTAGCCTCAACGATCCACAATTATACTATGACCATTATTTGAAGGACCTCCTCTTTATCAAGGTAACTGCCTCATCTCAGATCCAATGGTTTTCCCATATTCCATTGGACCAACAAGTAGTAGGATTTCCTTGGTCTACGGGAGCTACCTTCTTCAGTGATAATGAACGCCAGTACATATTAGTCAATGATGACAGCGATAACATCAAGGACTGGAATAAGACCTTCCATCGCATCGAATTCCAAGGAACGTACTCGGTACGCAATGGTAGCATCGTGCTCATCAGCATTGAAAATGATGGTACGGTATACTATGAGCACATCGATGGGTCGAGTGACGATGAAGGCTTTACTTTCGGTCCAAATGTATCGGTAGGCACTGAGAATGGAGAGGCTTTTCTCCTCAGATACAACGGAAATAAACGAGTTCAGAAACTCATCCTTCGCCAGCCATAGTCACTCCACTTATACTTCTTAATTTTACAGGTAATCGAATCTCAGATACCTGTATATGCAACTACTCATCGTTAGTACGTCTTCCATTCATGGCAAGCCTTATCTCACCTATTTGGAAGATGAAGTGAAGGACTTTTTTCCCAGAAAGAATATCCTATTCATCCCCTATGCACGTCCGGGTGGACTCACCTGGGATGAATACACGGCCAAAGCAGCAGAACGGTTCAGTGAATGGGGATTCAAGATGACAGGTATCCATACCCATGATGATCCGGTCAAAACCCTTGCCGAGGCGGATGGGGTGTTTACCGGAGGTGGTAACACATTTGTATTAGTAAAGACACTCTACGACCTGAATCTAATGGACCCTCTTCGAGAGGCCGTGAAGAATGGATTGCACTACATGGGCTCGAGTGCGGGAAGCAATCTAACGGGACTCACCGTTCGTACCACGAACGATATGCCCATCGTTTACCCTCCGAGCTTCGATGCATTGGGCCTAGTGCCATTCAACATTAATCCGCACTACCTCGACCCCGATCCATCCAGCACACACATGGGAGAAACACGAGAAACGCGAATCAACGAATTCCATTTCTACAACAATCAACCCGTCATTGGCATCCGGGAAGGTTCATGGTTGAGA
>CBFHXG010000018.1:0-41246 GCA_965659725.1 Phaeocystidibacter sp. | reverse complement strand
CCGACCATTGCGAGTTATTTGGAACAAATGAACCGGTAACGTTAGGGCCTGCAGTATTCAATTGGAATGAAGAAATGAGGCGGGCAATGTTCCAGCTTGCTCCACAATCGTCAGATACTAGGACGGTCAAGCGGTCTTGGTTTGCATTTTCACGGCGAGCCCAAGCGTAGCGGAAGCGGAGTGTGGCTTGAGATGTTTCATCGAGGAGGATCGGTGCAGATTGCAGGAGATCGTCTCCACCTGAAGCACGAGATTGGAACTCGGGCATGATGGCGCTCTTTGCACCGCCGAAGGATGCGATGGATGAGGTTGTCCATGTTCTACCATCTCCATTATCGAAGATCAACCAATTTGAATTCGGGATATCATTCTCGAATGTGGCTGTAAAGCGGTTGTCCCAGTATGGAGTGTTGTTGTACACGGAGATATAACCTGGCTTTGATTTCGTTTGCGAGCCGGTGGAATTGGTAACGGTGAGAGTTACATTATATATACCTGCATCGTTAAAGGTAACGGTTGGATTCGGGCCGGAGGCGTTGATCGTTTGACCGGCTCCAGTGAAGGTCCATGCGTAAGTTGTGTTGGCATCGTGACTTGCTCCGAGGAACTCGAACTCAAGCGAGCTTCCTTCGCACACGGTGTGTTCGTTTACTGTGAACTTGGTGTACGGTGCAGCGAGAACTGTTGTGCCGTTGATACCGGTGGCAAGGTGGTTTGCTGGACTATTGAGCATGCCTCTTCTCCATGCGGGATGGAAAGAAGAGTTCATGGCGTCTTTTGCGCGGGACTTTTGACCGGTGGTAAATGAATTCACGCATACATCGTTGGTGTAATCCATGAAATTCTCGATCATGTCGGGCTCGTCGTTCGCACCGGTGTTACATGTGTTCCTGTTGAAATTACACCCGTAGGAAGGGCTGGCGATCGGCGGTGTATCCGAGATGGCATCGCCTACGCCAGTACAGCCACCTTGGAATGGGTGATAGAGATTGAGGAAGTGTCCTACTTCGTGTGTGAGTGTACGTCCGTTCGAAACAGCACTTCCGATGCGTCCCATTTGATCATGGCGGATCACCACGCCATCGTCGGTAACTGGCTGGTTATTGTATGGGAATGCGGCGTAGCCGAGGATGGTTCCTTGAGAAGGTGGAAGCCCGAGGTCGATAGCGCGAACTACCCATACATTAAGGTACTGGGTGTTTGGCCAATTGATCTCGCCTTTGATCTGGTCGTTGGCGCCGAGCGACCTATCGCTTTGCTGGTAGGTGATACCGTTTGTAGCACGACCTGAAGGATCTTTTTTAGCGAGTTCGAATTGAATCTCCATATCGGCTTGTCGGCCTTGGAATAGGGAACGAACGTTTCCGGCATCGGAATTTGTGCGTGAGAAATCTTCGTTCAGGACATCAATCGCATCTTCGATCTGGGCAACAGAGATACTATCCTCGTAATTATAGTACATCACGTGGACGACTACAGGGATAGTCTGCACCACTTCTGTACCATATGTATAGGTATCTCTATGTTCCATCCATTGATCATCGGCGGCTTGGCGCTCTTGATGGATCTGAGGATTCTGTTGAATTTGTTGTTGGTAGTAGTAATCCGTGCCGCACTGAGCATGTGAGTGTTGGTGCTGTGCGGTGAGGGGTAAACCTGTAAGTGTAGCTAGAGCTATGGTAGCCAAATACCTCATTAAAATTGTTTTAGCAATTCGTCAAAAAACACGAGGTTAGTCGTTTCAAATAGTTGGCAGCAGGGTGTAAAGATAATCAAAGCAATCGCTTTCCCCTCAAATTGTTACCCTTCATTTGCCATACTTCCAATTTTCGTTGTAACTTCGCAGCCCCTTTTGGGAGGGGTATGTATTATCTAATTAATTAAACTAGACAAAGTTGTGGATACTTTGAGTTACAAAACCGTATCGGCGAACGCTTCTACTGTTGATAAGCAGTGGGTAGTAGTTGACGCCGAAGGTCAGGCACTGGGTCGCCTAGCCTCCAAGGTTGCGAAGCTGATCCGCGGCAAGCACAAGCCAAACTACACTCCTCACGTGGATTGTGGTGATCATGTGATCATCATCAACGCTGAGAAAGTGCAGATGAGTGGTAATAAAGGTGCAGATCGCGACCACATTTGGTACACGGGATATCCTGGTGGCCAACGTCGAATCAGCTACAACGACCTTAAAGAAAAGAATGCGCGCCGATTGGTGGAGAACGCTGTACGCGGAATGCTCCCTAAGAATCGTTTGGGCCGTGCTATGTTCAAGAACCTTCACGTAATTGAGGGTGCTGAGCACAATCACGAAGCTCAGAAGCCAACGGTGATCAACCTTAATGAATTCAAGTGATCATGGCAGTGACGCACACAATTGGAAGAAGAAAGACATCTGTAGCCCGTGTTTACATGAGCGAGGGAAAAGGTTCCATCGTTATCAATGGTAAGGACTACAAAGAGTACTTCACTGTACCTACCTTGGTATACAAAGTGGAGCAAGCACTTGCACTTACTGATTCATTGGGTAAGTATGATGTAAAAGTGAACGTTGACGGTGGTGGTATCACCGGACAAGCTGAGGCTATTCGCTTGGGCATGTCTCGTGCACTTTGTGAGATCAATCCAGAGAACAGAGCTACGTTGAAGCCTGAAGGACTAATGACACGTGACCCACGCATGGTGGAACGTAAGAAGTTCGGTCAGAAGAAAGCACGTAAGAAATTCCAGTTCTCTAAGCGCTAATTTTCGTTTAGGATCCAAACACTTGAGATCGCTTCGTCGCTACTTAAGTGTTGCATTCAGCGAATGTAAACGAACCATACAATGGCAAATCAAGACAAAACAAAAGCACTACTCGATGCCGGTGTGCACTTTGGTCACCTGACCAGAAAATGGCATCCAAACATGGCTCCTTATATCTTTATGGAGCGCAATGGTATCCACATTATCGACCTGCACAAGACCCAGGCGAAATTGGAAGAAGCGAATAGAGCTTTGACCAAGATCGCTGCTTCAGGTCGTAAGATCCTCTTCGTTGCTACTAAGAAGCAAGGAAAAGAGATCGTGGCAGAATTCGCTCAAGAGGCGAACATGCCATATATCACCGAGCGTTGGGCTGGTGGTATGTTGACAAACTTCGTAACCATCCGTAAGGCGATCAAGAAGATGGCTAACATCGACAAGATGAAAGCGGACGGTACATTCGAAACACTTTCTAAGCGTGAGCGCTTGCAAGTGGATCGTCAACGTGCTAAGCTCGAGAAGACCCTCGGTTCTATCGCAGATATGAGTCGTCTTCCAGCGGCTATCTTCGTAGTTGACGTTCTTCGCGAGCACATCGCAGTAGAAGAAGCACGCAAGTTGAATATCCCTGTTTTTGCAATGGTGGATACCAATAGCGACCCGCTTCTAGTTGACTTCCCGATCCCAGCAAACGACGACGCTTCGAAGTCTATCTCTATCATCATGGCTGAAGTTACAACCGCTATCAAAGAAGGTTTGTCTCAGCGCAAGAATGACAAAGAGAAGGCAGGTAATGAGAAAGTTGCTAAAAAAGCTGCCAAAGTAGCTAGCAACGACTAAGATTTACCAAAGCTTTACAATCACGTGAATGAAAAGAGAAGGGATGAATAGATATTCGTCTCTTCTCTACTTTGTTTCAAGACAGATTTAATTTTTCGATCATGGCTAAAATTACAGCTGCAGACGTTAACAAATTGCGCAAGCAAACAGGCGCAGGAATGATGGACTGCAAGAACGCTCTCGTTGAGGCTGAGGGTGATTTCGATGCGGCAGTTGACATCCTTCGTAAGAAAGGACAAAAGATCGCTGCTAAGCGTGCAGACCGTGAAGCAACTGAAGGTGCAGTTATCGCTAAGGCGAGTGACGACAACAAGCGTGGCGTTGTTGTTAGCTTGAACTGTGAAACCGACTTCGTTGCTAAGAATGATTCATTCGTAGAGTTGGCCAACAAATTGGCTGATATCGCATTGGATACATTCCCAACTACTAAAGAAGAGTTGTTGAACGCTTCTTTCGACGGCGGAATGACCGTAAACGACAAGCTTACTGAACAAACCGGTGTGATCGGTGAGAAACTCGAGCTAGGTGCCTACGAGCGTATCGAAGGCGAATTCGTTGGTTCTTACATCCACGCAGGTAACAAATTGGCTACACTCGTTTCATTGAGCGGAGCCGCTGCAGACGCTGCCAAAGACGTTGCAATGCAAGCCGCTGCTATGAACCCTGTCGCACTTGATCGCAACAGCGTAGCACAAGCTGATATCGATCGCGAAATGGACATCATCCGCGATCAGATCCGTCAAGAAGGAAAGCCTGAAGAGATGGTCGATAAGATCGCTCAAGGTAAACTCAATAAGTTCTTTAAAGAGAATACACTTGTTGACCAAGACTTCATCAAAGACGGTAAGCAGTCTGTTTCTCAATACCTCAACAGTGTAGAAAAAGGTCTTACTGTGACCGGTTTCCGCCGCGTTGGTTTGGGAGTATAATCTACAGACCTACTGAACTAAGAGAATCCCGCTTCGGCGGGATTTTTTTTTTGACATTTTGGAAGGGTCTGAAGATCTGATAGTCCAATGGTCTGAAGACCCGAGGATGACATGGCCGAAGGGTGGGTAGAATACCATTTCCATCTTTCAATAGATCCTTCTTCTCGATGTGGCCAAGGAGGAGATCATCGAGAGTAAAGCAACCCTTCGGCGATCCATCGTTGACTTACAATAATTCCATCGAAGATCGAAGTTGTCACCAGTAGCTTGAACTATGACCGGTATGCCACCACCATACCCTCCACAATAACTTGTATCATGAAGCACACCTTCAAGCCAGTAACATATCAAAGTAGCCACACTCAAGGGGAATTTGTACGCGACAACACTGTCACCCTGAGTCAATGCAACACGCGAACTGCCATCATACAAACTGAAGACCTCAAGTCTTAGGTAGTTTTTGTGTGGTATAACGATACATCCACCGTGTTGCTCGCCAAGGATGAGCGTGAACTTCGTGTATGTAGAATCTTCCTTTGGAGCTTGACCCGCTAGAAGACAATGATCGACCCTGTCTTCTAGACTTGTTTGTGCAATAAGTTGTGGGGTAACCAAAACCAACAGAAAAGGGAGTATAGCTTTCATTCTATTAAAGTGACGATAGAATCTTTAGCTGAGTTTGGGTAGTATTTGGAAAGGGTTGGGGAGATTTGTGATATGCTGGGGGGATAGGGCGTGGAGTAAGGGGCCTCCACCGCCTCCCCGGAGATCAAGTTACGAAGCACTCCACTATTTCTTCGAATCTCAAACCTCAAACTAAAGCTCTGTCAATTACCCGTTTGTATCCGTTTATCACACGGCTACACAGGGAATAATACCTAACTTGATAGAGGGGACGCGGGTAGCGTCCCTAGGTGTCAGGCCCAACTGCAATTCACCCTTTGACCCGACTTGAGCAATCGCTCAATTCCATTAGTGCCGATCAGTAGTTAGGACGATATGGATCATCGGATCATCCGACCATCCGATGATCAGATAATCCTACAATCCACGTTCGATTACTCCAACATTCATCGCTATATTTGCGCAACCCAATACTCCATTAGTGATGAAGTACCAACGCATCCTCCTTAAACTCAGTGGTGAAGCCCTAATGGGCGAGCAAGAATACGGTATTTCCGGTGAGCGCCTCCGCGAATACGCAATGGATATCAAAGCAGTTGTTGAAGCCGGAGTCCAAGTGGGTATCGTGATCGGCGGAGGTAACATCTTTAGAGGAGTTCAAGGTGCAAGCCAAGGCATGGACCGTGTTCAAGGAGACCATATGGGTATGTTGGCAACCATGATCAACGGATTGGCATTACAATCCGCATTGGAAGAGGTAGGGGTGTATACCCGACTTCAGTCGGCGATCAAAATGGACCAGATTGCTGAGCCTTTCATTCGTCGTCGTGCCGTTCGCCACCTCGAAAAAGGACGAGTAGTGATCTTTGGTGGTGGTACAGGGAACCCGTATTTCACGACCGATACCGCTGCAACACTCAGAGCGATCGAGATCGATGCGGATGTGATCCTGAAGGGGACGAGAGTTGATGGTATCTATACTGCCGACCCAGAAAAGGACGAGAACGCCACGAAGTATGATACACTCTCATTCGCAGAAGTATATGAGAAAGGTTTGAATGTAATGGACATGACAGCCTTTACACTCTCAAAAGAGAATAATCTCCCTATCCTTGTGTTCGATATGAATACGCAAGGGAACCTTGTTAAGGTGGTTAAAGGAGAGAATATCGGAACCTTAGTAGAAAAGTGATATTTTCGGACCCATGGAAGAAGAAATAGATCTCATCATCGAAAGCACCAAGGAGTCAATGCACAGGAGTATTGAACACCTTGAAAAAGCACTTTTGAAGATCCGCGCAGGACGCGCAAACCCATCTATGTTGGAGGGCGTTCGCGTGGATTACTACGGAACCATGACGCCTCTTTCGCAGGTTTCTAATATCAATACTCCTGACGCACGCACGCTTTCTGTGCAACCTTGGGAGAAAAGTTTGATCCCAGAGATCGAGAAGGCCATTATGAATGCCAATCTCGGACTAAATCCACAGAACAATGGTGAGTCTGTGATCATCAATATTCCACCACTTACTGAAGAACGTCGCCGTGACCTCGTGAAGATGGCGAAAGCTGAAGCAGAGGACTCTAGAGTGGGTATTCGCAATTCTAGAAAGGAAGCGAACGACGAGATCAAGAGACTCGAAAAAGAGGGTCTTCCTGAGGATACTGCCAAAGACCTCAACCAAGAGATCCAAGATCTGACCGATGCCTACATCAAGAAGATCGACGATCACCTTGTGAAGAAGGAAGAAGATATCATGAAGATATAAGGGTCTCAGATCCTGCATCTAATCCCGGCAAACGTCGGGTTTTTTTTTGCTCTTTCCGGAATTAGAATTTTCAAGACATAGGAATGCCCACAACGAAAGTAGACCCTTTGCCTAGCTCACTTTCAACATCGATAAAACCTCCAATCGACTCGATCTGATTCTTGGAAATATAAAGACCTACACCACGTGACTCAGCGTGCGTTCGCAGTACGCCATGGAGTTGGAATATCCTGGACCTATGCCTTTTAAGATCGATGCCCATACCATTGTCCGACACCGAAAGGTTCATGTAGGCATCCTTCTTTTTGGCCTTTATCTTTAACGTCAATGAAGTGTCCCTCTTGCGATATCTGATCGCATTGCTCACCAAGTTCAATAAGATACTGTCCAAATAAGCAGGGTTCATATCCACAACTGCTGATTGATCCACATCGATATCAACAATTGCATGAGCTGCTCTCAAGTCTCCTGTACAGACGTCAATTACCTTTTGGATGGCATCATGCAAATTGACGTGTTGCGATTTTTTTTCGATCTGTGTTTGCAGACTTACCACTTCGTTCAGGTGTTGAATGGTATCCGAAAGGTTCGAAACTACTTCACCCACCTTGTTCAATAGGTCTTTTTTATCCTCTTCACTCTCCGATTCTCTGATGAAATCGACCAACATCTCTAAATTCGAACTGTGATTCCTCAGATTGTGACTTACGATGTGGGAGAAGTTGATGAGCTTTTCGTTCTGTTCCGTAGTAACGGCCAGTGTTTCTTCAACCAATACCTCAGCTCTTTTCTGCTCATCGATATCCTGAAAGACACCTTGTACACCTACAACTTCATCTTGATCATTGGTTACAGGAATCCCAACTGCCCGCACATAGATTTCACGGTCATTACGCGTAATGAATCTGTATATATCGTTGAACGACTTTCTTTCTGAAATACATCGATTGAAGTCTTCCGAAATTCGTTTCCTATCCTCAGGATGATAGAAATTTATACCATCTTCTACAGTAATCACCTCACCGTACGGCACTTCATGGATGTCATACACCGGTTTAGTCCACTTTGTGGTCATCGAAGTAAGATCTACTTCCCAGCCACCAACACGAGCAAGCTCTCCCGTTTCTTCCAAGAATAACTCGTTCCGCTCGAGTTCCTCTCGAATGGCCATCTCCTCACTAATGTCTACGATGCTTCCAGCCATGATGATAGGCTTTCCCGATTCGTCTCGCCTGGACTGTCCATTCAATAAGTACCACCCGTAATTGCCATCTTTCCGGAGTAACAGCATGGGAACTCTAAAGGGTTTATTCTGATCGAAGTGTGCCTCTATCGCGTCTTGGACCTTCTGGCGATGACTAGGGTGTAGGAGTTTGTTCAGAAAGGTATCATAGTTCGCTGGGACCTCGCCGACTTCATACCCTAACACCTTAAAGTATCCATCGGTCCACCACTCTTCACCAGATCGAATGTCCCAATGCCATATTCCTATTTCTGCTAGGTCCAGTGAATTGAGCAACTGCTCAATAGTAAAAGGCTGCTTCGCGCTCAAGGCTAAATGAATTAGGTCGTTGCAGCCGGAAAGTACGACATTTTACTATTTGATGATCCAGTTTATCACTGTTTTACATACCCCTGGATCTATCCCTTGCATCATCATTTCTCTTCTCTGATCCCGATCCATACTAACTCCTTCCTCCATGCTGCCTGCCATGAACATGCTGTGGTCGGCTCCTTCAACCTCCTCATACACTGCTTCTCCAGCTCCCTCCGTATTGATCATCCGAACGATCTCCTTGGGAGAATCATCCGAGCATACCTCAAAATCAGCAGTGCCATAGAACACGTGTACCCCTGAATGAAGAAGATGGTTGGAAACGGACCGTCACCTTCTGGTCGGTTGGCTGGAGCTCCCCTGATATTGTAAAAGGCGTTTGTATTTATTTTGAGGATGATTTTGTGAAAGAGATGCTTTTAGAGAGGCATTCATCTTTACTGCCCACGCACAAGTATGTTGCTGATAGGAGGCTGCACAAATGGTTTCAGTCTTATTTAGATGGACTTTCAACAGCAGAGGAGGGTTGGTGGATGGGAGCGTCTATCACAAAGGAGCTTTATGGAGAGTATCATTCTCGGTCGAATCGTCTCGACCTTGGTCGTGAGACCACCAAACGCGTTCTTATGGAAATGGTACATCGAGTAGAGATCCATTTAAGCGACAACCTCAACGAACCTTTTTCTCTTGATGACCTCGCCGAAAGAGCATGTATGTCTAAGTTTCATTTCCTTCGGATGTTCAAGAAAACAACGGGCATGACGCCCCAGGCCTATCATCAACATCTGCGATTCCAGCATTCTGTGGAATTACTGAAAAAGCCGGGTGGTAAGATTCAGGAGGTAGCGTGGGAACTGGGTTTTCAGGATGTAGCCGCCTTCTCGAAGTTCTTCAAGAAGAAATGCGGATACATTCCTTCCGCCTACCGCAATGGAGCGAATTACGACCTAAGGATGGTTTGAGCTACATCGTGAATGACGGTCTCGATCTCATCATCCAAGTGGCTATCCCGCTCCGAAGCTCTTAGTGCGAACCCCGACCATCCGTCGCCATCTGGAATGATCCAAGACCCGATCTGGGGATCGCTAGAAGATATCTTAAGGAACTTACCATCCCTCGATCCATACAAGTAGATGTAAGGCTCATCGACCATTTGATCTGCAATGGCCAATCCAACACCCATATTAAGGTTGCTACTTACTTTGCCTTGCATGCCAGAATCGAAATGATGAGGCCATATGCGCAGTTCAATATCATTCGTGTATAGTCCTTTCAGCTTTCTAAGCCACTTTTCACCTTGTGTTCTCCACTTCATCCAAGCGCCCAACTCATCAGATGTTGGGGTAGGGAACGCCTCGTATTGATACACCTCTGAATCGGGGAGTTCGTAGTGTAAGGAAACATCTTCCACAGACTTCCCTCCAATGGTCTCTGCGGTGGTCTTCCACCAATTCATGACGTCTTCTTTCCTAGAGGCGGATAGGGCCATTCGATCTACTACCGACCTGTTCCTATCTTCCCAGATCAACTCGTAATCCGTTGCGCTTAGTACAAGTCTGAATTCATTAGAGGGAGTATTGAACCATCGGCCTTCGAGCTTTTGTCGCTCTGCATTCCAGGCCATGTTCGTATGTGAATCGTCGTTTTCGTGCTGAATGAAGGCCTTTGCCGTAAGGGTTAGATATTGAGCCCCCATGTGCAATGCTACATCTGCGGATTTGATCCGAGTGCTGTCTTCCATGGTCTAATCATTAAAAAAGGGAGAAACGTTCAATACGCATCTCCCTTTCTAAGTTCGGCTAAAATTCTCTAAAACCCGACTGTTTCAGTCTGATTCGTGCAAGGCCAACAAAGGAACCTTAGAGTGAAAGGCCACCTTATTCGTTAGGCTTGAGTGGAATAACCCACGTATCACACCGTATTTGCGGGTGAGCAATGCCAGCATGTTAGCCTCTTTCTCTTCGGTGAACTTTAGGATGGCTTCTTCTACATTACTGTCTTTAAGGATGTGGAAGCTGTGTTTTGTGCCAGAAAGATGATGATCGAACTTATGACGTTGATCGGATGCAAGGTCGGCCATTCCTTCTTGTTGGATGTGAAGTATAAGCACATCAGCATCAAACAATTTGGCGAGTGTAGCCAAGCGACGCAAGGCTCTGTCGTTTTTATTGGACCTGAAGTCGGTGCAGTAAACGATCCTTTCGATCATTTTGAATTCCGCGTGTGCAGGGATGGCCAAAACAGGGACATCGGTACTTTGTAACACACTTGCGGCATTGGATCCAATGAGCACTTCCTCAATGCCACTGGCTCCTTTGGTACCCATCACTACGATGCATTCTGGATCCTTTTTGGAGATCTCTTTGATAACACGGATTGGGTTGCCCATCATGCTCTTGGAGCTTACGTCCACTCCAGCCTTTTTCACTTTTTTAGTCACGTCCTCTAAACCGTTCAGGCTATTCTCACGCATGATGTCCATGAGTGATGTGCTCATTACATTCTGCGCATAAGGGAGGTCGTAGGCATTCACCAATACGATCTCCAACTTGGCTCGTTTCGCGATCTCAATAGCGAAATTGAGGGCCTTATCGGCGGCCTCAGAAAAGTCAGTGGGAAATAAAATGCGTTTCATGGATCAGTTGAATTTGATACTTCAATTTACGAAATCCGCGGGTATTTTAGGGTGTAGATCAGTGACAAGATGGCGTCTCTCCCTCAACCATTTCAGTTTGAAGGGATTCTGTAGGAGGGCTGAGATAGGGAATGCCAAGTCCTAACCCACGAAGAATGAAAAAGACAGCCATAAGGCTCACCACGGCTGGTATCGCATAACGAACTTTTCCTTTTAAAAACTCCACGATGTGAGGTCCCGATCTTCCGATGAGCAAGAGGATTGGACCTGTTCCCAAGCCAAAACCGATCATGAATAGAGAGGAGCTCCACACACTTCCGCCGCCAATTCCCAAGGCTGCCAAAAGAGCCGCGTAAACCAAGCCGCAGGGTAGTAATCCATTGATCATACCTGTGAGGTAAAAGTGGTACCAATTTCCATCCTTCAATTTGTGCACAAACTGCTGTTGAAGCCAGGTGTACACCTTTCGATAAGGTGCCCAACGCATAAGGGTAGGAGCCTTTGAGAATAAACTGATCAACAGCATTACACCCACCAAGATGGACAAGGGTTGTTGCCATCCCGCCAAAGAGATCCCCGATCCAACGAGTCCGATCAAGGATCCTAGCAAGGCATAAGTGGTCAGTTTGCCCAATTGATGGCTCAAATGTCCTCTCCAATAGCCGGAAAGTCTCACGGGTAGTGCAAGTGCAATCGGACCACACATGACGGCACAATGCAAACTTCCCGCGAGACCTATTCCTATTCCTGCTATTAAGATTTCCATCTTTACAGACGTTCCTTGGTTTCCCACCTAAAGTTGGTGTCACTTCGGATGGCTTCTATATTGATATTCCACCAGCCATCCAATTCTGGACGCTTGAGCCTGATGGTTCCTTCTGATACATTCTCTTCATTGAAGGCGAGGTCGTAATCGGCGTTATCTGGACGATTGAAATCGATACTCACCGTCGCCCAATTGCCTTGTGGCAGGGTGATGTCTATGAAATCATTCCCAATAGTTATAGCCGGCTCGCCAATATTCAATCCTCTTTCCAGCGCTTGCTTCTCCTTATCATACACCACTTCCTTGTTGTAGTAGTCCTCAGATGTGAGGTCAATGCGCTGTTGGAATGTTCCTCTTACCAGCACAACAATGAACGCAATGAATAGGATCAATGTCAGTGCAATTCCATGCCCCCAATTAAACTTCATCTTCATGGCCTTGGGCTTTTAGTAGGGCGAATACGACCACCGGGTCCTAGGAAGGAGAATTCTTGAACCTCCAGTACTTCGCCATTTATTCGAACTTCAATTACTACTTCATCCTTGGATGATCTCAATTCATCCTTGGGTATCTGAATTAGGATCAACCCATCTGCTTTTTCTCCAGAGCTGATACTATCTGGCAACGCTTGCACATATTGGATCGATCCTTCCCTGTTGATCAATTCTAGATCGATGTGAACCGGATCATTGGCCTTATTGGCAACAGAAACGGTCAATATATTCTGAACTGTTACCGAATCTACCATAGTGAACAGCTGATTCTTGGCTCGTAAAAGTTTCACCTCAGCAATGGGCCGCTCAGAAACCAAGAAGCCCATGATGATCAATAGCACAGCTAACACTCCAGTGTAAGCTTTAGCTCTTGTCGTGAATCGCCATTTTTCACCTGTCACAATCTCGTCTTCAGAAGCAAATCGGATCAAGCCCTTTGGCTTGTCGATGCGCTCCATCACATCGTTACAAACATCGATACAGGCCGTGCAATTGATACATTCTAGCTGCGTACCGTTCCTAATGTCTATGCCTGTAGGACATACATCTACGCATTGGTGGCAATCGATGCAATCTCCCTTACCAACGGCCTCACGATCTTCATTCTTCTTGAACTTTGCACGTTGTTCACCTCGCTTGTGATCGTACGCGATAACCACACTTTTACGATCGAGCATCGCGCCTTGGAGTCGTCCGTAAGGACAGATCATAATGCATACCTGCTCTCTGAACCAGGCAAAAACGAAGTAGAATACGGTGGTGAATACAACCAAGCTAATGAAGTTGCCCCAATGCTCAGTAGGTCCGTCCAGCACCATCGGCCACCAACGATCTGTGCCGATCAGGATCATCAAGAACGTATTGCCAATAGCAAAGGAGATCAGCCAAAATAGACTGTGTTTGAAGACGCGTTTCCACATCTTCTCCCATTTTGTCCATTTCATTTTCCGCAAGCGAATCTGTTGACCTCGGTCCCCATCGATCCAGTATTCTATCCTCCTGAAAACATGTTCCATGAAGATGGTCTGAGGACACATCCATCCACAAAATATCCTACCGTAGATGACCGTGAATAAGACGACGAAAACGATCCCTGTGATCATGGCCAACACCAATAGATAAGCGTCTTGCGGCCAGAAAGTAGATCCGAATACTACGAACTCGCGACCGAGTACATCGAGCTTTAGAAAGGCATTTCCGTTGATCTTGATCCAGGGCAAGGCAAAGAAAAAGACCAATAACCCCATGGCCACCCACGTTCTTCTGCGCATCCAATAGCCAGAAACTTTCTTGGGATGGACGAACTTCCTTTTTCCATCTTCATCTACTGTTCCGATGGAGTCCCGGAATGTATCATCCATGGGGGAATAGGTCTTCATTGCAACTACTCTTCTGAGTTCACAGTTTCATCGGTTTGCCCAGAGTCTGCCTCTGCTTCTTCAACAGCTTCAGGCTCTTCCACTGGCACCGGAATAAAGAGTTCTCCCTCCGCTGCCTTTGGATTTGCTGGTGTAGTGCCTTGTAGCGACATCACGTAACTGGCCACCTGGTGCACCTTCGTAGGACGAAGTCGCTTCCAAGGAAGCATAGCCGTGCCCGGAACACCGTCGTGGATGGTGGTGTACACATCCTTGATGCTGCCACCATGGATCCAGTATTGATCGGTCAAGTTCGGACCTGCCGCACCACCGCCGTCTTTCTGGTGACAGCTAAAGCAGGTGGTCTCGAAGATCTCACGTCCCGCCGCAAGGGATGTTGCGTCTGTTAGAACAGTGAGGTTTTCTACATCGATCTGTTCAATTCCACCGCTTCTCGCAAGTTGCTGCATTCGGTCTTCTGCCGCCTGCATTTCAGCTGCATACTCCTCCTGACTAGATTGACCATAGTCCGTAACATGGAATCGAATAAGATATACGATAGCGAAGACGATGGAGGCATAGAACCCCCAAAGCCACCATGGCGGAAGTCTGTTGTCCAATTCTTGGATTCCGTCGTAATCGTGATCCGTGAGGATCTCATCTTCACGTTCAACGGGAACGGCTGCGGTAAGTGATTGTAATAATGCACTTTCTGCCGACCTTTCTTCTTCTGCTACCTCTTCCCATCTTCCTTGGGCCTTGAGGCTCACTTCCTTCATCACATTCATGGCCTTATTCACCACCACGAAGGCGAGGATAAGGAAGATGCACGCTGTTGCACCGATCCAAAGAACAGGGTCTTTTAAAGCATCACGCAGACCTTCTCCGGCCGCCCAACCGGGAACACTTGCTGCGGATGCGATGAATAGGGCGATCGTTCTTTTATTCATGACACGTGATTTGAGGTAGGTTCTTCATCTCCTTCCAACGGGAGGGAGCTGATTTCTTTGATGGTATTCTTATCCTGACGGATGACGTGGATCAACAAGCCAATGAAGAAGCTGAAGAAGATCAAAAAGCTGATAATCGGAAAGATCTCCACGTTTTCGATTGCGGCCATAGGGCCTTTTAGGAACTTGATCATGGCTTATTCGTTTTCAGCGGTTTTCGCAGCTTGAATGTCTGTACCCAGTCTTTGCAGGTACGCAATGAGTGCTACGATCTCCTCATTTGGTTGAACTCCTTCGATCTCACTGTCTTCATTGAGCTGGTCTGCAATTAGCCTGGCTTGTGCATCCATTTCAGATTCCCAATTCTCGATGTATTCATCAGAATATGGTACACCTAGGGTTTGCATTGCTTCTAGCTTGTTGCGCGTCAGACTTCTATCCAAGGTTGCATCATTGGAGTAGGTCTTGCCATCTACCTCATACTCATACGTGAAGAGCCAAGGATAACGCGGCATGATGGAACCGTCAGATACTACCTGTGGATCCCACATGTGGTTGTAGTGCCATACCGCACCACCAGCACCAGGATACTTTTGGCCAATACGGTGAAGATCCGGACCTGTGCGTTTAGAGCCCCACAAGAATGGGTGGTCATACACGAACTCGCTCGCCTTGGAGTACTCACCGTAACGCTCCACTTCACTGCGGAATGGACGAACCATTTGAGAGTGACAAGCATTACAGCCTTCACGGATGTAGAGGTCTCTACCTTCCAACTCGAGAACGGTGTATGGCTTCACATAATCGTGTTGCTCAACGCCACTCTTAGAAAGGATACTAGGAACGATCTCAACCAAGCCACCAATGAGGATTACGATGGTGCTACCGATGAGAAGTTGAACTGGGCGACGCTCGATCCAGCGGTGCCAGTACTCTCCTTTTGGAGCCTTGTAGGTCTTGGCCAATGGAGCCGCCTCCGCCTCTTCGTCGGCAACAAAGGATCCCTGCTTAACGGTCTTGTAGATGTTGTACACCATGATAAGTGCACCCAATAGGTACAACGTACCACCAATGGCACGGGTCACGTAGAATGGCATCAACTCAGTAACGGTGTCGAGGAAGTTTTGGTAAACCAATCCACCTTCAGCATCGAATTGCTTCCACATCAAACTCTGAGTGAATCCGGCAACGTACATCGGAATGGCCCAGAAAAGGATTCCCAAGGTTCCGATCCAGAAGTGGGTGTTCGCCAAGCGCTCGCTCCACAGTTTGGTCTTGTACATCTTCGGAATAAGGAAGTAGATCATACCGAAGATCAAGAATCCGTTCCATCCCAATGTTCCAATGTGAACGTGAGCTGGGATCCAGTCGGTAAAGTGCGCAATGGCGTTTACGTTTTTCAAAGAGAGAAGTGGTCCTTCCAAGGTGGCCATACCGTAAGCGGTGATCGCAACAACGAAGAACTTAAGCACGGCAGAGTCACGCACCCTATCCCACGCCCCACGAAGCGTGAGAAGACCATTTAGCATACCACCCCAACTCGGTGCGATAAGCATGATGGAGAAAACGGTACCTAAGCTCTGCGCCCAATCCGGCAAAGAGGTGTAAAGCAAGTGGTGTGGACCCGCCCAGATGTAAATGAAGATCAACGCCCAGAAGTGGATGATGGATAGTCGGTATGAATAAACCGGACGATTCACCGCCTTTGGAACGAAGTAGTACATCAAACCAAGGACTGGCGTAGTGAGGAAGAAAGCCACCGCGTTGTGGCCATACCACCATTGAACCAAGGCATCCTGAACACCTGCAAAGATGGAGTAACTCTTGAATGCACCTACCGGAATCTCCAAGTTGTTGACGATGTGCAGCACCGCCACAGTTACCCAGGTTGCAATGTAGAACCAGATGGCAACATAAAGGTGACGCTCACGTCTCTTTAGGATGGTCCAGAACATGTTGATACCGAAGAGCACCCATACTACCGTAATGAGGATGTCGATCGGCCATTCTAGTTCTGCATACTCCTTGGAAGATGAGAGTCCCATCGCCAAGGTTACCGCTGCCAAGAGAATGATCAGCTGCCAACCCCAAAAGTGGAGCTTACTCAATAACTTGCTCGCCATCGGCGTCTTCAACAAACGCGGTAACGAGTAATACACACCCGCGAAGATCGCATTACCTACAAAGGCAAAGATCGCAGCGTTGGTGTGGATAGCCCTTAAACGACCATACGTGATGAACTCAAGATCGAAGTTCAACCCCGGCGCAAAAAGCTGCGAGGCGATCGTAATACCGATCAAAAATGCAACGATCGCCCAAAGGAGAGTTGCGTACGTGAAGTTCCGCACAATGCGGTTGTCGTAGTGGAATTTTTCTAGTTCCATACTTCGTTAGGATTTGGGATCTTCATCGTCATCATGCAAGAATCGAACTGATGAACCGTAGGTGTCGTCAAATTGACCAGACTTAACCGACCAAATGAAGGCTCCTAGGAATATCAGCGCAACGAGCAAGCTGACTGAGATAAGTAAGTAGATGATTTCCATGCAGGATTGTGGTCCTTTTAATTGCGATAACAAATCTATCGAGACCACCTTGCGACGAACATGATAATGCTCAAACTCGAACATGACTTTTATCATGTTATTAAGTTTCTGAACCCTAGCACCTTCTCTATGTTAGAACATTGATATATTTGAAACCAAATAGTTGAAGATGAAGATCGGAGAAGAGATAAAGCAGGTAAAGTTTGAGAACGCCCATCAGATGGCCATGATCAACTTGATCTTTACCCACAATTGGTTCAAGGAACGGTTGTCTAGTTTCCTAAAGGATGAGGACATCACCCCTCAACAATACAACGTTCTTCGGATCTTGAACGGGCAGTATCCCGATGGCATTACCACTGGAGAGATTCGCAATAGGATGCTCGATAAGATGAGTGATGCATCCCGATTGGTCGATCGCCTCGAAAAGTTCGGCCTGGTTTCTAAGAATCGAAATGCAGAAGACCGCCGATTGGTCACCTGTGTGATCACTGATTCCGGTCGTAAGCTATTAGCTGAGATCCGAGAGAAGGAGTCACATTTGTACGGACCTATTTTCAGTAATCTTACCGACGAAGAAGCACTTCAACTCAACGAATTATTGGATAAGATCCGCGATTGATGTTGCCGATCAGCGTTTGCTTAGGTAAAAGTTGATAAGACCCGCAGTAGAGCTATCGTGATCTCCTGTCTTACCATCCTTCAACTCCGGTAGGATCACATTTGCCAACTGCTTGCCGAGTTCAACACCCCATTGATCGAAGCTGAACACATTCCAAATCACTCCTTGAGCAAAGATCTTCTGCTCATACATCGCGATCAATGCACCCAAGCTTTCAGGAGTCATTCTTTCAAATAGAAAGGAGGTAGTAGGTCGATTTCCTTCAAATACCTTGAACGGGGTTAGTTTTTCGATCTCCTCATCATTCTTACCCGCAGCCTTCAATTCTGCTTTTACCGTTTCAGCTGATTTACCTCGCATCAAGGCTTCTGTTTGAGCGAAGAAGTTGGAAAGCAGCTTTTGATGGTGATCATCCAAATTATGCTCAGGCCTAACGCTCGCGATGAAATCGCAGGGGATCAGCGATGTTCCTTGATGGATCAACTGATAGAAAGCGTGCTGGCCATTGGTTCCTGGCTCACCCCACACGATAGGGCCCGTTTGCCAATCTACCTTATCCCCAGAACGATCTACACTCTTGCCATTGCTCTCCATATCGGCCTGCTGGAGATATGCGGCAAAGCGATGAAGGTTTTGATCGTAGGGAAGTATAGCCACACTCTCGGCATCCATGAAATTGCGATACCAAATGCCCAAAGCGGCCATTTTGAGCGGAATATTCTCTGAGATCGGCGCATTGGCGAAGTGCTCATCCATGTCGTGGGCCCCCTTCAAGAAGTCCTGAAAGTGTTCCTTTCCAATGGCTAAGCAAACGGGTAGCCCGATACTGCTCCACACAGAATACCGTCCACCAACCCAATCCCAAAAACCAAACATGTTCTCCTCAGCGATGCCGAACTCCGAAACCTTTTCAGCATTCGTACTCACCGCAACGAAGTGCTTAGCTACATCTTTTTCAGATTTGGCGTATTCCATGAACCACTTCCTAGCAGTGTGCGCATTGGTCATGGTTTCTTGTGTAGTGAAGGTCTTCGACTCGATCACGAACAGCGTTCGCGAAGGGTCGGCAGTGCGAAGAACCTCCGCGATATCAGCCCCATCTACATTAGAAACAAAATGGAATTGCAGGTCTGGACGACTGAACGGTTTCAAGGCCTCGTAGACCATCTTCGGACCGAGATCGGAACCGCCAATGCCGATGTTAACTACATGCTGAATGGTCTTGCCGGTATAGCCTTTCCACTTTCCACTGCGAATCCTCTCCGCAAATGCATACATCTTGTTCAGTTCGGCATGAACTAAGGGCATTACATTCTCACCGTCAACCTTCACCACTGAGCCTTCCGGCTTCCGAAGAGCAGAGTGCAGTACAGCTCTGCCTTCCGTAACATTGATGGCATCTCCTGAAAGTTGCGAGCGTATGGCTGAGAAAATATCAGCCTCTTCCAATAATTTTTGAAGGAGGTCCCAAGTTTTAGTATTGACCTTGTTCTTCGAAAAATCGGCTAAGAAAAGTGAATGTTGAACAGACATCTTTTCGAATCGATGAGGATCGGAATCGAATGCGGCGGAAATGTCGAAAGCCTTCATTTCACGGGCGTGTTCTGCCAGTGTTTTCCACGCATTCAGCTCAGTAGGTTTAATAATGTTCAGCATTTTCGGTGAGATTGAGGTTCAAATGTAACGACTTCCTGTAAGTGAATCACTAACTTTGTAGCAATGAGTACTACTATTGATCAAAAGGCCACTCAAGAGAGAAATAAGGCCTTTGCAGTTGAATTGAACCGAGAGGTTCACGCCTATTTGAATCGCGACGGCAAGTCGCCGTACGCGGACTTCAGATACTATTTTAAAGCAGTTGTAATGGCCGGTTTGTACTGGGTGCCATTCCTTCTGATGTTGCTCCACGTAGGTGGAGAAACGATGTTCTGGCTCGCTTGGGTCCTAATGGGATTCGGTATGTCAGGTATCGGGATGAACGTAATGCACGATGCCAATCACGGCTCGGTAAGTAAGAAGAAGAATATCAATTCGTTTTTTGGGGCAAGCATGTACCTGTTGAGTGGCTATGTTCTTACATGGCAGATCCAACACAATCACTTGCACCATAATTACACCAATCACATTGGTCAAGATGAAGACCTTGAAACAAGAGGTCTACTTCGCTTGCACCCTGGCGATAAGTGGAAGAAAGGTCATAAGTATCAAGCTTGGTACGGGCCATTCATCTACGGCCTGCTCACCTTGAACTGGGTTTTAGTGAAAGACTTCAGTCAGGTTGCCCGCTACAATAAGATGGGTCTCCTCGAGAAGTTCAAGACAACCGTTAAGAAGGAGTTCACTAAACTCGCTTTAATCAAGGCATTATACGTGGGTGTATTCATCGGCTTGCCAATGATCATGGGATGGGCTTGGTACAGTGTGTTGCTTGGATTCGTGGTAATGCACTTCCTGGCAGGTTGCATACTTAGCTTCGTATTCCAATTGGCACACGTTGTTCCAGAGGTCGATCACTTGGAAGGAGAAACCATCGAAGGTCCTGGTGCATGGCAGATCAATCAGCTACGCACAACTTCGAACTTCGCTATGAAGAACCCTATCCTTACATGGAGTTTGGGTGGTTTGAATCACCAAGTGGAGCATCACCTCTTCCCGCATGTTAGTCACGTTCACTATCCAGCTATCGCAAAGATCGTTGAGAAGGTGGCGAATAAATACGATGTGCCATACCACAAGCACAGTTTCATGCTGGAGGCCATTGCGGCACACTTGAAATACTTGAACGAATTGGGTAAACGTCCAGCGATGGCCTAATCCAGTCTTTATTGAGCATAAAAAAACCATCGGGTGATCTACTCGATGGTTTTTTGTTTTTTGGGCTATTGAGATCTTATCCGTTGATCGCCTCAACATCATCCACCAATGTAGGAAGCATCTTCTGCATAAGGTTCAAGATCCCGCTCTTCAACGTCATGGTTGAAGAAGGACAACCTGAACAAGCTCCTTGAAGCTGCACACGAACGATCTTATTGTCATAACCCGCATATCGGATATTGCCTCCGTCTTGTGCCACTGCTGGCTTCACATACTCTTCCAGAATCTCGATGATGCGTGTCTCCACTTCGCCAAGGTCACTTGGATTCACGTCTTCCGTGATATTCGAAGCAGTTTCCTGAGCTGTTTCCTTAATTTCCACAGCTTGAGTGAGCACAGGCTTTCCATCGCGAACATACTCGGTGATAAAGCCGCGGATCTCCTGAGTGATCTCTTCCCACTCCACGATATCATATTTTGATATAGCTACGAAGTTGGAAGAAATGAATACCTCCTTTACGAATGGAAAGTGGAATAGCTGGCTAGCCAATGGGGAAGGCTTCGCCTCCTCAATATTGTGGAACTCCACACTATCACCTTCAATTAAACGCATGTTGGCTACAAACTTCATAACCGCGGGATTCGGGGTCATTTCTGCATAGATCTCAACCGGTACACGTTCGTTCTTCATTTCAATGAGATTTTGCTGCAAAGATATGGGATAATACCGACCTTTGTTTAACCATCAAATCACTTTTCGAACCCAATAGAGAGAGACTATGGCATTGATCAAAGACGTGTTGGACAAGCACCCAGAAATGGGAAATGACTGTTATCTAGCTGAAACAGCAACCATCATCGGAGATGTGGTCATGGGCGATCAATGTTCCATTTGGTTCAACGCGGTGGTTAGGGGAGATGTCAACGGGATACGCATGGGTAACAAGGTAAATGTCCAAGACAATGCGGTGATCCATTGCACCTATGAAAAGGCAGCAACTACCATTGGAGATAATGTGAGTATAGGTCACAATGCCATCGTGCACGGATGTACGATCCACGATAATGTATTAATTGGCATGGGATCTATTGTGATGGACAACTGTGTAGTTGAAAGCAATTCCATTATTGCCGCTGGTGCCGTGGTGCCGGAGGGGACGCATGTGCCGTCTGGGACCATCTTTGCGGGTGTGCCGGCCAGAAAGATCAAGGATATCACCCCAGAACTTACAAAGGGAGAGGTGGAGCGCATTGCCAATAACTATGTGATGTACTCCTCCTGGTTCAAGGACGCTACCAAGCTCTGATTATTTCCAGATATCAGACTCTCTAAGGTGAACATTATCGTCGAAGAAGTGACGAGCGATCCGTTCAAAGGTTTCCGTATAATCGCTCACATAGAAGGTCGAAGTACCTAGTTGATCTTCATCTTTTAGCAATCCAGCTTCCTGCAGCGATGTTCTGGTGTGCTCGGCAACAATACTCGGGGTGTTCATCAAAGCCACTTTCGGACCTAGAATCTCCCTGAAGAGATAGGTAAGTAGGGGGTAGTGCGTGCAACCGGGAATGAGCGTATCGATCTCCTTCATTTCTGGTAATCCCAGATAGTGCTCAGCCGTTTTTTTGGCTATTTCTGTGGCTTCCAATCCTTCTTCAATGACAGGAACGAGCAGCGGTGTAGCGAGTGCCTTGATGTCTATACCTGGACGCAACTTGCGTATCTTCTGTTGATATACATCCGAAGAGATCGTAGCTCGCGTACCGATGATGCCTACCCTTTCGGTAATGGCAGGAATGGCCTTTACGACAGGATCGATCACGTTGATGACCGGAACCTCGGGTTCGAATGTGGTGCGAAGGAGATCCGTAGCTACAGAGCTAGCACTATTACATGCGATGACGATGGCCTTGGCGCCAGATGCCACCAAGAACTCCGCGATCTTTACACTGTAATTCCTGATGGCCTCAGGTGATTTCTCGCCATAGGGCAAGTGAGCCGTATCCCCGAAGTACAGGATATCCTCATTCGGAAGAAGGTCGCGAATAGCCTTGGCCACGCTTAGCCCACCCACGCCAGAGTCGAATATGCCGATCGGTTGTTTCACAAGTTAAAGATAGGGTAAATCACATGTAGGAAATAAGCGGTTGCCCTCCACTGTAAATGAAAAAGCCCCCTATCGTTGGATAGAGGGCTTTCAAATTTTTTAAACTGCTTAAATCAAGCCAAGTTCAGTGAGAACCAGGTTGCTTATATCGTTGCCTTTCTTGCCGAAGAGAACGATATCTCGCTGACCAAGTTGGTTGCGAGATGCGTCAAGCACGTAATCGTAACCACCAGCAGCACCTACAGCATCGATAGCTGCATAGAGTTTTTCGTAAACAGGTCTGAGTAGAGCTACCTCCTGCTGTTGAAGATCTTGCTGGGCCTGCATGGCAAACTCCTGAAGTTTGGTCTGCTTGTCTTGTACTTCTGATTCAGCCTGACGAAGACGAAGGGTGGACCAAGATTGACCGTTAGCTTGAGCTGTTTGGATCAATGTGCCGATCTCAGCCCGCATGTCTGCAATGTCGTTTTGATATTGCGCTTGTAGAGCTTCGAGCTCGGTCATGGCAGACTGGTACTCTGGCATCTTTACCAGGATAGAGTCTGAGTTAACGTGTGCGATCTTCATTTGAGCGAAGGATGGCATCGCTGCAAAGACAAGTGCTACAAGTGTAAATAGTTTAGTAATGCGTTTCATGTTCATTCTTTTAATAACCTAATTCATCCAGAACTTCATCACTGAAGTCGTACTCTTCGTCGGCATACAACATGGAAACGGCTGAACCTGTCTTGTCGAAAACAAAGTCCAATCGTTTACGGCGAGCCACTGCTCTTACCGCGTTGTACACCTGGTCCTGTATTGGCTTAACCAATTCCGCTCTTTTCTTGAAGAGCTCTCCTTGAGGACCGAAATATTTAATACGCAAATTGCGTGCCTCGTCTCGTTTTGCCTGGATCTCCGCCAGGCGTTCCTCTTGCATCTCATCCGTTAGAAGAATGCGTTCAGCATCAAAAGATTGCTGAAGTGCGCTGGCTTCCGACTCTAATGCTTCTACCTCTCCAGCCCATTGTTCCGCCAGTCGGTCTAGTTCACGCTGAGCCTGAGTGTATTCTGGAATTTGCTCCAGAACGTATTTGGTATCAACATAACCGATGCGCTGTGCCCAGATAGTGGTAGCAGCGAAGATCGAAATGAGTGTAATCCAGAATTTGATGCGCATGAGCGGGGCGAATTTAGCGAATTTTAGAACTGTTGACCAATCACAAAGTGAGTTTGCCATCCGCTAGATGCTCCAATGTTTCCAATTGGGTCGAATCCGTAACCGAGATCGACACCTAAAAGGCCGAACATAGGCATGAAGATACGCACACCAGCACCTGCAGATCGCTTCAAGTCGAACGGCCTAAACTCTTCAAAATTGCTAAAGGAGTTACCCGCTTCAAGGAAAGTGAGTGCAAAGATCTGTGCATTTGGGTTTGGAGAGATCAAGTAGCGCAATTCGAATGTGAATTTGTTGAATAATGGGTCACCCGCTGCACTGCTCAATGAAAGGTTTGGATAACCTCTCAATCCAATGATCTCACGTCCGTCGATCGCAAAGTTCTGCAAACCGTCACCACCCACGAAGAACCGCTCGAATGGTGAAATGCCATATTCATCTGAGTACGTACCCAAGAATCCAAATTCTGCATATCCACGGAATACCGTATTCTTCATCAACTCCGTGAACCATTCAGCCGAGAATTTCCACTTGTGGTATTCGATCAAACGGTACTTTTCTGAAACCGTGAGAGTCGGAAGGTCTTCACGAAGCGACATGATCGGAGGAGTGAATTCAACTGTTAGGTTGAAAGACGAACCTCTCGTAGGGAAGATCGGAATGTCGCGGTTATCGCGACGCAATGAGATCTGGAAGTTGATGTTTTCCGAAAGCCCATCAGGCAAAAGCTGATATTGACGAGAATCGAAGCGACGGTACTCGACGCCCGTGTAGAGTGTAAAGTAGTCGTCGGGCCATCTCAAACGCTGACCAAGACCCATGTTGATACCGGTGATCGCAATGCGGTAGCCACCAGCTTGGATGGATTGGTTGATGTTGTGATAGATGGATGTTGTGAATGATTGTGGTTTCCGACCGAACAACCATGGTTCCGTGAAGCTAAAGCTGTAGCTCTGGAAGAATCTACCTGAAGCCTGCGCTCTCAAGTTGATCGTTTGTCCATCACCCGAAGGCAATGGTCGCCACTCATCGCCCTTGAACATGTTCCGGGCAGAGAAGTTGTTGAATTGAAGTCCGAGGGTACCTACGATCTGACCAGCACCCCAACCACCTTGTAATTGAAGCTGTGAAGTGCTTTGCTCAACCACGGTATACTCGAGGTCAACCGTACCGGTTTCAGGGTTTGGCTTAGGATTTACATTGATCGAACGAGGGTCGAAGTAACCCAATTGTGCCAATTCACGAATGGTACGTTGAATGTCTGAACGGCTGAAAAGTTGACCTGGGCGTGTTCTCAATTCACGGTAGATCACGTGGTCATTGGTGCGATCATTACCGGTTACAGAAACCTCATTGATCGTGGCCTGTCTTCCTTCACGAATACGGATCTCAATATCTATGGAATCATTTTGGATCAACACTTCCACAGGGGTAACAGAGGAGAAGAGGTAGCCATTATCAAGATAGATACTCGCAACATCATTTCCATTCGGGTCGAATTGTACACGCTCATTCAGACGCGTTGAATTGTATACATCACCCTTCTCGATCTGCAGAACGCGGCGCAAGAGCTCGGTAGGGTACTTAGAGTTACCTAGGAAGCTGATATTGCGGAAGTAGTAACGCGGACCCTCTTCTATCGTAACATCAATCTGCACGCGGTCGGGACTCACCTGATGCACTGAGTCGGTGATCACCCGTGCATCTCGATACCCATTCTCGTTGTAGAAGTCGATGATCGTATTGAGGTCTGTTTCGTATTCAGATCGAATGAATTTGGATGAGCGGAAGATGTTGAACCATGCATAGCGCTTGGTTTCTTCCATCTGACCCCTGAGTTCACTGTCTTCGAAGGCCTCATTTCCATAAAATTCGATGTCTGCGATCTTTACGCGTTCACCGGGACGAACCTCGATGCGCAAGGTGGCCGTTCCTACCGTACCCGTATCCATTTCCACCGAGATCTTGGAGGTAACGTTGAGATACCCTTTCTCGCGGTAAAGACGATCGATACGGTTCTGTGAAGTGATGATGAGGTTTTCAGTGATGATCGTTCCCCTCGTCAAATTGAGGGTTTCACGAAGGTCATCCTGTTTGCTTTTCTTGATCCCCACGAAGTAGAAGCGGGACAATCTAGGTAATTCAATTAGCCTGATCTCCAGGAAGATAACGAGTCCTGTTTTTTGCACAACCGCAATCTGCACATCGGCGAATAGCTTTTGCTCCCAGAGTTTCTTTACAGCATTGGTGATCTTTTCACCGGGAATGGAGATCTTCTCACCAACGGTTAATCCAGAGAGCAATTGAATGACGGTTGGATCTAAATTCTGGGCACCAATCACATTGATACCACCGATCTCGTACTCGATCCTTGGATTCAGCTGAATATCACCTTCCTGGGCGAATGAGCTAGGAACAATGAATAGTAAAAAGAGGAGTAGTGAGAGACTTTTCTTTAACATACGGGTCTTATGTGCTCTGAATCTGCTCGCTTGTTTTGCCAAATCTACGTTCTCGAGATTGGAAATTCCGAATGGCATCGAACAAATCTTTCTTTTTAAAATCAGGCCAGAGGATAGGCGTAAAGTAGAGTTCCGAATAGGCGATCTGCCAGAGCAGATAATTGCTGATCCTATATTCTCCGCTGGTGCGGATCAAAAGATCTGGGTGCGGTATGTCCGCTGTAAACATGTGTTGATCAATCACATTCTCATCGATCTTATCACTGTCCATTTCGCCCGATGCTACTTTATCAGAAATCCGTTGTACTGCCCTCACGATCTCTGTTTTTGCACTGTAATTCAGTGCCAAAGTCAATGTCATGCGCTTGTTATTACGCGTGGCATGCATTACTTCGTTGAGTTCGCTGTGACAATTTCTTGGAAGATCTTCGATCCTACCAATGGCATTTAGGCGAATATCATTCTTTTGAAGGGTGTCCAATTCCTTGCTCAATGAAGAAACAAGGAGTGCCATGAGCGCCCCTACTTCTGCCTTAGGTCTATTCCAATTCTCTGTAGAAAAGGCATACACCGTAAGGTATTTTATACCGATCTCTGCACTTGCAGTAGCCACGTTTCTCAGTGCTTCTACACCGATCTCATGACCTCTCATACGAGTGAGGAATCCTTGCTTTTTGGCCCAGCGTCCGTTTCCATCCATAATGATGGCCACGTGTGCTGGGATCTTTCTCGGGTCTATGTCCTTCGGGATATCGCTCATCGAGAAACGAAGTTGGCGCACTTCTCAATGAAAGGCGATAATTCAACATAGATATTGAAGCCCGTGAACACGTACCAATCATCTGTTTGGTCATTTCCACGTGCATATCCCACTAACTCGTACGGTCGGTCGGTTCGATTACTCAAGGCCGCAGCTACATCGCCGTGAGCCTCACGGATGATATCTGGATCGACATAGTCACCACTAACATCATCCATGTAATCTGTAAATGTCCTTCTGAAGCCGGTTTCAACCGACATAGCCCAGTTCTCACCCATGTTCCATCGGTAACCAATACCAAAAGGGATGGACCATGTTGCGGTAGGGTAATAGTTGCCCGGGTTAGCTGTGCTGCGCTGACCTTCCGTTCCCAACGGAGAAAGGTCGTACCACTCACCTTCATAGAAGGCTTGCGGATTGAAGCCTGTGATTCCAAAACCCGCGAAGATGTAAGGAGTGTGGGTCATTTTCCTGCTGCCCGGATGATATTCAAAAAAGTTGACCTCCCCAGCGATGAAGCCCTCGTAGAGGTTGGAGCGGAAGTGCAAGTTCCTGAAATTGCGATCAGGCATGCCACTCAGTGCATCGTCGTTGGCTATTCGGCCAAATGAAAACTGACCTCTAATGGCGTAATGATAATCGAACTGATGACGGAAATTCAAGCCAATAACGGCACCCTGAGGAAGGTGAATACCGTAGTTGCCAACGTCACCAATGAAGTTGGTACCTCCAACAAAGAGGCCCAATTGGTTCGAGGATTGACTGCGCTGAGCAGTGGCTACCAAACCAAGTAACATCAAGAATGTCAGTGCTTTAATTCGCATTTTCATCGTTCCTTTCCCGGCAAGCCGCAAATATAGTGTTTTAAGTACGGAAAGCCTGATTTCAATTCCGTCGATCCAAGCCCCAAAGGAGCTTGTTTCTCAAGGTGCTTGGGAAATTCTGAACTTCGGTTTGAACCATCCGGATCTTAAAGTCTGCTCGCTCGAGGTAAACCTCCACCGATTCATCACAGGCATAGATCCTTGAGTCCACCGAGGTCAGGAATTTGTCTTCCCTCGTTTCCACCTTCAAACGGATCTTCAGGTGGTTCGGGATTACAAACGGACGAACGGTCAAATTATGCGGAGCGATAGGGGTTATCACGAAATTTTCACTTCCTGGCATGATGATCGGACCTCCACAAGAAAGGGAGTATCCCGTAGAGCCCGTTGGGGTTGCGATGATCAATCCATCGGCCCAGTAGGAGTTCAGGTATTCATCATTGATCCAGGTGTGGATCGTGATCATGGAAGTGGTATCTTTTCTACTGACTGCAATTTCGTTTAGGGCAAATCGTGGATCGGGTTGAATACTTGGCGTATTCGTGCTTACCGATATCAAATTACGCTCTTGGATCGTGTATGATCCCCGCAATAAGGATCTTACAGCCTTTATCACTTCTTCTCTAGCGACATCCGCCAAGAAGCCCAATCGGCCTGTGTTGACACCCAGAATGGGAACATTGGATCGTCGAACTAGTGTAGCCGCATCCAGTATGGTTCCATCTCCCCCGATCGTCATCATGAAGTCGGGTTTGCCCGCTTCAAATTCAGTATGTGTCGTATAAACAGGATAATCCAGGTCGATATCAATGTCACAATGCTTCACCAAATGTTCGTGGAACGGAGCATAGAAGAAGAGATCAACTCCTTCGCTGCGAAGCATGTGGTATAATTTCTCAATATGCGGACGCGCTTCTTGAGAGATCTTCTTACCGTATACGGCTATCTTCATGATTACATGTTCAGATAGTTCATGAACTGGTCGAATCGCTTCTTGAGATCTTGCTCATAGCGGTTCTCGTGCCACGCTTGCGTTATCTTATAATCGTAACGCTCAAAGGCAGATATAATAGCGCTCAAGTCGCTAAAGTTCAATCGAACGGTTATTTCAAATGTGTCATTACCCGGATGGGCATGTAGATAGGAGGCTAAGATCTTTGCATCGTTACTTTCCACGATTTGCGCGATCTGTGCCATAGAGAAATCACTCTGATTCACCTCCAATACCAAGATGCTGCCCGGAGCTTGCAGGCTAAATAGGCCTCCTATGGCGTGAAGCACGTCTTGGGGCAGGATGTACCCGAGGTAGTGTTGCTCTGCATTAACAACTGGTAAAATGCTAATGCGATCTTCGCCATATTTCTTTACGGCCTCAAGAACATGCTGATCTTGCTGGACGTTGGTCACCTGGAAACGCTGACGAAGTTCTTCGAGGACCATGGCCTCGTCTACTTCGAGAGCGGTATCCTCAGATATCATTCCTTCGTAGATCTCCTCCTTGACAATGGGAAGATGGAGCACCCCATTCGCTTCCATTTCGCGCAGGGCATCACTAACCGTGTCCGTTGGGGACAATGGTGAGAGGTCTATTTGAATGAGATCTTGCGCAATCATAAGAGGGGTGTCTTTAGCAAACTTACCTATTTTCTACCTTTGAGCTCCATTTTTATAACGATGAAATGACCAACCTCAGTGTAAACATAAATAAGGTGGCCACCCTTCGAAATGCTCGCGGGGGCAATGTACCTAATGTTCTTCAAACGGCCTTAGATTGCGAACGATTCGGCGCCCAAGGAATTACCGTGCATCCTCGTCCCGATGAACGCCATATCCGCTACAGTGATGTGCGCGAGTTGGCAAAGGCGGTAAAAACAGATTTTAATATCGAGGGCTACCCAACGGAGGATTTCATCGAACTTGTGCTTGAGAATAAACCAGGACAAGTAACCTTGGTGCCCGATCCGCCGGATGTGCTCACCTCCAATGCAGGGTGGAATACGATAGAAAATAGAGATCTTCTGATTCCTATCGTTGAACGGTTTAAGTCGCATGGCATTCGGGTAAGTCTGTTTATCGAGACCAAGCCTGAAATGATCAAAGGTGTGGCAGCAGTGGGTGCCGACAGAATTGAGCTTTATACGGAGGAGTATGCTGTGCGTCACTCCAGCCTTGGAGCAAAGGCAGCAGAGGCGTATGCCGAAAGCGCACAATTGGCGCACGAACTCGGCTTAGGCGTAAATGCTGGTCATGATCTCAACCTCGATAATCTGGCGGATTTCGTTGAGAAAGTTCCACATTTGGCCGAAGTTTCCATTGGTCATGCGCTCATCGCAGATGCGCTGTACCTCGGATTGGAGAATACGGTACAAGCATATCGCCGACAGATCGAACTAGGTTGGCAACGCAAGGGTTAAGTCCTCATAAAAGATAGAACATGAAGTTATTTAGTCGAGTTATCGGGGAAGGGCCAGATGTATTGATCCTACACGGACTCTTTGGTATGAGTGATAATTGGAACACGTTGGCCAAGCGATGGGCAGATGATTGCCAAATGAAAATGCACATGCTCGACCTGCGCAATCACGGTCAATCACCTCATTCAAACGATCATTCCTACAAGGCCATGGCGGAGGATGTGATCGAATATCTCGACGATAATAACATTGACTCAGCCGTAATCATGGGGCATTCTATGGGAGGTAAAGTAGCTATGAGAATGGCTGTAGATCATCCCGAAAGAGTGGAGAAACTTTTGGTGGTTGATATTGCTCCAAAGGGCTATCCGGTCCACCATCGCGAGTACATTGATGCCATGCGTACTCTTGATTTTGATGAAATCAAAGGCCGTAAGGAGGCTGATGCGAAATTGGCTGAGAGTCTTTCCAGCTTCATGCTCAGACAGTTTTTCTTGAAGAGTCTTCATCGAGAGGATGGAAAGCTCGCCTGGCGTTTCAACCTTGATGCCATTGAAGATAATCTTGAGATGGTGGGAGAGGCGATGGAATTACATGTTCATTACGACGGGGAAACCCAATTCATACGAGGTGCCAAAAGCGGGTATATCCAAGATGATGATTTAGAACTCATTCAACATCACTTCCCTAAGGCAACGTTACATACGGTAGAAGGAGCTGGGCACTGGGTACATGCCGAGAAGCCGGATGAAATGTACAGAGAGGTATGTGCTTTCCTTACTGGAGAGTGATAGTGATCCGCGTATCTCCAGAAACTTCAAATGCTTGATCTGATAGCTCAGGTGGGCCAAAGGTGCCTCTTGCGTCATTCGAGAATCCGAATATCTCCGTAGGGTAACCTACCATATTCTTGTCGAGCTTTTGATTCTCATTCTCGTCGTGGTAACATGCCGCAGTGTAGGTGCCTGCCTCGAGTCCTTCGAAGGTATAAGTGATCTTTCCGTTTGCAGGGATATCTACGATCACCTTTTCGATGTCATTCCCATTTGCATCGCGCAGGGCCAACATAACTTTTCCTTCCCGTTCCTGAATTCCTTTGAATTCTATCGTAAGGGTATGTTGAGCCACGCTTGAAGTGGCTGATAGGGAAAACAATAAGATAAAGAGGAATGTCCGCATTATCGGATCAACACTACGCTACCACGTTCGTCTAGGCTAACGATGCGCGTTTGAGAAGGAACCTCATAACGGGCGGTCAATCTCCACAAGTAAACACCTTCTTTGAGTGTTTGACCATCGTAAGTGCCGTTGAACGCTTCTGTAGGGTCTAGGGATTCAAACACTAGACGTCCCCAGCGGTCGTAGATGCGAAGATGATAGCTAACCGGGCTGCAGTTTTCCGAGATCACTACTGAAAATAGATCATTCGTGCCGTCAGCGTTAGGGGTGAAGGCATTTGCAGCGAAAACAGAACATCCATCGTAGTTGGGAATGCCAGCTTGTTGGGCACTCATATCTACGGCGAATAGCATCGTAAGTACTACTAAAATTCCTGCTATGTGGTTCTTTACGGCTTTCATCTCAAAGCAAATATAACTTTTTACTTCGTGCATCCTAATGTTTAATGTGTACGACCTTTCTGAATTTAGTTATCAACGCATTCCAGTGAACGAACGATTTATCAATCGAAGTCTAGGGTAAGCTTAAAACGCAGTACTCTACCATTCCCTGCGTCACACACGTATAGGATGTTATTGAAGTAAGCCAGGCCTCTTGGTTCATTGAATTGGGTCAATCCTTCTCCCGAACCGCCAAAGCTAGAGATAGCGTACATCGTTTCACCAGAAGCGGGTGGTGGAGGAACGCCTTCTAGTCCGTTGCCTGTAAATTGATAGACCGAATCCTTATCCGCATCACTTACGAAGATGAAGCGGGAAGCGTCGCCAGCAACGGTAACCCCCATCGGGTTTTCAAACTTGCCTGGCTCGTTCAAGTATCCCTCAGAGACAGGATCGGGACCATAGATAACAGGGCGATATTCCGCACCAAATTCGGATTCGATGAATTCTATCCTTTGGACCTTGAGTAGGTTATTGGGGTCTCGAGAGGTGAAGAAGAAGTCCGGACTCGTATTGGCGGTGATCTGAGGAGCCTTGGCCAACGTCGTTATGTCGAATGGATCCTGGAAGTAGTCGTTGAACAATCCACTGGAGGTTTGAACGGAAATGGGCGACAGATAATCGTCGTCATTGCTGAACAAGACCACGGCATCATCTGGACCTTGATTGGCATTGTTGCTGGCAGGTCCTTGGCGTGTCACGTAATATTGATTGTTCCTCTGAGGGTTGCTGTTATCGGCAATAATGGCGATTCCATTGAACGTTACATCCGCATCCGTGCTCGAAAAGCTGTTCTTGAAGTAAAACGGATGCACAACGATATTTTCGATGGTCGCATTATTCAATCCATAGCCTGTCATTCCCAATTGGTTGATGCGATAAATGGCTGAAAGTGAGTACTCCGTGCCATTAACGATCGTATCCTTTGTTCCGATGGCCAGTAGATCAAACGTTCTATCTTGTGTAATGAACTTCAATCCAGGGATGGAGAATCGGCCTTGAACTCTACCGGCCTCATCCAAGCAGACAATCTCTTCCGCCATTTCATCTGCTACATAGATCAGCTCATCGAATCCAACACAGATGCTCACAGGGCGGGCGAATGTTGTAAACGCTGGCTGGATCGGGACATATGCGATGTCGCGGGTAGTATATTCCGGGATCTCAATGAAGTCCAGGTCTGTTTTCTCTCCGAAGTAATCTTCACAAGCACTCAAACCAAGTCCGAGCGATAGAATAAGCAAGAAACGCGTTGCACTTTTCATGTTACAGATCTGGATTAAGTTGGATGCGAACTCCGATATTTTGTTGGAAACCCATATGATTGGTTGGGTTTACGCTGTAATCGAGATAAACGGGATGACCTCCCATGGGGTAGCGAACACCGAAACCAAAGGTTGGCCAACTCTGACCAACAACATTGATCTTGTATCCCGCTCTGAGTGCCAAGATGCGCATGTATTCATATTCCAATCCCAAGCGATAGTTCTCGGCATTGTCGTTCGGGTGATTGAGCTGAATAGATGTAAGCAGGCGGTTCCTTCCTTCCTCATAGGGCACCATGGAAACACCCAGGCTAAAGATGTTGGGTAGGGTGTTGTCTGAAAGCTGCCCATTTTGAACGCGGTTGAAACCTGAGGCCAAATACGTTCCCGTGAGGGATGTGTTTCCACCGAAATTGCGGACCTGTACTGCGAATTGCAGCTCTTTCCAATCCGTGTGGTAGAGGAATCCTACGTCAACGGCAGCCGTGTGGTTATAGTAATCGGATAGCTGTTCATAGATATATTTCAGTGTAACGCCTATCTCAAATTGAGCACTCAAACGACGGGCATAGCTGAGGCCAATGGACATGTTCGTGGCATAGATCATCCTTCCTGTACCACCTGGCTGAAATTCTGTCCTTTCTTCGATAGCGCCACTGTTTAGCATATTGAAGCTGGTGCCCAAAGAGCTTTCGTCGTCCAATGGGAAGATCCCAGACAACCAACTTTGATTGATGCCACCGCCGATAAAGTAATGGCTCATGCTGATGGCCGTTGCGTCGAGATTGGTCATGCCGGCAGGGTTCTGGTACACCGCATAAGCGTCACCATCCAACGCAACGGATGCACCGCCCATGGCTTGTGAACGCGGACTCATATCGTTCTTTAGGAAACTCAAGGCCGACAAACCTGCGCGCTCACCGCCGAACGTTGGCAGGAGTTGTGCTTTCGCTGAAATGAAGCTCAGCATCAGGACGGATATGTAGAGTAACTTTTTCATGCTTAAAATCTGAAGCCGATTCCGTAGAGAATTTGACGTGGAGCTAAGTATCGAGCTGGGTTCCGCGGATCAACACCTCTCTCTTGAGGACCATTGAATTCTGGTCTCGGGTCTCTCCAAGTGTTTGGAACGTTATCGCCGTATTGATACGCCGTACCTGTGATCGGGTTGATGATCTGTGCATTTTGCCAATCGAGCAGGTTACGGATCTCCAAGCTAAATGTGATGCCTGAGCCTTTTACGCTGTTGGTGAATACCGTGTAACTCAACTTGAGGTCTGAGGTAATCCAAGGCGTAGCCAACTCCTGAAGGTATTGGTCGTTTTGAATACGGTATTCCGGACGTCCAAGGTCGTTTACACCGATCTGTTCTTGCGGAGTGTATCGGAAGCCGCTTGAATAACCGAATTGAAGGAAGGCTTCGAAGCCTTGAAGGTTCATGCCCCAGGGCTTCCAAGTGCTGTCTGGCGCGAATACCGAACCAAGGTTTACGCTCCATGGTCTATCCCATGCCAAGTATTGCTCGGTCGTTAATGCTACTTCCCCGTTTTGTTCGATCTGTAAAGATGATTCGCGGGCGGAGTTCGACTTACCGCGTGCTTGCATATAGCCTACGTTTCCGAATATCCTGAAGTGCTTTCCAATACGGTAGTTACCGCCCACCTCGATACCTAGGACCTTCGCATAGTCCTGGTTGATGTACATGGTCTTGGTTACAGGGCGACCTGTTTGATCTTCTACGATCACCCTTCTAGACACGATGTAATCGAAGCGGTTGTTGTTGTAGGCAGCCACGGTGAAGGCGAAGTTCTTGTTCACGGAAGCCTTATATCCTACCTCATAACTCACGTTCACCTCCGGGTCGAGATCGGGATTGCCCAAGAAGCTCAAGAAAGAGCGGTCTTGGTAAACCGGATCCAAACCTGCATACATGAAACGCGGGTGTGGGAGTCGCATGCTATGACCATAGTTGAAGTATAGCACGTTATTCTCGGTAACTGGGAAGCTCACATTGATCCTAGGAAGTAGTCGTGCTTTCCATCTGAGCCCAAGGAAACCAAGGGTCTTTTCTTGGTAGTCTTGACGAACTTGATCGATCACAGGAGCGCTTTCGTTGGCCACCGCATCGTCGGCGAAGCTGCCTGGTGCCCAATAGTTCATTCGCACACCGATGGAGGCGATGATACCTTTATATGTGATCTTATCTTCGATGAAGAGACCACCTCTAATCGGGTTTACCTTCCAGATATCGTTGCTGGAACCGATGGAAATCGATGGTGTTGTAAGAGAATCGTTGATCTGTATAGGCGCTCCAACCCAAGGTCGGGTTACGTCTACCCACTGGTATTCATTGAAGATATTCTCAACGCCCATGCTCACTTCGTGAACCTTGTTCTGTGGGATCCACTGAGCCTTAGCTCGTATCGTGTATTCCTCCGCATAGTGGTCGTGCCAAACCGGAGTAATGCCACCATTGTTAACTAGACCATCGCCCGGTTGTACGTAGTAGATACCAGAAGGGTCATCTGGATTGAAAACCCCAACTGGATAGGTGATGATATTATCTTCATCCAAGATCTGATCTACCGTAGGCTCACGGAATGGACGTCCGTTTGCATCTGCTCTCAAGTTGGTGAATAGTCTTCCCAAGCTCACTGAAAGTCCCCATTGCTTGCCCAAGATCTGGTTGATGTTGATGGCTGTTAGGTTACTATGGTGTGTATAGGTAGTTGCGTTATCGAGATTATTACTACGGCCGTATTGATAACCTGGAGTAAGGATCGCATCAAAACCAACGATCTGCAGCGTTCGTGTATTCTGGTTGATGTTCAGTGAGTGCTGGTTGGTTAGGGTGATCTTCGTACCCGGACGTACTTTCCAGGCTAGCTTGAAGGTGTGTGTCCAGCTGTTCGTTTGGCGAGGAGCCCATAGCTCAGGATTATTGGTGAAGAGGGATGAATTCAACTGCGAAGCTTGGTTCGGGAAGTATTCATCGGTGAGACTCATGGTCGCTGAGTTGAAGAGCGTAAGTTTCTTGTCGGTTCCCGGAATAGGGAAGCCAATGTTGAATTCGGCTAGATCTGTGTTGAAAGATGTGGCTGCATTTGGATCAAAAAGATGGTCGGTTTGAAAACGTCCACTCACTTGGAGTTTGTCGCCTGCCTCGCGGATCCTTGTGTTGATCACACCCGATGATCCACCGCCAAATTCTGCACCGGCACCTCCCGTTATCACATCGATACTCTGGATAGATGATGAGGATACATTTACACCAAAGCCAGTACCGGCCAGTGGGTCTTGAGCGGAGATACCATCAACGATATACTCGGTTTCATAGACGCGAGCACCACGGATCTGCAAACCATCTTGTGTTTTGGTCACACCCGCTTGCATGGCTACCACTTCCTCAACGTTTCTAACGTTCATCTGCTCGATCTCTTGAGCGCGAATGGTGATCTCGGAGCCGGCAGTTTCAAGGTCAACTTGACTCTTTTGACCCACTACGGTAACCTCATCGAGAACATCCTCCTGTTCACTCATTTCGATGGTGAGTTCTGTTTTCTCACCCGCTACGATGCTCACTCCATTGATCTGGGTCGTGCCATATCCGAGGAGCTCCACTTTGATGTTGTAATCCCCGGGAGGGATCTCGGTTAGACGGAAGCGTCCACTTGCCGTGGTTACTTGTCCGAAGTAGGTACCGATGATGCGTACACCTGCATTGAAGAGGGGTTCTTCTGTATTGGCATCGATCACGATTCCCTCTAACGTACCTGTTTCGCTCTGTGCGATGAGGTGCCCTGAGAACACAAATGCTAGAAAGAGTAGTAGTGTTCTCATTGTTTACCAGTTGAAATCATTGTTCAATACTTGGTCGAGTAAGTTTTCGAGCGCTTGCGGATCCTTGTTGAATCTCCACAACTCCATGCTGAAGAAGACCTGTGAAATGTTGCCGCCCAATCTTCTTCGAACACCAACGAGATTATCTCCGTTCCATCCGCTTAATGGTGTCAATTCTGTTCGGTACCAGTTCTCCGCATCCGCAGTCTTTTCTATCGGTGTAATGCCCACCAATACATTGGTGGATTGCATCAATGGGTAAAGGGCGGTATCCATCAAAGGATAAGTTGCACTATCTGGATACACACGTACCAAACCACTACTTCTTACCACATCGGTGATCGGGTAGGTTCCTGTGATTCCCGAAAGGTCTGTCAGTGTGCCAAACGAAGTGGTCACAAAGATCTTCTTGCCAAGGTCGGTGTATTCCTGAACTGCTGGTCCCATCAAAGCGAGTAGTGGTCCAGTTTGCCCCGTCGCTTGATTTTGGAAAACCTGCGCATCCGCATTGATAAAAAGTACATCGTACTGTTTGAGGATCTGATTAACCGTAGGTGTCCAGAAGGCAGGCTGATTTTCACCACCATTGCTTCCGTAGTCTAGGTAATCGAAGGTCACATTGGCGTTGGTCAATGCCGTTTGATAACTCGAAGAAACACTCGCACTCTGGCCGTTGACAACGAGTACATCAGAGGTAGGCAACACGATGGTCACTTCATCAGCCGTATCTACATCAGAATAGCTGTTCGCAATATCCTTGGTACGTAGATAGAGTGTATTGATTCCTCCAGCTTCAAGGCCATCTATGGTCTGTGTCTGTGGCGTATTGCTGTTGGCGAAGTATACATCTGCCGTGGTGGGTCCGGATGGAACGTTTGGATCTAGGACAAATGTAAGGAGGTTTTGATTAGGTGGGATCGGATACCAATCCCCGTTGTTGAATCGAATTTCCGCTTCGACTATCGTTTCATCACCATCTTGGTCGGTTGCGTTCCATCGATAGGTGGCAACTCCGATGGAAGTTCCCTGGGTTTGGGTTTCCGTATCGATGATGGAAACGGGCGGTGTATTTTTAAGGGGTACTGTTAGGCTGGCAGGACTAGGGTCGCGAAGGGAGTCGTTGTCCAATGCACGAACGTAAAGTTGAATATCCACCGAATCCTGCCCAGGTGGAATATCGAACTGAAAAGTACTGTCTTGCTCTTCTGTAAAACTCCAATTCTGATTGTCCAAGCTCACCTCATAGCCAACTACATAGCCATCTTTATCGGTGCCATACCAACTCAAGCGAACCACACTGTTCAGGCGGTCGTCTCCAGAAAGATTAATCTCTTCAACAGCGATCTTGGTGTCAGGAGCAGTATTTCCCACAGGCTCACCTTCTCGGCATTGGGAGAAGAGAAGTAGGAGAGGCAGCAAAAGGACAGTCTTCTTCATGATTCCTTCAAAAGAGAAAAGGGGAAGGCCAATCGACCTTCCCCATAGATTATTAGTGAGCTACAACGACGCGAGCAGTGTGTACGCGATTAGAAGCGTCACGCACCTGCATGATGTAAGCACCATTCTGCAAACCACTCATATTCACTTGAGTGCGAGAATTGTTCACTGTTTCATTGATGACCATGCGGCCACTCAAGTCGATCACACGGATATCGGTGATCGTTGAGTTTTCCAATTCCACGGTCATGATGTCTTTCGTTGGATTTGGGTAAGCCAATACCTCTGCACCGCGGTTCCATTCTACGACCGAGATGGTTGATTCTGGAAGGTCGGTGGTATCCAATGTGATGTTCATCCCAATGAAGTCATCATTGTTACGCGGCAACAAGCGGTAGTTGCTAAATCCATAGAAAAGTACACCGCGAACCGCATCCATGGTCATGGTATCAGCTACCTCGATAGCTGGAACCTCCATTTCGCCGTCCACATTCTGGTAAACCGTATCGGTTACCAATTGCACGTACAATGAAGATTGAGCCGTGTTGCTCTGGCGTCCAGCAAGGACACGACCAGAGGTAGCGCGTGAAGCGCCCACTTGATCGGAAACACTATAATCACCAAAGCCCATATCGGTTTCATTGATGGTCAAGCGTTGGTTGTTCGGCAAACGGTACTCAACCAAGACGCCTTCGTATGGCTCCCATCCAAAGTTATATTGCATGGCAGAATCCGTAGGGTCGATCACCGTTGGTTGGATCACCGCGCGGTTGCCAGTCAATTGAATGTTAGATACCACTACTTGTGTCATGCCGAAGCTTTCTGCCACCTGACCAGTGATGATCACTTCTTCTTCGCGGAAGAAGTTGGTGATACCAGCGCCTACACACCATACACCACTCCATTCAGCACCGCCTTCATCTTGTACATACAAGTAACCAAGGTCGTGTTGCTTAGTAGAGGCCGTAACGATACCGCGGAAGGTAACGGTCTGTCCTACCAAAGGAGAGTTGCCTGATCCGTCCAATGAGAACTGGATGTCGTAGATCTTCAAACCACCATCGCGCACGAAGTAGTAATCGAAGTTAGGCTCAGCTGCTCCAATTGGAGTAGTAGGGTAGTAAGAGTTGTTTCCTTGGTCATCTTTCGCACGGATATAGTAGCGCACCAAAGTACCGTCGGCATACTGAGGGATGGTAAACTCGTACTCATCTGTAGTGCCTGCAACCAAGTTCAATGGCTGGCGTGGGAACTGTGAAGGCGCTAACGTGCTATCAGCAGTGAAGTAAACGAAAACAGAATCCACTGTGCCATCAAAATCAGAGATGTTCATGGTAAGGTCAACCGTTTGGTTGCTAGTTGGAATGCTTGGGTCGCGATCGAAGTTGCTGATGTACGGTGGAGCAAATCCAACGTCGTAGTGCGTGCTATCGAATGGATTCAATTCGTAACCGCGAGAGCCGCTGTTCAAGAAACAACCGTTTGCATCGTGACGAAGCATACCGCTCAAGCTGTTGTAGAAGGTTCCAGGTACCGGTGGGTTAAATGAACCTGTTGCTTGCGGAGAGAAAGGGTTAACTGTTTGGTGGCTCGGAAGCTTTTGAGCTAGGAAACGGTCGGAAACGTTGATCGTGTTTCCTTGTCCGTCTACTACGTTGAAGCTCACTCGGCTGTTTCCGCTGAAGTAGATCACGTCCGTTACCGTAACGTTTTGAAGGGTAACAAAGGTGTTCTCCCACTGCTCACCTGTAGCTGGGATGTTCACACGGTTGGCATCGTTAAGGTCGCCCAATGGAACTACGGCAGACGAAGGAGCCGTGGTAGATCCTAGGATGCTGAAAGAGTTACCGTCGATCGGCTCGAGCTGAGTACCATTGTTGTAGGCATTGACCACACCTACGAACTCGATAATGTCACCCGGAAGTGCCGTTTCGATGTTCGGAAGAGGAAGCAGGTTGCCTTGTGCGTTGCGGTAGGCACCCATAATCTCGATACCTTTCCACGGACCTGCGTCACCACCATTAGCGGTATCAGCGATGAAAAGGAATGGACGGTGACCGCCCTGTACAGAACCTGAAGGCACCTCAGAAACGTTACCTGGAGTAACTACAACGCCGCGTGTGCGAACGGTATCGCCGAAGTAGGCGCTAGTATCGTTACAGTTGGCGAGGTCGGTTGCACTCACGAACTGGATCTGATTGATGTCTGCATAAGGATACTGTGCCTGAGCGGTAGCCCAGCCCATTACCATCACACAGATGAGTAGAACTTTTCTCATGATAAGTGGAAATTGGAGTTGATTATTATTCATTTCGGACATAGGTGACTTATTTGATGATGACGAATTGACCCGTGTAGGTATCACCGGTATCTAGGTCTTCAACCGAGAACATATACAGCCCTCTACTGATGATTTGTGAGTCCCTGGAGAGAAGATCCCATGCGTGCTCACCTCCAGAGAAGACGTTTTCTTCTGGGTTTTCTGAACCAAAGGTTTGGAACCAGCGGGTATCCGAACCATTGTAATTTTCATCGTGGTCGATCTGATCGATGAAGTCGCCAGCCGCGGTATAGACCCTGATGATGCAGCGCTTAGGTAGGTTGGCAAACACGAGTTTTCTACTTTCTTCCTGGAAGTTGGATCTGCCTTCCCAAGATGCACCTGCGTAGTAAGGGTTCGGGTAGACGAAAGGCTCATTGGCCTCCATGTCCTCATT
>CBFHXG010000017.1:0-41863 GCA_965659725.1 Phaeocystidibacter sp. | reverse complement strand
AAGGGTGGATGTGCTTCAGCATTTCTATAGTTACACATCAGCACAACAGTATTTGGCAGAAGTGGTGAAGGAATACGGACTCAATTCTACATTAAGCGGACTGGGCTGGGAGAGTGATGTGGATGACAACACACATCAACATGCTGCAGAATTATGGTTGAAACAGCAAAAGGACAATGGCGGTGACCTCACATTGCTCTATGTAGGAAGGTCTCCTCAAGAAAAAGGATTTGTTCTTATCGAAAAAGGTAAATATGCTGGTATCGGCATCGCACCTGTGGATGTGGATGATTCCGACCTGAAAGATCACCTCTGGCATAAACACGATAGTCCGACGGCTCAACAGATCGTAAATTCACTGTTGAGAGATCTTGAAGAGCCTTCATAAAAACCGCTTATTCAGATATTGAGCCGAGCTATGGAGGTAGATCGATCTCTTTGAAAGTTTATATATTTGTTATAACATTGATTAAAGCAATTAACCATGAAATCAATAATTCATAGATCAAACGTTAGGGGACATGCTAACCACGGTTGGCTTGATACCCACCATACATTCAGCTTTGCAAATTGGTACAATCCAGAGCAAATGCACTTCGGCGTACTTCGTGTGTTGAATGATGACATAGTTGCCGCAGAAAAAGGCTTCGGTCAACATCCGCACGCCGACATGGAGATCATCAGTATTCCCTGAGAAGGAGCATTGACACATCGCGACACCATGGGCAATGCACAGGCGATCAAGACAGGAGATGTTCAAGTGATGTCCGCCGGTACAGGGATCCAACATTCCGAATACAATGAGAGTAAGGATGAGCAGGTTAACTTCTTGCAGCTTTGGATCTTCCCAGAAGAAAGAGGGGTAACGCCTCGATATGATCAGAAAACCTTTGATAGTTCGGATCGCCAGAACAGTTGGCAACAATTGGTTCGCCCACACAATGTAGAGGGAGATGGACTTTATATTCATCAGAATGCCTATTTCTATCGCATCGACCTCGACGCCGGAAGATCATCTGAATATCATATTAACGGTGAAGGTAATGGTGTTTATTTCTTCGTGCTGGAAGGTTCCGTGCAGATCGGAAATGAACAACTTGACCGTCGTGATGGTATAGGAATATGGGAAGCCAGTTCGGTTGATGTGAAGGCCCCATCTGATGCACAGATACTTGCCGTTGAAGTGCCAATGAAACTCCCAACGTATTGATAAAAACACAGTACCATGAGAGTAGAGAACGTATCGGCATTAACCATTTTATTATTCTTAGCCTTTCCGATGCAGGGACAGTCGTGCCACGAAGCGAACAGCGAGTTCGTTGCCATGGCAGATGATCCCGGATTTGTTGAGTCTCACGAATTGCCCGCTGAAGACATGAGAACAAACGACGGCACTTGGATCCAATTCGAGGCTGGTGACCTTCCCGCACGAGGTTATGAAATGAAATCTTCGGAAGAAACTAATAAGTGGATACTTGTTTTTCACGAATGGTGGGGACTAAACGACAATATCAAACGCGAAGTAGAGGAATGGTCCGAGCGATTGAATGTCAACGTTTTGGCAATCGATCTCTACGACGGGAAGATCGGTCAAACTAGAGCCGCAGCCGGAGAGCTTATGCAGAATGCAGATCCGGAAAGGATAAAGACCATCATTCGTGGTGCATTCAATTACATTGGCGAAGATGCGGAAATCGGCACCATCGGCTGGTGCTTTGGTGGAGGTTGGAGTCTACAAGCTGCCATTGAAGGTCAGGATAGAGTGCGAGCCTGCGTCATGTATTACGGAATGCCTGAAAAGGACCATGAGCGTCTTCAATCCCTTGAGGCTCCTGTACTCGGAATATTCGCTTCTCAAGATCAATGGATCAATGGCGAAGTAGTAGATTCTTTTAACGAGGATATGAGTGAAGTGGAGAAAGAACTCTCTGTACAGGTGTACGATGCCGATCACGCTTTTGCCAATCCGAGCAACGAGAATGTGTACGACGAAGAGGCTGCTCGAGATGCAATGAACAAGGCCACTGCATTCTTCGAAGAACATCTCTTGTAGATCTTCAAACTGAGAGATCTAGAAAAAAAAAGCCGCACTTGAAATGAGTGCGGCTTTTTCTATTCTCGCGAGCTTCAATCACTTCTGGGAGCCCTCGTCATTCGTAGTTTCCTCTTTATCCTTCGGACTTTCGATGGAGATAACGATCTCTTCCTTCTTCTTGTCGAAATCGATCTTAACTACATCTCCTTCAGAAACCTTTTTATTGATGATCTCTTCTGCTAGAGAATCCTCGATATACTTCTGAATGGCTCTTGCCAAAGGTCGAGCACCATATGCTTCATCATAGCCCTTGTCGGCGATAAAGCTCTTAGCTGGCTTGGAGATCTTCATTTCGTAACCTAGATTGTGGATGCGCTTGAAGAGCTTGGCTAACTCAAGGTCGATGATCTTATGGATATCCTCTTCTTTCAAAGAGTTGAAAAGGACAACATCATCGATTCGGTTCAAGAATTCAGGGGCAAAGGCCTTCTTTAGTGCCTTTTCGATGATACTCTTCGTATCTGCATCGGAGGCCTCTGACCTCGCTTGAGTTCCAAAGCCAACACCTTGACCGAAGTCCTTCAACTGACGGCTACCGATATTGGAAGTCATTATGATGATACAGTTCTTGAAATCGATCTTTCGGCCCAAGCTATCTGTCATCATACCATCGTCCAACGCCTGTAACAGAAGGTTGAAGATGTCTGGGTGTGCCTTTTCGATCTCGTCGAGCAAGATGACACTATACGGCTTGCGGCGTACCTTTTCGGTCAGCTGACCACCTTCTTCGTATCCAACGTATCCCGGAGGCGCTCCAACCAATCTAGAAAGTGCAAACTTCTCCATATACTCACTCATGTCGATTCGAATGAGTGCATCTTCGCTATCGAACAAGGTCTTGGCAAGCTCCTTGGCCAATTGTGTTTTACCAACACCTGTAGGACCTAGGAATATAAATGACCCGATCGGTTTATTTGGATCTTTCAGGCCTGCACGGTTCCTTTGGATGGCCTTGACCACCTTTTGAACTGCATCGTCTTGACCAATAACTCGTCCTTTGAGATCTTCGCTCATACGAGATAAACGCTGGCTTTCTTGCTGAGCTACGCGTTGAACCGGGATTCCGGTCATCATAGCCACAACTTCTGCTACATTTTCCTCTGCAACGGTTTCACGATTTTCTTTCACATCAGCTTCCCACTGACGTTGAGCCTCTTCGAGTCTTTGCTCGATCTGCTTTTCATCATCGCGAAGCTTGGCAGCTTCCTCGTAGCGCTGTTTCTTCACTACGGATATCTTGTCCTCACGAATGCGCTCTAGATCCTTTTCGAGATCGAGAACATCTTTAGGAACCTTGATGCTGGTAATGTGAACACGCGATCCGGCCTCGTCCAGCGCATCGATCGCCTTATCAGGAAGATGTCGGTCGCTGATATAGCGTTGCGTGAGGTGCACGCAAGCTTCAATGGCCTCTCGAGTGTAAGTTACGTTGTGGTGGTCCTCGTATTTATCCTTTACATTCTCAAGGATCTGTATGGTTTCCTCCACAGAAGTAGGTTCCACTATTACCTTTTGGAAACGACGCTCGAGTGCACCATCCTTTTCGATATACTGACGATATTCGTCCAATGTAGTTGCTCCGATGCATTGGATCTCACCACGTGCCAAGGCAGGTTTGAACATATTCGATGCATCGAGCGAACCGGTAGCGCCACCTGCTCCAACGATCGTATGAAGCTCATCGATGAACAGGATGATGTCATCATTCTTCTCGAGTTCATTCATGAGCGCCTTCATTCTCTCTTCAAACTGGCCACGGTACTTCGTGCCGGCTACAAGAGAGGCAAGGTCTAGTGTTACTACTCGTTTATTGAAAAGTACGCGACTCACTTTCTTCTTGACGATACGAAGTGCAAGTCCTTCAGCGATAGCCGATTTACCTACACCTGGCTCACCGATCAGAAGTGGGTTGTTCTTCTTACGGCGTGATAGGATCTGAGACACACGTTCTATCTCCTTTTCACGACCTACAACTGGGTCCAACTTCGAATCCTCAGCCAACTTGGTGAGGTCTCTACCAAAATTATCAAGAACAGGTGTCTTCGTCTTCGAATCTGATTTCGCTTTTGAGCTACTGGAGCTTTGATATCCGCCACTGCCTTTGCTATCGAAATCGTCGTCTTCGTCGCCAAATGACATTTCCGATTTTGGCTCGGAGGTAGAGGAGGGGTCTCCCGCATCTCTATCGAGGCGATGTGCTTGAAACTCACCTTTGAAACTTTCGTAATCGATACCCATTTGTTTTAAGAGTCGGGTTACCGGATCATCCTCATTCCTGAGTATGCACAACAGTAAATGTGGAGTCCTTATGATATTACTTTGAAAGATCTTCGCTTCTAGGAAGGTTGTTTTCAGCGCCTTTTCCGCTTGTCGGGTCAAGGGCAGATTCTTTTTGGAAGAAAGTTGACGTGCCGCAGAAGGCACGGAGATATTCTCAATTTTATTCCGCACTGTGCGGATATCGATACCTAAATCTTCTAAGATCTGAACGGCTGTACCCTCACCTTCACGAATAAGCCCGAGCATAAGATGCTCAGTACCAATGTAATCATGCCCGAGGCGCAGAGCTTCCTCTTTGCTGTAGCTGATTACATCCTTAACTCTGGGTGAAAAATTCTCGTCCATAATAATTATGCGCTGGTGCTTTAGTCTGTACAGGTTATAACGAAAGTTGTGCCAGCTTGGTTTGAATCAAATGTACCTTTTCGGGGGCTGAATAGGAAATTAATAAAGATCGGAGTTATAAACACGGAAATGTGTAAAAACTCCCCATTTTTCGGGCTAAGGATGCATTGCGTAACGTGGGTGAAACCCTATTTTTGAAACTTGTCATACTCTGTATTGTGATCAAATGAAACTGACATTATGGCTGAAGGAGAACGGATAATACCGATAAACATCGAAGAGGAGATGAAGTCCTCTTACATCGACTACTCAATGTCGGTGATCGTTTCACGTGCGCTACCCGATGTGCGTGATGGATTGAAGCCTGTACACAGACGTGTATTATATGGAATGCACGAGCTTGGCGTCTTATCCAATCGGTCTTACAAGAAATCTGCACGTATCGTCGGTGAGGTACTCGGTAAATTCCACCCTCACGGAGATAGCTCAGTATATGATACCATGGTACGTATGGCCCAAGATTGGTCATTGCGCTACACGTTGGTAGACGGACAAGGTAACTTTGGATCGGTTGACGGAGATAGTCCGGCAGCGATGCGTTATACCGAGGTTCGTTTGAAGAAGATCGCTGAGGAAATGTTAACCGATATCGATAAGGATACGGTTGACTTCCAGTTGAACTTCGACGATTCACTAAAGGAGCCAACGGTACTTCCTACGCGAATTCCACAGCTTTTAGTTAATGGAGCCAGTGGTATCGCCGTAGGTATGGCAACGAATATGGCTCCGCACAACTTGACCGACACCATTGCGGCGACGGTTCAGTACATCGAGAATAATGATGTGGAGATCGATGAGTTGATCGAAACGATCAAGGCACCGGATTTCCCTACAGGAGGTACTATCTACGGATATGAAGGTGTTCGAGATGCATATCACACCGGTAGAGGTAGAGTAGTGCTGCGTGCCAAGACTAATATTGAAGAAGTCAATGGTAGGGAGTGCATCATCGTAAATGAGATCCCATACCAGGTCAATAAGGCCGAGATGATCAAGAAGACGGCCGACTTGATCAACGATAAGAAGTTGGACGGTATTTCCGATATCCGCGATGAGTCGGATAGAGGTGGTATGCGAATCGTTTATGTACTTAAGCGTGACGCAGTTCCGAATGTTGTATTGAATAAATTATTCAAGTACACTTCGCTTCAATCTTCTTTCAGTATCAACAGTATCGCGTTGGTGAATGGACGTCCAGAGATGCTTAATCTCAAGGACCTGATCCGCCATTTTGTCAATCACCGTCACGATGTAGTTGTCCGCCGCACCAAGTATGAGCTTTCACAGGCTGAGAAGCGTGCACACATATTGGAAGGTTTGTTGATTGCCATTGATAATCTGGACGAGGTTATCAAGTTGATTCGCGCTAGTGCGACAGTGGATGAGGCGAAGGATGGTTTGATGAGCAACTTTGGCTTGACAGAAGTTCAGGCAAAGGCGATCCTCGAATTGCGTCTACAGAAGCTAACCGGACTTGAAAGAGACAAGATAAAGAGTGAATACGCTGAATTGATGGAGAAGATCGCTTATTACAAGCGCATTCTAGATGAGAAAGATCTAAGGATGACCATCATAAAAGATGAGCTACTCGAGATCAAGGAGAAGTATGGAGATGAGCGTCGCACCAACATTGAATACGCAGGTGGCGATGTGAGCATAGAAGACATGATCCCAGATGAGGAGGTAGTTATTACCATCTCTCATGCAGGATACATCAAGCGTACATCTCTGAGTGAATACCGCACACAAAGTAGAGGAGGGGTAGGTTCCAAGGCGGCATCTACGCGTGATTCCGACTTTATTGAATACGTTTTCGCAGCGACGAACCACCAATACATGTTGTTTTTCACGGAGCAGGGTAGGTGTTTCTGGTTGCGTGTGTTCGAGATACCAGAAGGAACAAGGGCAAGTAAGGGTCGAGCGATCCAAAACTTGATCAATATTCCTCAAGACGATTCTGTTCGCGCCTTCATCAATGTCTTGAATTTGAAAGACGAGGAGTACATCAATAGTCACAACATCGTGATGTGTACCAAGCAAGGTGTGGTAAAGAAAACATCACTTGAGGCATACAGCCGTCCGCGAGTGAATGGTATCAATGCAATCGGAATCCGTGAGGGAGATCGATTGCTCGAGGCCAAACTTACCGATGGAAATAGTGAGATCTTGATGGCAGTGCGCTCGGGCAAGGCTATCCGATTCCATGAATCGGCCGTGCGTAACATGGGACGTACCGCGTCTGGTGTTCGCGGAATGAGCTTGGGATCTGAGAAGGACGAGGTGATCGGTATGGTCTGCATCCAGGAGGGTGAAGGCGATATCCTTGTAGTGAGTGAGAAAGGCTATGGAAAGCGCTCATTGTTAGAAGACTACCGAGTAACCAATAGAGGTGGCAAGGGTGTGAAAACAATGAGTATCACTGACAAGACCGGAAACCTTATTGCGATAAAGGCTGTTACAGATGAAGATGATTTAATGATCATCAACCGTTCCGGCGTTATGATCCGAATGAATGTTGATCAGCTTCGCGTGATGGGTAGAGCAACGCAAGGTGTTCGTCTAATCAACCTCAAGAGCAAAGATGAAATCGCCAGTGTTGCGAAAGTTCCAACCAGTGACGAGGAAGAAGCGTTAGAAGATGTAGAAGGAGTAGAGAACGAAAATGGAGCTGAAGCAGCTGGAGAGGCTGATGGCATGGAAAGTGTAGAGGAATAGAGTAGCATAGCCTATTGACTTTCCTTATTTTTGCAAAACTCGAAACCACAGAAAATTAGAATATGTTGACGAAAGCACGTTTATTTTCAGTGATGGCTGGTCTAGCGATCGGCTCTGTTGCAGTTGCTCAGGGTTCACAGATCACTAGTGCAGGTATCGCAATCAATAGAGAGGATTTCGCATCGGCGAAAGAGCATATTGATGAAGCAACATCACAGATCGAAGCCTCAGGCATGGAAGATCTAAGTGAAAAGGAGACTCAAAAGTACTATTTCTATCAAGGTCAGATTTACAGTGAATTTGTAAATCAAGCACTTCAAGCTCAGCAAACTCCTGAATTAGCTAACGTAACAACTTCTATCAATAGCTATCTATCATTATTGGACTACAACTACAGCGTAGATGATGATCGATATGAAGAAGAAGTTCTAGAAGCGCTGCCTTACTTGTTTACCAATTATTCAGATGTAGCTGCAGGTGTTTCTCAATCTGACAAGAAGGCGGCATTTGAAATGTACGGACAATTGGCAGAGTGGAGAGCTAGGCAAGAATTTGAGAAGACAGATTCTCTATCCATCTATTACCAAGCGATCTTGGGATATCAGCTTCAAAATGACGCCAATTTGGACAGTGCTAAAAGAGCTGAATACAGAGACCAAGCGATCAGCAAGTACGCAAGCCTTATCGAAATGGGCTACGCAGGTCGCGCCTGGACAGCTATCTACGGTGGTAATCGCGTTACATTCCCGAATAAGGAAACGGTTGATTACTATGTAGAGCAAGGAAATGCTAGCGAACCTGAGCTTAGCCCAAGTGTGGAGCCGGATCTTTGGGTGCAATACATCGATCTGCTTGCGAAGGCTGGAAGAGACGAAGAATTCAACACCGCATTGCAGGAAGCAAGAGCTAAGTACCCTGAGAATCAATCCATTTTCTTGACCGTACTTCAGAAGTATTTCAATGAAGAGAATTACGATGGAGCTGTTGAATTGATGGCTGAAGGTCTTGAAAATGAGCCAAATAACACTCTTTTCTTGTACAATACAGGCTATGTGTATCACGTTCACAAGAATGATCCTTCTACAGGCCTTGAATACTATAAGCGAACTATTGCTGTAGATTCTACGCATGAGGACGCGCTTTACATGGCAGGTTTGGTGCATGTAGAGTTGAGCAACGACAAGTCACAAGAAATGAACGACCTGCCGTCATCCGCATCTCAAAGTCAGTACGACGCATTGAAAGTTGAGCGTGATGAATTGCTTCAGCAAGCGTTGTCTTATTTCGAAAGAGCTGAGGCAGTGAATCCAGAAGCTTCAAGTACAGCTCAGTCTTTGGCAGAGGTACATTACAAACTCGGCAATGGAGACAAGGCCGTGATGTACAATGAAAAAGCAGCAGCGCTTAAGGCACAGGGAAAATAAAAAAGCGCACTGAGTAAATTGCGCAAAGGGGAGTCTTTAATTAGGCTTCCCTTATTTTTAATTACTACTATTGAACATAATATTAATTATAAGATATAATTTGAAACATTAAATCAGCATCTACACGTATAATCTTGTAATCAGACAACGACTATGAAACATTCCTCAGTAAACGATATTCAGGCGCAGTGAAGACTCATCCTGATTAAATCCAGATACAGATAGATTCGGGCTAGATTAATCAAATCAGATTTATTGTGAATAAAGATTAGAACCGAGCTATGATGTCAGAACTGTTTAAAGAAATCATATCATCAGGATTATTTGTTTCTATGAAGTACTCTTGTACAATTCATATAAGATTGAGTCACGAGTTCTAAATTCATATGCTCTGAAATTTAACTCTATCCGGATCAGATTCTTTTTTTGGCGAATTGACTACTCTTTACTCTCCAAAACTCTCCCTACCTTTGCACCCTTAAAAACAGCTAGATAGTGATTACAGTCAACAACGTATCCCTTCAATTCGGAAAGCGCGTTCTTTTCGATGATGTAAATCTCAAGTTCCACGGTGAGAACTGCTACGGTATCATCGGTGCCAATGGCGCCGGGAAATCGACATTTCTAAAGATACTTTCAGGGGAGCAAACTCCTAACTCCGGCTCCGTGAGCTTGGAGCCAGGAAAACGTATGGCTATCCTCAAGCAGAATCACTCCGAATACAACGACTGTAGAGCTATCGATACCGTTATGATGGGACACGAACGTCTCTGGCAGATCATGCAAGAGAAAGATGCCATCTACGCAAAAGCTGATTTCACCGAAGAAGACGGAAATAAAGCCGCAGAATTAGAGAATGAATTCGCCGAAATGGATGGCTGGAACGCTGAATCTGATGCAGCAGCCTTACTCTCCGGCCTCGGTATTCAAGAAGCGGATCACTATAGAACCCTCGAAGACCTTGATGGTACTCAGCGTGTACGCATCTTGCTCGCTCAGGCGCTTTTCGGTAATCCTGACCTCCTTATTCTCGATGAGCCTACCAACGACTTGGACCTAAAGTCGATCACTTGGCTTGAGAACTACCTTCTCGATTTCAAGAACACTGTGATTGTTGTATCTCACGACCGTCACTTCCTAGATACCGTCTGTACTGTAATCGCTGATATTGATTTCGGAAAGATCAACCTATTCACAGGTAATTATACCTTCTGGTACGAGTCAAGTCAATTGGCTCTTCGCCAGCGTTCAGCAGCCAACAAAAAAGCCGAACAAAAGAAGAAGGAACTTCAGGAGTTCATCTCTCGATTCAGTGCGAACGCATCAAAATCTCGTCAAGCCACCTCTCGTAAGAAGTTGCTCGAAAAGATCAATGTAGATGAGATCAAACCTTCGTCACGTCGCTACCCTGCTATCATCTTTAACCAAGAGCGTGAAGCCGGTAACCAGATCCTCGATGTAGAAGGATTGTCTAAATCCATCGATGGCGAGCCTCTATTTACAAATATCAACTTGAAGGTAAATCGAGGTGATAAGATTGCCTTCGTGGCTGATAACGGACTGGCTATCAGTACTTTCTTTAAAGTGCTAGTAGGAGAAGTGAAACCTGACGCTGGAGAGTTCTCCTTTGGTCAGACGATCACCACAGCCTACCTCCCCAATGAGAATGCGGCCTACTTCAAGGGAAATATGAACCTTATTGATTGGCTTCGTCAGTATTCAGAGAACAAGGATGAAGTTTATGTTCGTGGCTTCCTTGGTAAGATGTTATTCTCTGGTGAAGAAGTATTCAAGAATGTGGATGTGCTCTCTGGTGGTGAAAAAGTGCGCTGTATGATCTCCCGAATGATGCTCGCACATGGCAATGTTCTCATTCTCGATGAGCCTACCAACCACTTAGATCTTGAGTCAATTCAGGCATTCAATAACGCCTTGAAAGACTTCCCAGGAACGGTTCTCTTTACATCGCATGACCACACCTTCGTTCAAACCGTTGCAAACCGTGTGGTTCGTATTGCTCCTACCGAGTTCACAGACAAATTGATGTCGTTCGATGAATTCTTGGAGATGGAAGCAGCTCAAGAAGTTTGATCTATGCTCGAGCAGTTCACTAATTGTCCTTTTTGCAATGCAGAGATCTCTTTTTTGCTGGATCCATCTGTGTCAATACAAGAGTACATTGAGGACTGCGAAGTATGTTGCAGGCCTTTAGAGGTTTCGGTTCAGTTTGATAATGCCGATCTTGTTGGATTTGATGTAAGAGCTGTTGAACAGTAGGGTGATCATTTAGGGGGGCACCCCCCTCCCCAGTTGTAATTTACGTAGAACCCTATACCCTAGCCAATGATAAACGGATACAAACGTTTATTGCCCAGATAGATGTGGCATGATTTCTGAAATTGTATTTTCAAACAAAGCAATCCGAACACTATGAAACGCATATTACTATTATCCGCCTTGGCGCTCTCAGTAGCTTTCGTTGCACCGTCGTGTAAATCTGTTGAGCAGTATGGCGTAGAACAAGAGTCCCCGTTCCGAGGCTCTGACTATGAATCGAGTCGAAGGTACTTTAGGGCGGTGGGAAAAGCACAAAGCTCTGATGAACGAGTGGCGAAGCGCAAATCTGATATGGATGCACGCACGCAACTGGCCGCTATGGTAGATGTAACCATCCGCGAGGTAGCTGATGACTACTTGAGAGAATCCGCGATGGTTGATCGTGATGAAGTGATGACTCAATTCCAATCGTTAGCACGACAAGTAATGGATACTCGTCTTGCTGATGTTAGGAAGTTAGATGAAAAGACCTATTACAATGGAGATAAGTACACAGTATTCGTGGCTTATGAGATCCACAAGAACTCCATGTTCGATATGCTTGAAGATCAAATAGAGCTCGAAGCTGAGCGAGACGAGGCCGTGGTTGAGGCAATGAAGGAGATTCTCGAGGAAGCTAGGGAACAAGCTGAGGATTAGTCGAATAATCCCATCTGACGATTATGATCATTAATGAAATGCTCGCTATTCAAAGCGGGCATTTTTTTATCCTTGAAGTATTTGGATTGTCCTACCGCGTATGCCTGACGTAGGGTTTCTGCTACCCTACCGGTGCCAGACATTCGTATTCCATATCTATACGCGTTTACTTTTCCACCGTGAGTGCTCTTGATTGAGTTCATCACCTTATCTACTCTATCTGGATAATGTGTTTTAAGCCATTCGGCAAACATATCGCTCAAATGACCATTCAATCTGACGGTTATGTATTTGGTCTGAAGCGCTCCAGCTTCTGACGTTGCTTTCATTAGGGGAATCAGCTCGTGACTATTCAGGCCAGGAATCATTGGTGCGGCCATTGCCATCACTGGTATTCCCGCGTCTGACAAAGCTCGGATAGTTGCCAGTCGTTTGTAAGGTGCACTAGCTCTAGGTTCTAGCTTCCTTTGTAGAGAGGAATCTAAAGATGTTACAGAGATGGCTACTCGCACTAGCCCCTTCTTCGCCATCTCCTTCAGGATGTCTATATCCCTAAGCACCAGTGCATTCTTGGTGATTATCCCTACGGGTTGATTGTGATCTCTCGCCACTTCGAGCAATCCTCTTGTCAGTTTCAACCTCCGTTCAATAGGTTGATAACAATCTGTGTTACCCGAGAGCATGATGGGCTCGCCTTGCCATGACCTGCTATTCAATTTTTGTGAGAGTAACTCAGCTGCATTTGCCTTATATAAGATCTTGGACTCGAAGTCGATTCCGCTATTGTATCCCCAGTATTCATGACTGTTGCGAGCATAGCAATAAGGGCATCCATGCTCGCATCCTGCATATGGATTCATGGACCAGTTCATGCTTACGTCAGGGCTTGAAACTGGGTTAACGATCGACTTTGGATGTGTTGCGATTATTTCTGTTTTGACCTTTTCGTCCTGTTCTTCCGGCAATATCCAATCGTCTATGCGCTCGTATGCATAGGATTCGAATGTATTATCTGGCTTTACATTGGTTCCTCTTCTCATGACACAGCGCGTTCATCGATCTTCTTATCCCATCCTTCTTCTTCAGAGAACCTTGGGTCAGGTATCAGGTCTGCCTTGATCAGACTAGTTGCTTCGATACTGAAGAAGCCAAACTCTTCAACTACTTTACCCTCAACTATGTAGATCCCCCTTCCTCTGAATGGGAATTTGGCCGCTACTGGAGGGAAGTGCACGGTGTCAAATACTTTTCCCGTCATATCGTGGAAGGTGCCAAAATACATTCGTTTACCATTGGTGGTCTTGGTGTCCTTTGTTGTCACGAGGTATCCGTAGAGCCTGACGTTCCTAGTATTCAACTCAGGAAGGTCTTCGGCCAACGTAGAACTGTCTGGTTCTTCTTTCAACAGATGGAACGGGTTGCCCAATGGGAACCCTAATAGCTCGATCTGATCGTATACATCTTCAAGTTTAGACTGATGCAAAGGCGGAAGTTCATATGCTCGTCTACTTGGTTTGAATAGGCTTGGCGTAGGCTCTTCCGGAGGCTTTTTGTCTAGTTTGAAATGCGCATCCCAAAGCAATGCCCGTTTGGTCTTTCCAGTAAATCGGAAGGCGTTGATCCGTATGAGGATACTTATTTGCTCGATTCCGATAGGCACACGGTCAATGAAATCGTCAAAATCCAAGAACCCTCCTCTATCCCTTTCCTCTAAAATGCGCATAGCTACTTTATCCTCAAGCGAATGAAGGTGCATGAATCCCATGTATACATCTTTCCCGTGTATAACGGTGTGGTAATCTCCCTGATTCACACAAGGAGGATGGATCTCCGCGCCGGCCATTCGAGCTTCGTGAACATAGAACTCGGTACGATAGAATCCACCAAAATTGTTGATCACCGAAACCATGTACTCAAGTGGGAAATGAGCCTTCAAGAATAAACTTTGATAACTCTCCACCGCATAAGATGCGGAGTGTCCTTTCGCAAAGGCATATCCGGCGAAGCTTTCTATCTGTCGCCATACTTCAGCTGATTCCGACTGCGGGTAGCCCTTTGACTGGCAATTGATAAAGAACTGCTCCTTTACTTTCTGGAACTCTTCTCTAGACCTGTATTTGCCTGACATGCCCCTTCTCAAAACATCTGCCTCACCCAGCGATAGCCCCGCGTAATGGTGCGCTACGCGGATAACATCCTCTTGGTAGACCATCACGCCGAAGGTTTCGGGCATGATCTTCATTAAGATTGGATTGGCATCTTTTCTACGCTCTGGATATCGATAACGAAGGATGTACTCTCTCATCATGCCTGACTTTGCTACACCTGGACGGATGATCGAGCTCGCAGCTACTAGGGTTAGATAGTCATCAACCTTAAGTTTCTTGAGCAGCATGCGCATAGCGGGTGACTCAACATAGAAGCAACCAATAGCCTTTCCATTTCGGAGTAATTCTTTGATGGCGGGATCTTCCTTGAAACGTGGTATATCGTGAATATCAACGTCTGCCGACCTATCTGGCTGGTTCTTTTGAATGACACTCAGCGTGTCTTGGATCTTACTAAGTCCGCGCTGACTAAGGATGTCAAACTTATAGATCCCCACATCCTCGGCCACAACCATGTCGAATTGCGTGGTTGGGAAACCCTTGGGAGGCATGAACGTAGCGGAGTACGCCTGTATAGGTTTATCTGTGATAAGAATACCGCCTGCATGAATGCTTAAATGACTTGGAAAACCCTGTATATACTGACTATACTTCAAAACAGCCTGGGTGACTTGATCGCTAGACTTCAGTCGCATTGGCCCTTGGGAGAGTTTATCGATCTCGTGTTTGGGTAATCCGAATACCTTCCCTAACTCCCGAACAACTGCCCTGAACTGAAAGGTGTTGTATGTGGCTAGAAGTGAAGTGTTTGGAAATCTCTTGAAGATGTAATCGGTCATGTCATCCCGATCTTTCCACGAAAAGTCGATATCAAAATCAGGAGGATTAACACGATAGAGGTTGATGAACCGTTCAAAATAGAGGTCGAGCTCCATTGGGTCTACATCCGTGATCCGCAATAGATACGCTACAACACTATTTGCGCCACTTCCTCGCCCCACGTAGAAATAGCCCTTCCTACGAGCGTGGTGAATGATATCCCAGTTGATGAGGAAATACGAAACGAAGTCCTTCTCCCGAATCACTTGAAGTTCTTTCTCCAGTCGTTCCATCACCTCCTTTCCCCTGTTGGGGTATCGATAAGGAATTCCGTCGTTACATAACTTTACAAGTAGAGCATAGTCTTTCTCCTTTGAACCGGTATAAGAGCGCTGATTCTGCGACTCTTGCTCCTCGCCAAAGCCAAAGTAGACGTTGCATTTCTCAAGTATGTTCGCACTTCGGATCAACCATGCAGGCCGATCGGCGTAGGCATCTTTTAGGGCTATTGGATCCAAAAGTCGTTCAGACGCTTGTCCTACCTGCTTTACAGAGAGTTTACTCAACAAGGTGTTCTGGTCGATCGAACGCAGTAACCGGTGCGCATTAAAGTCTCGCTTATGCCTGAATGTAGTCGTATTCAGTGCAACGAACCGACTCTCTTCCCAGGCACTCTGCCTCCAAGTACTCTTGAACATTTCATGAGGAGCAACACCTACATACTCATTACTGCGCAATTGTCGCCTTGGAGCATTGCCCAATGGATAGATCACGGCGACGTCTGACTCAGGCCAAATCGGTGCTTCAGAAGGCATCTTACACTCACCGTTCAATACAGATGTTAACAGGGTGTTGATATACTCAAATCCACTATTGTTAATAGCAAGTGCTATGAATTGTTGATCAACACCCCTTCTAAAATCAACACCCACTACAACATGAATGCTGTACTTAGATGCGAGTCGTAGAACCTGCAAAGCCGCGGAAGTACTGTTGATATCAGTAACTGCCAAACGGTCATGTCCCATTTCTGAGGCCTCGTTTAGAAGCTCATCTGGAGACATTGTCCCGTACCTAAAACTGTAATATGTATGGCAATTCAGCAACAATTTACTTGCTCTTTAGCTTTAAATAAAAACACGTACACATCTGGGAATCAAAATAAAGACTGTTGCCCTCCCTTCTCCTCACCTCTTCGTTGTCGAGCTCTAGTCTCCCCCATTCCCTCGAGCTTCAACTCCTCATAGATCTCGTATTCATACTCTGGATATACTCGTTCACCTATTGGCTTTAGAAGATCTAATCCGGTCGACCTAGGGTTCTTAATAGTCTTATCGATAGGGTATGCATTCATCTGTCTTGCGTCAAAAGGCTCGAGCATTGAGGTGATATCATTTAGAGGTAGGTCCCCTGATATCCAGTCGCGTTCTTGATCTTCACCCAGTATTACAGGAGATCTGTGGTGTCCAACTTTCTTCAGTAGCTGGTTGGCAACGGTGGTAATGATCGCGAACGAGCGCAGCTCCTCTCCAGACCGAGGGTCGACCCACTCATCCCAGATGCCGGCAAATGCAAAAGGCCTACGTTCGCGGAGGTATACCACATAAGGCTTGTCAAGCTTTTCCTTTTCAGGACCTTCGATAAACGCATCTGCGATGACTAAGCAACGTTTACTTCGAATAGAACTGCGGAACATTGGTTTCTGGATAATACCCTTAGCCCCCGTATATGCAGGGTCATTCTCTTTATTGTAATCACCTTCAGCTCTTGCATTGAAAACATACATGGGCTTTTTAGACCAATGCGGTGTGAAGCCGAACTGCAAACGATGTACTTCGGAAGGATTAGAGTCGATAATAACTGGAGCCATGCTTCCAGGGCCAACATTGGTGTTTGGAAACCACTTATCGGGATCCATAACCTCCGCATTGAAGCGCTTTTCAACAGCCTTCACTTTACTAACAGCTACATATCTACCACACATAATGCGTGAATTTTATTTTAATCCAAAGCTTTAAAGCAAAGTTTCATTAAACCTGAAATACAGATGTTTAGATTAACTACATAGAGTAAATCTATCACCGCTAACTCCTCCTGTTTGCCAGCAACATAGGAGGCTCACCGTTAAATGGGTTCGTCATCCTACCGATCGTTCGCGCCTGCATCCCTGCGGCTCGAATAACGGACCGATCTCCGAATCGATCTCGCATCTTATCCATTGCTTGATACAACTGTTGGATCTCAACATTATCTTCAAACAGGTTCATTTGGTGCCCTCCGCTTACAAGGTGACTCATGCGCACACCGATAAGTCGGACCAGTAAACGCCTATCGTATAGTTTTCTAAACAGCTCTTTAGCCTTAGGTATGAGCACGTGATCAGAAGCGGTATAAGGTATCCTCGCCTGCAATGTGTGGGTGTTAAAGTCTGAATACCTGATCTTCAGTGTTATACAAGCCGTTAACTTCACCCCTCTACGCAATTGAAAAGCTAGATTCTCCACCATCGCAACGAGAATGCTTTCTAGCTTTGCAACATCGATCGTGTCTTTATCAAATGTTCGCTCGGTTGATATTGACTTTCGTTCTGAATAAGGAATAATAGGCGTCCTATCCACTCCCCTAGCCTTTTCCCAGATAGATCTCCCATGCTTCCCCAACACTCGCTCCATCATCTCAACCGGCATATCCTGTACGGTGTGAATGCGCTTTACGCCTAGGTGCCTCAGTGTTTGATAGGTCTTCTCTCCAACCATAGGGATCTTACGAACCGATAATGGCGCTAAGAATGGCCGTTCCTGTCCAAAGTCTATACGCATCTGGTTATTGGGCTTAGCCTCACCTGTAGCTACCTTGGAGACGGTCTTGTTTACAGACAAGCCAAAGGAAATGGGTAGTCCCGTTTCTTTCATGATGTTCTGCCGCAATTCCGAAGCGAACTGATAACACCCAAAGAACCTATCCATCCCCGTTAGATCCAAGTAGAACTCATCGATAGACGATTTCTCGTAGGAAGGGACAGCGTCCTTGATAACATCTGTAACCAGGTTGGAGTATTTTGTATAGTTCGCAGAGTTGCCTCGGATCACTACAGCCTCAGGACACATGTCAAGTGCCATTTTCATTGGCATTGCCGAATGAACACCGAACTTTCGCGCTTCATAGCTACAAGACGCCACCACACCGCGATTACTGGTCCCTCCTATGAGAATAGGTTTGTTGTTCAATCGACTATCCATCAATCGTTCAACCGAAACAAAAAATGTGTCGAGATCCATGTGCGCAATAGACCGCTCGGTAGATGAACGCAGAGAAAATCGCTTTCTCTGCGATGGTGTTTGTTGATCCTTCTTCATTTCGAAATTCAAATCTTCTTTTTGATTTCCGCCACATCTTCCTGAAGTCGTTTGATCGACTCCTCCAAAAAGCTCAAGTTCCCCAACGACGAACCATCTGGAATGGTGAACGAGGTATACCCCACCGCTTTCCAAACCTCCACTACATCATGAACTGGAACTTCATATGTACTGTACTCAGGATTATCCGATTTCAATCTGAAATAACCCTTCGACAGCTCATTTATAACACGCTTATAGACAACACCTTCGCTTCTCGTAACCAAGACATAGCATTCATCATTCGAAACATCGCTCCAATCCTGGATATATGTGCATATCACATACGCCCCTGGAGACACAGGAAGCATGCTATCTCCTTTTATCTGAAAGACACGATAACTGCGTTCGCTCGATAATTCGGGAAAGGGGAGGTCGAACCGAGGTAGTTTTTCAATGTAATCCACATCTCCAAACCCATTCAAGTAACCAGCTGAAGCCTTTACAGGCACCACGGTGCTCATCTCGCGATCTGTTTCTCTATCGACAGTGATCGGAAGTATTCGCAACGACCTACCGAGAGTGTCAGGCTTATATTCCTGCTCCCTACTCACTCCTTGGGTAAGGTCTTGATTAATGAGGGCGTCAATACTAACCTCAAAATACTGAGCGAAATGCTGAAGTGTAGCAAGCTTCGGCTCGCTTCTACCTTCTTCATAAGCACCTATTAAAGAGCGCTTTAGTCCGAGCTTCTCAGCGAATTGAGCCTGAGTGAGGGACCTTGACTTGCGTAGATACTTAAGGTTTGAAGCTAAATAATGCATGTTGTCATTCTTTACTTTGCTAAAGTAACAAGAATGATAATATTTTTAGCATTTCAAAGATGAAAAAAACAATATGCTTAGCAATTTCACCTCAAGACGTTGATAAATAGATCATTACACAGGCTCTCCCGCCATAGCATGACCAGCGATCCACCCTCCTGTCCAGGCAGCCTGAAAGTTGAAACCTCCAGTAAGTGCATCGATATTAAGCACTTCACCAGCTAAGAATAGATTATCGTGGATCTTGCTTTCAAAGGTCTTGAAGTCGATCTGACCCAGATCAACACCACCAGCGGTAACGAATTCCTCTTTGAATGTGCTCTTACCTGAAACCACGAACTCGGCCTTGTTCAGCTGCGTAACGAACTTTCGAAGTTGCGGCTTGGAAATGTCTGACCAAGTAGCACGCTCCGGGATCTTCGCTGCTACACAGATGTTCTTCCAAAGTCGCATTGGTAAACTAAAAAGTGTATTACTATGGATGCGCTTTCTTTGCTGATCGGCATCCTTACGGAAACCATTCATCACATCTAGCAGGGTTTCTTCATCGAGTTGTGGAACAAAGTTCACATGAAGTAAGAAGCGGTACGATGTATCGTGCAATTCGCGCGCTGCCCAAGCGGATAAACGAAGGATAGCGGGGCCACTCAATCCCCAGTGCGTGATCAGAAGAGGGCCTTGTGCTTCCATGTCAAATGCAGGCAAGCTCAACTCAACGTTTGGAGCGCTAACGCCTGCCAAGCCATTGATCCTCGGGTCTTTTATATTGAAGGTAAACAGTGAGGGCACTGGCTCAACGATCTTATGCCCCAGTCGTTTCAAAGCGTCCCACATCTTCTTGCTCCCACCTGTTGCAATAAGCACCTTATTCGCCTCGATGGTCTCTTTCGATTCGAGTTTTAGGATCCATTTATCTCCTTCCTTCTCCAGCGACTCAACGCCAGAACGTGTCTTGATCACCACACCAGCCCGCTCTGCGAACTCTGTTAAGCAATCCATGATGGTTTGAGAATTATCCGTGACTGGAAATACGCGATTATCGCTTTCAACCTTAAGTTCGACACCTCTATCGGTAAACCATTCCATCGTATCGGCGGTGCCAAAACGATTGAATGGACCTAGCAACTCAACATTGCCACGAGGGTAGAAATCAACGAGTTCGTTGGGGTTAAAACAGGCATGGGTCACATTGCAGCGGCCACCGCCAGACACCTTGACCTTGCCTAGCGTTTGCGGAGTTTTTTCGAGGATAACAACTTCACTGAATGGATCTGCCTCAGCGCATGCAATTGCAGCAAAGAAGCCAGCAGCGCCTCCTCCAATAATCACGGATCTTTTTTCAGCCATTTTGCAAAGGTATACACCAGCAACGTTCTAGCGGCGTAGAAGTTTGAATCCAAAGTCTCGACCCAGCTCTGAAGCTGAAAGTCGAATCCAAACCATGGCCAATTGCTCCATCAACACGTATACACTTTGATCGCCTACATCGTAGCATTCGGAGAAGCCTATATCTTGAGCAAGTCGCCTTGCAACCTCCTTTGCATAACTATCACCACCTGCCATGAACATATCAATGGATTGACGACCATAGCCTGGTCGTGCCATGTTATTAGCACCGGTAGTATTGAAGCACTTCACCACATTCCTGCAGTTCGAAAGATCTTCGATAGCGTGAGTAGTCGTTTCAAACGGAGTCTTCTTGTTCATGATAGAGTTCATCGCATCTATCACTACCTTATTCTCAAGGTCACCCATTAACTCTATCATTAAAGTAAGTCCATCAGGGCGGAAACAAGTAATGATTACATCTGATTCATCCACGGCATCTGACACATGAAGAACGGAAATGGATGGGTGATCCATGATCCATTCCTTGGCGGAATAATCGTTGGGGTCTCGAACGCCGAAAACAACGTTGTATCCAGCAGTAGAGAGGCTTGAAGCTAATGCCTTCCCGACGTTGCCTGACCCGATTATCGCTATATTCTTAGGTTTTTTCACTCGCATTGTTCGAAGGTACGTTTTGTAACAATAGATTCGATTATATCACTTATTTTTGACGCGCAGTTATTATTTGAACGAGCTAACGAACCAACCAGATCATGACCACCTTACGCGACTACTTGCTTAAGTATTTCGATGAACACCCATTCTTAGAAGAAGCGCTTCACGAGAATCTTTTGAACGTTTCCGCATTGGCAAGGCAGCTTATGCCGGATCTAGAGGAGCAGCTTGGTAAGGCCCTTAAGGAAGGTGCGGTGATCATGGCTATTCGTCGTCTAGACCCTCCAGGGTCCTACCGCGCTAAACATAAATTGACGCAATACATCAAGAATCTAGGTGACATCGTAGTTCGTTCAGGTTTGATCGATTACACATTTGCCAATTCCCCTACTCTTGTTGAAGCTCAAGCGAAATTCTTACAAGAGCTCACTCAGATGGGCGACGTATTCCACACTTTCTCGAGAGGTGTTGAAGAAACAACGGTAGTTGTATCTCAGAAACTAGACGAGATCGTTCGTGAGTCGTACAAGAAGGAGAAGATGACCCAATCAAGGTCACCCCTCTCTTCTATTACAGTAAAGCTTCCACAAACCAACACCGACGTTCTTGGTCTGTATTACTACCTCTTCAAACAGTTGGCGCAAAATGGCATCAACGTCATTGAGGTGATCTCCACGACGAACGAGTTCACGGTGATCGTTACTGAGGAAGACTTGAACCGAGCATTCCAGATCATTCACGGTTTGAAGCGTGACTAGGTTCATAGGCCTCATTGTCATTTAGCACGAGACATCCGTCGTCATTCACTTCGTATTCATATTCGTAACAACGGTATATGACGCGAGATTCGTTGAGAACAATTCCGGTCACCAGATCGGCATTGAACCCATCCTTGCTTGCATCATCTAGCAATACCATTTGAATACCCTTCCTGCGGTATTTATGTAACACCTTCCAGTTCCGTCTAAGGAGCCTATGTGTGTTTCTCATGTAGTTGGTACTGTTTACATTCTGTGTGTTGTGAAATGTACTTCGGCATTGGTCGTCACAGAACCTCTTGTCGGTGCGGCCTCTTAATTTGGCGCCGCATTGATGGCAGAAATAATTCATTGCTAAAGAAATTGATGTTTGGTATTTCAATGATAGTCATCCCATTTTCAATCGAGCGCTCATTTTTGTCATAAAATGCGCAACTAAGCGTATGCAAACGTTTACATGCGTTTGTATCCGTATGTATGCGCTTATCCTGAACTTTTCTTCGTCGATTTGCTGCTCAACCAAATCAAATTTCAATCATGAGAAATTTTGTAAATCGAGTTCAATTATTCGGGACATTAGGGAAAGATCCAGAGATGAAGACGTTTGACAGCGGCAAGAAGCAGGTATCCTTCTCCATGGCGACTAATCAGTATTACCGCAACATTGATGGTGACAAAGTGGAAATAACCGACTGGCACAACATCATCGCATGGGGTAAAACGGCTGATTACGTCAGCGAGTACCTCAAGAAGGGAAGTCGGGTTATCGTTGAAGGTAAGCTCTCTACTCGTAGCTACGAGGATAAGGAGGGTGTTACACGATACGTAACTGAGATCGTGGCAAGGGATATTATGAACTTGACACCTAAAGGGGCTACTGCTTGATCAGACTAAGTTGCCATTCTCGAGTACGAGAAGGTAGCCACTCTCATCAGCGATCTGGAAGCTGGCTGCGTCATCCAAATGAGGCAGTCGGTTTCCTTTCTCGAACGAAGCACCCTTTGCATCGATGGTCTGTAGTCCGCAATGGTGATTCAGATCTCCCACGTCACCAATGATAGCCTTGTATTCCAATTGATTGCTGTTGGGGTCGGGATAGTACTTGTACTGAATACCGATATCCACCATGGCTTGCTTGTCCTTACCTATCGTTACATTCTTGATCAACACATCCCATTGCTTGTTGTCGTTGAGCGGAATAGCATCGTATTGGAGTATGGTATGTTGATCGAGCTCATGTGAATCTGATAGCGTTAGAATTGCGTCTAGAAGCAGATAGAAGTTGAGTTTTCGAGCTAGGAGTCGGTCAGGATCATTAGGCCAAGCACCGGACTCGATCAGAACAGTTGGTATTCCCAGCTTCTGAACATTCTCCCCGAATGCGGTTGGATAGAACTCATCGGTATATTTTCCGGCGCCTTGCGGATGCACATCCTTTAGAGATTTCTGAAAATGACTGATCCAATTCATGGCCTTCCTTCTTGTGGCATTAACTCCACGTTTTGGATCGGAAGAAGGTGCCAAGAAGCTTATCACAGCACTATCATTGCTGTCTTGCAAGTGAAAGATATTGCGCTGGTCATGCAGATTGAGAGCCAATTCAGCTCCTGAAGCCTTGATTCGCTCCATCAAAAGACGCGTCTCTTTAGCCTGTAGAGCTACAGCATCCCTATTCGTGTCTATGTCTAACGCAGTACGCCTCAACCATCGTTCAGCCCCATCCGGATTGACCATGGGAATAAGGTGAATATGAATGCGATCAAAGACCTGTTGATACCAATCCTGAGAAGTATACATTTGTAAATACAAAAGTAAATCATGTATCGCGTAGGTAGCCGTGGCTTCATTACCATGCATCTGTGACCATGCGATTATAGGTCTACTTCCTTTGCCAATAGTGTATTGTTGTATACCCCTACCTTCATGAGACTCACCTATTAGATTACTTTTGTAATTAACATTTCTAAATAACATTTGATAATCGGGATACCTAAGCCATCGCCCACCAGAGAATGATTGCGTATCCCACCACTGAGAAGCGTGTTCTAATATGGATTTAGGATCGAATTGTAAGGACTTCTTCATGGCTTAACGTTACGAAAGAGCGTTTGGATTATCTTCAAGGCTCTAAACTACGAATTCGATGCGCAAGATATACGCTATTACTACCCTACTCGTCTCAAGTGCTACGGGAATTGCTCAGCAGGCAGCTGTGACCTATGGAGAGATTAATCACCGAGAGGCTCACATGACCATTGAAAGCAACTATTGGTATAACGAGGAATGGCCGGATGGATTCTTGGTCATGAGCGAAACAGATACCGTATTCTTGTATATGGACGCACTATCGGGACATGGTCCGAGGATTTACAGGGCAGAAGGACTAACCCCAAATACTCGATACGTCTTACACGGTTGGATATATGCACAAGACTACCATCATGAAGTGCTGGACTCGCTTAGCACCTTCTCCACCCCTGTGGATTTTATGCATAGATCATTTGCGCCTGACTTTACCTTCGTAGCGGGGAGCTGTTCGTATGTCAATGATCCTCAAGCCGATCGCCCTGGTAGTCCATATGGTGGCGACTATCAGATATACGATCACATGTCCAATGAAAGTGCAGATTTCAATTTTTGGCTTGGCGACAATGTGTACACACGACCATCGGATTTTTCTAGTGCCTACGGGATCTACCATCGTTATACGAAAAGTCGAGCAAATGATCAACTGAGAAACCTCTTGGAGAGTCGCCCTAATCTGGCCATTTGGGATGACCATGATGCGGGTCCAAATAATTGCGTAGGCACCTACGAACACATTGAAAGCACACGACAAGCTTTCATGAACTACTGGCCGCGGGGTGATTATCAAGAGGAGAAATACGGCGACCTTCGTTGGATTCATACGTATTCCGATGTAGTTTTTATAGGTCTTGACAACCGATCGCATAGAACCAGTGAGCATTCTGGTAACCCACAGATCCTGGGAAAGGAGCAGATCGATTGGCTCGTATCACAAGTGAGGTTTCACAGGAGAGCAAGCTTTGTCATTATCGCTATCGGCGGTCAGGTTCTACATTCCGAAGCCATTTATGAGAATTATGCTCAATACCCTCAAGAGCGGCAGTACCTATTGAATGAATTATCGAAGATCGGCACCAATAACATTGTATTCCTAACCGGCGACCGGCACCATTCAGAGGTGAGTCAGCTTGAACACAACGGCATTCGATTCACAGAGTATACCATTAGCCCGCTTTCTTCTGGACCATCCACCGTAGTTCATGATGAAACCAATGAAAATCGAGTTGGTGATTACATTGCCGAACGCAACTACGCTAGGTTATCAGTGGTAGGTGATGCCTCTCGAACACTCTACGTAACGTATTTCAACTCCAACGGTGAAAAGATTTTTAAGCATGAGCTAACATCGATATAACAAATGTTATTTACATTTGTGGTATGGAAGATGTAACAGCGCGTATCAGAGAGATCATTGAAAAGAAATGCCTTACTAATGCTGCGTTTGCCGATGCTATAGACATAAAGCGCCCTATTGTGTCGCATATCCTATCGGGCAGGAATAAACCTTCCCTTCACGTGGTGATCCAGATATTGAAGACTTATCGAGATGTTGATCCTTCGTGGCTTCTTTTGGGGAAAGTAGCCAGTTCTACCGTTGTTGATACTCCCTATCAAGAAACTACGAAAGCCGTTGTACCGAAGCCTGATGAAAAGGCGGTCTCAGAGCCTGAGACAAGCACTGAAGACATCCCTTCTACCCTAATGTTGATTGAGGGCGATGAATTCAGGATCGTAAAGCGAAAGGCGTAGATCAGAGGTTTTCTGCCGAGAGGTAATAAGGAAGGAACATGTGTTCATCCTCGTAATACTCACTATTTACAAAAATGAAATGAAGTTGAGCGCTAGGATTGTTCGCGAACTCTTCGTCATCCTCCATTTTCTGTTCAAATGCCTCAGCCAACTCTTCATTTCTCTCTAGTAATTCTTCGGCTGTGTCTTCAAACACATACGGACTATAATGCTCCTTTTGTTGCAAATAAGCTGGAAAGAAATTCCATCGTGCAAAACTAGAGGGAGCTAGGGGGTGAAGAGCTTGATGCAAATACCTACTCAATGGTTGTTGAGTGGAGATCTTAACGTACTTCCCATCTGGAATGAACGTTCGCTCCAAGCTTACATCGAGCTCATCCATTCGAACATGTCCCTCGTACGGATAGCTTGCAAATGAATACGAATCGATGTGAAAGCGTTCAACCAACCAAGATTGGATATTTCGATATTCAATCGTATCCATTTCAACTCCTACAGCTGCAAAACGCTCTAGTATAGGCCATTGACCAATTGGGATGTAATAATATTCCGGGAGCACTATGGTCGTTTTAGGCTTGAGGTAATTGTAATAAGGAATAGAGTCAGCTTTCACATCCTCTGAATACTGCAATCTTTCTCCGGTGGTAACATTACTGCTCACCAATTCACTCTCGTAACCCTCGAACCAAATGGTCGTGTATTTGTCATAGTCCACTTCCCACTCAATGACGTACCTATCATAGAATTCAGTCTTAGCCAGAGCGCGTGCTGCTTTGATCTCCTCTCCTCTTTTTCTAGAATATTCAAGTGTTTCTTCGAAAAATACTTTTGTTGCCTCAACCCGCTGATAATAGGGCTTCAACATATGCGCTTCCGTTACGAATGCGATGGAGTTATGCAATGCTGCGAAACCTGTGGTATACATCGCGCCTTCTACGAATAGCGGAAAACCAGACATCGGCGATCTGCCATAGACATTAACAAATGGTGAGATCTTAGTTCCTCGCTCCTTCACCTGACTCATCAAGGTCGATTCTGCATCTTGAACTATCTCATGCATTGCCGAAGGATACTTCTGCCAAGGACTTGTGATAAGGGTCATCTCATAGGTGTAATCTGCTCCGTTGGTCGTATGCGTGTCGATGAACATATCTGGGTCGAACCTTTGAAATAGCTCATACAGTGCAAATGTATTTCGCGTATCAGCCTTGATCAAGTCTCTGTTGAGGTCGAAATTGCGCGCATTTCCTCGAAAACCCTGAGATACAGGTCCATCTTGATTAGTTCGAGTGCAGCAACCTCGATTTAGGGAACCACCAATATTGTACATGGGAATGATGGCGATCAACTCAGTTGCTCCTGAGGAGTGATCAGCGTTAAGGTATTCATTCGCGAAATGTATCGATGCGTCAACTCCACAACTCTCGCCTGGGTGAATACCGTTGTTTATGGCTATGAGAACACTGCTATCTCTGATCTCTTCTAGATTATCCTCATTGAGATCATTCCCAGGGTACATGAAGAATGCATGGATCGGGTAACCCGCATCAGATATGCCGATCTGGATCATCATTGCATTTGAGTGGGCTGAATCGAGTTTTTGATAGATCTCAACTACCTCTGCATAGGTGAATGTCTGATTATTTTGATGTAGCTCAGATATTTCAAGTGATTGAGATTGAATCGTATTGGCAATCAACATGAGCAACAACCCAAAAATTAAATTGAACTTTACTCGAGCCATAGCGTTTTTGGTTTAAAATGCTGTAAAATGTACACTTTGAAAAGAGTTCAAAAGCTGCCTATTAGTTTAGATGAGGCATGGAAATTCTTCTCCTCCCCTGCCAATTTGCAGGAAATCACTCCCGAAGATATGGGATTCGACATTATCTCTGAGGTTCCAGTGGAAATGTACGAGGGACTTTTTATTCATTACAAAGTCTCGCCTCTTTTTGGTATCAAACTGGATTGGACTACGGAAATAACGCATATTCGCGACCGTGAATTCTTTGTGGATGAGCAGCGTGTGGGGCCTTATAGCATTTGGCACCATGAGCACCATTTTAAAGAGATCGAGGGCGGTGTAGAAATGACGGATATTGTCAGCTATCAGTTGCCGCTTGGATTTTTGGGCAAAATGATGCACCCAATCATGGTGAAGGGTAGATTGAATAACATATTTGACTATCGATTCCAGATCGTGGAGGAAAAGTTTGGCAAATACACTGGAAAGTAAAATTGCATGAGTAAAGTGATGTTCGGCATAGACTTCGGCAGCAAACTCGCCGGGACCACTGTCATATCTATATTTAAGCAGAATAAGATCTACTTTATGGATGTGGAAGAGGGTGTCGATGCGGATGAGTTCATCCTGAACGCTGCGCGACACTTTAAACCTGATGTGGTATTTATTGACGCGCCTCTATCCTTACCAGGCAAATATAGAGATCTACCAGGCTGTGATGATTACATGTACCGCAGAGCTGATAAGGAGCTCAAAGCAATGAGCCCTATGTTTTTAGGTGGACTCACCGCTCGGGCAATGAAGATCAAGGATACGCTCACCGAGGAAGGAATGAGTGTCACGGAAACGTACCCCAAGATCATGGCATTGAATTACGAACTGCAAGACATTGGTTACAAGGCCAATACTCTTCATTTGAATGCATGTAGGTCCAGACTTCAAGATGCGTTGAATCCCAATATCTTCATGGATTGCCAGGATATTAAGACTTGGCATCATCTCGACTCGCTTCTTGCGTTGATGTCGGCCATGAACTACGAAATGGGAACTTCCGTAACTTACGGTGACGAACGTGAAGGATGTGTGATCGTATGACAGACAGCAGTAATCCAATAGACAAGGACAAAATCTCGGAGAACCCTTCTACTCTTCCCTATGCACATACGGTTGGAGGTAGCAAGATCACTGTTCCAGATATCAAGCGCAATAGAAGTCGTGCGCTCGAAGCCATGGAACATCAAACGGATCAGCAATTAGATCAGATTAGGGAGCAGATCGAGTTATTGGCCGAGCAAGCCAAGAGAATTCAGGAGCGAAAGGACCTTAGTGAGGTCATCTATCAAGCTCAAATGGGCTTTAAACCTGAGATCAACCATATATACCACCTCTACAGAAAAGAGAACGATTCCTTCGTTCTTTCGATGATCGGTCCTGATGAATGGCCAGGTCAGATGAAGTATGAATCCTTTCTATATACAGTGAAATTGCTCGCCGATCACACTTGGGAGATCATAGAGAAGTGAAAAGTTTGTGAAGGAACAACAAACGACGCGTTGAGGGGTTAACTATTCAAACGAATACAAATGGCTACCTCGACAAAGACTAAAAAGAAGGCTGTTTCAGCGGCCAAGATCAAAGAATCTTACATCCGATCCTACTGCCTATCAGGCGAAGCGCCTAAATCCATATTCGCATTCTGCGATGAGATAGGTATCACAGAGGAACAATTCTACGATCATTACACATCTTTTAAGCAGATAGAATCTAGTGTTTGGCGTGAGGCCTTCGATGAGGCTTTTGATCAGGTGAATACCGATGATGCCTTAAAAGATCTTTCGGTTAGAGATCGCTTCCTCACCTTTTCTTTTGCTTGGGTTGAAGTGCTCAAAAAGAACAGGAGCTTCTTTCAGCTTCAATTCAAATATCAATGGTCGCCGATGCCTGGTCAATCACTACGAAACCTGCGTGAGCACGTTAAGAACAGTTTCAAACCATGGATCGTTGAGGGCACGACAAGTGGAGAAATCGAAAGAAGATTCAAGGTGAGCGATCATTACGATGAAGCACTTTGGATCCTTCAACTCTTCATTACTGCCTTTTGGATGAAAGATACGAGTGCCGGTTTTGAAAAGACCGATGCAGCTATTGAAAAGAGTGTGAATCTGGCTTTCGACCTTCTCAATAAAGGAAGTGTAGACTCTGCTTTAGATCTAGGCAAATTCCTGTTTCAGAACTACCGATGAAAGAACAAGATAAAATTCCAACTTCACGAGGAGCGCGAACAGGCAGGTTTATCAAGACTGGCGCACAGATCGGTGGCAACTATCTAAAGCATTATGCCAAGCGCTTGGTGAATTCGGACACCGACCGCAGTGAACTTCATGAAGCCAACGCAGAAGATATCTACGACGCGTTAAGTGAATTGAAAGGGTCTGCACTCAAAGTTGCACAGATGATGAGCATGGATCAAGGTATGCTGCCCGATGCGTATGCGGATCGATTCTCCTTGGCCCAATACAGCGCTCCACCCCTGTCTTACCCACTCGTTCTTCAAACCTTCAAAAAAGCTGTAGGTAAAGGCCCGAATGAGGTGTTTGACACATTTACGACCAAAGCTGTCAGCGCAGCAAGTATGGGTCAGGTTCACAAAGCAACCAAAGACGGTAAAGAGTATGCTGTGAAAGTACAGTACCCTGGCGTCCAAGATAGTCTGCAAAGTGACCTGAAGATCGTTAAACCAATGGCTGCACGACTCTTCCAGCTCAACTCAAAAGACATTGAGCACTATGTTGGAGAAGTGGCAACGCGAATGGAGGAAGAATGCGATTACAATCTAGAATTGCAACGCGGACAACAAATTGCTAACGCTTGTAAACATTTAGACAACCTCTATTTCCCCAAATACTATCCTGAATGGTCCAATGATAAAGTGATCACCATGGATTGGATGGACGGAAAGCACTTGAAAGAATTCTTGGCCACGGATCCTTCGGAGGAAGTTCGCCAGAAGATCGGTCAGGCTATTTGGGACTTCTATAATTTCCAGATACACGAGCTCAAAGAACTGCATGCCGACCCTCACCCTGGAAACTTCTTGTTCACCGAAGATGGCAAGGTTGGTGTAATCGATTTTGGATGTGTAAAGGCGTTACCATTAGATTTTTACAACAGCTTCTTTAAACTAACGGAAGATCGTGTTTTAGGCGATCAGAGAGCTCTTATGGAAGTGCTTCAGGAGTTGGATTTCTTCAGAGAGAATGACCCAACAGATCTCAAGGAATTCATCACGAGCACGATGACGGAGTTCCTCACTCTGTTGGCTCGACCGTTTAGAGAGGAAACATTTGACTTTGGTGATGAAACATACATCAAGTCTATTTACGAATTAGGAGATCGCTACAGTAAGGATTCCAAGATTAGGAAGCTTGGCGCTGGCCGAGGTCCGGCGGATGCCATTTATTTGAACCGAACCTACTTCGGATTGTACACCTTACTCAATAACTTAGGTGTCAGGATCGAAACGACCCGAGACTTAGCATGAATTACTGCTCAGTTTGCGGTTCAGACCAAATAGAACAGCTGGTTCCTGATGGGGACCACAGGATTCGTAATGTCTGCAAGAATTGCGAAACCATCCACTACTCCAATCCATTGATGGTTACGGGTTGTCTTGTGCTTCATGAAGGCAGGATCCTACTCGCCAAACGAGGCATTGAACCGCGGAAAGGGTTTTGGAATCTGCCTTGTGGATTTATGGAAAATGCTGAAACGGCCGAGGAAGGAGCCTTGAGGGAGGTTGAGGAAGAAACGGGGTTAACGGTTACTATTGAGCGTTTACATTCCGTTTTCAGTGTGGTTCACGCCAATCAGGTCTATCTCATTTTCAAGGCCGAGGCATCGGATACTAACTTTACATTGACACCTGAGTCAACAGAGATTGAGTTCTTTGAGCCAGAGGATATACCTTGGAAGGAGATCGCCTTCTCAAGTAATGAACATGCTATCCGTAGTTTCCTTGATAATCCCAACTCCAACTCCGTACATTTGGGCTCATATATCAGGAACCCATGACCGACACTTTGTACGCTGTAGACCTTCCCGCTCAGAATCCAGCGAGCGATGGCAAAACACCGGTAATCCTCATGCTTCACGGCTATGGAAGTCATGAGAAAGATCTGTTTTCATTCGCTCAGGACCTCAATAAAAATCATCATGTGATCTCTCTAAGAGCACCACTTCAATTGGGTTTTGGTGGATACGCTTGGTATGAGATCAATTGGAATGCTTCAGGCGATAAGTGGACAGATGTCGATGCAGGTCTGAACAGCTTGGAGATGCTCGACACCTTCGTTCAAAATATGGGTGAGAATTACCCGGTAGATCCCAAGAACATCGTTCTTTTCGGGTTTTCACAAGGTGCGATCATGAGCTATGCCTACTCGTTTCGTCACCCAGAGAAACTCAAGGCCGTAGTGGCTATGTCGGGGTATATTGTAAAAGAGCTAATGCCTGCTAAGGCTCCAATGGGAATGGTGCAACAGCTACCTTACTATATCGTGCATGGAACAGAGGATCCGGTAATTCCTGTTGCCTGGGCTGAGCAAGGCGTGGAGTATTTCGAGAAGCTAGGAATTCGTCACACATTCAGGAAATACGCGATGCCTCACGGCATCAATCCTGATGCTTATCGCGACCTTAAGGAATGGCTTTCCAGTGAACTAGGAATCTTGTAATTGTACCGCTCTCTTTTTCCAAGCAAATAGGCCGTAGACGCTCATTATGGTATAGATCACTGCAAGAAGGCTGTAGAGACCAAATCCTCTATCTGCATACAGCCAGATACTAAATCCATTGATGGCGATCCAGTACAACCATCCTAGCAATACCTGCTGAGCTTCCAGATAGCTTGCAACGAAGGCATAGCCTGTACTAAATGCATCTGCATATGGTCGTTGTGCATCTGTATACGTTGTAAAGAACCAACCCAAGCCCAGTGAGAGAAGTGTTGCGGCGCCAATACTCCAGAGGTGTTTGGACAACTTCCAAGTAACGGGGTCGACTTGCTGATGTGAGTCACTCACCTTGCTCCATCTCGTCCATCCGTAGATCCCGATGATCACATAAAAGACGTAGAGAATGGCTTCTGAATACAGTTGTCCATTGATGAAGAGAAGGATGCTTACGCCAGATCCAAGTATCCCGAAAGGCCAGCACCATACAGAGCGGGCTATGAGAAGGAAAATATATCCAAGGTTAAGTACAACACCGATCCACTCGAGATAACTTATCTGACTTAGGTCCATGGCACAAATTAAAGATGTAGGCAGTAGAATAACTGGGATAGGGATAAAAAAATGAGGCCCTTATCTAGCGATAAAGGCCTCACCAACCAAACTAACCTAACCAATCAACCTATGAAAACTACCCTAGATTGATATCCTTTCGGATACCATACTAACGCAATTACGGAGTAATTGGTTTTCGTCTATACGCAAAAAATCTGTTAAAGACTCTTTACGCATCATAATATTAGACGCGGAGAGGTCGAATTACTTACAAGTAGGACGATTATCCTACCAATTCTTTCACTAGACCAGCAGCTTCTTTAAGCTGGATCGCAGAGTGTACCTCTAAACCGCTCTCGTCGATAAGTTTCTTTGCTTCTTCAGCGTTTGTTCCTTGAAGGCGAACGATGATAGGTACAGGAATATCACCGATGTTCTGGTAAGCGTCAACGATGCCTTGAGCTACACGATCACAGCGAACGATACCACCAAAGATGTTTACCAAGATGGCCTTAACACCTTTATCTTGGAGGATGATGCGGAATGCTTTCTCAACACGAGCAGCGTCAGCCGTACCACCAACGTCCAAGAAGTTCGCTGGATTACCACCTGCCATCTTAATGATGTCCATTGTAGCCATAGCAAGACCAGCACCGTTTACCATACAACCCACGTTACCGTCGAGTTTTACGAAGTTTAGGCCGGCTTCACCTGCCTCAACCTCTGTAGGGTCTTCCTCGCGAAGGTCACGCATTTCGGCGATGTCCTTGTGACGGAAAAGTGAGTTATCGTCTATCGTCACTTTAGAGTCAACCGCTAAGATCTTGTCATCAGACGTTTTCAACACTGGGTTGATCTCGAATAAAGAAGCGTCGATGCCTTCGTAGGCGGTGTAGAGCGACTTGACAAACTTGACCATCTCCTTGAATGCCATGCCTGAAGTACCCAAGTTAAATGCGATACGTCTAGCTTGGAAATCTTGAAGGCCCATGGCTGGGTCGATCTCTTCTGTGAAAATCAAGTGAGGAGTCTTGTCTGCTACCTCTTCGATGTCCATTCCACCTTCGGTAGAATACATGATCATATTGCGACCTTTCTGACGGTTGAGCAATACAGACATGTAGTATTCCTTTGGCTCGCTGTCGCCAGGATAGTAAACATCCTCAGCGATGAGCACTTGGTGAACTCGTTTACCCTCTGCAGATGTCTGCGGCGTTACGAGGTCCATTCCAATGATATCATTAGCTCTGTCACGAACTTCATCCAAAGACTTCGCCAATTTCACACCACCGCCTTTACCTCGGCCACCGGCGTGAACTTGTGCTTTCACTACCCACCATGAGGTGCCAGTGTCTTCAGATAGTTTCTTAGCAGCTTCAACAGCTTCTTCGGGAGTTTGTGCTACTACACCACGCTGAACGCGCACTCCGAAACCAGCTAGAATTTCTTTTCCTTGATATTCGTGAAGATTCATATTCAGATTCGCTTTAGGTTGCCGCAAAAATAGGCCACGCCAATGCAAAATCCTAACTCGTGAACCGCTTAATCAATGCAGTGTTAAAGATTCCTGAGTAAGGGTGTTCAACCCTATATTTGCGGCTCATGAAGACTAAAACTATCCTCTTGAGGATGGCACTGATCGGAACACACCTTCTTTCTGCTCAGGCCGATCCCAAGGTGTACGACATACAAAAGACTTCCTACCCTCCTACTATTGATGGTGTTGGTGATGACGCCGCTTGGAATAGTGTTCAAGTAGCCGCAGGTTTTCGAATGCTAGAACCGGATAACGGTCCGCTCGAGCCAGAAGGTCGGACCACTATATTGAAGCTCACCTATGATGATGAGGCGATTTACGTTTTCGCTCGAATGTATGATCCCAATCCGGATTCGATATTACGACAGCTTTCTGCAAGGGATAGATATAATGTAAACACCGACTGGTTTGCCCTATTCATCAACCCATTCAACGATGGAATAAGCGATTTCAGCTTTCACGTCACCGCTGCTGGGGTTCAAGCCGACGGTAGGAATACTGATGATGGAAACGACATCAGTTGGAATACGGTGTGGGAGAGCAAGACAAAGATCGATAGCTTGGGTTGGACCGTAGAGTTGCGCATACCTTATCAATGCTTGCGCTTTCCCGAAACACAAGGCAGGGACTGGGGCTTTAATGCCGTGAGATACGTGAGGAGGACACGAGAAATGTATTCCTGGAATTACATCGATCGATCTACCGCCACTTATGAACTGCAAACGGGAAGGTTGAGAGGCATGGAGAACATTGATGCTCCTGTTCGCCTGACCTTCATGCCCTATTTATCAGCTTATGAAAACATCTATCCCGACGGGAATAGTCAATCGGCCAATATTGGGATGGACCTTAAATACGGCATCAACGAAAGTTTTACCCTAGATGCCACGCTCATTCCAGACTTTGGCCAAGTGGCCTTCGATCAGCAATTCTTGAATATTGGACCGTTTGAGAATCAATTTCAGGAAAACCGACAATTCTTCGTTGAAGGAACGGAGCTTTTTTCCAAGGGAGATATCTTTTATAGTAGAAGGATCGGTGGTAACCCAAAGAATATTACCAATGCCAGCAGTGCGGGACTGGATAATCAAACACAGGATTATACCCGGCTATTGAATGCAACAAAGGTTTCTGGAAGAACGGATGGTAACCTGGGCATTGGGGTTTTGAACGCCATTACAGATAACAACTATCTCGAAGGAACGGATTCGTTGGGTAATGAAGTGAGGATCTTGCAGGAACCACTCACTAACTACAATGTATTTGTTCTAGATCAGCGCTTGAACCGTAACCGTTCTATCAGCCTTACAAATACAAATGTGTTAAGGGATGGATCATCTCGAGATGCGAACGTTACTGCACTCGTCCTCGACCTGAACAATACTGCCAACACCTATAAGTTCTATGCCGAAAGTAAGCTATCCCTCATCTCACAGGGTGATTCTATCGACCCCGGCTTTAGCGGCGGATTCAACATTTCTAAGATTGCTGGAAACTGGCGTTGGGAAGCGGCAACACTCTACATCGGCGATAGCTATGATCAGCAAGACCTAGGCTTTTTGACACGTAACAATCAGGTAATGTACTATGCGCAAGGGTCTTACGAGGTCTTTCAGCCAGTAGGTGCTTTCAACCGATTCAGATTTACGTTGTCAACAGATTATTCAACCTTGGTTGATCCGAATGTATATGAAGGCTTTTCTGTGGATGGTTCATTCTTTGCCATGACACGCGATTTCTTTGCATTTGGAGGTGATTTTAGCCTTCGCCCTATTGAAGAATTCGACTATTTCGAACCTAGAGAACCCGGTTATAAATTCATTCGCCCGAGTGGTCAAGGTGGTTCCGTATGGATCTCAACCGATTACCGTAAACCTTTCGCCATCGATTCTAGGATCAGATATGAACGATGGGATGAATATGATTATCAATTCTTCCAATGGGGGGTGAAGCCGATCCTCAGGGTCAACGATAATTGGAATCTCTTCTTCGATTTTGTTCCTCGCATTGGGTTGAATAACGTGGGCTGGGCCGCTGAAGACACCGCAGTGGGTGTACCGATTATGGGTAGAAGGAATGTGACCACGATCGAACAAACCTTCGGATCCACCTACAACTTCTCACCTACCATGTCCATCGACCTAAACTTCCGCCATTATTGGAGGGCACTCGACTACAAGGAGTATTACATCTTGGATGAAGATGGCACCATGACCTCTACGCCTACCGATTACGATAGTGATCAGAATTTCAACACATTGAATGTTGACGTTAAGTTCTCGTGGTGGTTCGCGCCGGGCAGTGAAGTGGTATTCCTCTATCGGAATAGTCTGCTTTCCCGAGATGATGTTGAGGGGGCCTACCTCGAAAACTTCGGATATTCACTTTCTACACCGAGCACACACATTTTGTCGATTAGATTGACCTATTTCTTGGACTACGCTACCTTAGCCAAATGACAAAGCCAGTTGTATCTGCAAAGAATATCCACAAGCGTTTTGGAGATATTCATGTATTAAAGGGTGTTGACATTGAGATCATGCCTGGTGAGGTAGTGAGTATTCGTGGTACATCTGGAGCAGGAAAAACCACCTTGCTTCAAGTATTGGGCACGTTGGAACGTCTTGACGAAGGAGAATTGCTCTATGGAGATACGGATTTGTCGAACTACAAAGACAGACAACTAAGCGCTTTCAGGAATGCGAACATCGGCTTTGTGTTCCAGTTCCATCATCTACTTCCTGAGTTTACAGCCATTGAGAATGTTTGTATGCCAGGATTGATAGCAGGTAGATCAAAAGATGAAGTGTGGACGCGAGGCATGGAATTGCTGGAAATACTCAATATTCAAGATCGGTCAAACCACAAGCCCTCAAGTATGTCGGGCGGTGAGCAACAGCGTGTTGCAGTAGCTAGGGCACTCATCAATAATCCAGATATGGTGTTTGCCGATGAACCCACTGGCAACCTTGATTCTGTGCATGCTAGAGAGATGCATGAACTCTTCTTGAAACTTCGTGACGACTTTAATCAGAGCTTCTTGATCGTCACACACAATCACGAATTGGCCAATTTAGCCGATAGAAAGCTCGAGATGAAGGATGGAAAGATCATTTCGTGAAAAAGGCTGAGCTGAAGTCATACCTCGATGAATTGGTGGATCGATACAATCGGCCGGCCTTTATCGAGAAAGACCCTGTCTCTATCCCCCATCAATTCTCGAACAAAAGAGATATTGAGATCTCTGGTTACCTCACAGCCACTATTGCTTGGGGACAACGCATCACGATTCTCAACAATGCACATCGAATGATGGAGATCATGGGTAATTCACCATATGATTTTGTGATGAACGCATCAGCTGATGAATTGGAAGAACTTCAGTTCATCCATCGTACATTCAATGGAGAAGATCTTCGATTTCTGGTTGAAGGTTTGAGGAGTATCTATCATAAAAACAGCTCATTGGAAGAAGTATTTGTTCCGAAGACCGATGAGACAGATCTATTCGAAAGTATACAACGATTCAGAGCAGAATTGGTAGGCGGAAGAGACGCTGGACGAAGTGGAAAACACATTGCAAACCCATCGAAAGGCACGGCTGCCAAACGCATTCATATGTTCTTGAGATGGATGGTACGTGATGATGACAGAGGCGTTGACTTTGGTATTTGGAAAGGCATACCTATGTCTAAGCTCTCATGTCCACTCGATGTACACACCGGAAACACCGCCCGCAAGCTCAAGTTGCTCAAGCGCAAGCAGAATGATAGGAAAGCTGTTGAAGAGTTAGATGATCAGCTTAGGAAATTCGCCCCTCAAGACCCTGTGAAGTATGATTTCGCCCTTTTCGGGATTGGTGTTGATCCATTGATTAACTTTAGCCGGTAACTAAAAAAACCTTCCATGCTTACTCCATTTGCACGCTATTGGTGGATCCTATTCATACTTGGTTTCACATTGATTGGTTTGGGATCCTTCATGTTCATCGACCCTGATACGGGCATTATTGAGATCATGAGATACCTAGGCTTTGTATTTGTTGGAATGGGAATCTTCACTGCTCTAGTTACCATACTAGCGGCTTACAAGCATGATTGGAGATTGTACGTATTGGCAGCAGCAGAGTTGACGATGGGTATCGTAATTCTAGTGAATGATGAATGGGCCGAACGAACCTTCATTCAACTGATGGGATTTTGGTCGGCTATGATGGGCGTATATCTGGTTGTCAATGGCATAAGGAAGAGCAAGAGATCGATCATCGTGATCCTTGCTGGTGTCATTTCCCTCGCATTTGCTGGATTTATCTTATTGGGCACATTAAGTGAAGAATCATTGGTTACACTGATTGCCCTTTATGCTATCATCCTTGGATTATATATATTTACGGTAAGTTTCAAGGTGAGAGGATATCTAAAAACACATCCACCAAAACAGAAAGAGGAAGCTGTAGACGCCAGTGAGCCCTCATCTTCTACGTCTACTGAATCAAAGGAAACAGAATAGTCTTAGCGTTCACGCATTTCTTGTGATAACCAGCGCTTCTTCTCTGGCAACGCCTGTGCGTTTTGTATCATGTTCAAGGCGACCGTCTTGTGATGGATACCCTTGTATTTACTTGGAACTAGGAAAGATAATGTGGTAAATAGCCATTTGGCAAATGACTCCCCTGCTCTCTTCTCATCTCTGTCACCCAACAATAGTGCGGGTTGATAGATATATACATCATCAAACGTATTCTTAACATCCCTTTCCATCTCGCCTTTCGTGCGATTGTAAAAGATCCGACTATTGGAATTAGCTCCTAAGGCACTTACCACATGTAAACTTCGGGCATCAGAACTCGCTTTCGCGATGCTCACGGGGATATCATGATCGATGCGGTAGTAGGTTTCTTCGTCTGGGGTTTTCGCGTTGGTAGTGCCAATACAGATGTACACATCGGAATCGGTCAACAGTTCTTTATACGTTGAGGAATCCGATTGATCTTCAACGATCACCTGCTTCACCTCTTTGGGAAGATCCGACTTCCTTCTCACTATTGCCGTAACATCGGCGTTTAGGCGAACCAATTCATCGATCAACTCTCGACCAATTGCGCCAGTACCTCCATATATGATCTGTCTATTCTTCAAGTCTTGCAAAATCTATGGTTTCCCATTGCCAACCATTCTTGGCCCTATATGTTTTTCGGCTGAAAAGATCCCAGACATAACTCGTTGCAAACAAAGCTCCTGCCCAGATAATATTACCCTCACTGAGAACGGGACGGTAACCGCTGAGAAGGTTATTTACTGTATTGAGTCCGATGATACCACCAGCCGCGATCCTTTGTGCTACGCCAATCGTTTTGAAGAAAGGTCGGTAAATTCGAATGGCCATAATTTCAGAGAGGTAGATGACATCACCTTCAACGGATATGGAGGAATCTCCAACAGAGGTAAGATAACCTCTAAAGAATTCCTCTGAATCATGTATCCAAACACCTACTTCATGGAAGGTTTGGATCTTTTCGATGTCTCCTCTATCGTTGCTCATTACTAGATACTGCTGAGCTAGACTGGGAGTTGTCCCTATCATCAGTATCATCAGAGTGGCTAATTGGATCGTTTTCATCTGTATAAATATACCGGATATCCACTTGATAATTCGTTTTCCATTGATCGCCGATAATGTCTGGTGTATCCTCCGACTCAAACTTGGGCGATGGTTCTTTGGCTTCAACATTAATGGGCGCTTTGTAGAAAATGATGGCGGCTAGGAAGCCCACGATGGTGCCTGAGAGATGGCCTTCCCATGACACGCGTTCTTCGATCGGGAATATACCCCACCATAGTCCGCCATAGAGGAATACGATCAATAGGCTTAACCCGATCAGATACCTATTCAATCTGAATAGACTGCTCACAAATAGGAATACAGCCAGGGCGTAGATCGTGCCACTGGCGCCGATATGCACACCTTCAGAAGCAATGAAGAACGTGAGTACGGCTGGAAAGAAGATCAATCCGGCCATTACCTTGAAGAAGATGGTTGGGAAATAATAGCGCAATAAGGAGCTCAGTACAAAGAAGCCGATGATGTTATTCAATAGGTGTTCAACTGAGCCATGCAGAAAGAAAAAGGTAAAGAGACCATATACCCTCTCAAAGTCCCGTGGATGCAGTCCATATCGATTCAAGCCCAGCTGGAACGCATTATCTAGGGCGAAAACAAGGATCAAAAGTAAAACCATCACCCCTGGGATGATGGTATAGGTCCAAAGCGGTTTCTTGTTCTTGTTCATTGGTGAAAACTACAGCATTAAGGTCAGAAATATGCGTTCAATTCCCCCTACATTTGACGATAAAGTTGGTAAAACATGACACAGCATATTCCACTTGCCGAAAGAATGCGCCCACGACACATCGATCAATACATTGGTCAGAAGCACCTTGTGGGGAAAGATGGTGCTCTTCGCCCAGCTTTAGAGCGCAGTGTGTTGCCGAGTATGATCTTGTGGGGCCCTCCAGGAGTTGGTAAGACTACTTTGGCCAATCTTTTGGCTAAGTCCGCCGACGTATCCTTTCACACCTTAAGTGCAGTTAGCAGTGGTGTAAAGGAAGTTAGGGAGGTAATTGCTCAATCTGAAAGAGGTTCGATGTTCAGGACCACACCTCCTGTCCTATTCATAGATGAGATCCATCGATTCAGTAAGTCGCAGCAAGATGCACTTTTGGGAGCCGTTGAACGAGGCGTAATCACCTTGATCGGTGCCACTACGGAGAATCCGAGCTTCGAGGTTATTCCTGCACTCCTTTCCAGAACACAGCTCTACGTACTCAATTCGCTATCAGAAGAAGAACTAATTGAGATCATTGAGCAAGCTTTAAAGGAAGACGAGGTTCTTAAAAAGGTAGAAGTTGAACTCAAGGAAACAAAGGCACTCCTCCGTTATTCGGGTGGAGACGCACGCAAGCTTTTGACTCAACTTGAGTGGTTGGTTCAAAGAAGTACGGAGAAAAAAGTAGTGATCAGCGATGCTTACGTGGAGTCTACCCTGCAGCAGCGCGGAGCTAGGTATGACAAGGCTGGCGAGCAGCATTACGACATCATTTCAGCTTTTATCAAATCGATACGAGGCAGTGACCCCAATGCTACGGTCTATTGGTTAGCTCGGATGATCGAAGGCGGTGAAGACCCTAAATTCATAGCCCGACGGTTATTGATCAGTGCTTCTGAAGATATTGGTCTGGCCAACCCCACTGCTTTAGTAATAGCCACCAACGCATTTATGGCTGTAGAGCGAATTGGAATGCCTGAAGGTAGGATCCCATTATCACAATGCGCGGTATACCTCGCTACGAGTCCAAAGAGCAACGCCTCATACATGGCCATTAACAAGGCGCAGGCGGAGATCCGGAGATCTGGAGACCTCTCTGTACCACTCCACCTTCGAAACGCTCCCACTAAGGCTATGAAAGATCTTGGTTACGGCAAGAACTACGGATATGCCCACGATTTCGAGAACAACTTCGTAGATCAAGCCTATCTGCCGGATGAAATAGATGGAACACGTTTCTTAGAACCTGGTGGAAGCGAACGGGAGAAGGGAATCAAGCAGTTCTTGGAAAAGAGATGGAAGAAGAGGTATGGGTACTAGCTTTTAGCTTTTAGCTTTTAGCTTTTAGCGGAAGAAAGCAGACCCGCTAACGCTTGCCAACACTCATAGAAA
>CBFHXG010000016.1:0-44369 GCA_965659725.1 Phaeocystidibacter sp. | reverse complement strand
CACTCTAACAAGCTATCATCTCAAAGGATTTATCAAATCGGATTCCTCCTTAAATTATCGAAATATGATATCACTTTCACAATTCCCACCTAATTATGGTATTTTCCCATATTTCTTAATAACAGATGGCTACAATCAGTTCGTACAGTTTCCCATTCAATTCCTTGTGGAAGACAATGGTGAGGAACATGCGCTCTCACTAAGTCCAGCCAGACAATTCAGAAAGATGCGCATAGACTTGAAAAAAGAATTGTCAGGGACTAAGGATGGAGGCTTAAGAGATCAGGACCGTGTCATCTATATTGGAGATGTGCCGTTCGAGGTCATGAGACTCTCAAAGCCCAAACGAATTGCTGCATTAGCAGAGGATATGATAGAGGTTGGAAAGGTTAAATTAAAAGAGTTGCGGCAAGAAAGAAACTATAAGCATTGGTTATGCTTAGTGCTTTCTGAACATAATTGTTATTTCATTAACGATAATGAAGTAAAATACTCATACAATATCCCCATGGGAGGAGAGCTCCTAAGTATGGGGTTAGAGTTAATTGCGACCAATAGAAAACATTATAGAGACAAACAGTAAATTTCGTATGCCAGTATATCTAGACGTAGCCAACTTAATTTTCGACAGGCAAGTTCTTGAAAGAAAGTACAAAGGAGGTTGCACACGATTTCGTATGGATTGGAAAGTAGGGGAGAACGATACAAGCCAAGAAGATGATGAGCTGATTTGCCTTGCCAGAATGAATTTCGATGAATTCGATATTGATGCTCTCATTGGAGCAGGGCTTAGTTATGATGATGAACAAGAGCAATCTGATGATTTTGTAGCCGTAACTAGGTATGGCGGTGCCCTTTGGGAAACGGAGTGGTTAAGCTACAACTCAACCTACGCCTGGCACGTGGACTGTAAAAATTGGCAGAAAGAGAAAGCCTTGTACCTCAGCGAAGAAATGAGGATGGAAGAGATCCAAGAGTTACTGGAGCAAGGAGTAGAGGTTTTTCAAACAATTAAATCATGAACTGATAATTGGAAATAAGCCATGAAAGTTGCGAAAGACTATTTTTTAGAATTTAAAGCCGAGTTAGCTCAATTGTCTGATAGTGAATTAATTGATAGATTTAATGGTGCAGTTGGAGTTCGTGCTTTTGGTGTTGCTCGACAAGGATATCTATGGGCGATACGTGAGGAATTACAAGAAAGAAAAATTGATTTTAGCAGCATCGGCGATGACACAGTAATGTCATTTAAGCATGTGGTATTTTTAAAGGATAAAAAGTTATTCCGTCTTTCTGAGCTAGAAAAGGAAAAGGCGTAAAAGAGGGTTTTAAGTTAAATGCCGTGAACATCCAGCAACTACAAGATCAAGGTTGGGGTGTTTGAAATAGTTAGATTGTCAAATAAGACCAATGACTGAATTCCAAATAAATGATCCAAGTTTAGAGTCTCAATGGAGAGCCTTAATTCTGTTTGGGAAGAATTCAGCTACCTACAAATTTGCATTTGCAAAAAGTCTTTTGGAATTGATTGAAAAAGAAACAAATGCAATTTCACTAAGCGAATTAGCCAGGCCTTTCTCTAAAAATATTACAGCGCATTTAAAACAAAGCGACAAACAAGGGAATTCAAACTCAAGCAAGTTTTTGGACTATTGTAGGGACTTCAACAATGGAACAATTGATGAATCATTACTCCTACAAGAAACTGAAAGATTGGGTTTCGTAAATTCCTTACTGCAATGCTGACAAATCCGTTTTACTTTAATGTTACTACTCATTTTGTGCCTTTATGTGCCTTAGCGTGTCATTATGTGTCTATGTGTGCCACAATTTCCTCAAAAACACTTTGAGATACAAGTAAGCCCTACAGAATGTATTAAGGTACAATGAAGGTACAAATTTGTACCGAATAAACGTAGAACATCACAAAGTAAATAGTGTCCTTGTTGTAAACAAAAACACGTAATAAAGGGGATGAATAGTAGTTTTTATTATGTTTTCTAGATGTTTGTTTTGTGGTGGTTACTTCCCGATACAAAAATTCGCGAAAATATTCCCCAACAGGTCATCCGTAGTGATCTCGCCCGTGATCTCACCTAAATGGGCAAGTGCCTGGCGGATATCGAAGGCCACAAGATCACCACTTAGACCAGTGTTAATGCCATTCCTGATGCGATCAACGTCCTCTTGAGTACGAATGAGGGCCTCATAGTGACGTGTATTGGTGATCACCGTGTCATGGTTGTTTAAGCCTTTGAGCTCAACGGTGCTGAGAAGCAGTTCTTCCAACTTTTCTAGACCGCTCCGTTCTTTCGCCGAAAGGTGTACATCGATTGGAAGAGCATCATAGCTTGTGCTATCGGAGACCTTGTCAATCTTGTTGGCGATCACAATAACTGGCTTATTGCCAGCTTTCTCCTGGATAGCTTTGATCCTTTCCTGCTCTTCATCGATGTTGATGTCTTGAACATCAAAGAGATACAAGACAACCTTGGCCTGTTCGATCTTTGCGTAACTGCGTTCAATGCCTATTCGCTCGATCTCGTCCGTAGCCTCTCTCAAACCTGCTGTATCAATGAAGCGAAAGGTCAATCCACCCAAGTGGATCTCGTCTTCAACCGTGTCGCGGGTAGTGCCAGCTATCGCGCTTACAATAGCCCTTTCTTCCTGCAAAAGTGCATTCAACAAGGTGCTTTTGCCTGCATTGGGTGCACCAACAATAGCAACTGGAATGCCTTCAATGATGGCGTTTCCTAGTGAGAAAGAGCCAATAAGTCGGGTTACTGTGGTTTGTACAGCATTCAGTAGTTCATGCAAGCGATCCCTATCCGCAAATTCCACATCCTCTTCTCCAAAGTCGAGCTCCAGTTCTATCATAGAGGCAAAGTCGATCAGCTCCTGACGTAATTTGGAGACTTCTCTACGTACGCCGCCTTTCATTTGATGCATGGCCACCTGATGGGCTGCAGCACTTTCACTGGCAATCAGATCACCAACTGCTTCAGCCTGAGAAAGGTCCATTTTCCCATTGCCAAACGCTCGCAGCGTGAATTCTCCTGCTCGTGCGGGTCGGGCGCCTTTTCGGACCAACAACTCCATCATTTTGCGCTGAATGAAAGTGGAACCGTGGATGTTGATCTCGATCACATCTTCACCCGTGTAGGAGTGGGGTGCGCGGAATAAGGAGATGAGCACTTCATCAACGAGGTCATCGCCATCCCTTACAGCACCAAAGTGAAGGGTTTGTCCCTTGGCATCGAGGAGTGACTTGTTCTTATTTGGGCTAGAATAAATGGACTCTGCGATCTCAATGGACTTTGGACCGCTCAGTCGAATTACGCCAATAGCTCCCATGCCTGGGGGTGTAGCCAATGCGCAAATAGTATCCTCGATGTATGACATGATGCAAAGGTCGGACTAATTCAGCTACTTTGAAACCGATCTATTCCTAGCTTTCAATTCGGTGAGTATGTGCTGAAGACCATTGGATTTGATCACCAACACCGTTTGTAACTGCATTCCCAGTTTTCCAGTGGGAAAGCCTTTGCGATCGAACCACTCCAAATAGGAAACGGGTAGATCGGATAGAAGTGTGCCTTTATACTTGCCAAAGGGCATTTTGTGCTGTACGAGTTTCTCAAGGATCATTGGGTCGAGTCCGTTCATGCTTCTGAACTCGTTTTATTGACCTCCTGACTACCCAATAGGAATACGGTGGGAGCCTTGTTCAATTCGGGAGAATCAGACTTCCAATCAGCTATGGTCTGTGTAAGGATACTCTCCGTAGGAGCTGTAATCGAAGTGGCAATGCACAAGAGTGTTTCATCCTCACAAACGGAGAGAACATCGGCCAGAAGTTCATTATTCCCTAAGGGCGATTCGAAAAAGATCTGTGTTTCGCCTCTCAGAGCTCTGCGCTCCATAGTCTTTAGATTCTTCTTACGTGTGGATGGTTGTTGAGAAAGAAAGCCATGGAAGGTAAATTGACTTCCATTCATGCCCGAGGCCATGAGTGCTAACATAACTGCTGAGGGCCCAACCATGGGGATCACGCGTATTCCCATTTGATGAGCAGCTAAGATCAGGTCGGCTCCTGGATCCGCTAGGGCCGGAGCACCTTCATCGGAGATCAGTCCCGTTGGAAATCCTTCCAGACATGGCTTGAGCAGATTCGGGATTTCAGCACTCTCGGTATACTGATTGTAGATCTCTAGGTGTATGGATGGCTGAGATTTAGAAGGGTAGACCCTCTTAATGAATTCCCGCGCATTTTTCTCGCTTTCAACAATGTAATGATCAATGGAGTCCACTACCTTCTTTATCGAAAGGGGGAGCACTTCTAAAGGCTCAATGTCTGCGATCCGAGAAGGGATCAGGTAGAGTGGAGCAGCTGGAATGTCAGGTTGTTCGTCGGTCATCCGTGTTTCTTAACAATAGCATCTGAGGCCCGTGAGATCATGCTAAATACATCTTCAAAGCCTTGGTCACCTCCATAATAAGGATCTGGCACCTCCATGCCGGCAGGCAGATCTTCCGCTTCGTCGAGTAAGAGGGAAACCTTGGCCACATCGCGTTCATCACGAGCCAAACTCAAAACATTCTTTTTGTTGGAGTCATCCATTACATAGATCAGATCGAAGTTGTCAAAGTCTTCAACCGTAAATTGTCTACCCACCAATTGATCGATCTTCACTCCGTGCTTACGAGCGGTCATCACAGCTCTTGGGTCGGGGTTCTCCCCAACGTGATAGGCTGCAGTGCCAGCGGAGTCTACCTCAATGGATGTTCCTTCTGCTTTGCTTCGTAAAATTCCTTCGGCCATTGGCGAACGACAAATGTTGCCAAGGCAAACCATAAGTATCTTCATTCTGATCGATTTGGATGAGAGTAATGAAGGTAATTCAAAATGTCGAGACCATAAATAAGAAAGCCCCGTCAAAGTAGACGAGGCTTTTTAATTCTTGATAGGGGTACCTAAGCCAATGTCAATTTCTTCTTCAGATCATCGACATAGGTTCTGAATCGCTTATCCGTTTCGGCGAGGTTGTTCACCGTGCGACATGCGTGAAGCACGGTAGCGTGATCTTTATTACCACATTGAGCACCGATCGTTGCTAATGAGTTCTTGGTCAGTTGTTTTGCAAAGAACATAGTAAGCTGACGGGCTTGTACGATCTCTCTCTTTCTGGTCTTCGATTTCAATAGTTCCATCGGCATATCGAAGTAGTCGCATACTACCTTTTGGATAAAGTCGATCGAGATCTCGCGAGTGGTGTTCTTCACGAACTTATCGATCATCTGCTTGGCGAGGTCAACAGTGATCTTCTTCTTGTTCAAGCTCGATTGTGCAAGGAGTGAAATCAATGCGCCTTCCAATTCACGAACATTGCTGTTGATCGAGTAGGCGAGGTATTCGATAACGTCATCTGGCATCTCAATGCCATCGGTAAATAGCTTTTTTCGAAGTATGGCGATCCGCGTTTCGAGATCCGGCTTCTGGAGGTCGGCGCTCAAACCCCACTTGAAGCGAGATAATAGACGTTGCTCCATGCCTTGGAGGTCAACAGGAGCGCGATCTGACGTTAATACCACCTGTTTACCATGCTGGTGAAGGTGATTGAAGATCTCGAAGAACACGTCTTGTGTCTTTTCCTTTCCACTAAAGCTCTGAACATCATCAATGATCAAAACATCGATCATTTGATAGAAGTGCACAAAGTCGTTCTTAGTGTTGTTGCGGATCGAGTCAATGAACTGTTGAGTAAACTTCTCAGCAGATACGTACAATACGGTCTTCTCTGGATACCTGTCTTTGATCTCAATTCCAATTGAGTGAGCCAGGTGAGTCTTACCCAAGCCAACTCCACCATAGATCAATAGAGGATTAAAAGAAGTTCCTCCCGGTTTGTTCGATACGGCATAACCTGCAGATCGAGCTAGTCGGTTGCAATCTCCTTCAATAAAACTCTCGAAGGTGTAGTTCGGATTGAGTTGCGATTCGACGTGTACTTTCTTCAAACCAGGAATGACGAAAGGGTTGCGTATCCCGTCATTCCCGCCGATCTCCACTGGCATTGATACCTTTGGATTCCTGATCGGTCCTCTATTCGTGCTGGGAATCTTTACGGTGTGTGGATTGCTGTTGCCGTAAGTATTCTCCATAACGATGCTGTAAACCAACTTGGCATCGTCGCCTAGCTCTCTCGTAATAGCCGATTTCAACAACTTGATGTAATGCTCCTCCAACCATTCGTAAAAGAATTTACTCGGAACTTGGATCGTCAATACTACACCTTGAAGCTTCAGAGGCTTGATAGGCAAGAACCACGTCTTGAATACTTGACTATTGATGTTGTCCTTTATGTATTCAAGACAACCATCCCAGACGGTTTCAGCGGTTCTGTCCATCGATAGAAATTAGGTAGTTAGTAAGTTAATATTGGTCTACACACGTTGTCTCCAGTCGAGATATGACTCGCGCGTTCTACCACGAGCAAATGTGTGAACAAAAAAGTTATTAAAAAAGCCTAATTGCACTTGACTTTTAAGTTTTTTAGCCTAATATTCTTGGCGGAGTGTGTCGCTCTGAATCACAGTGTTTTTGCGGGAACTTGTTAATAATCAGACAGTATGGTTACGAATGAAACCTCAGTCCGTGTGCGATATAGCGAAACGGACCAAATGGGGGTTGTATATTACGGCAATTACGCTCAGTACTATGAGGTTGGCCGAGTAGAATTGCTACGTGAACTCGGTATGAGTTACCGCGAATTAGAGGAGGAGGGAACCATGCTTCCGGTAGTCCGACTCGAATGCAACTACAAACGTCCAGCCAAATACGACGATCATCTGAAGGTCGTTACCACTATCTCAGAAATGCCCGACACGCGCATCACCTTCGAACACGAGATCTTCGATGAGGACGGTGAGCTGCTCAACACAGGAAAGGTGATTCTCGTTTTTGTAGATATCGCCACAAAAAAACCTCGGCGTGCACCGAGGTCTGTTCAAAATATTTTTGGCCCACATTTTAACGAAGGCGAGTGACCTTTTGATGGTATACATTTCCCTGGTCATCCGTCAGCATCACCACATATGCTCCGCTGCGAAGACCCGCACTTGAATATGTCCATCGCGAGGTTCTGTCATCAATACTACCATTGCTGATGATCCTTCCAGTCATGTCGATCAACCTATACGCGTATTTCCTATTCACATTCAAGCTAACTTGAAGTTCGCCGCCCCTTGAAAATTCATAGATATTATAGAATAGTACATCTGAATCTAGATCATTCTCTCCAGTGCTGATGTCATTTGCCGGTAGGATCCCATGATTGACAAACGCCTCCCAAATAGGCTGTACGTTGGCTCCGCCATGGTGAATACTATCTGCCGAAACAATCAACATCGCAGCCTGTGGCATGGTCATGTTAGACGCGAAGCCATGAGCACCTTCATAAACGACCTTGTCTGTTTTCTCCTTCCCAATCTTGCCCCAGATCTCCATAAGAGCAGATGACCATATATCCGTATGCGTATACAGGCTGAAGAAGGATAATTGTTGATAGTTCTTGTTGTTCGTGTTGCTAGCCATACGCCCAGGCCAGAATTCATTGTGTCCATCCCAAGAGAATACACGAGCGTAGCCGTAGGAATCAACACCGCGACTGTAACTCGCGGCTACATAATCACCAAAGGCTTCATCAAGACAACCTCTTTCGGTTCCCATATTTGAATTAGGACTAGCACTGTGACTCATTGCATGACCGTACTCATGGAGGATCACATCTGCATCTTCTGCATCATCAACACCACCTTCTCCAAAACGGAGGCTAGGCGGATTAGTTCCTCTACTGAAAGAAGATTGATCCGCGCCACTCCAGCCATTGGCATCAACATCAATTCGGTAGTTTACTAGATTGAAACCGATGGACTGCATATACAATTGATAGGCAGTCAAATGATAGAAGGCATTGACCTGCTCAAAACGATTGTCAGATCTGCTGTAAATGAAGTTCGGCGAAGATTCTGTAGCAGGTGCAAACGTTGGTGAATCAAAATCACGGATGTTCACATAGCTATTAGTGAGGGAGAATGTTCCATTTTGATAGGTCGCCGTAACCGTTCTATCTACCCTTTCAGGATCAAGGTTGTTCGTATTACCATCACCACCATCAACGTAAGGCGCTCCGTAAGTGACACGTAGTGAGGTTAGTGGATCTGGATCGAATACCTTCACATTGACAGTAGTATCATTGTATAGGTTGAGATCTCTTTCCCAAATGATTACACCATTAGCATCTGTGATAAATTCCCTGAAGTTGGAATGATCTTGATAGACCTGACGGATCGCCGGAACGAGCTTTTGTCCATTGTAGAACCATACACCTCTTTGAGGCTCGGTAAGGAAGTCATTCGCACTTATCGGATTCCCATTTTCCATCAATGGGTGACCATCAACGGAATTTGTAGGATAAAAGTTACTGGTGATAAACCGAACCGTGCCCGAGTTGTCCACCTGTACCACCGCATCCGTACCGAAGATACGCTGACCACCAACGAATTGAGAAAAGTGATAGTAGGTAGCTTGTGGACTAGTGATAATGTCTTCAGATACGATCGTAGAACCGACCCATTCAGTGTGCTTTGCATAGAGATGTGTGGTGATCTCCTTAACCGCATCATCCTCGACTTTGAAACCACCGTACCATTGAATGGCATCTCTCTGCATGATCGGATGAGAGTAGGTGGGAAGGTCTCCGTGATGCTCATGTTTCTGAGCAAAACCGAGAAATGGCAATACACAAATAAGTGCGGTAAGTCGAGTTCGTATAGCTAGCATAGATTTACCTGTGTCGGATTTCACCTACAAATTTAACATTTTCGAGCGTAAGAAGGTTCGATCTTAACATTTCCAACTCCGACCTCCTTATTCGAATGTCAAACTCGCAATCATATTCCATTTTGCGCTCAATGATCCTGGCGCTACTTTTCTCAAGTATCTGCAGTACGGAACTAAGTTGTTGATAATCGGTGGTTACGATACATTTCTCCTCGATCACCCGCTCTACAATTAACGCGTCATTCAATGCCATTTCCGCAGCTGATCGATAGGCATTGATCAGTCCAGATACGCCCAGCTTTGTTCCGCCAAAGTACCGCACCACCACCGCGCCGACGTTGATCACCTCTGCCGATAGCAGGGCGTGAAGAATGGGAGTACCTGCTGAATGCGAAGGTTCTCCATCATCATTTGCCCTGTGGTATTCATTATCAGGGTTGATCCGAAATGCATAGCAATGATGCCTCGCTTGATGGTGTTCTTTCTTTATCTCCTCCAAGCGCTCTTTGAACTGTTCTTCGGTCTCCATGGGGAAGACATACCCATAGAACTTACTCCCTCTGTCCTTAAAAAGTGAGGTTTTCTCTCTTTTGATTGTATTGAACGTATCCTTTTCCTCACTCATCAGCTCAAACTCATTAATACAATGGCAATACCTGCGAAAATCAATCCCAAAAGTTTCCATGTAGTGATGCGCTCTTTGAAGAGGGCTAAGGCTACCACCGCAGATAATCCAACGATCCCTACGTTATTGATAGGGAAGAGGACCGCACTGGGTATCTTCCCATCAAGGGCCTTCAATAGGAAATAGATGCTTCCATAATTCGGGATTCCCAAGGCTAAGCCCCAAATCCAGCTTTTTGGACTCCAGTTGAGATCCCGTTTGATGTATATCCTGAAGATCACGAATAGCACCCCAAGCACTCCCGCAATAGCAAACGCGGTGCTCGTAAAGGCTCCCAGATTATCAGGTGCAACGAAATCCTCCTTGATCACTTTTAAGAATGCATCCAGTAAACCACTACCGATGAAAAGAATGGCAGGACCGATCCAAGCTGACCCCGTGGTCCTCACAGTACCTGGTCTCGGTTTGTTGATAGCATACACAGCAAGTAATGCCAATGCGATACCTATAGCATTCCAATTAGTTATGGTTTCGTTGTAGATCAATATACCGGAAAGGATGGGGATCATCACCGACATCTTCACCGTAACCGAAACTACATTCACTCCTCTTTCTTGCGTGATCTTGGCCATCAGCTGAAAAAGCGTAATGAACATGAAGCCTATAAGAAGTGGCCAGATACTCCATTCTATGATGTTTGGGGCATTGGAAGTTTGAATGTAAGGAAGCCACCCTAAAACGCCTGCAATGAAGTAGTTGCCAACAATTGCTTGAAGGTTGTTGACATCGTATTTACCGAATAGTTTGAAGAGTATGAAGATGATCGTCGAGCAGAGAATGCTCAGAATGATGTACATCATAGGTGCTCGAATCTTTGCCAGATGTCGTCATCCACGACATACATTTCCTTAAAGTTTGCGTTTGTAAGCTTTGGAGCTGGAAGTCCATCATTGAACGATCTCTTTCCAGTAAGGACATAGGCCTCATCCCACAGATCATTCGCAATGAACTTCTCTAGGGTTTGTGGGCCGCCCTCAACCATTAGGCTCATGACCCCCTTTTCAAAAAGTTCGAATAGTAGTTCAGATGTTGAGTGCACATCCCATGATTCTATGGGCAGTTTATAGCCATACTCAGAAGCGTTCGGACCTATTACCCATGTTTTGCCGCCATCACTCATTACATCATTCCGCTGGTCGATCGGCCTATCGGTCCAAACGATACGAAGGGGATCCTTTCCGTCCCAAAGTCGAGTTGTGAGCGAGGGGTTGTCCGTTACTACCGTCTTGCCACCAACTAAAATAGCATCCGCCTGCGCCCGCATGCGATGAACGAGTTGTTTGGTCTTTGAACCCGTGATCCAGGCTGGTTCATTTTCCACTCTCATGCTAGGCAAAGGAGCAATGTATCCTTCGGTAGATTGGGCCCACTTTAGCACCACATAGGGACGGTTTTCTTTGTGAAACGTGAAGAAGGCCTTGTTGAGATCCTGACATTCCTTTTCCAGAATACCCACCATTACCTCAATTCCTTTCTCGCGCATCATGTCTATGCCTTTGCCTGATACGGCCTTGTGTGGATCTCGCGTTCCAACCACTACTTTCGAAATGCCTTCTTCAAGGATACGCAAAGCACACGGAGGAGTTTTTCCATAGTGAGCGCAAGGTTCGAGACTGACATAAATAGTAGCATTCTTGAGCCTGGACTTATCCGATACGGATTCAATAGCATTGACCTCAGCGTGTGGCTCCCCAGCCTTTCGATGCCAGCCTTCGCCAATGATCTCGCCATTCTCCACGATCACCGCACCCACCATAGGATTAGGATTTGTCCTGCCCAAACCCAAAAGGGCGAGTTCAATACAACGTTGCATGTACTTTTCGTGCTCCACAATTCAAAGGTACATAGCATGTTGAAATCGGCATCTATTCTCACGGAAGGAATATCTTTGAGCCGATGACTGGAAGAGCACTTCAAGATAAATGGACAAGCACTTTGCACGAGTTATACGACGCTCGCGAAGTAAAGCAGATCTTCATGCTCTGGCTGGAAGAAGTGCACCGTGTTCAACGCCTCGATTGGTTACTGATGATGGATAAAGAGGTTGCGATCGACGATGAAGAAGTGTTGCAAAGGCTTCTCAACGCAGAGCCTATTCAATATATCATAGGGTATTCTTATTTCATGGACCATAAGTTTAAGGTATCGAAGGACGTGCTCATTCCTCGACCCGAAACGGAAGACCTGGTCAATGTTGTTTTGGAGGATACAGAGGTCAACTCCTCCATTCTCGATGTAGGCACAGGGTCGGGTTGTATTCCCATCAGTTTGAAATTTGCTCGACCAGATCTGAGGATAGGTGGAATGGATATTTCGAATGCAGCCTTGGAAATAGCGAAAGAGAACGCGGTATCGATAGGTGTAGATATAGAGTGGTATCACTCAGATGTTCTGTCTAGTGGTTTTTCAGGTGATTTAGAGTGGGATGTGATCGTAAGCAATCCACCGTACATCGAGGAAAAAGAGTCAGCGTCTATGCACGATCACGTGGTGAAATACGAACCACATCAGGCCTTATTCGTGCCCGATGAGGATCCGTTGTTGTTCTATCGGCGTATTGCCGATCTCGGCTTACAGATGAAGAACAGACCCTCCGTATATTTCGAATGTCATGTCGATCACACTCATGCTGTTGCAGAGCTAATGAGGTCGAAGGGTTGGGAGCAAGTCCGTGCCATTGAGGATATTACAGGAAGGCCGAGAATTATCGCTTCAATTTCGTCATAGTATTTTCAGCATGCCGACCAATTTCCGCATTTTTACGTCCAGAAAAACGACATCAAATGTCCGACGATAAGAACCGCATCCTCGAACTGCGCAAAGGGCTTGAAGAGCACAATTACCGCTACTACACGCTTGATGAGCCTACTATTTCCGACCGTGAATTCGACAGGTTGCTCGAAGAGTTGATCCAACTCGAGCAAAAGCATCCTGAAATGGCCGACCCCAATTCGCCATCTCAACGAGTAGGCGGGCAGGTCACCAAGGATTTTCCAACGGTCGAACACAAGCGCCCTATGCTCAGTTTGGGCAATACATACTCAAGAGAAGAGGTAGATGATTTTATCACAAGGGTGAAAAAAGGACTCGAAAGAGAGGATGTAGAGTTCGTTTGTGAGCTGAAGTATGATGGCGTCGCGATCGGAGTCACCTATCAAAACGGTCGGTTTGCCCAAGCTTTAACTAGAGGGGATGGAACGAAGGGTGATGACGTTTCACCAAATGTGAGGACCATCCGTAGCGTACCGATGAGCACTCGTACAAAAGATGTTCCCGAAGAGTTCGAGATACGAGGTGAGATTTTCATGCCTTTGGATGCCTTTCAGAGAATGAATGAGCAAAGAGAGGCTGAGGGTTTGGATACATTCGCGAATCCAAGGAATTCCGCGTCTGGAACCTTAAAAATGCAAGACTCGAGCATCGTTGCCGAAAGAGGTCTGGATATCTTCCTATATTTCGTCATAACCGGAGATAAACGCTTTGATAACCACTACGACAGCATTCTGGAAGCGAGGAAGTGGGGGTTCAAGACACCCACTCCTGAGAAGAACTACATCCGCAAGGCGAGATCGGCCGACGAGATCTTTGAGTTCATAAACTACTGGGATACAGAGCGAAATAACCTTCCGTTTGAGATAGATGGAGTTGTGGTGAAAGTGAATCGTTACGCCGACCAGGAGGTGCTGGGGTATACCGCCAAGTCACCTCGATGGGCCATGGCCTACAAGTTCAAAGCTGAGCAGGCCCGAACCCGATTGAGGAAGGTGACCTATCAAGTTGGACGGACAGGGGCAATTACGCCCGTGGCGAATCTAGAGCCCGTTCTTCTAGCTGGAACAACCGTTAAACGCGCCTCTCTTCATAACAAGGACCAAATAGAGAAACTCGACCTACATGAGCATGATATGGTCTATGTAGAGAAGGGCGGAGAGATCATTCCAAAGATCGTTGGGGTAGATGTCTCCGCAAGAGATAGCGACGCCAAGCCGATCCAATACATTACTGAATGTCCAGAGTGTGGTACAAAACTACAGCGACAAGAAGGGGAAGCTCAGCATTATTGTCCAAATCAATTGTATTGCCCGCCACAACAACGCGGAAAGGTAGAGCACTTCATCTCTAGAAAGGCGATGGATATTGATGGCCTGGGAAGCGAGACCGTTCAGTTGCTCTTTGAAAAGGGATTGATCGAAAATGCTGCTGACCTGTACACATTGACAGAAGATCAACTCTTGCCACTCGACCGATTTGCTCAGAAGTCGGTGGAGAATATGCTAAAGGGTATTGAAAAAAGTAAGGCAATCCCATTTCCACGGTTCCTTTTTGGTTTAGGTATTCGGTATGTAGGTGAAACGGTGGCCAAGAAGCTTGCAAAGGCATTCAGATCAATGGATGAGCTCAGGGTTGCTTCGAAAGAACAACTTCTGGAAGTGGATGAGATCGGCGAACGTATCGCCGATAGCTTACTTCTTTATTTTCAAGATGATAAGAATGTTGATATCATCGATAGATTTAAGTTATACGGACTCCAAATGGAGTTGGAAGAAGAGGAAGGTGCGAGCGATAAACTGGCTGGATTGACGTTTGTGGTTTCTGGTGTTTTCGAGCGGTACGAAAGGAACGATTTGAAGAAGGTGATCGAGTTGAACGGAGGAAAGGTGGCTTCTTCGGTTTCTGGAAAGACCTCTTATATCATTGCTGGTGAAGGGATGGGCCCAAGTAAGCGGGAGAAAGCGGAGAAGCTTGGGGTGAGCATTATTGGAGAGGATGACTTTGACCAAATGATAGGGGTATGATTGTAGGAAGGAAATATTGGCTCAAGAAAGTAAGGAATTCAGCTCCTGAACGCCTTCCATTCCACGGTTGGGAAAAGGCGAAGGTGATAGCTATCCTGATAGCATCCGAAGACGAGAGGCGACTTGATGAAGTAAAAGAAGTTCTCAAGCGCTGGGAGCACGAGGGGAAGCACATTCACATTTATCGTTTTTCAACGGAACGAATGTCGAAGAAACGCGAATCTTTGCGCATTCACAACACCCTCTATAAGAATGAGACCAATTGGAAAGGCATTCCAAACAGTGCTGATTTTAATGGCTTCATCAACCGTGAATACGATGTTGTTTTGCACCTTTGCAAGATGGAAGGTGGGATCTATGATTTCTTGCCTCACATGGTCCAAACGGCTGTATATGTCGGACCACAGGATGCGGAGCACTCGCACTTCGATCTACAGCTCAAGTTGGGAAATAGAAAATGGAATGAACTCCTCGAAGAAATGGAGGAGTGGCTAAATAAGATTCGAAATGTCGCATAAATTCACAGGTACAGGAGTAGCGCTTGTTACGCCATTCAACGAAGATGGTTCAGTCGACCATACGGGACTCGCTAATGTAGTCAAGCATTGCACAGACGGTGGAGTGGAGTACTTGGTGGTCCTCGGAACCACTGGTGAAAGCGCAACATTGAATACAGAGGAAAAACTTGATGTGGTGCACACCGTGATCGAGGCGAATCAAGGTAAATTACCTGTCGTGATGGGCCTTGGCGGTAACAACACCGCAGCGGTCGTTGAGCAGATCGAATCAGGCATTCCAGAAGGAGTTGATGCACTCCTTTCCGTTAGTCCATATTACAATAAGCCAACTCAAGAGGGGATATATCAGCACTTCAAGGCTATAGCAGAGGTATCACCCGTTCCAGTGATCCTCTATAACGTTCCGGGCAGGACCTCATCAAACATGAGTGCTTCAACTACGGTGCGATTGGCGAAGGATTTCGAAAATATCGTTGCTGTTAAGGAAGCTTCCGGTGATCTCGACCAAGTAATGGAGATCATTCAACATCGCCCAGAGAGCTTTGCGGTGATCAGTGGTGAAGATAATTTGACCTTTGCGATTGTTGCTCATGGCGGTGATGGCGTGATCTCGGTAAGCGGACAAGGTTATCCGGAGATCTTCACAGAGATGGTACGCGAGGCATTGGCAGGTAAGATGGAGTCGGCTCGAGAAAAGCATTTCCAGTTGTTCCAAGTTACCAGATTGCTATTCGCTGAAGGAAATCCAGGCGGTATTAAGGCTGTGTTAAAGCAGCGTGGTGTTTGTGGCGACACGCTCCGCTTGCCGCTGTGGCCTATTTCCAACGATCTTTACATGAAATTGGAGTCCGAAACCCAGCGCTTAACACGCTAAGAATTTCTGTTTTTCTTCATTTGGCTTTAACGCCGAGGTAAGAGTGGTGCTCTTTCTTTGTTCAAACCTTGAGCAATGAAAAAGCGACTCATCGATACCGTTGTGATCAGCGATGTTCACCTCGGAACCTACGGATGCCACGCCAAAGAGCTCCATCAATACCTTAGAAGTATTAAACCACGAACGCTTGTTTTGAATGGCGATATCGTGGATATATGGAATTTCAGAAAACGGTACTTTCCCAAATCACACATGCGTGTACTCAAACGCTTGCTGCACATGGCAAGCAAGGGGACCAAGATCTATTATCTCACAGGTAATCACGACGAACTACTTCGACGGTTTGCCAATTACGATATGGGTAATATCCATCTTCGAAATAAGCTTGTATTAGACATGGATGGGAAGAAGACGTGGATGTTCCATGGGGATATCTTCGATGCTAGTATCCAAAACGCAAAATGGATCGCTAAACTCGGTGGCTGGGGTTATGATTTGCTCATTCTCATTAACCGATGGATGAATTTCGTACTAGAAAAAATGGGCCGGGAGAAGTTCAGTCTCTCGAAGAAGATCAAGAATTCGGTGAAGAAAGCGGTCAAGTACATCGGTGATTTTGAAGAAACGGCAGCTACATTGGCGGTCGACCAAGGCTACGACTATGTGATCTGTGGTCACATTCATCAACCTCAAATGAGGGATATTGAATTAAAGCACGGCAAAACAACGTATTTGAATAGTGGCGATTGGGTCGAGAATTGCACCGCCTTGGAGTACAATAAAGGCAAGTGGAGCCTCTACCAGCACGACCTTTCCGTAAAGGAAAAAGAGCACGAAGATGCCCTCATCGATGCAAGTCCTAAATCTATCTTAGCCGAACTTCTTAAAGAACAAACGATAGTTGAAGCGAGATAAGATCCTATACGCCATTCAAGGCACGGGCAATGGTCATGTTTCCAGAGCACGAGCTTTATATCCAGCCTTGATAGAAAAATTCGACGTCGACCTTGCGTTGGTTGGGCCCAACAGTGATGTAAAACTCCCCGTGGATCCTGTGTTTACGGGCGAAGGAATTACACTGGAGTACAGTGGGGACGGTAAGATCGATCTGTTGAAGACCTTCCTGGTCAATAATCCTCGCAATATTTCAAGAGAGATCAAGCGGATCCCTGTTCAGGACTATGATTTCATTTTGAATGATTACGAAAGCATATCCTTCAGAGCAGCTAGAAAGCGAAAGGTCCCAATCCTTGGAGTGAGTCATCAAGCGGCGGTCCTACACGAAGACACGCCAAAGACGAAGCGGTTTATGCCGATAGGTAAGGTGATCATGCAGAGATACGCGCCTGTGAAGGATGCCGTGGGGTTTCATTACCGCGCTTATTCAGATGACATTCTGCCTCCGCTGATCGACGGTAAATTCAAAGGTGTAAAGTGGCAACCTGGAAAGGAGATCGTTGTCTACCTTCCAGCTTTTGATGTGGTGCGATTGAGGAAGGTGCTTGCCGTGCTTCCTTATCGATTTAGGGTATTCCACAGGAATGCTGAACATGCCCGTAAAGCCGATAATATCATCTGGAATCCCATCGATTCGGAGGAATTCAAGCATCAGCTCCTGCAGGCGAAGGCGGTGGTATGCAGTGCCGGTTTTGAATTGCCATCTGAATGTTTGTACCTAGGCATTCCACTCGTAGTTATGCCAATTGGTGGTCAATATGAACAATGGTGCAACGCAGCGGCCTTGGAGGAATTCGGTGTTTCCGTACTTCCTGCATTAGCTCAAATCCCTTTAAGGGCTGCCATTGTAGAGGCGATCGATAAAACATCAGATCCAATAGAGATTGCCGATCCACATCAGGTCGTAGACCGTATAGAGCAGTGGTGGAGGGGTGTGAGCCGAAATAAGTGATAAGTAAAGTAGCGTTTAAAAAACGTTAACTCCGTTACAAACGAAATTTGGGCTTTACACGTTGATGTATTTCCACTACTTTTGCGGGATGTTTCGAAAAAGCGGCATATTATTTCTCTTGACCATAACTCTGTTACTGACGAGTTGCGGTGAATATCAGCGCGTGCTGAAAAGCACGGATCTCGATTACAAGTTCCAGAAGGCTGTAGAGTATTACGACAATGGTGAGTACAACTATGCACTGACCATCTTCAAGAGCTTGACAGACCTATATAAGGGTTCATCTCGAGGTAGAGAGGTGTTCTTATATTACAGCAAGACGTTGTACGAGCTGGAAGACTACATTCTCGCAGGATATTATTTCAAAGAGTTTGCGCAGACCTTCCCAACGCACCCAGGTGCCGAAGAGGCCGCTTTTTTAGCTGCAAAATGTTACTACTTGGAGGCTCCAAAATGGAGTTTGGACCAAGCCTACACATACAAAGCAGTTAATGAGCTTCAACTTTTCATCAATACTCACCCCGGTTCTCCGTACATCACAGAGTCGAATGAGATGATCGATGAACTCCGAGCGAAATTGGAAAGAAAGAGCTATAACATCGCTTATCAGTACTACCACACGAGAAGATACCAAGCTGCACTTACCGCTTTTGCGATCACATTGAACGACTTCCCGGATACCAAGTATCGCGAGGAAGCCATGTTCTATAAATTGCGCAGTGCTTACTTGTTGGCAGAGAACAGTATATTAGACAAACAGCCGGAGCGTTATCGCGAGGCTAAAACGGCATATCTCGATTTCATTAGAGCTTATCCGGAAAGTGAATTCCGAAGTAAGGCCGATGAAACGATTGAGAAGATAGAAGAGTTTTTGAACGGTAAATCAGTTGCTTGATGGATTATAAGAAAAGCCCAGCAGCGCGTACAACAGTTACACGCAATTTGAATGAAGTAGATGCTCCTACAGAGAATATCTATGAAGCTCTCGTAATGATCGCACGCCGTGCTGATCAGATCAATGACGAGATCCGTGAGGAGCTTCATGAAAAGCTTGAGGAGTTCGCTACACATTCCGAAAACCTCGAAGAGATCTTTGAGAACAAAGAGCAGATCGAAGTATCTCGCTTCTACGAAAGTCTTCCAAAGCCAGCCGCCCTCGCTATGCAAGAGTGGATGGAGAAGAACGTTCACGTACGTTATCCAGAGGACGTAAAGAAGATCTTCTAAATCTATACGTATGCTGCAGGGAAAGAAGGTCCTTTTGGGCGTAACCGGCAGCATTGCAGCCTATAAGTCGGCACACCTTGTCCGACTCTTGATCAAGTCCGGTGCTGAAGTGCGTGTAATACTCACGCCTACAGCATCGGACTTTGTTACTCCATTGACGTTGTCCACATTGAGTAAGAATCCCGTACTCGATTCATTCACAAATGATGACACAGGTGCGCAAGTGTGGAATAATCATGTGGAATTAGGACTATGGGCCGATGTCTTTGTCATCGCACCGGCTAGCTCCAACACCATCAGTAAGATGGCTTCGGGTCAATGTGATAATCTCCTTACTGCAACCTATGCCTCGGCAAAGTGTCCGGTTTTCGTGGCTCCAGCTATGGACCTGGACATGTATTCGCATCCAGCCAATCAAGAGAACCTGAATAAACTGGAATCCTTTGGCAATCATGTTATTCCTTCGGAAGACGGTGAGCTTGCCAGCGGATTGGAAGGCAAGGGTAGGATGGCAGAACCCGAGAATATCATCTCTTACGTAGAAAAGAAATTAGCCGAAGGTCTACCTCTGTTCGGGAAAAGGGTGCTGATCAATGGAGGTCCTACCTACGAATCCATCGATGCAGTTCGGTTCATCGGTAACCGATCTAGCGGAAAGATGGCTGCAGCCCTCGCTGAAGCCGCCTTGGATCTTGGAGCTACAGTGAAATTGGTACTTGGCCCTTCCGCTGTTGAGTTGAAGCATGTCAATCTCGAAGTACAAAGGGTAGAGTCTACTCAAGAAATGTTCGAGGCAACTACCTCTAGTGTATCCGATGCCGATATCATCATCCTCAGTGCCGCCGTATCCGATTATAAACCGAAGGAACAGATAGCCGAGAAACAAAAGAAATCGAAAGACAACTGGTCTATAGATCTCATTCCAACCGTGGACATCCTTTCAGAAGTTGGGAAGATGCGCACTCAAGATCAGATTCTCATCGGATTTGCACTCGAAACGCAGAACGAGGAACAGTATGCTCAGGATAAACTCGAGCGTAAGAAGCTGGATATGATCGTATTGAACAGTCTGCGCCACGAAGGTGCTGGATTTGGTCATGATACGAACAGAGTGGTTATCTTCGATTCAGATAAGAATCGGGACGAATCTCCGTTGATGTCCAAACGCGAAGTAGCCCAATTCATCTTCGATAAGATCATCGCACGAAATGCTTAGAAATCTCTTTACGCTCTTCATTCTATCTCTTTTCTCCTACAGTTCCATCGCTCAGGAGCTACAAGCTACAGTTCGGGTACAGGCCCCGGCAGTTCAGATCACGGACAAATCGATCTTTAGCCGACTCGAAACGCAGCTGCAGGAGTTCATGAACGGCAGAAAGTGGACGGAGGACGAATATCAGCCGGAAGAACGCATACAATGCTCCTTCGTTTTCACGATCAATGAATACAATCAACAAAACGGGCGCTTCACTGGTCAGCTTCAAGTAAACTACAGCCGTCCAATCTACAATAGCACTTATCTAAGCCCAGTTCTCAACTGGATCGATACGGATATCAGTTTTGAATACAGAGATGGTCAGCCACTAGATTTCATTCGAAATCAACAACTTAACAATCTCACCTCCATTTTAGCCTTCTATGCTTATGTGATCATGGGACTCGATCACGATACATACGCACCGGGAGCGGGGGAGGACTATTATGTCATCGCACAATCGATTGCGGCTACTGCTCAGAACGACAATACAGCAACAGGTTGGAGGTCTTTCGAAAGCAATAGGAACCGCTATTGGATGGTTGATAATCTGCTCAATCCAGCTTTTTCGCAAGTTGTAAACACACTCTATACGTATCATCGCTTGGGATTGGATAAGATGTACGATCAATCCAAACAAGAGTCGGCCAAACTGCAGATCAAGAACAGCTTGATGTCGCTTAGGGATGTACACCAACGCCGACCAGGGTCCTTCTTGGTGCAGCTTTTCATGGAAGCGAAGAGCGATGAGATCATCAATATTTTCTCTGGTGGACCGAGCATGGAGAACCGCGATCTAGTGCAGATATTACAAACGATCGATGGTCCTCGTAGCTCTGATTATGACGCTATCCTCGAGGAGAATTGATTCTCTCTCTGAGAAGCAAAACAAGCACGATCTAGTTCCTATATTTGTTCTGCAACGAAGCAGGAATGATCACACACCTACACATTCGAAATTACGCCCTTATCCAAGAGTTGGATATAGATTTTAGCTCTGGTTTTTCTGGGATTACAGGGGAAACTGGCGCGGGTAAATCTATCCTGTTGGGTGCAATGGGACTCGCTTTAGGTGAAAGAGCAGACCTGAAATCAGCTCTTGATCCCGAGAAGAAATGCGTAGTTGAATTATCTGTGAGACTAACCAATTACGGTTTAAAGCCGCTCTTTGATGAGTTGGAACTCGACTATGCGGATGACACGATCCTTCGCAGAGAGATCCTGCCTTCAGGGAAATCCAGAGCCTTCGTGAACGATACACCTGCGAAGGTCTCCGATATGAATCAAGTTGCCCAGCGCTTGATTGACATCCATTCTCAGAACGATACACTTCTTCTGCGAGACTCCCAATTCCAATTGGACCTGGTTGATCATTTCGCAGAGAACAAACAAGTGAAACAGGAATTCCGAGAATCACTGGCCCAGTGGAGGTCGGCTTCGAGGGACCTGGATGAGATACAAAAAGAACTGACCTCTGGTCAGGATATGGATTACCAGCGTTTCCTGCTGGAGGAGTTGGTGGCAGCTCGGTTGGAGGATCCTAATGAAGAAGATGTCATCGAGGAGGAGTTGAAACGCCTTCAGCATGCGGAAGAGGTGACCGAATCCCTAGGCGCAGCCGATCAAGTCTTTAGTATGGAAGCTGGTTTATCCGATCTATTGGATCAATTGAGACAAACGCTTGCATCGGCGGCAAAATATGATTCGAGGGTAAGTCAGTTGCAAGAGAGGGTGGAAAGCTCTCAGATAGAATTGGATGACATCCGATCCGAACTAGAACAGCTTGCTTCAGGATCTGATTTTGAGCCAGGTAGACTAAAGGAGTTAGACGATAGGATGAGTGAATTCCAACACCTAAAGTCAAAACACAGAGCTACCGGCATAAGTGAGCTGATAGAGATCCGAAATCAGATCGCATCTCAACTGGAGAGGTTCGAGAACATGGAGCAAAGCATAGCGGATGCTGAAGAGAAGGTGAGAACGGCCCAAGAGTCACTCCATTCCAAAGGCCATGCTTTATCGAAGTCTAGGGCAGATGTCATGCCGAAGATCGAAGCGAAGATCCAAGGTCTGCTGACAAAGTTGAACATGCCTGATGCGCGTATCTTCATGGAATTGTCGAGCAAGGATTCGCCATCAGCCTCGGGCTACGATGAAATGAACTGGTCGTTTTCTGCCAATCAAGGTCGTTCGCCTCAACCTTTGCACAAGGTGGCCTCAGGTGGTGAGCTATCCCGTGTAATGCTGGCATTGAAGGCTATTATGAGTGCTTCGAGGAGTTTGCCTACGATCATTTTTGACGAGATCGATACAGGTATCAGCGGTGAAACGGCTCGACGAGTGGCAGATATCCTCAAGGACATGGGCACTCAAATGCAAGTATTCGCGATCACTCACCTTCCTCAGATCGCTGCAGCTTCGGCTCAGCACTATAAAGTAGAAAAGAAGGTAGTAGAGGGCAGAACGGAAACGAACATTGGGCAACTTTCGCAGAATGAGCGAGTAGATGAGATCTCGCGAATGATCAGTGGAGATAGCATCAGCGACGCTGCTAGGGCAAATGCTGAGGAATTGCTCTCCTCTGAATAGGGAATGTTATCTTAGCCCCAGAAACGAAGCAATTAACCTTATACATATGTCGAACAACTTACTAGCCGGTAAAAGAGGCATCATCTTCGGTGCACTTAATAAAGAATCCATCGCTTGGAAGGTGGCCGAACAATGCCATGCACAAGGAGCGAAGTTCGTTCTTACGAATGCACCTATTGCCATGCGAATGGGTGAGATCAATGATCTTGCTGAGGCTACCGGATCCAAGGTGATTCCGGCTGATGCTACAAGCATGGAGGATCTCGAGAATCTTTTCAAAGGAGCAATGGAGGAGTTGGGAGGTCCATTGGACTTCGTACTTCACTCCATCGGCATGTCCGTTAATGTGCGAAAGGGAAAGCACTACACTGAATTGAACTACGATTGGTTGCAAAAAGGATGGGATGTTTCAGCTGTTTCATTCCATAAGGTGATGCAAACAGCCTGGAATCTAGATGCTATGAATGAGTGGGGGAGTATCCTCGGCTTGACCTACATGGCAGCACAGCGTACATTCCCAGATTACAACGATATGGCCGATAACAAAGCGTATCTGGAGTCTATCGCACGTAGTTTCGGTTACCATTGGGGTGTCCGCAAGAAGGTGCGTGTCAATACGATCAGTCAGTCTCCTACCATGACCACGGCAGGCTCAGGTGTAAAGGGATTTGACGGTTTCATCGCCTATGCAGAGAAAATGTCGCCATTGGGCAATGCAACTGCCGATGAATGTGCCTCTTATTGTATCACCATGTTCAGTGATCTAACGAGAAAGGTAACCATGCAGAACCTCTTCCACGATGGTGGATTCTCTAACGTAGGGGTGAGCGATATGGTGATGGATCAATTCATGGGTGACCAAGAATAATAGGCCAAAACGATCTTTTGAAGGGCGTTGCATTTCGGTGCAATGCCCTTTTTTATGGGTGGATGCCACTTGACAAATAAGTCGGAATTTTCGTACCTTACTTAGGAACAACGACCTACATTCTTCAGACATGCATTTATCAAAGGACGAACTAACATTGCTTTACAACGCGAACAACTCGCGGGATAGGCAGACCTTGGCGCTGGCCAACACGCTTACATCACGGATTAATAAGCAAGAGATCAACTCCGTTGTCATTTCCGGAACCATGTTTAGACTTATGGTAGACGGATTGGGAATGGATGCGAAAAAGCTCCTCAACAAAGCTGACCGGGAATATCAAAGACTTCATCGAGGCAGCGAGATTAAACCAGCCTTGTGGCTCGAAGCGATTAAAAGGAGACCAGAATTGCTTCGGGCACCGGTTGCTATGTACAGAGGCAAAGTGGTGATCTGCGATACGCCTACTGCTATTTTCAAACTAGCAACTCCTAACAGTAGACCTGCTTAGAACTCACTCTTCATGTGGAAAGTGATCTTGTCGAACTTATCCTTGGCCATCTGAAGACCAAAGGCTGAGTCGGCAAGGAATACAAGCTTACCAAACTTGTCTTCGGCCAGGTAGCGCTGCTTTAATCGCTTGAACTCTTCAAGTTGACCTGCGTCTGAACTCTCTATCCAGCATGCTTTGTAGGCAGGGAAATTCTCATAACTACACTTTGCGTTGTACTCGTGCTCCAATCGGTATTGGATTACCTCATACTGCAGTGCACCCACTGTCCCGATGATCTTCCTACCATTTTGTATCAAGGTGAATAACTGAGCTACACCTTCATCCATCAATTGGTCGATGCCCTTATTCAACTGCTTAGCCTTCATAGGATCGGCATTGTTGATAAAGCGGAAGTGTTCAGGTGAGAAAGAAGGTATCCCCGTATAGTGAAGGTCTTCACTGGACGTAATAGTATCTCCGATCCGGAAGTTACCGGTATCAGGCAAGCCAACGATATCGCCAGGGTAGGCCGCATCCACGATCTCTTTCTTTGATGCCATGAAAGTAGTAGGACTACTGAACTTGAAATTCTTATTCAGTCGAACGTGCTTGTAGTTCTTGTTTCTTTCAAACTGACCAGAAACCACTTTAACGAAGGCGATCCGACTGCGGTGGTTTGGATCGATATTAGCGTGAATCTTGAAAACAAATCCGGAGAACTCCTTTTCTTGAGGCTTTACAGTTCTTTCCTCGGCATCCTTGGGTTGTGGTGAAGGTGCGATGTCAACGAAGCAATCGAGGAGTTCTTTGACACCAAAGTTATTCAAAGCAGAACCGAAGAATACAGGACACAATTGTCCCTTGTCGTACTCTTCCTTGGTGAAGTCGGGATACACACCATTTACCAGCTCAACCTCCTCCCGGAGTGCTGCGGCTTCTTCTTCTCCAATGTGCTCATCCAATGAAGGGTCGTCGATATTATTGAAGTCGATCGATTCAGCAATTCGCTGCTTGCTATTTGGACTGAACAACTGAAGGTTCTTGCCGTACATATTATATACGCCCTTAAAGCGCTGTCCCATTCCAATAGGCCAGGATAGTGGGCTCAATGTCAATCCAAGTTTTTGTTCCACTTCATCTAAAAGATCGAAGGCGTCTTTACCCTCACGGTCTAATTTGTTGATGAAGATGATCATGGGAGTATCTCTCATTCGACACACCTCTACGAGCTTTTCGGTCTGTGCCTCAACCCCTTTAGCCACGTCGATAACTACGATCACACTATCAACAGCTGTCAGTGTGCGGTACGTATCTTCAGCGAAATCTTGGTGACCAGGTGTATCGAGGATGTTGATCTTCTTATTGCGGTACTCAAATCCCATAACGGATGTAGCCACCGAGATACCTCTCTGTTTCTCGATCTCCATGAAGTCGGACGTGGCTGTCTTCTTGATCTTATTCGATTTTACAGCACCTGCCTCTTGAATGGCGCCTCCAAAGAGTAGCAACTTCTCGGTCAGCGTCGTTTTACCCGCATCTGGGTGGGAGATAATACCAAAGGTCCTACGTCTATTTATTTCTTCTGAAAACCCCATGAATACTTGATTCTATTCTAAGCGCGCAAAGGTAGGGAATAGGTGATGATTTGCATTCCTCTGGATAAAATTCAATGTTCTTGCACAATTGTTTAATTTTGTCGTTATATTCTTAAACAAAACAGGCGCTAAATACAATCCATTTGTTGTGCAAAGTAAATATTCCATAAAAGATCTAGAGCATTTAACAGGTGTCAAGGCACATACGATCCGCATATGGGAGTCTCGTTACAACATCGTTGAACCGGAGAGAACGGCTACCAATATTCGCTATTATAAGGATAAAGACCTCAAGCGTTTGTTGAATGTGGCGGTATTGGTCCACAACGGGTTGAAGATCTCCAAAGTGGCAGAGATGACCGATGCAGAACGCAACTCGTTGGTTCTTGACGCTTCTAAGTATCAGGGCAATTATGAAAGTCAGATCAATGGCTTAAAGATCGCCATGTTGGATTTCAATGAGAACCTTTTTGATAGGATTCTCACGAATAGCATGGCCACCATTGGCACAGAAGAGACGTTTTCAAAGATCGTTGGCGGGTTTATCTATCAGGTTGGATTGCTCTGGCAAACGAATACCATCAGTATCTCACACGAGCACTTCGCCTCAAATCTCATTAAACAAAAGCTCTACGTGGCCATCGACAGCGTTATTGAGCCACAGCGAGAAAAAGGGCAGAAGACCTATTTACTTTATCTGCCTGCTGATGAGCTTCATGAATTGGGCTTGCTGTACGTCAGTTATTTGTTGAAGAATTCAGGTCACAGGGTAATCTACCTCGGACAAGCTGTTCCTGTTGACTTTTTGCGTGAGGTGATCGAAAAAGTGCACATTGATGCACTGGTGAGTATCTTCACTACACAGCCCTATGAAGGCGACCTCGACAACTACTTTAAACGTTGCCTTGAGGTGCTTGGATCCCGCGAGCTACAATGGTTTGTGAGCGGTAGACAATTGTACAATTACGATTCAGCAAACCTAGATTCCCGTTTCATCGTATGTGGTGATGTGATGGACCTCAAAGCTAAAGTCCTAGAGACCAGTAAGATTAATCAAGACTAACATTTTGTTTAAGGTGGTTTGATTAATCATTAAACAAAATGCTTTGATGTTCCAACAATATGTTTAACTTTGATGTCAGATTGTTAAACACAAACTATTTCACCATGTCCAACGCAGATTTCGGAGTTCTCATCAATGAGCATCACCAGTTCTTGAAGCAACTTGCCCTTAAGTTGACCAAGCGTATGGATGATGCGGACGACTTGATCCAAGAGACTTTTTATAAGGCCATCAAGAATCAAGATAAGTACCGCAAGGGTACCAACTTGAAGGGTTGGTTGTATACGATCATGAAGAATACCTTCATCAACAACTATCGCAAGACGAAGAATCAGAATACGTTTGTTGATGATACGGACAACCGCTATTTCATCAATAGTGTTGCCGCTGGTAAAACGGTTGAAACCGACCGATTAGCGGATCACGAATATGTTATGCGTCAAGTAGAATCGATCGAGAAAAATTACCTCGAGGCGTTCATGATGCACTACAATGGCTACAAGTACGAAGAAATCGCAGAAATCCTCGATATACCATTGGGGACCGTGAAAAGTCGTATCTTCCTGGCAAGGAAGAAAATGATGTCCAAGCTAAAGGACTATCGCATCTAATCAATTCATGAGCAAACCAACCGCCATCGTCATCGGGAGTGGCTTTGCAGGCTTGTCCGCAGCTACATCCTTGGCCGAGAAAGGCTATGATGTTACCGTCTTAGAGAAGAATGAGCAGACCGGAGGTCGTGCACGTCATTTCAAAGCCAAAGGTTTTACCTTCGACATGGGGCCGTCTTGGTATTGGATGCCAGACGTTTTTGAAGACTATTTTGCACGCTTCGGCAAAAAAGTATCCGACTATTACGAGTTAGAGCGCTTAGATCCTTCGTATCGTGTGTATTTTGGAGATGGTCCAATCGACCTCCCCGCTGATCCAAATGCACTATATCAACTGTTCGATTCGATTGAGCAGGGCAGTGGAGCCAAACTCAAGAAGTTCCTAGAGGAAGCAGCCTACAAATATGAAGTAGGGATTAAAGAACTCGTGTACAAGCCAGGGAGGAGTTTGATGGAGTTCGCCGATATGCGTGTTCTCAAGGGCTTGATACAGATGCACTTGCTGACCTCAATGAAGACCTACATCAGGAAGTCATTCAGCAATCCTAAACTCATTCAACTCCTCGAATTTCCCATTCTTTTCCTCGGCGCCATGCCGAAAAATACCCCCGCACTTTATAGCCTCATGAATTATGCTGATATGGCTTTGGGTACCTGGTATCCAAAAGGTGGTATGAACATGATTGTCAAGGGGATGACAAAACTGGCAGAGGAGAAGGGCGTACGCATCAACCTTAATGAAGAGGTGCAAAGCTTTCATTATGAGGGAGATCGCATTTCGGAGGTGGTTACACTGAAGAATAATTACAAGGCTGATGTGGTAGTTGCCGGCGGTGACTACCATCACATCGAACAAAAGATACTTCGCAAAGAGTCGAGAGCCTACTCCGAAAAGTATTGGCAGAACAGGAAATTGGCTCCAAGTAGCCTGCTGTATTATATAGGCCTCGACCGACGAGTAGAGGGGTTGCTACATCACAATTTGTTCTTTGATACGAATTTTGACGCCCACGCTAGAGCGATCTATGATGATCCTAAATGGCCAAACGATCCATTGTTTTATGTATCAGCTCCATCGTTGACCGATCCTCAGGTGGCACCAGAAGGCCATGAAAATATGTTCATTCTTATCCCTACTGCTCCTGATATGCCTGAAACAGAGGATATTCAAGAGAAATATTTCCAGATCGTAATGGAAAGAATGAAAAATCACACTGGAATAGATTACCGTGATCATATCGTTTACCGACGTGATTACGCTCATTCCGACTTTGTTAAAGATTATTATGCGTTCAAGGGAAATGCGTACGGACTAGCAAATACCCTGGATCAGACCGCCATTCTCAAACCAAAGATGAAAAGTCCGAAAGTGCCCAATCTATACTACACTGGTCAGTTGACCACGCCTGGTCCAGGCGTTCCGCCTAGCTTGATCTCTGGTCAAGTTGTGGCAAATGAGATCGAAAAAGATAAATTAAAACGCACAGCATGAAAGTTTTATTCGACCAGCTTTCTTTCAAAACGAGCCGCATCGTTACTCAGCGATACAGCACGTCTTTCTCGCTTGGAATCTTAGGTCTTAGTCGAAAGTTACACGACCCCATCTATGCCATCTACGGTTTTGTGCGTTTTGCAGATGAGATTGTTGATACATTTCATTCTTTCCCAAAGGAAAGATTGTTGGCCGATTTTAAGAGAGATACCTACAAAGCGATCGACGATGGGATCAGTTTGAATCCCATACTAAACAGCTTCCAGTCGGTAGTCCACGAATACAATATCGATCTCGACCTTATAGAGACTTTTCTTCGCAGTATGGAAATGGACTTGGATCCGGACCGTGAATACGACGAAGATGCATATAATGAGTATATCCTAGGGAGTGCGGAAGTGGTAGGTTTAATGTGTTTGAAGGTTTTCCTTGAAGGAGAAGAATCAGAATACCAACGATTGAAATCGGCCGCTATGAAGCTTGGATCAGCCTTTCAGAAGATCAACTTCCTAAGGGATCTGTCCGCCGACTTCCACGAATTGGGTAGATCTTACTTCCCAGATGTGGATCTTGGAAACTTCGATGAGGCCGCAAAGCTTAGGATAGAAGAAGATATTGAAAAAGATTTTGCCGCCGGATTCGAAGGCATTAAACAATTGCCTAAGGGTGCGCGTTTTGGTGTATACATCGCATATGTGTATTACTATGCGCTCTTCGGAAAAATCAAGCGTACCCCAGCGAATGTAGTATTCAAGGAGAGAATAAGAATTCCGAATAGAAGAAAGTACAGACTGTTTGTCAGTTCATACCTTCGCCACAGTTTTAATTTGCTTTAACCGCATAGATATACGTAAATGGCAGAACACGTTATCCTGGTCGACGAGCGAGACCAACCGCTCGGACTGATGGAGAAAATGGAAGCCCACGAAAAAGGACTACTTCACAGAGCATTCTCTGTATTTATTCTCAATTCAAAGGGTGAAATGATGATTCATCAAAGAGCCCTTCACAAGTACCATTCTGGTGGTCTTTGGACCAATGCATGCTGCAGCCATCCTCGAGATGAGGAAACAGCTATCGACGCAGCTCATCGTCGTCTCATGGAAGAGATGGGCTTTGACACCGACGTTGAAAAGGTATTGGAGTTTACCTACAAAGCCGAACTCGATAGTGGTCTTACTGAACACGAGTACGATCATGTATTTGTTGGCTATTTCGAGGATGAACCCAATCCAAACCCCGCAGAGGTGGCTCAATGGAAATGGATTGATATCGATGACCTCAGAAATGATATCAAGGTTCATCCAAAGCGATACACCGAATGGTTCAAGATCATTTTTGACAGATTTATCCAAGAAGTGAAGTCATGAACGTGACTGTTAGCAGACATGCACACTTCAATGCCGCTCATCGCCTTTACAATCCAGATTGGGATGAAAAGCGGAATGAGGAGGTGTTTGGAAAGTGTAACAACCCTCATTACCACGGACATAACTACGAATTGATCGTGTCCGTGCGTGGTCCTCTTGATCCAAAGACAGGTTATGTCATGGATATGAAAGTGCTCAAAGACCTCATAAAAGAGTACGTAGAAGATCGACTCGACCATAAGAACCTGAATGAAGAAGTAGAGATCTTCAAAAAGGAGAGGATCCCAACGGCCGAATGGATCTCAATAACCATCTGGGAATGGCTTCGTCCACATATTTCAGATACCCTCACATTAAAGGTGACCTTATATGAAACGCCAAGAAACTTCTGCGAATACAGCGGTCCGCAAGGATAGAATGCAATCGTCACCCGACGAAGTGCTGCACGTACTGGATATGTCCGGTGAAGCCCATGTAGGCACCTCCAAAGAAACGCCGTTGCGATCAGATGCCTTCGATCTTTCCGATGATGCCAAGATCGATCTCATTGAGGAGAAGTTCCGTGATATCCTCAATATCTTAGGAATGGACCTTACCGACGACAGTCTAGCCGGAACTCCACGTAGGGTTGCTAAGATGTACGTGAAGGAAGTGTTCCAAGGACTGAATCCTGCGAATAAACCCGAAGTAAAGCTCTTCGATAACCGCTACCAATACGGTGAAATGCTAGTAGAGAAGGGGATCACCGTACAATCGTATTGTGAACACCACTTCGTACCTATCCTTGGGAAATGCCATGTTGCCTACATATCCTCAGGCGAAGTAGTGGGTCTCAGCAAGATCAATCGCATTGTGAAGTACTACAGCAAGCGCCCTCAGGTGCAAGAAAGACTCACGGAGCAGATCGCAGAAGAGTTGAAGAAGTCGCTGAAAACTGAAGATGTTGCCGTTTACATCGACGCTGAACATCTGTGTGTTTCTACTCGAGGCATTGAGGATTGCGGCTCAAGTACCGTAACCACTCATTATAGCGGTCAATTCAAGAAGAAATCAGTTCGAAAGGAGTTCTTGGAGTACGTAAAAGAGTAAGCCATTTCATACACTGAATTCCTTGGATAGCTCCATCATGGATTGTATCCTTGAACCTACACTTGACACTCGTATGAAAGCACTCAAAAAACTACTCAAACCAGGGTGGAAGTATGAAGACTTCGACCCTGGAAAACAGATCAACGATAAGAACAAACTCACTCCCGATCCGGTTGAAGAATATGACTCTGCCCTCAAGGAGATCGAATTACGTGATCGCTAGAACTGAGGGCCAAACAAACCCTCTATGAGCAACCAAGTTTCTTTTTTTTGGCACAGAAGAGACCTCCGAATTCAGGATAACGCAGGTCTTTTTAAAGCCCTTACTGACGACCATCCCGTTCGTCCAGTCTTCATTTTCGACAAGACCATACTCGATGAATTAGAAGATGAAGATGACGCTCGTTTATCCTTCATTTACAGAGAAATAGAACGTCTGAAAAAGGAGTATGCCGAAGTGGGGTCCGATCTCATCGTCAAGTATGGAAAGCCATTAGAAGTATGGTCCGACCTCGTGGAAGAGTTCGATATTTTCAAGGTGTTTACGAATCGTGATTACGAACCCTACGCTCGCAAGAGGGATAAGGAGTTAAAGGAGTTTTTCGATGATAAGGATATCGAATTTATCGGTGCAAAGGATCACGTGATCTTCGAGAAGTCGGAGGTGGTAAAGGACGACGGTGATCCATATCTAGTTTATAGTCCCTATGCTCGAAAGTGGAAGTCAACTCTTAAAGACGATTCATTCGATGCATTCTCCTCACGAGAGAACCTTGAAAACACTGTTAAATGTGACCCAACAGATATTCCTTCTCTTTCAGACATGGGGTTCCGTCCATCAACGATAGAGATCCCTTCGCGTTCCATTCCAGGTGCAATTATCGATTCCTATGATAAGACCCGCAATTTCCCAGCTATACAAGGAACTACGCGTCTTAGTGCACATCTGCGTTTTGGAACCATTTCTATTCGAGAACTGGCACGGGAAGGGCAGAAGCGAAACGATAAGTATTTGAACGAACTGATCTGGAGGGATTTCTATCAAATGGTTCTCTTCCATCATCCAGATAGTCCGGATAATGCTATCAAACCGGATTACGACCGGATCGAATGGGAGAAGAACGATAAGCACTTTGAGGCCTGGTGTGCGGGTAAAACGGGATATCCCATTGTGGATGCCGGCATGCGCGAGCTCAATGAAACCGGATACATGCACAATAGAGTTCGGATGGTAGTGGCCAGTTTCTTAACCAAACACCTGTTACTCGACTGGAGGTTGGGGGAGCGGTATTTCGCTCGGAAACTCCTTGATTATGAGCTTGCGAGCAATGTAGGTGGATGGCAATGGGCATCGGGTAGTGGATGTGATGCAGCTCCGTACTTCAGGATATTCAATCCCACAAGTCAACTAGAGAAGTTCGATAAGCAATTGAAGTATACCAAGCGTTGGGTGCCTGAGTACGGGACAGATGCTTATCCAAAGCCAATTGTAGAGCACAAGGAAGCGCGTCAGCGTGCCTTAGATCGATACAAAAGCGGTTTGAATAGCTAGATTTCTAGGCCTTTGACTTTTTTTCGGCCTTTTCTTTCTCATCGTAGCCAAACAGACCATTCTCCTTGATGATGTTGTCCACGTAGGCAGGAAGCGCATCTTCCCAGCCAGTCTGACCCTTACGGATCTTGCTGAGCACTTCTCGTGAGAAGATGTGTAGGATGCTTTCGTCGAAATCCTCAATATCCACGATACGTCCGTTGTAGATCAGATAATCGAAGATCGGACGGAAACGAGGGTGAACCTTCAAGTTCTTGGTGGTCGTCAATTTCGACTTTGAAGAAGGCTTGAATGGATAAACGTATATCTTGATATCTTTAGAGAAGATCTTACCAAATGCCTCAAGGATGCCACCATTGAGATTTCGGTAGTATTTCTCATTGAAGATCTCTTCCAAGTTCGGAATACCCATGATCAAACCTGATCTGCGAGTAGTAAATCTTCCAAAATAGTCAACGAGTTTATAATACTCTTGGTAGTTGGAGATCAATACGGTTTGACCCAGCGAACACAAGATCTCCGCGCGATCGAGGAAGTCTTGCTCATCAATTGAACCCTCCGCTAATAGGTTGTTTAGAGTGATCTCAAAAAGAACGACCAAGTTTTCACGGTCTACCTTCCGTTCTTTTACAAACATCCGATATCCCTTCTTGATCATATCGATATTTACCTTGGTGACAGGGCGGAATGAACCGCGTAACGCCAAGACGTTCTTCTTGTAAAGCACCTCAGCTGGCAGGAGGTTGTTTCCTTCTGGACCAAAGATCACAGCATCTGTAAATCCGTTCTTGATAAGCTGTAAACTCATCAATCGGTTATCAACGGTCTCGAAATCTGGACCAATGAAGTTGATCATATCGACCTCGATAGCATCACGTGAGATGTTATCGTATAGTGAGAGAAGGAGTTCCTTAGGATCCTCCCAAAGGTTAAATGCAGCATGGATCAAGTTAACACCCATAGCGCCAATGGTCTCCTGCTGATGTTTTGCCTCGTTCTCATGCATTCTGATGTGAATGATGATCTCGTTTGGCTCCTTCTCAGGTGCGGTCTGGAAGCGAAGTCCCAACCAGCCATGACCTTTGAATGTCTTGGCAAAGTTGATGGTAGCCACCGTGTTAGCGAAAGTAAAGAATCGTTTCTCCGGATGTTTCTCTCGGTCGAGACGCTGACGGATCAACCCATACTCGTGGTCGAGCATTTTACGTAAGCGGGGCTCCGTAACGTAACGATTGTCGTGCTCCTTGCCGTAGATCGCATCCGAGAAATCCTTATCGTAGGCCGACATGGCCTTTGCGATGGTTCCAGAGGCGCCTCCGGCCCTAAAGAAGTGTCTAACTGTTTCCTGACCAGCACCGATCTCGGCAAATGTGCCATAGATATTTGGGTCGAGATTGACCCTTAGTGCCTTTTGAGCAGGATTGAGAACTATACGATCCATAGTAGCTTATTCGCTGTTTCCGAACGATAACAAAGGTACTTAGAAAGTATGCTATTGCCTTGAAAATGCTTGTATTTTTGGGGCATGGAATTAATTTTGACAGGAACTGGAACTTCGCAAGGAATACCTGTGATCGGATGTACATGCGAGGTTTGTACTTCGAGCGATCCAAAGGACGATAGGCTGAGGACGGCCACTTTGATCCGGAATCCATCAGGGAAGGATGTAGCGATTGATTGTGGACCTGATTTCCGTCGGCAAATGCTCAATATTGGCCAATCAACCCTGGAACACATCCTCATCACACACGAGCACATGGACCATGTAGCTGGGATAGACGATGTGCGTGCTTTCAACTTTACGGCTGGGGTGACCATGAACATTTGGTCTACCGAACGTGTGCAGGATAGACTGAGATCACAATTTGCTTACGCCTTTCATTCAACACCATATCCCGGCGCACCTCGTATCGAGCTAAAGGATTTTCCAGAAGATCGATTCAGCATCGAAGGATTAGATATCGATTTGTTGCCTGTTGAGCACGGTAAATGGCCCGTGGTAGGTTTTCGGATAGGGGATACCGCCTACATCACCGATGTGAATGGAATTCCAGATCCAACGATGAAAAAACTGCAAGGACTTCGAAATCTGGTTATCGGTGTATTACACAGAAAAGCGCATCACTCTCATTTCAATTTCGAACAAGGGATAGAAGTGGCTCAGAACATTGGCGCACAAAACACATACTTTACGCACATTAGCCACCATATGGGGCGCCATAATGAAGTGAATAAGGAATTGCCAAGTGGAATCGAACTTGCCTACGACGGTCTCAGGATTCCAATATCAATTGGCTGATTGAGTAGATACGTATTGTCCCTTGTTGAACACGCCGAAGACCTTTCCAACAAGTGGCTTGCCAATGAATGGCTGATTATAGGCTAAACTTCCCGTATCAGCCAAACTTTGATCGCTCCATCCGGTTGTCGTATCAAAGATGGTAAACTCAGCAGGCGAACCTTCCACGATCTCGATAGATCCCAATCCATAGGACTCTCTAGGTCCATGAGTTAAGCGTTCAATCCAAGTATTGATAGAAATCTCCTTGAGCAATTCGGCTCCAAATAGGCCAAATGCATGCTCCAAGTAGGCCATCCCGAAGGATGCATTCTGGAACTCACACTTCTTCTTCTCAACATCCATTGGGATGTGATCAATAGCTATTGCATCAATGGTTCCATCGTTCACAGCCGCAATGAGTGCTGCACGATCCTCTTCACCTCTTAGTGGAGGCATCACTTTATACATCGAGTCGTAGTCGTGTAAGGCAGAATCTGTTAGCAGTAAATTATACAAGTTTACGTCGCAGGTTACATGCAACCCTCTTTGCTTCGCTTGACGGATCCTCTCCACCGAACCCTTGGTTGAGATTCTGCTCAGATGAAGATGTCCCTCGGTATATTCAAGTAATTCAAGATCTCTGGCAACAATGAGTTCTTCCGATAGATTTGGGATTCCCTTCAAACCGAGGTATGTACCGGTGTGACCCTCATTCATTTGACCACCAACAGCCAAGTTTGGTTCAAACGGAAAATCAACAATGGTCATCTCATTTGGCTTTGCGTAAAGCAATGCCATTTTGAGCAAGTTAGGATTCGTGATGGGGTGAACATCATCTGAAAACGCCACAGCACCTGCAGAAAACATGTCAAACATCTCTGTCATTTCAACCCCTTTGAGATCCTGCGATAATGCTCCGATAGGAAAGAGGTTGATCGGCGTAGCCTGCGCTTTCGCGTAGATATATTCAATATCACTCTTACTCTGAATGATAGGCTTTGTTGATGGAGATAAACAAACCGTGCTAAATCCGCCTCGCAGCGCTGCAGAAGAACCGGATATCAAATTCTCCCTTTCTTCTGATCCAGGATCGGCAAAATCGGAGTGCATTTCAACCCAGCCAGGGGAAAGCATCATCCCTTGAAGGTCGATCTCTTCCGCATCTTTCTGATCAGGTAAGTTCGCGCCAATGGCTTGAATTTGATCGTCTGAAACATGAATGTCGACCACCTGATCATGGTAAGGAGAGCGTGGGTCGATCACGCGTACGTTGCGGAGAATAGTGGCTGTCATGATCGCAAATTTAGCTTTTTGGTTGGCGCCAAAGAATCATTTCTAAAAGAAGAACGATGATAGTCGTCCATATCCATGCATTAGACTGTGATCTGCGCTCTGTTAATTGCCTCAGTTTGGTATCCGCATCGTCTACCGATGTAGCTTCAGTAATGCGATGATCTGTTGCAGATAATGCGGATTCGATCTGATCCTTTTTTGCTGATCTCAATTGTGATTCAGCTCGACCCGTGTGATAAGCAATAACTCCAATGGTATCATTCTCCATCACCACGTGGACAAATCCGGGATCGAATCCAAAATTCCTTGTTTGGATCTCTATACTACCGCCTCTATCTATTTGAGCAGGGATGACCTTCAATGAGTCTTGGACCAATGTAACTATCGGTTCACTAGACCCACTTTCATATTCAAACGTTAGCGTCCTATCCTCTGTAATGGACACGCTGTTCCAAGATGTCTGACCTTTATAGATCGCCATCTGGTAAAACAAAACTGTATAAAGATCACTCCATCCGTTTTGTTCAGCAATAGGGTGCGATTCCCACTGATAGATCTGACCAATCCCCCGATCGTATTGGACCATGTGTGGACTTCCGTTTGCGCGTTGCATCAAGCTTACGCCTCCAAGCGAACCGTAAGTGGAAGTAATGGGGTGTGCGGAGATCAGCTCGGGAAACTGAACTCGTTCAGGCTCTTCGTAGAATACACCAGAAAAGAAATCTCGATCCGTATTGAGTATCAGCCTTGAGTTAAAGCTTGTATCCCTCGAACCAAAATCAGCTATTTGAAGTACGCCAAGGTCATTTGAGGATGGCCCTTCTCCAAACACCAAAATGGAAGATCCCTGGCTAACAGCTTTATTGAGTCCTGAAGACAAACCCTCTGGCCACTCCGATGTGCGATCGAGCACGATCAGATCGTATGAACCCAACTCTCCGTAGGGTACGCGCGAATAATTGGTGATGGTAACAGTGTAGGCCGAATCATTGATCAAACTATCCACTGCAACACCGGGAAGCGTGCTACTCTCGATATGCAAAAGACGTAGTGATCTGCGCAGTTGGATGGAAAGAGGGTAGAGGTTGTCGTGTTCCAATGCACCATCATTGATGCGCAATTCAACTTGCAGGAAGCGATCCTGAGGTGCATTGAAAGAAAGTGTACCAGTGATGGTGCTCTCTTCTTCGATCAAACTTAAACTTTGCACACCGCGAACCTCATTGCCAACAAGTAGTTCGAGCTGTAGGTCCTTCACATCATCGCTCGCTGAGATGGTATATTGAATATCGAGTTTCTGACCAGGCATCACTACAGGAGATGCGATCCAAGCACTGTCGATACTGGCATTTGGAACGGATGAGACGGCTTGATACACCACTGGAATTAAGGTGATCGGAAGGCCATTGTCATCAATCTCATTGGTCAAGTTGGTCGCTTGATCATCGGAAAAGAGGTAAACTTGAGAAGAATCCTTGAGTCCTAAGGTAGAAAGGCGGTCCAGAACATCTTGCCAAGTGGTAGAGGCATTCCCTGGCTGTATGGATTGGATCTCTTCTAGCGCAACGGCAGATGTTCTTGGAATCATCTCACGGCCTTCACCATTAGAAGTGAGGATGTAGAAGGTTGACCCATCATTGGCCCTAACGACCGATCTAGCATTCTGCACGGCTTGGGCCCACAGCGGTCCACTTTCACCTTTGCGGACCATGCTTGGTGAGTTATCAATGTAGAGTATGATGGTATCACTGGACTTTAGTGCATCGTCCTCGTCATCCAAGAAGGGTATGGCAAAAGCTAATGTTAGGGCAGACCAGGCAAGGATCCTCGCTAGGAGTATGACCCAATGCCGTATCTGTTGTTGTTTCTTTGCCGACCTTTGGATGTTCTTCAAGAACCGTACATCGCTGAAAAGTATTGTTTTATACCTTCTCAATTGAAGTAAATGGATGGCTATCGGAATGGCTATCCCGAGGAGGCCCCAAAGTGCAAGTGGATTACTGAACTCCATTCACACAAACTTAGTTGGAAGAAGTGGTGTCAGCAATGGTTCGCTGCTTGAATTGTTGTAAAAAGTCCAAGGTGGCTCTCTCTAGTTGTGGTACCACCTTGCTGAAATGACCATTGGCAATTACATGTGTTCCGGCTGCCAATTCTAAGAACTCCTTGTTGTCATGCGGGATGTCCTCGAACATTTCTCGCATCTTTTCTACACTCACCGCATCATCTTGGATCTCTTCATTCTCGTACCATGCAGCCAAGAGTAAGGGTTGATGGATCTGCTCAGAGACAGAGCTTTCAAAACAACCTTCGATCAACTCCATCATTTCGGGCAGTGATTCTATCCTGTAATAACGATACCAATGTTGCTCATAGTAGGGTTCAGTGATACCTACATCCCTATAATTCGAGCCGAGAACGGTCTTGGCAATAGTTTCTCCCCAAGGATCATTCAAGAGGGAAGAGGTGGGGTCTACAGGCCTAACATTAGGAGAATAATAGATCAAACCTGCGATGAACGGTTCAGAGGCCGCCATTCGGTGAGCCAATGCACAACCCGTACTAGTAGCCATTATGATCACGGAATCACCGAGTGTCTTGGCGATCGAAAGCGCACGAACGGCAGAAGCATAAGCACTGTCCGCACGATAGTCCAGTAGAGGTTCATCGGTTATACGACCATGACCATGGAGAATGGGTGCGTACATATTCCATCCTATTCTTTCAGTAACGTGCTGGAGCGTGGGCATTCCTTCCTCTGGTGTTGCACTAAAACCATGCAAATACAAGATAGAATAGGGAGTTCGAGCGCCTCTGTAGGTCATCAGCAACTTATTATCTTTCTTGAAGCCCTGCTGTTCATGAGATGAGTAATACAGTTTCAAGGCGTCATCAACGACCAGTTCTTCTGATCTATATGCTTCGTAATCAACGCTATCCGGAGTTTCTCCAATCGCATACAGGATAACTAAACCTGCAAGGACAGCGAAAAGAATGTATCTACGCTTCATTTAATATCGCTTGATGATCTCCACATTGGTAAGCATGTAGTGAAACTCTGTTCCCGGAGTTCTATGCAGTTCCAATGTACCCTTTAATTGAACAACGTCATCCGTATGCATCCTTGGTGGATCTGCTGTAAACTCTAGTCCCATGACCGTTTCAGGCCCTGCTCCTCCGCAGAAGAAGCAAGAGCTGAAGGCAAATGCAGATAGGGCATATACGTTACCGCTCACATCTAATGGAATGATGTAACCAGTTATGATGATCTCCTGGCCATTTAGACCTTGTATCTGTTCTGAAAATTCTGCTTTTAACGACCACTCTTGTCGCTCACGGTCATAGTCTTCCATGAAGTCAACATTCTCAAGATCAGACCATTCCAAGGTTGTCTGACCATTCATAGGAAGTGCTATGAAGAGCATCAAGAGTGAGGTGAGCGTTCTCAGGATCATCCCGCGAGTTTGGTTTCGTAGAGAGAGAAGAAGAATGAGCCTGGTTTCTGTTGATTTAGTTCAAGTCGGCCAATCAATACCACATATTGATCTGTAAGCAGTCGAGGAGGGGCATCCTTGAAGTAAAGTTGCACGACCGTTTCGGGTCCTGCTCCTCCACAGAAAAAGCACTGCTGCAGTGGAAAAGCAGATAGAACGTACGTTTGAAGCTGTACATCTAACGGTACGATATATCCTGAAAGCATAACTACTTTACCGTCCCACTGTTTGAGGGTTTCGGTGTACTCTGGATCTACAATCGCGCCTTCTTCATTGTAGTCGTATCCCGTAGCTGTAAAAGCAGTCCATGGCACGGTGAATTGTGCCGAAAGCGTGGCTGAAATACCGATGAATAAAGAGAGAAGTAGATTACGCATCCTTCAAATTCTTGTGAATAGTTGATCTAAAGATACGGACCATCGAAGGAATGATGATCAACGTTCCGAGTAATAGTGCTAAACATAAGAGATAGAGGTCGTTACCGTCAATAATTTCAAATTGAATTTGAAATCCATACTTGAGACCGATGTACTCTTTTGAAAGAGTGAATGCAGTTTTGATGACAATCATTCCAGCTAACCATGCAGAGCCAAGGAGAAGTGTGGTTTGAAGCCATACGAGTCCAGTCAAACGGAATACACTCAAGCCAAATATCCTCAGTAGGGTATGGTCGAATTGCTGCGCCCTGATGGTCTCGTGAATCGTAATTCCTATACTCAATGCTCCGAGTATCAGGAATAATGCAGAGAGGATAAAGAATGCCTTTTGGGTATTACCGAAAAGGGCATAGATCCTATTTACCTCAATGCTAGGTAGAACCGCTTGAAAGGTGGTTTTGGAGTTGATCATCTTTGGCAGCTGAAAGAGGGCCATGGGTGAGCTGGTTTCTATCAGTGCTGCTGTGATCTGCTCATCTTGTTGATGATGCACATGCCAAACGCTCTCGAGAGGAGTGAGAATGATCCGATCCGCTACCGATCCGCTCGTTTGGTATATTCCCACTACTTCATGCTCCTCTTCGTGTGAATGCCCCATTTCATAAGACCCATGATTACTTGTAAAATGACCGTGTAGGTCTAGGTTCAGTTCTTTCGCCAGGGCCTCCGAAAGCACTACTTGCATCTCAGATGTTGGCCAATTGCCTTTTGTCAGTTCTAGATTATATAGATTTTTCCAAGTTGAGTCGGCACCAAGAATACGCCTACCCTTGTAGGAGTCGCCATAGGATATACGTGTTATACGCTCAACCAAAGGCGACAATGCTACAGAGTCAACCTCGCTTTTGGAGATGTTTCCCAAAGGGTTATCGATGTGGTATACATTGGCTAAAAGTCCTTGAAGAGGTGATCCTTTAGCGCACCAAATCTGATCTATGGGGCCAAGATCTGTCATCAGCTGCTCGTTGGCGCTCTTCTCGAGGGCATAAAAGCCTGAAACAAGTCCAAGTCCGATTACGATCATCAACCATTGAACGAAGAGTCTACTTTTTCGGCTCCAAAGTTGAGCAATGGCGAATTTCCAGGTGTTCATAGTTCTCATGACACAAAACGGATAGAATTCGACAATCGCTCTTTGACTCGTTCATCATGTGTGACCACCAGAATTCCCGTGTTGAGCTCCTGAGCGATCAAGTCGAAGATGTCGAGTATGGCGGCGGCATTCTTGTTATCCAACGCACTAGTCGGTTCGTCTGCAAGGATAAAGCTAGGCTTAACACTGATAGTACGTAGGATAGAGAGTCGCTGAAGTTCCCCAACAGAACACTCACTCGGACGCTTGCCCAAAAGGTGGTCGACGGAAAGCCTCTTCGAAAAATCCAATATTAATTCCTTATCCAATGGTCTCTTCAAGGCATAGGCCGGTAAAGCGAGGTTGTCAGAAACGGATAGGTCCTTTATGAAGTGATTGTTCTGGAAGATCAACCCGAGGTTCTCTGATCTCAATAGATCTCGCTTGGTCTCGCTGAGTTGACTTATTTCTATATCTCCGTAGAGAATGACGCCATTTTGAACCTTTAAGATGCCAGATAATAAATGCAGCCATGTACTTTTACCTGAGCCTGAAGGACCCACGGCAGCCATTTGCTCTCCACGTTCAATTGAACCGTCAGGAAACTGAATGCGTTTCGTCTGGTTATATGCATATGAAAGCGACTTCCAACTTAGAGATGATATCATGAACACAAAGCTAGCACATGAAAAGGTATTGATACTAGGAGCTCATACAGATCCTTCCCGATACGCGTATAGGGCTGCACATATGCTTACTCAAGCGGGTCATACAATCGTACCGGTGGGCAGGCGAAAGGGTAAAGTTGCTGGTACTGAGATACAAGTTGATACAGCTGGTGTAGCTGAGGGCGAGATTGATACCGTTACACTCTACATCAACTCGACCATCCAGGAGAACTACAAGGAAGAGGTGAGTAGAATTCATCCTAAGCGTGTCATCTTTAATCCTGGGACAGAGAACCCAGAGTGGATGAGGGAATTGGAAAATGAAGGGATCGAACCGGAAGTAGCTTGTACATTAGTACTTCTCTCTACTGGTCAATATTGATCAGCCCTATGTAATTAAGCCACAATCGGCTGAGGAACCTCTTCGAAAAAGGCAGAAATGGCGATGTAGAGCACGTATATCCCGTAAATGACCTTGATGCCCGTACCTAATAGGAATCCAATGAACGAACCAACAGCGGATTTCATGGCCTTATTCGCATCGTTCTTGACCATCATTTCGCCAACAAACGCCCCTAGTGCAGGGCCGAGAATAATTCCTAACGGTCCGAAGAATAGGCCAATGATCAAACCGATGGTCGAACCTCTAATTCCCGCCTTTGTTCCTCCAAATTTCTTCGTTCCCCAAATGGGTATGAGGTAGTCGAGTGCCGTGATCAGTGCCGCGAAAACGGCCGTCCATATCAACATTGATGCAGAGAGGTTCAATGTTGATGTAAAAGATAGCGTGAATAATCCCGCCCAACCTAGAGGTGGCCCAGGCAATACGGGGAGAAAGCTGCCTACCAACCCTGCGGCAAGAAGCACGAAACCAATAAAATAGAGTACGTAATCCATGAGAAAGCTTCAGTTATTGTTCGTGTTTCGAAGGTAACTTTTTATCACGAAATGTCAGTAAATACCTACGATTGCGAAGAATTCCTTATATTTCGCTGACAATCAGCCTACAACCTAGAAAACATGATCCAAAATCGCCCCGAAGAGGAATGGCGAACCCTGCGCTTTGATCGAGGTGCATCCCCAAGGAAGAATTATGCTGTTTCGAATTATGGTAGAATTGCAGCCTATACCGATGCGATTCGCGAAGGTAAGATTCTGAAAGGTGGCATCATTGGAGGGTATCCGTCACTGAAGATTCGAATCAATCGAAAGGACAAGACCCATTATGTCCATAAATTGGTTGGAGAGCATTTCATCGATGGCCAAACGGAGGAAAAGAACCGCTTGATCCATATCGACTACAACAAGAAGAACAATCATGTTTCCAATTTGAAATGGGTCAACAAGGATGAATACCTGCAACACCAGCGCGAAAACCCTGCGGTGATCAAGGCAAAAGAGAAGCAATCTCAATTCTTACCCGAGGTGGGGCATAAGCTTACAACCACCGATGTGATGCGCATCAAGAAGAAGATATGGGATCCGGAAAGGAAAACAAGACTCCGCATGATCGCTAAGCAGTTCGGCATTTCGGAAATGCAACTATACAGGATCAAATCTGGTGAGAACTGGAGTCACGTTCGTGTTGAAAACGAACCTGAACATACCCTTCAAAAAAAGAAGTAGACTGCTTACCTTTCGGCGTGTTTGCAGTAGTAGATGTTGAAACGACGGGAGGATACGCGGAAAGTCACCGCGTGATCGAAATAGGCATTGCCATCAGCGATGGCGAGAAGATCATCCAGCGGTATAACCAACTCATCGATCCCGAAAGATCCATTCCGGTACACATCACCCAACTAACGGGCATTTCAAATGATGATGTGAAGGATGCACCAACCTTCGCAGAGGTAGCGGATAAGGTGTACGACCTAGTTCAAGGTCAGATATTCGTTGCTCACAATGTGAACTTCGATTACACCTTTATAAGCAGAGAATTAGAGGAGTCTGGATATACTTGGAAGGCTAAAAAGGCCTGCACAGTGCGGTTGACACGTGCAATCGTACCTGGACTTAAAAGTTACAGCTTGAGTAATCTTGCCGAGCATTTTCAGATCGTCAATCCAGATCCACACAGGGCACTTGCCGATGCTGAAACGGCTGCTCACATCCTACATATGTTGATGGAGATCGATAGGATGGCCATCGATAGACACATCAATAAACGAAGTGCAGTAACGCAACTTCCATCAAATCTAGACGCAGAGGTGTTTCACAATTTACCCGAAACTCCAGGCGTATATTACATGATGGATGAACACGATAAGCCCTTGTACATCGGAAAGGCTATCAACGT
>CBFHXG010000015.1:0-45196 GCA_965659725.1 Phaeocystidibacter sp. | reverse complement strand
CGGGTGATCGCAGCCTAGTAAGCCTTGTTGCACACGAACTGGCACACAGCTGGAGCGGAAACTTGGTTACGAATGCTACGTGGAACGACTTCTGGCTTAACGAAGGATTTACCGTTTACTTTGAGCAGCGCATCATGGAAGAGGTGTACGGTCGTGATTACAGTGAAATGCTCGCTAGCTTAAGTCATGAAGGCTTGAAAGAACAAGTAGCCAGCTTCATGGAGGAATCTCCAAACGACACGAAGCTTGCTATCGACCTAACCGACCGCAATCCAGATGATGGTGTAACTACTATCGCGTACGATAAGGGTTATCATTTCCTGCGTCTCGTTGAAGAAACCGTTGGTCGTGAGAAGTTTGATTCCTTCCTAAAGAACTACTTCCAGTCACATAAATTCGAAGTGATGACAACCGACGAGTTCGTTGGTCTTTTGAAAGAAGATCTTCTTACTCCTGAGCAGGTTGAAGAGATCAACGTTCAAGAATGGGTCTATGGAACGGGCTTGCCTGAGAATATGCCTGTGCCTAATGCAACTCGTTTTGAAACCGTAGATCAAGCCGTTGCTCATTTCAAAGAGAATGGCGAATTCATGGGAGAAGATGTAACATCAGAATGGACTACCCATGAGTGGTTGCGCTTTATCAATGAAATGGATGGCATCTCCAAAGAACAAGTTGCCGCGTTGGACGAGAAATACGGATTTACCAAAAGCGGTAATTCGGAGATCCTTGCAGCCTGGTTCCAGCCTTCTATTCGTGCAGGATACGAGCCGGTAAAACCTACAGTGGAAGATTTCTTGATCAATGTAGGCCGTCGTAAATTCCTCACCCCAACGTATCAAGCCATGCTCGATAGTGGTATGGAAGATTGGGCGAATGAGGTGTACGATAAAGCACGTCCAAATTACCACGCTGTAGCCCGCGAAACGATGGACCATCTCTTGGGACACGAAGAAGCGTAGCAGATGAAAGTAAGTGGTTTTACTTTCGCTCGGAATGCGGATAAACTCTACATCCCGATTAGAGAAAGTATCCTAAGTGTATTGCCCTTGGTCGATGAGTTTGTCATCGCCATGGGAGATAACGATGATGCCGATCGTACAGAGGAGATCGTTAATTCCATCGGTTCGGATAAGATCAAGATCGTTCGAACAGTTTGGGATAAGACGGGTAAGTACCTCAAGAATACGGAGTACGCTCATCAAACGGATATCGCCATGCAAGCCTGCACGGGCGATTGGTTGATCTACATTCAGGGTGACGAGGCGATCCATGAAAAGGATTATGAGGAGATCCGAAGTAGTCTTGAGCGCTACTACGATGATGATGAGGTGGAAGGATTCCTGTTCAACTACAACCACTTCTGGGGAGATTACGATCACGCACACCGATCTCATGGCTGGTATAAACACGAGATCCGGATCATCCGCAACAAACCCGATGTCCACAGTTGGAAGGATGCGCAAAGTTTTCGCGTGTACGATGAGTTCAAAGAGGATTCATACGAAGAATACATGCGAGTGGAGGGCACGCGTAAGCTCCGTGTAGTTCCACTGAAGGCGTATATCTACCACTACGGACACGCTCGTCCGCCGCGAGTGATGTCCAATAAACGCAAACAAACCTTTGGCACCTTCCACGGCAAGAGGAAGGGAGAGAAGCTTCTCAAGAAAATGCCTGACGAGTTCGATTATGGTCCACTGAACCGCATCCCCACATTCAAAGGAACTCACCCTAAAGTGATGGAGGAGTGGATGAAGGACTTTCATTGGAAAGAGAAGCTGCAGTATTCGGGAAGTCCGAATAAGTACCGCCAGAAGCACAAGCATGAGAAGTTGAAATACCGACTTGTTTCCTTTATCGAGAACACCTTCAACGGCGGTGATCCAATGTGGTCGTTCCAGAACTTTGAGATCGTAAAACGCAAGAAATGACTTCTGCTAATGACCTCGTTAAGATCTTGGAAGATCTGAGCATTCCGGCTAGAAAAGAGCACAACCCGAAGTTCTTCAAAGCGGGTGAAGGTGAGTATGCGGAGGGCGATAAATTCATCGGCAATAAGGTGCCCGACATGCGTGCTGTGGCGAAGGATGTATGGGATGATATGAGTGATGACGAGATCATCAAGGCTTTGCATTCGAAATGGCATGAGGTTCGACTGACGGCCATTTTTATCCTCATCCATCACTATAAAAAGGCTCGGAAAGATGCAGCTCGAAAGGAAGAGGTGATAAAGATCTATCTAAACAACCTAGAGGGCGTGAATAATTGGGATCTGGTGGATTCATCAGCTCCGTATTTGTTGGGCGATTGGTTGTTGGACAAGGACAGGTCCATCCTCCGAGAGTTTGCCCATTCTGGAGATCTTTGGAAGCAAAGAATCGCAATGGTAACCACGTATTGGTTCATCAAGAATGGTGAATATGCGGATACGCTCCAGTTAGCTGAGATCCTTCTTTTCCATGATCACGACCTGATCCACAAGGCGGTAGGTTGGATGTTGAGGGAGATGGGTAACAAAGAGGTCGGCCTTCTTCGTCAATTCCTCGAGCATCATGCCCATCATATGCCACGTACGGCATTGCGATACAGCATTGAGAAACTGGATGCAGATGAGCGTAAACATTGGATGACGGCTAAGGATAGGCATTAGCATAACCTTACTGAACAAGCCCTATTGCAACACGTTATCTTACGGAACAAATCAACTTCAATGGAAGCCCAGAGATTAGAAGCGATCAAACGTGAGCAAACCGAGTTCTATCGTTCGGGCGCTACGCGAACACTTGAATTCCGCAAGACTCAGCTCAAGAAGTTGAAGAAGGCGGTAAAGGAGAAAGAGGCGGATATAATTGAGGCCCTCAAGAAGGATTTCAATAAGCCAGAGTGGGAAACCTGGACATCCGAGATCGGGTTGATCTACGTGGAGATCGATCATTTCTTGAAACACCTGAAAAAGTGGATGCGACCAAAAAGGGTTGGTTCGCCGCTCACATTGTTCCCAACTACGAGCAAGATTTTCCGCGAACCCATGGGGAGAAGCTTGATCATCGCTCCATGGAACTATCCCTTCCAGTTGGCCATCGAACCCCTGATCGCATCCATAGCGGCCGGCAATACCGTGTTGTTGAAACCGTCTGAAATGACGCCCGCCACTGCCAAGGTCATTGAAGAGATCATAACGGAGATCTATGCTTCCAAATACATCGCTGTGCTTCAAGGTGATGGTGCCGAAGTTGTGCCTCAAGCCTTTGAGAACTATGAACCACAGCATGTCTTTTTTACCGGATCCCCAGCGGTGGGCTCTAGCATTGCCGGGCAAGCCGCCAAGAAGCTGATCCCATGTGTCCTGGAACTGGGAGGAAAGAGTCCGGCCATCATCGACGGTTCTGCAAATATGAAGGTTACCGCAAGGCGAATTCTATTTGGAAAGATGCTCAATGCTGGCCAAACCTGTGTTGCTCCTGATTACTTACTCGTTCATGAATCAGCCGTTGAGGAATTGATCCGTACCCTCAAGTTGGAGGTAGAACGCAGCTACGGAAAGGACCCTCTTCAGAGCGACGATATTGCAACAATGATCCACAAACGTGCATTCGATAGGATCACCGGATACTTGAAAGATGGAGAGATCGTAGCGGGCGGTAGGATAGATGAGGAAAGACTCAAGATCGAGCCCACCTTGATCCTAGATCCATCCATGGACTCACCTGTTATGAAGGAAGAGATATTTGGTCCTATACTTCCCATCATCACCTATAAAGATGAAGCAGAGATGATCTCTATAGTTCAAGAGAATCCGGACCCGCTAAGTCTGTATATCTTCAGTAACAAGAAGGGTTTTCAACGCCGGATCATCCGCGATATTAGCTTTGGTGGTGGGGCCGTGAATAACGCGGTGGTGCACTTTGTCAATCCAGAGTTACCCTTCGGAGGAGTCCGAAACAGCGGAACAGGTAGCTATCATGGGAAATCAGGTTTCGATGCCTTTACCCATGAAAAGGGCATGGCCTTCTCTGGAACCTGGATCGATCCCAAAATGAAATATGCCCCTTACTCGAAAAGGTCACTCAACTTGATCAAAAAGATCTTTGGTTGGTGATTAATTAAGGTGCTTCAAAATGTGAGCGGTAAGTTTTGTAGGATCGAGTTTCTCCAACGGATGTGGCCAACCCACCACCTCTTCGTATCGCGCATCTGGTAGGTCGATCGCAACTTGCTCTGATTCCTCCGCACTTACCATTTTATCTTCTGAACCCCGCGTGATCACAACGGGATGCTGGATCATTTGAAGGGTGTATTCATCCAATAAAGGCTTCGCCCCCAAGTGAGTCATGAGCTGAGCGGTGGCCGACAATACGTCTACCCAATGACCACCGTGCAGGTTCTCGAGGTGCTGGGCGTATTTAGGGACCTTTTCGGAGATGACCTTTGCATTGAGATGTTTGGTTTCGCGTTTAGCGCCTTCAACCGACCAATCGAATTTGGTTCCGAGGGTTAGAATGTGCCTAATTCGCTCGGGGTTCTTTCGTACGGTGAGTAGCGCGACGTATCCTCCCATGCTATATCCGAAGATATCGGCGCCCATGATATTGTTGAGTGATAGCCAGGCGCCAAAGTCCTTTGCTAGTTTATCCATTCTAAAGCCATCTGTGGGAACATCTTCACCACCGTGACCAGGGAAGTTGTAGAAGTGAATAGTGCGATCGGTCTGTTTTGCTAGTGCTTCACGAATAGGCTCTAGTTGCTTGCCTGATCCTAAAGCGCCGTGTAAGAGAACGATTGGATTCAAATCACTCGGTTTAATTGTTGATTGATCTTGTTTCGCATTTTCATCAACTTCGAAATGCGTTGAATGGCGGCGGTCATATCTTCCACGGTATTCTCCTTGATCTTGTCATTGAGATCATGGATCATTTTATCCACCTTACATGCTTTGAAGCGCAGGACGGATTCAATGGTGAATTTGGACAAGTGGACGGATCTGTCCAGTACAAATACTTCTTTGCGCTTCCAATCGCTCAAGGCATATCTTTCCGTCATTAGATCCGTGGCCATGGATGATAGTCGTTTATCTTCCGAACGCGCAAAATCAGTTCCGGTAGGCAACTCTTCTTCAGCTTCATAAGCGGTGAGGATCTTTTCATAGACCACTCTGAATATGGCATTCTCGAAGGTGAATCCATCTCCTTGAAGCTCTTCCAGAATGAATACGGCTGCGGGTTCCTCAACCTTTTCATCATTCTCCGGATCCTCTGGGTCGGCATCGTATCGGATCTCATCTTGAGCATGATTGAGTAAGATCCAAATGAGTGCTTCTTCTTGTTTGTAATGCAGGCTATCTTGAGCATCGGCAATGAATGCCTCCTCCGTGCCGGAAAGTTCATCGGGTTGTTGTGCTTGATCACGAACGACCTGCATGCGACGCTCATCCGATTTCTTGCGCTTGTCCTTTTCTGCAATATGTTTTTTCCGCAGCTGAGCCAGTTCAGAGAAAAGAACTTTCTCCTCCATGTCCATGATCTGTGCGCATGAACGGATATAGATATCACGGGAGATATCATCTGGAATCAAGGCGATACTTTGAACGATATCACGGATCACATTGGCCTTAGCTATAGGGTCGTCCTTGCTATCGGCCTTCAACATTTTCGCTTTGAAGCTGATGAAGTCAGACTCCTCTTCCTTCAAATACTCTTCCAGCTCATGTTGTGGGTGCTTGCGGGCAAAGCTGTCGGGATCTTCACCATCAGGGAATAGTAACACACGCACATTCAATCCTTCCTCGAGGATCAGGTCGATTCCGCGAAATGAAGCCTTGATACCGGCTGCGTCGCCGTCGTAGAGGATGGTGACATTATCCGTTAGCCTTCGGATTAATCGGATCTGCTCGACGGTCAGCGCCGTTCCCGAGCTAGCTACCACGTTCTTGATCCCCGATTGATATAAGGAAATCACATCGGTATACCCTTCTACGAGAAGGCATTTATCAGCCTTTACAATGTGGCCTTTGGATTGATACAGGCCATAAAGGATCTTGCTTTTATGGTAGATCTCACTCTCTGGAGAGTTCAGGTATTTCGCTGTTTTCGCGTCGTTTCGAAGTACCCTTCCGCCGAAGCCAAGTGTACGTCCGCTTAAGCTATGAATAGGAAAGATCACTCGGCCCCAAAACCGATCTAAGAGTTCACCTGAATCGCGTTTAATGGAAAGCCCACTCTTTACGAGAAACTCCTCTGCGTACCCTTTAGAAATGGCATCTTCACTGAAAACACCACGTCCGTTTGGTGCATATCCAAGATGGAACTCCTTGATGGTTTCTTCCGTAAAACCACGCTCCTTAAAGTAGCTTAGGCCGATGCTCCTACCTTCTTCAGATTCCCATAGTTGTTCCTCGAAATACTTTTGGGCGTGTTCGGATACGATGTACAGACTTTCCCGTTCCGATGCCGCTTCCCTTTGTTCATCGCTTACTTCATCTTCTTCGATCTCGATATTGTACTTGCGAGCCAGGTAACGCAATGCCTCTGGATAAGTGAAATGCTCGTGCTCCATGAGAAATGACACGGCGGTTCCTCCTTTTCCAGAAGAGAAATCCTTGTAGATCTGTTTGGCGGGAGAAACAATGAAGCTCGGGGTTTTCTCATTTGAAAACGGACTTAATCCCTTGAGGGAACTACCTGATTTCTTGAGTTGTACGAACTCACCGATCACCTCCTCGATCCTAATAGAATCAAAGATCTTATTGATGGTATCTTGGGAAATACGACCCATGAGGCTAAGATAGTAAACGGTAGACGTTAAAACGTTTAAAGGAGCGAACGTACGAAGGGACGAAGGACTTTACTCGTGTTGACAATGATAGAGTAGAAGGTTCTCTGGAACTAAGAACTTTGATTTGCCTGTTCTAATGGCCTTATGTGTCTTGAAATGAACAGAATGCGAGTAGTGGGGTCACCCCCAAGGGGCCAGCTCCCGCTGACCCCGCTTTCAAGTTAGGTCGAGTAAACAGAAGTACTCGGAGGATAAACGGATACAAACGGGTAACATGAGAACGTCGTTGCGTACCAATGTTGGAACGTGAAAACGGACTACCTAGAGGTGATACTCTACTGGAGGGGATTACGAAGAGAACGTATGAACGAATAAACTCAGAAACGTATAAACAGGTTTCACATCCCCTGAAATCCTTAAAACCTTTCCTATTTCTTCCTCTCGATCACATACTCCACCAAGCTGTTCATTGCATGCTTGTACTCTGATTCAGGATAGGCATTGAGTACTTCGAGGGCTTTGTCGCGGAATTCACGCATGCGTTTTTCGGCGTATTCAATGCCGCCACTATTCTGCACGTATTCAATGACTTCCGCTACCTTCTTGGGCTTATCGTGGTGCTTCTTTACGATTCGTATGATCCTCTTGCGGTCGCTAGATGAAGCATTGTTCAAGGCATAGATAAGCGGAAGGGTCATCTTCTGTTCTTTGATGTCTATACCCGTAGGTTTGCCGGTCTTGTTGGACGATTCATAATCGAACAAATCATCCTTGATCTGAAAGGCGATGCCCAACCACTCGCCAAATTGGCGCATTTTCTTGACGGTTTCTTCATCCGCTCCTGCACTTGCCGTTCCCACACCACAGCAGGAAGAGATGAGTGAAGCTGTCTTCTGACGAATGATCTCAAAGTAGATATCCTCGTCGATGTCGAGCCTACGTGCCTTCTCAATCTGCAGTAATTCACCTTCCGACATTTCCCGAACGGCAGTGGATACGATCTGCAGTAATTCATGCTCTCTATTGTCCACGGCTAGGAGCAAAACCTTGGAGAGCAGGTAGTCACCAACTAGAACGGCGATCTTGTTTTTCCAGAGGGCGTTGATGCTGAAGAAACCTCTACGCATGTTAGCGTCGTCAACCACATCGTCGTGAACAAGGGTGGCGGTATGCATGAGCTCGATCAAACTAGCTCCTCGGTAGGTGGAATCATTGACTTCCCCGTGCATCTTGGCAGTTAGGAAAACGAGCATGGGTCTGAGTTGCTTACCCTTCCTTCTCACAATGTAGTGCGTGATACGGTCGAGTAGAGCCACCCTGCTTTTCATGGCCTCTCTGAACTTAGGTTCAAAAGCGGCCATCTCATTTTCGATGGGGCGTTTTATATGGTCAATGGATGCCATGAAGTGACTTCAAAGGTACTAATCAGGTTCATTAATAGAACACTTTTCAGCCCGTTTAGGTTGATGCATCCATTGAACTTTAGATTCCACGTTCCTTGCAGATCTTATCGTAGGCCTCTTGAACCTTCACGAATTTCTCTTGGGCAGCTTTCTGAACATCCTCACCCAAATGCTGGAGTTTGTCAGGGTGATACTTGATCGCCATTTTACGATAGGCTTTCTTAATATCTTGATCTGAGGCAGACTTTGTGATCTCTAGAATCTCATAGGCTGCATCGACGTTGGTGGAAGGTTGATACGTGGCTTGAATAGACCTAAAATCAGCATCGCTGATGTAAAGCTGACGAGCGATCTTGTGGATCGTGTCGATCTCATCCTTGTGAAACTTTCCGTCTGCTGCAGCCACGCCGAAAAGGAAGTGGAGTAACTGGAGGCGGCCGCTATGAGCCATATTACGACGGATCTGCTCGGTTACCTTGGTAAGCTGGATCTTTTGGTTAACGATCTTCTTGAATATCTCAAAGCTTTCATTCGCTTTCTCTTTTCCAAAAAGTCGAACGAAACGATCGCGTACAAAATCCAGCTCCCTTTGGTCAACATGGCCATCCGACTTGATGACAACTGCCGATAGGATCAAAAGCGCTAGGTGGAAATCACCTGGCTTAGTGTGATCAGGCTGAGGTCGCCTTCCCGTATTGAAGGTCTGTTCAGCTCTTCTTTTGGTTTCGGCATTAGAGCCCGAAAGGAGTTCTCCTAAGGCGGCTCCAACAATGGCTCCGATCGGACCTCCCATCATCCAACCGCTTACTCCGCCTATTACTGTCCATATTCTTTTCACGCCTTAAATGTACTATCTTCTGCTACATGACTCCACCAAACATCGATGATTTACATAGGGCCGTTCAATGGATCATGACGAGCCCTAGCTTTTTCAACATGAAGGAGACCTGGGACTTTACGCCGGGGGATTTAGATCGTTTAGACGATCAAGTATTGCATCGAGAATTGAAGATGTTGGAAGGCCGATTAGCCGAAACACCGCTGCGTATGGGACGGATCTTCGAACGATTGGTGAAGGCTATTTTTATGGCTCATCTCGATTATGAAGTGTTGGAGCACAGTGTGGGCATCTTCAATGGTAAACAACAGCTTACAGAACTCGATCTTCTTCTTGAGACGGCGAATGGAAAAGGTCTACACGTAGAGGTATCTGTGAAGTTCTATCTGTATATCGAAGATGAGAAAGGAGAAATGCAGGTAGTGGGGCCAAATGCTAGGGATGTTTTGGAGAATAGGATGAAGAAATTCGCCAATCAACTTGAACATGGAAAAGCGTATGTGAAGGATAAGTATCCAGACATCAAGTTTCAGCATGTGGTGTTTTCACGTGGTCGGATCTTTGAAGAAGAAGGTGGGCCAAGATGTGCGCATCCATTGATAGCGAAGAATTGCGAAAAGGGAGTTTGGATGAGTGGCCGTACTAAAGTGAAGGCAACACCGATGAACCAAAGGTGGGAGTGGATTGCCTGGCCACCGAATATGGGTGAGAATGAAATCGAATGGTTTGAAGAAGAAGAGCCAACCCATTTATTCAAATTAGACGGGCCAATTTATCAGCATTTGATCATAATGCCCAAGACATTTCAGGTGCGGGAGTCTTCTTCCTCGGTATCCTCCGAATGATGCTTAATACCCCTTCTGTTCAACATTTCCCTGTACTCATCGCGCTTGTGCGTTTTCAGATCGTATCGATAAAAGAGGATGAAGGGGACCCATAAAAAAGCGAACGCCAGCATTCCGGCGGGGAACGCATGGCGTAAGAAGTTGTCCATGTCTTCAGTGAATAATCCACCAAAGATCAAGATCACAACGATTGCTGTAAGTACTTTCAATGCGGTGTTCATGCCGCAAAGATAGTGGGTTTCTTAGGGTTAGACTCCTGCAAATGAAATGGCAAAACCTACGATCAAAGCAATGATCAAGAGGACGCCTGCGATTTGTAAGTTTAAGGCTTTCATAATGAGTGTGTTGTGGTTGTTCGAAAAGGAAATTACAAAAATAATTTTAATTGTAACCAAATTCTCACAACGACTGGGCCACAAGGACGGATCCGATCACGATTACGAGGATGATCAAGATGACGAAAGCAATCTGAAATTTCTCTGCACGAGTGAGTTTTCGCTTCTTCCTTTTTTGGAGTTTGCGAGCTCTTTGGCGCACTGCCCTGCGTTGAGCGGGCGATCTGCGGTCTCTTGGATCTCTGGTCATTGCCGTTCAGTTTGGGATTGTTCTACCAAAAAGATACGGAAATCTGGTGAAAGGTTGGCCTCCTATGAAATCGGATTCATGACCACCGAGAAGATGGTTACGCTGTTAGGGTCTCGACCGTAATGCAATTTGTCGATAGCTTCAGGGATATCTTTTGCGCGGAAATAGGACGTGTGGAGCTCTTCTTTACCCTTGACAATCCACTGAATAGTAAATGTGTTCTCCTTATCTCGGTAGATCTTCACATACTCGAACATCTTCTTGAGCACATCGATCTTATCATATCCTTCTACAGTGTGGAATAGAAAGCTTTGGTCGTGGCGAGGGTTCACAGTGACCAGGTCTAAGCGCATCAACTTGCCCTTGTCGTGGTAATCAAATACGATCCGAGTAGATCCTAGGTTCAAGTACGATTCAATTTCTCCTTGTAGCTTGGCGATCTCAAGCGTTTCTTGATCAGACATGTGCTTTTGCTTCGATTGACGTGAGTAACAAAGATAGGGTCAATCCGTTAGATAGTAGCTCTTTTCTCGGGTAAGAAATATGCGTAACCCATCTACTTCGATGACCATATATCGGTTGTCGAGATACCAGATCTCGAAGGAGGAACGAGGGCCCGATTCCGTTTTGTACATCTCGATCACGTATCCCTTTCTCACGAAGTAACCTTCAACCGTGGTTCCAAATTGACGTGGATTATTGGGGTCCACGAATTGTATCATGAAGGTGGTGCCTTCAAATGTATATCGGTCTCCTACGGCTTCTTGTAGTGATTCGGCATCCTTCGGAGTGGTCATGTCCCAATAAGCCAAAGCCTCCCAAGAGCCCTCGTGGAGAAGCGAGTCGATGTTTCCACTCACTTCGTGCTCTTCCAAGGTAAGTGCTCCTAGAACCACCTGCATTACACTGTCGGGGTCGTGGGACTGTTGCCCCATCAAGCTAATGCTTACCGAAAGAAGAAGTGCACTGATTATTGCTTTGACCATGCTGTTTGGATCATTGATCGTTCATTCAACGCTTGAATGGCCAAAAGTATTCCATAATTGATGGAGAGCAGAAAACTATTGGCTAAAAGGCACGCAATCAAACTGAATATCCAAAAAGAGTACTTAACGACCATGCGGGTCTTTATATCGAAACGCGACCTCATAAAGGTTAGCGTTAGTCCTCCAGCAAGCGTAAGAAAGGCGATGATCCAGCCGATGGTGTGACTACCCAGATAGCGAACTGTCCACATGAGACAGTAAGCACTGAAGGTCCAAAGGAGGACATGCATGATTTTATTCTGAAGAGACATGATACCAAGGTAAAAAGAAAAGCCCCGCATCGGGATACCGAGCGGGACTTATCTGACCGTAATGGTACGCTATGAAAGTTGCGCGATCATGAGCCGCAGGCTTCACAATCATCTGGGTTGTCGATAGAGCAGCTGATCATTTCCTCTTCGGTGTATGATCTGCCTTTCTCTGGCATGGCAACCGTGTTTTCCATGGTCATGCTAGCCTGTGCTTCGGCCAGCTTCTGTGCATTCACTTCTGCTTGTGAAGCTGCTTTAGCTTCTTCTGCAGTTGGAGCTTCCGCTTTAGGGGCACCCTCTTTCTCCTTTTCAGTTACCGGTTCAACCTCTGATTTTGCCTGCTTGGCAACGGTGAACTGGATCGCTTGAGATGCCGCCTTCGTACGGAGGTAGTACATACCTGTCTTGAGACCCTTCTTCCATGCATAGAAGTGCATAGAGGTGAGTTTACCCATGTTAGGCGACTCGATGAAGAGGTTCAAGCTCTGAGATTGGTCGATGAATGCACCGCGGTCGGCAGACATATCGATGATGTCGCGCATGGACATCTCCCAAACTGTTTTGTATAGCTCCTTGATGTTCTCAGGAATGATGTCGATGTGTTGGATAGATCCATTGGCACGCATGATCTCATTCTTGATGTCTTCATTCCAAAGACCCAATTTCACGAGGTCGAGCAACAAGTGCTTGTTCACAACGATGAACTCGCCGGAGAGCACTCTACGGGTGTAGATGTTAGACGTATATGGCTCGAAGCACTCGTTGTTACCCAAGATCTGAGAAGTGGATGCTGTTGGCATCGGAGCAAGAAGAAGCGAGTTACGAGTACCCGTCTTCATTACATTCTCACGGAGATCTTTCCAGTCCCAACGACCACTCAACTCATCTTCTGAAATACCCCACATGTTGAACTGGAATTCTCCCTTAGAAAGTGGAGATCCTTCCCAGGTCTCGTAGGTTCCTTCTTTCTTGGCCATGTCCATTGAAGACTTCAATGCGGCGAAGTAGATAGTTTCGAAGATGTCTTTGTTCAATTGCTTCGCTTCGTCTGAAGTGAATGGATAGCGCATCATGATAAATGCATCCGCCAATCCTTGAACACCGATACCAATTGGACGGTGGCGCATGTTACTGTTGCGCGCTTCCGGCACTGGGTAGTAGTTGCGATCGATGATTTTGTTCAAGTTCTTCGTGATCTTGTACGTTACATCGTAAAGCATCTGGTGATCGAAATCGCCATCCTGAATGAACATAGGAAGTGCGATAGAAGCGAGGTTACAAACCGCCACCTCATCAGGAGCAGTGTACTCGATGATTTCTGTACACAAGTTAGAGCTGCGGATGGTGCCCAAGTTCTTTTGGTTGGACTTCTCATTTGCCGCATCCTTGTAAAGCATGTACGGAGTTCCTGTCTCGATCTGAGACTCCATCACTTTTGACCAAAGCTCGCGAGCCTTGATGGTTTTGCGACCTTTACCTTCCTCCTCATACTGGAGATAAAGTTTCTCGAACTCTTTACCATAGGTGTTGTGAAGATCGGAACACTCGTTTGGATCCATCAAGGTCCAATGAGCATCCTCTTCAACGCGCTTCATGAATAGATCTGGGATCCAAAGAGCGTAGAAAAGGTCACGAGCACGAAGTTCTTCTTTACCGTGATTCTTCTTGAGATCCAAGAAATCGAATACATCGGCGTGCCAAGGCTCTAGGTACATTGCAAATGAACCCTTACGCTTACCACCACCCTGGTCAACGTAACGAGCCGTGTCATTGAATACACGAAGCATCGGAACCAATCCGTTCGATGTGCCATTTGTACCGCGGATGTAAGATCCCGTTGCACGGATATTGTGAGCGCTCAAGCCAATACCGCCTGCGCTTTGCGAGATCTTCGCACACTGCTTGAGTGTGTCGTAGATTCCATCGATGCTATCATCCTTCATGGTGAGAAGGAAGCAGCTCGACATCTGTGGTTTTGGAGTACCCGCATTGAAAAGTGTAGGAGTTGCGTGTGTGAAGTACTTCTTCGACATCAACTCATACGTTTCAATGGCAGCCTCAAGATCGTCTTTGTGGATGCCGATCGAAACACGCATCAACATGTGCTGTGGACGCTCTGCGATCTGACCGTTCAAACGAAGGAGGTATGAACGCTCAAGGGTCTTGAAACCAAAGTAGTCATACGAGAAATCACGATCATAGATCAAAGCAGAATCTAGGAACTCTGCATTCTCCTGGATGATCTCATGCACGTCGTCTGCGATCAATGGAGAGTGTAGACCCGTTTTTGGGTTTACATAATCGTGAAGGTCTTTCATCGTCTCGGAGAAAGACTTCGTTGTGTTCTTGTGAAGGTTTGAAACGGCGATACGCGCTGCCAACTTTGCATAGTCTGGGTGCTTGATGGTCATTGAAGCTGCAACCTCCGCTGCCAAGCTATCAAGCTCAGAAGTGGTTACGCCGTCATAGAGACCTTCAATCACACGCATGGCAACCGATACCGGGTCAGTCAGAGGGCTCAAGCCGTAGCAAAGCTTTTGAATACGAGCCGTGATCTTGTCGAATTTGACGGCCTCCTTCCGACCGTCTCTTTTTAATACGTGCATATTGTAGGGTTTTGGGTGGATTTATTATTCAATAGGGGGTTCTTGTTAGGTTTCGACCTAGAATTCGTCGTCGAAGCTGAATGTATTCTCCTTCTCCTCATCAGCCGTACCAGTTCCGACACCCGCCTTGCGATAGTCAGATACGCGCTTCTCGAAGAAGTTCGTCTTTCCTTCCAATGAAATCATCTCCATGAAGTCAAATGGATTCGAAGAGTTGTAGATCTTATCACAGTTCAACTCAACCAAAAGTCGGTCTGCAACAAACTCCAGGTATTGAACCATCAACTTGGAGTTCATACCGATCAAGTCTACTGGAAGTGATTCAGTGATGAATGAACGCTCAATATCCAACGCCTCTGTAATGATCTGAGTGATTCGCTCCTTAGGCACTTGGTTGATCAAGTGGTTGTTGTGAAGGTGACATGCGAAGTCGCAGTGCATACCCTCGTCGCGAGAGATCAATTCGTTCGAGAACGTCAAGCCCGGCATCAATCCACGCTTCTTCAACCAGAAGATAGAGCAGAACGATCCAGAGAAGAAGATGCCCTCTACCGCTGCAAAGGCGATCAAGCGCTCAGCAAAAGAAGGGGATTCGATCCAACGCAAGGCCCATTCAGCCTTTTCCTTGATCGCGTCGAATGTCTCAATAGCATGGAACAAACGATCGCGCTCCGCCGGATCCTTGATCAATGTATCGATCAACAAAGAGTAGGTTTCACTGTGAATGTTCTCCATCATGATCTGGAAACCATAAAAGAATTTTGCCTCGGTATACTGAACCTCATTCACGAAGTTCTCCGCCAAGTTCTCATTCACGATACCATCACTCGCCGCGAAGAACGCCAAAACGTGCTTGATGAAGTAACGCTCATCATCATTCAACTTTGTCTCCCAATCTTTCAAGTCAGAATGAAGATCGATTTCCTCAGCCGTCCAAAAGCTAGCCTCCGACTTCTTGTACCACTCCCATATGTCATGATGCTTAATAGGAAATAGTACAAAGCGGTCTTTGTTCTCTTGTAAGATCGGTTCAACCTGGCTCATAGCGTCAATTTATCTTAGGGCGTGCCGTCGGGGAACGCCGATTAATAGAAAGTATGTTACTGTTTTACAAGCCTTTGCGAGGCCATGAACATGCAATGGACAGCGGGGTCTGCGTCATGTTCTCTTACAAATCTTGGAAATGCATCTCCGTAAGACAAGGAGTGGTTATTCACAATTTGTAGGAGTTTTCAACATAGTTGCATAACCCCCTCTTCGTGAAAGCCACGTCCTAACTGAGGTAGAAAAAAAGCAACTAGAAAAAGTAGATTTCGAGAGAAAGAAATGAACACCTATTGTTAAAAACCTCGACCCGAGAGGGGGGTCTTTAGCGATTCAACCAAGCAGTTGCAACCTCGTCCAATTCCTCAAACCACTTTTCTCCATATCTGCGCACAAGTCCCTCTCTAGCAAACTTGTACACCGGAACATTCAATTCCTCTCCCAAAGCACAAGCATCAGAACAGATGTCCCACTTGTCATAATTCACCGCATGAAACGAGTTGTACTCCGTAATGCGAATAGGGTAGAGGTGGCAAGACACTGGTTTCCGGAATTTTACATCACCCTCATTCCACGCCTTTTCGATCCCACACAACGTGGTGCCTTTCTCATCAAAGATCACGTACGCACACTCCTTACCATTCACCAAAGGAGTTACAAGGTCACCATCATCATCGATCACCCAAGGACCTTGCTCAGCTATAGCCTGCCTTCCTTCATCCCTCAAGTAAGGCATCACGATCTCATTGATCTCTTCCAAGATGCCCGTCTCACTTTCCAACAATGGCGCGCCCGAATCACCCTCCACACAGCAAGCTCCCTTGCAAGCGCTCAGGTTGCAAACAAACTCCTTTTCAAGTAGGTCTTCCGATACTAATGTGCTACCGATCTGAATCATGTCACAAAGGTACGTCAACCTCAGCATTGAAGGTGATTGATGTGAACTATTCTGTGCCTCAGGTGGTTAAATAAATATGGAACGCTTAGGGAGAAATATTTCCAACTGGATAATCGGTACCACCATCGTAGTGGCCATCTATATGGTGCTCGTCGCAACACCCCTCGATTGGGCCGAACGCGCGGCTCTTTTCATAGGAATGGTATTCCCCCTCGTCATCATCAGCATGGCCTATCTCATTCTGAGATCGAAGTACGATAGCAAAGAAACCTTCGATGATAGGTTCTATGAAGATGGCTCACTCAGATCCAGAAACGAAAGCTGATCCGCATTCCCGAATGTCGATAACCCTGAGTTGCAGATTAACAGTACCTCGAAATTCGTTGTACTCAATGTGATAAGCCATTTCCGCATTGCCACTCTGCACCAAGTCAGCATGCTCAGCCATGCCAAATGCGATACAATCCACCCCGCTTACCTCAAATTTTAAGTGCGACCTATCGCTGCCTATCGTTTTTACATTCGATGCTAAGCCAATCTCTGTTGAAAATACGGGAAGATCATTTTCCGGTCCATGTGGGTGAAATAGTTTCAACCTCCTTTCAAACTGGGAGTTGATATCTTCCACAGATATCTTCGCGTCTATCTTTACTTCCGGAACCGTCATTTCCTCTGTGATGTTCTCACCCACATGTTGATCGAATGCTTTCTTGAACTTGGGTAAGTCATCTTCCTCCAAGGTCATTCCGGCTGCATACTTGTGACCGCCAAATTGTAATAGGTAATCAGAACAGGCGTCTAGGGCTTGGTAGAGATCAAAGCCTGGAACACTCCGCGCACTGCCCGCCAAAAGCCCATTGCTTTTGGTCAATACGATCGTTGGACGAAAATAGGTCTCTATCAACCTAGAGGCAACGATCCCGATCACACCCTTATGCCAATCTTCTCTATAAACTACCGTGCTGTGTTTGAGCATTTCTTGCTCCACTATGTTCAATGCCTCGGCAGTAATCGACCTGTCTAGCTCTTTTCTTGTTTGATTGTGCTCATTGATCTCCGATAAGAATTCCTGAGCCTGAAGTGTAGACTTGCACCGCATCAATTCAACAGCGTCTGATCCACTCCTTATCCTTCCTGCAGCATTGATCCTCGGTGCGATTGTGAATACCACATCTGTGATATTGAATACCTGCTTCCTCGCATTTTGCATCATCAGCCTGAAGGCCGGTCGAGGTTCCGTATTCAGTCTGTGCAATCCTCGAATGGCAAGGATCCGGTTTTCGCCCGTGATCGGCACGATATCAGCACCAATACTCACCACCAATAGATCCAAGTAAGGTGTGAGTTCGCTTTCGTCCATTCCCTTTCTTTCGGCAATGGCCTGGCAAAGTTTATATCCTACACCACAACCAGATAGTTCCTTATACGGATAACCACAGTCCTTTCGCTTGGGGTCCAATATCGCAAAGGCCTCGGGGAGTTCAGGCCCCGGCGTGTGGTGGTCGCACACGATCAGGTCAATGCCGTTATCCTTGGCCATCTTAGCCTGATCGTAGGCCTTTATGCCGCAATCTAGCGCGATAATCACATCTACATCGCTGTCGATCGCGAATTGAATGCCTTGCGATGAAATGCCATATCCTTCTTTGTACCTATCTGGAATGTAGCAGGCTACCTTGTCTGTCCATTCCTCCAAGAAGGTGCTTACCAACGCGACGGAGGTAGTGCCATCTACATCGTAATCACCATACACCAAAATGGATTCACCATTATGTATGGCCTTGAGAAGTCGATCTACCGACTTATCCATGTCCTTCATCAGTCTCGGATCATGAAGGTCGTTCGCACTTGGTTTGAAGAACCGTCGAGCTGCTTCAAAGTCTCTGATCCCCCTGTTCCATAGGAGTTGAGTGAGGATGTCATCGAATTTTAAGCTGTCCTTTAATTGCCGAAATTCTACTGAATCAGGTACAGGCTCGTATCTCCAAGCTTTTGCGGTCTTGATCATATTGCAATACTACAAAAGGGAAGTGCGCAAAGGCGCATGTAAACGGATACAAACGGTTATTTACAGACGGTCTTTTTTCTGGAAGACATCATTCTGACGTTCCACACTGTATTTGTGGATGATCTGGAAGAGTTCCTGGACTAGGGAAGGGTTCAGTTCGATGTTCTTCGCCTGTAAACCACGTTTGGCCAAGATTTCAAACCATCTATCCATCTGAAAAATGGAGATGTCATTGTTCACCTTCACCAATCCGATCTCGTCGATGATCTTCATCCTGTCATTCAACAGACGCACGATCTCCTCATCCACACCATCGATCTTATCGCGAAGCTTATCGAGTAATTCGTGTGCAATTTCATTGCGAGGCTCGGAGCTACGGATCACCAATCTATCGATCATCGCGATCAAGTCGGACGGTGTAAGCTGCTGAGCCGCGTCACTCAAAGCTTTGTCGGGCGTAATATGACTCTCGATCATCAATCCATCCAAATTGATATCTAACGCCGTTTGACTCACCTGCTCGAGGAGGTCGCGTTTGCCCGCAATATGACTCGGATCGCCAATGATCGGAATGTTGGGCGCCTTGGCTCTCAACGCAAAGCTCAATTCCCATTTCGGCTCGTTCCTGTAAGGTGCACTTTTCTCAGCAAAGAACCCTCTGTGGATAGCGGCGAGTTTGGAAACATTCATCTTTTCTAACCTTTCCAACGCACCGATCCATAGCCCAAGGTCGGCGTGAATAGGATTCTTGACGAATACGGGAATGTCAACTCCCTTCAAGGCTTCGGCGATCTCCTGTACATAAAATGGATTGACCGTTGTTCTTGCTCCCAGCCATAGCACATCGATGCCCGCGTCCAGGCAAAATTCAACGTGTTTGGCGTTGGCCACCTCCGTCGCAACAGGGGTCTTCAGCTCGCTCTTTACGCGTTGAAGCCAAGGGAGGGCGCTCGGACCAATACCCTCGAAGGAATCTGGTCGTGTGCGTGGTTTCCATGTGCCTGCTCGAATGACGCTCACCTTTCCACTTTCTACCAGCTGTTTGCTCGTTTCGAAGAGTTGTTCCTCGCTTTCGGCGGAGCATGGGCCAGCAATCAGGAACGGGTGATCCTTTATGTCGAACCACTTTGAAAGTGGACTCGGTTTCTCTTTTTCTACTACGTTATTCATCTATATAGATAACACATGGAATGGACGTGTGTTTATGTACCGCCAACCACTAGTACAAATTCGCCTTTCGGAGGATGTTCTTCAAAGTGCTTGTTCACCTCGGCCAAGCTTCCTCGGAAGGTTTCTTCGAATCGCTTGCTGATCTCTCTACTCACACTGCAAGGTCGTTCTTCTCCAAAGTGTGATATGAGATCGCCGAGTGTTTTGAGAAGCTTATGTGGACTCTCGTAAAAGATCATGGTTCTCTGTTCTTCTACCAGTGAGGTCAATTTGGTTTGGCGACCTTTTTTGGGTGGTAGAAATCCTTCAAATGTAAATCGGTCGCACGGCAAACCAGAATTTACCAAGGCCGGCACGAATGCAGTGGCACCTGGAAGCGTTTGGATCTCAACTCCTGCCTTGGCCGCCTCTCGGACCAACAGGAAGCCAGGGTCTGAGATGCCTGGTGTTCCTGCATCCGTGATAAGCGCGAAGGTTCTTCCCCCAACGAGTTCCTCCACGATGCTGGCAACGATCTTGTGCTCGTTGTGCATGTGGTGTGACCGCATGGGCGTGTCGATGTTGTAATGCTTGAGGAGTTTGCCCGAGGTCCGGGTGTCTTCCGCTAATATCAACTCTACCTCATTGAGGATACGAACCGAGCGATAGGTCATATCTTCTAGATTCCCGACAGGTGTGGGTACGATGTAGAGCATGTTGTAACCGATTTAAACGGTCAAAGGTCGGTACTTTTTGCTACCAACTCATGATTTATTGAATCGATGCGCGACCAGGTCGAGCAGTCTTTGTTCTGTTTCTTCAACCTGACTCCAGTCGTAGTCGGGTTTAACCACATTCAAAATGAACTCAATGGTCTCGTCGTAGTCATCCATCGTGTTGATCTGGCCTACCACGCGTTGATAATCCTCTTGAGAACCCATGAAGAGTTGCTTTACGAAGGCAATGCGATCGTTCAAGCCGATGTTCAACTTCTGAAGTCGAGGATTCGACCTCGCTGGCTCGCTCATAGGTTGACTGCTCAACGCGTCCTTCACTTCTTGCGGAGGCTCGTTTTGCACCTGCTGCTGAGGTTCAGGTGCCTTAGACTCTTCATTCGGAGCTTCGGCTGAGGCTGCTTGTTCTTGTTTTGGAGTTGGTGGCTCGGGTTGAACACGCGGTTGAGGCTTAGGTGGACCTTCAGGATGAGGCAGCACCTTCACTTCATCCCCCAAATTCGCAGGCTTTTGAAGTTCTTCTAGTTCCTGCATCTTCTCTGGTTGGGGAGTGGGACGCGAGTCTGTTTCTTCGCTAAGACGTTTTGCCACTCTATCGTTCAAAGCCCTGGTGGCCTCATCTCGATCTTTAATGAACTTGGTAATCAGTGCTTCCTCGTATAGTTTTTCGATCTTGTCGATGAGATCAGAGGTGAGAGCTTGATCAGAGTCCAAAATGGTTTTGCAGATGTGATCTAATGCTTCCTTGTTGAAGTTGGGCATGTAAGCGACTTTTTGCGGATGGCTTTTCTTAGCTTTGCTTTCATTCGAAAATGCGGTTGGAAAGTACAAAATGTTTCTCGAAAACACAGTTAATCATAAGCAACGAGCAGGTTGGATCGAAGTGATCTGTGGCTCCATGTTTTCCGGTAAAACGGAAGAGCTACTCCGACGTTTGAACCGAGCATTGATCGCTCAACAAAACGTAGCGATCTTTAAACCAGCCGTTGACAAACGGTACCACGATTCATCCGTGGTCTCTCACGATAAGAAATCGGTAAACTCAACCGCAGTTGAGAATGCTGGCAATATCCTTTTACACGTTAGTGAAGATGTAGAAGTGGTGGGTATCGATGAAGCCCAGTTCTTCGATGAGGATATCGTAGCTGTTTGCAACACACTAGCCAATCGCGGCATCCGAGTGGTGGTAGCTGGTTTGGATATGGACTTTGAAGGCCGACCCTTCGGATCTATGCCCTACCTCATGGCCGTAGCCGAATATGTGACCAAGGTCCATGCTATCTGTGTCCACACCGGAAATCTCGCACATTACTCCCACCGAAAAGTAGATGGCGATGCAAAAGTGCTTTTAGGCGAAAAGGAGGAGTATGAGCCCGTTAGCCGAGCATCATTCCTTGAATTGAAGAAAATGAAGAAATGATATTAGAGGGGTGGAAGACATCTGAACTTTCAGCCATTATGAAAGCAAATCTGCATGGCAATGCCGACGTTACCGTGCGCCATGTAGTAACCGATTCCCGGAGGCTCAGCTTTCCTGACGATACCATTTTCTTTGCACTGAAGACCTTCAAGAACGATGGTCATAGGTACATCCCCGAACTTTTTGCTAAAGGAGTAAGGACCTTCGTAGTCAATCAGCTCCCGCAAGTTCATCGCGACGATGCCAATTATCTCGTGGTCAACGACACCTTTGAAGCTCTTCACCAGTTGGCCAAGGAGTGGAGAGGAAAGTTCGATTTTCCGATCCTTGCCATCACTGGAAGTAATGGTAAAACGATCGTCAAGGAGTGGATCCATCAACTGCTTCATAGCCAGTTTCGCATCGTTCGTAGTCCGCGTAGTTACAACAGTCAGTTAGGTGTTCCGCTTTCCGTCCTCTACATGCGCGAGGGCCACCAGCTTGGCATTTTCGAAGCAGGAATCTCTCAAGTTGGTGAGATGGATAAGCTTCGCGATATCATCAAGCCAAAATGGGGAGTGTTCACCAATATCGGGGATGCACACCAGGAACATTTCGAGAGCCAAGAAAGAAAGCTCCAAGAAAAGCTGAATCTCTTTGAAGGGGTACAGCACCTCATCTTCTCAAGTGAGGATGAAAAGGTGTACCAAGCCATTCAAGAAAGGTTCAGCAACCGGAACATCAAACTGGTTTCGTGGGGCAGTGACAAGGCGCACTCCGATGTTTGGATCAAGAATATCTCTGAAGAGGTGGGAGGAACACTGCTCGATCTCCGTTGGAAGAGTTCCAAGGTTCAGATCCATCTGCCTTTTACCGATCAGGCTTCCATCGATAACGCCATGCACGCCATCGCATTTTCCCTTGCCTTTGGATGCGAACCCAAGGTGCTGGTCCAGGCTGTTGAGAAGCTCACGCCCATCGCTATGCGCCTGGAACTTAAGAAGGCGAGAGGGGGCTCAACATTGATCAATGATGCCTACAATTCCGACCTTCAATCTATACGCATAGCACTCGATTTCTTACACCATCAAAAGCAGAATGAAAGAGGCATTGTCATTCTTTCCGACGTGGAGCAAAGTGGTGTAGAAGAGGGTGTCCTTTATCAGCAGATCGCTAAGATGCTGGAAGAACGCCAAGTATCGATGTTGATCGGCATTGGACCCAAGATCTCATCCTTTAGGGAGCATTTCGCTATACCTTCCTATTTCTATCCAAATACTTCCACATTCTTAACAGAATTGGCCATTTTCGATCTATCGAATGCCAATATCCTGTTGAAAGGAGCGCGGACATTTGCCTTTGAGAAGATCGCCCATGCTATTGAGGAAAAGGCGCATCAAACAGTATTGGAGATCAACCTTTCCGCCATCTCTCACAACCTGAATTATTACCGAAAGATGCTTCGGCCGGAGACCAAGATCATGGTGATGGTAAAGGCATTTGGATATGGTGCAGGGTATGGAGAGATCGCCAACGTGTTGGAATTTGATAGGGTAGACTGGCTGGCTGTGGCCTATGCCGATGAAGGGGTAGCACTCCGAAAGGCAGGCATCAAGTCGAGGATCATGGTTATGAACCCAAATGAAGAAAGCTTTGATCAGATCTTGGAATTCGACCTTGAGCCAGAGATATACTCCTTCAGGATTCTTCAGGCATTCCATCGCGCTGTGCAGAATCATTCCGATGATGCATTTGCCAGCGCGGTTCCTATCCATATCAAAGTGGAAACGGGCATGAACCGACTAGGCTTTGCCCCAGATGAGATCGATCGACTTGCCGATGAGATTCTCGCCATGCCAGGAATTCGTGTTTCTACCATCTTTTCGCACCTCGCTTCAAGCGATGATCCAAAGGAGGAAGCATTTACCCAAAGCCAGATCGAAAAGTTAAAGAAGGCCTCAGATCACCTTATTGAAGGACTTGGGTATCCTGTACTCCGTCATATCCTGAATTCATCCGGCATCCACAATTATATCGATGCTCAACTCGACATGGTTCGATTGGGGATCGGATTGTACGGAGTTACCTCGGTGTCATGGGAACGACATCATCTCCGAAGGGTAAGTCGCTTGATCACTCAAGTTTCACAGATTCACAAGATCAATGCAGGAGAATCAGTAGGATACGGAAGGAGTTTTATGGCGGAACACCCCATGCGCGTCGCTACTCTTCCCATTGGTTACGCAGATGGGATCGATAGAAGATTGAGCAACGGTGGAGGTGAAGTTTCTATCAATGGTCAGCGTGCATCCATCATTGGGAAGGTGTGTATGGATATGATCATGGTTGATGTTACAGCTGTAGACTGCGAAGAAGGTGATGAGGTAGAAATCTTTGGAGAGCATATCTCCATCTACGAATTCGCTCAACGCACCGGAACCATACCTTATGAGATCCTCACGTCCATATCCTCCCGAGTAAAGCGCGTTTACCACTATGAATAATCTTCGTCAGGCTCTATTGGTAGCAGCTGGAGGTTCTCTCCTGCTTTCGCCCGTTTGGGGGACAGGATCATCTGTATTCTTAGCATTGGCCTTCGTATTGGCCATGGTGCTTCTCTTCTTGCAAAAGCCAAAGGTCAAATGGATAGCCGTAGTTCCATTTTGGTTGATGTTTGCTATTTCATTGGCGGGAATGATGTGGACATCCAATACAAACGAAGGTTGGCGCTTGGTACAGATCCAATTGAATTTCCTGTTTATTCCTGTCGTAGTCATTGCCGTTGCCTGTTCAGGGGCAAATCGGAACGATATCTACCGTGTGCTCATGATCAGCTTGGGGCTTTCACTCATTCTAATGGGGTATGACGCCTATCAGCAGCTTGATGAAATGCCGTTCATCCAAACGATCAATGGCAGTCAACTGAGCCTGCCTTTCCTGCATCGGGCCTATTTCATGAATCACGTGGCCATCTTGATACTACTGCTTTTATTCCGACCGGGGAAATTGACGTGGTCAGGGGTATTGCTCATAGCTATACTGGGGTTGATATTTTGGATACTTCAAGGGAGGATGAATCTGTTGGCCTTAGGTGCCGTTCTTGGTTTACTCGCGGTATGGGGAGTGTTCAAGAAGAACAGCAGAGTGAGTTTGATATCAATCTCTGTTATAGGGTTGCTCTTGGCTTCTCACTTCATTGGCTTTATGCCTTCTCGATTCGATCAGGATATGTCCAACGAGTTGGAGACCTCTGAGGATGGGGTGCCTCAAACGAACTCTCGTTTGTACATGTGGGAAATGTCGCTGGCGGCCTATTCAAAAAGTCCAATATTGGGCGTTGGAACCGGAGATACGCACGATGCCATTAACGGTCAATTCGAGGAGGTGGGTTACGAATTCGGCTTAGAGAGGAATTACAATTCTCACAATCAGTATGTGCAGATGCTCCTTACCTACGGTCCGATTGGTCTCCTGATCCTACTGGGAATGTTCGTTGTTTTCCTCATAAAAGGCTGGAAGAACAGAGACATGGTATTGATAGCGTGGACCATCTACTTTGGATTGGTCCTACTGACGGAGTCTTACTTTGACCGATTCCACGGCGTTTACCTCTTCGCGGTAGTTACGAGTTTCTTATTGGCAACCACCAATAGGGAGTAGAAGACACCAAACCATAGAACGCCAGCCTGCCGTTCTAACATGGATTCTGTGGTGAAGCTCACAATGGCAAGCAGGAGGAATCCAGCTGTGAGTGCATCATTGGCCTTGATGGCCTTGAACAGTGGGACGAATAGGATCCAACAAACGACCAGGAAACCGATGAAGCCGTACGTCATGGCGGCCTGCAGGTAAACATTGTGCACGTTGTATTCTTTGTCCCTCAGGTAGTACACCTTCTCACCATCCCAGAATTTGGCGTTTACATGGAGTAGTTTGTCGTTCATGAAGGCGTTTGAACTTCCCGTTCCTGCCCCGATCATAGGGTGTTCCTTGAATACTTCGAATCCCGCTTTCCAAAGGTAAACACGATGATTGGTCTGTTTCTTTTCTACCATTCGATTGAAGGAGCGGATTTCATGATAGGTTTCTATTGCCCTGCGCTGTGTTCCAGGCAAGGATCCAACGCCGATCACTCCAAGAAGGAATACGAGTCCACCTATTCGCATACTTCGTTTTCCCAGTCGGCCTAATCGATAGGCGCGAATGAGGATAGGCAAAAGAGCTATTGGAAGTGCGATCAATTGGATACGCACACTGAGCAGCGCTTGCATGGTGATGAAAAGGGTGAGGTAGGCCAAGATCTCTGCAGAGTGCCATCTCGATAATTTAACGGAGCTAAAGAACCATCGGTGTATCAGTATCAGTATCCCGAAACTCATGTACATGCTCAAGTAATGCTGAGACACGAGTTCCCAAATGGATAAGTTCTTATAGAAGAAGGTGTTATGTCCTGCTCCATCGAGGTAACGTTGGGCGGCGTAGATCAATAACAAGGCGGATGAAAGGGCGAGTGACCTCGTGAAGTAAAGGCAAAGTCGGCGCACCATCTCCGGAGTTACACTGCGCAATGCAGCAATTCCCAGAGGCCAGGCTATCAAGGCGATTTGTACCTGAGCATCTTTGCCTCCCTCATGGGTATGCTCTGAATAGGTAAGTCCGATAAGCACCAAGGCATAGTAGATCAGGATAGGCCAAAAGTACCCATTGGTAAAAATGGCCTTTGGATAGGAGGAGTCTAAGAAGAACAGGAAAACCGCCCCCAATAACATGATAAACAATGAAATAGGAGGGAAGTCCCACTGAAAGGGAAGCAGTGCTACAAAAGCTGCGAGAACAAATTCCGTGCTTCGTTCTCGCAGCTTTTGATTCTTACGCCAATTATTGACCTTGTGGAGTAAGGATGCCATTATACGCTTGCGGGTCATTCAAAATACGAACGGCTTCTGCGAGTCGCTCATCATCGCGGAGCATAAATTCGATTTCGCCTTCTTGGTAGTAGTATCTACCTACGATCTCGCGCTCCAATAGGTGTTGAATCTGGGAACGATATGCTTGTAGATCATCGCTTTTTCGGTCGGCCAAGGCGTTCTTCAGTTCCTGTATCTCTCCTTCAATAGCATTTTGATACTGTTCTTTTTCTGCTGCTTTCTCCAATGCCGAGAGCATTTTCTCTGTATTGGTTTCGTAGTGATATTCCTTGTTTTCCAAGAAGGAAACGAAGTCGTTCCAATCTGCATCCGTCAACCCAAATTCCTGTGGGGATGGCAGGTTTTGGTGGGTTTGAACGTATTGGGTGGCGTATTCGAAGAGATGGCCGTTTACCATAAGGGAGTAGAGGATGTCGCTCAACTTCTCTCCTTCCACTTCGATATCGGGATCGATACCCCCGCCGTCATATACGGTACGTCCATTGTTGGTTTCGTAGGCGGTTCGTAGACTATCTGGGATACGGGCAACGGATCCATCTTCGTTGCGTTCGGCGTAGTTGATCGCTTGGATACAACGACCTGACGGTGTGTAGTATTTGGCGATGGTGATCTTCACTTGCGCTCCATAACTAAGTGGGCGGCTTTGTTGTACTAGGCCTTTTCCGAATGAACGCTGACCAATGACTACCCCGCGATCGAGGTCTTGAATGGTGCCGGCAACGATCTCTGAAGCGGAAGCTGAACCTTTGTCGATGAGCACGGCAAGTGGCATTTCGGTGTCAAATGGCTCTCGCAAGGTGCGGTATACCTGATCCAATTCTCTGAGTCGGCCGCGCGTGCTTACTACCACTTCGCCCTTGTCGATGAAGAGGTTTGCTACATTGATGGCCTCGCTCAATAATCCGCCTGGATTACCTCGCAGGTCCAATACCAAAGAAGTCATTCCGTGGTTTTCTTTCAGGTCTTCTATCGCTTCTCGGATCTCGGGACTAGCTTTATCGGTGAAGCTCTTGAGGGTTACGTACCCGATGTGGTCACTGATCATACCATAGTAAGGTACCGACTTCATTTGGATGTCTTCCCGCGTAATGGTCACTTGTCGATCTTCGCCATACCTTTGGATGGTCAGTTCTGCCGTACTACCCGGCGTACCCTTGAGAAGGTCACTGATCTCGGAAGGTGTGGCCCCTTTCATATTCTTTCCATCAACAGCAATGATGAGGTCGCCCGATTTCAACCCTGCTTTATCCGCTGCAAAACCTTTGTAAGGTTGTTCGATGGCCACATAATCACCGATCATTCGGATGGTAGCGCCTATGCCGCCATACTGACCTGTTTGTTGGATGCGGAAGTTCTCTACATCATCTTCAGGAATGTACACGGTATAGGGGTCCAACTCGTTGAGCATTTCGCCGATAGCCTCTTCCATCATGGCGCTTGGCTCGGTTTCGTCAACATAATACATGTTCACCTCGCGGAAGAGGTTCGTGAAGATGTCTAGCTGTTTATTGATCTCGAAATAATCGAGTTTCCAGGAGGAAAGACTGGCGAGTAATGCAATCAGCGCACCGCCGAATAGGAGCCTTTTTGCTGCTTTCGATCTCAAATTCATAATCGTATCAGGTTATCCTTTCAAGTGCAGAACTGGAAAGATACGATATAAACGTAGAGATGAGTAAAACCTTATATCTGAAACAGCTCAGGGTTGAAATCGATCCAGGATCTTGTCCAAACACGCCTCCATTTGCTGCTGGGATGGCTTTTCATCGGAAAGGTAAACGAGGATTATTGCGTACTGGGTGTCGCCAAATTTTTCAATGAAGCCAGACTTTTTATGTCGCCATGCTTCCCGCAACACGCGCTTCACTCGATTTCGGTCAACTGCCAACTTGAATTTTCGCTTTCCAACGCCAAATGCGATCTGATAGGGCGTGTTTTGAGGTAGCTCCATAGGCAGGTATACCAATCTAAGCGGATAGGCCTTGGCGCTTTTTCCACTTTTCATGATCGCTTCAAAGGCTACTTTGCGTGTGAGCCTTTCTGCTTTAGGGAAGCTATTGGACATGCTACGAAGATAGTTAGTGCAAAAAAAATCCCGGCGTTTAGGCCGGGATCTATTCGAAAAGGGTGAACGCTTACTTGTTCATCTCTTTGATGTAATCTTCGATGGCCTTGGTCATTGACGGAGCTTCTGGTGTTGGAGCTGGAATGTCGAGACGAAGACCTGCCTCTTCAACGGCACGAGCAGTGGAGTTACCAAATGCCGCAATTCGCGTTTTATTCTGTTCGAAATCCGGGAAATTCTTCATGAGGGAACGAATTCCTTCAGGCGAGAAGAACACGAGGATGTCGTAGTACACATCGGCTAGATCGCTAAGGTCAGAGGCTACAGTGCGATATAGGATAGCGCGCGTGTACTTGATTTTGCTTTCTTCCAATGTATTAGGGATCTCCGGCTTCAAGATGTCTGATGAAGGCAAGAAGAAATTCGCTCCTTTGTTCTTCTTCAACATCGGGATAAGGTCCTTGATAGTACCGTTGCCGTAGTAGATCTTACGCTTGCGATACACTACATACTTCTGAAGGTAGTAAGCGATCGCTTCTGAAATACAGTAATACTTGAGCTCGTTGCTCACAGCAATACGCATCTCCTCGCAAACACGGAAGAAGTGATCTACCGCATTCTTCGATGTGAAAATGATGGTGTTGAAATCTCCCGGATTGATCTTTTCCTTGCGGACATCCCCAGCTGGGACACCTTCCACATGGATAAATGGACGGAAGTCAACTTTCACTTTTTGCTTCTCAGCCAAAGTGAAGAATGGTGAGTTTTCAGTCTTAGGTTCAGGTTGCGAGACCAAAATTGTCTTTACCTTACTCATTGATGCGCTTCGTTTCTGATGATTGAGCTCCAGACTAGATTATTTGAAGGAGTAACACCACAGGTGCTATTTCCAGGGCGCAAAGGTACAAAACATTGTGATACAGTCTGAGGTGTGATTGCCTAATAATTACATTTGAAAGTCTCGCTAACGACCAAGTATAGAGCACTATAAGTATCCCAGCACCTACCCAACGGACCAGCTCACGGGGCTCTCCGGCGAAACTCAACCACCAAATGATAGGGGTCATCCAAATGGCCGACCAGCGAAGGAATTGAGCCTTTTCTTGCCAAGCAGCACTGTAGGCATCTTGATCGATGAAAACATAGCCTGCCAATTGATAGATAGTTCCCTGAAGGGTCAAGAAGATGGCAATAGTTAAGGCATATCGAGCCACAATGGCCCAGTCCGTAAAGACGATCTCCGATTTCTGGATGAATAATACTCCGATCGCCACAGCGATGATAGCCCATACTTCGAGGGTCACATTGAAAAGATCGAAGCGGATCTCCCTCCTCTCTACAATTCCAGTGCGGAAAGGAGACCGGAGCAAGTTCTTGAATTGTTGTGCATAGGTCCTGCGCAACAAACCCAAAGCCAGTGTACCCGCTATCAAAAGCCAGAAGAGCCAAGCCGAGGGTAAGGTTGCTACCGGGATCTTTTCCATTCATCAAAATTAGCAAACCCTGCCAACTGCTGGCACTTTCTCAAAAAAAGAAGTCCTGATCGGTTAGGCCGACCAGGACTTCCATGAAAAGCAGTGTTATAGTTTTCTAGAGGACCAAGAATTTCTCGGTGCTCACTTTGTTACCCGCTTTAAGATGTAATATGTATATGCCACCCATCCAGTCGGTATTGGAAATCTCCATTCGACCATTGGAATTGGTGTTATCGTGAATTCCGGCCGCCACAACACGACCATTCATGTCCATGACCGACCAATCTACCTCGCCTAAATGTGAACTGGTGAATTCAACAATGGTCATGCGATCTGCCGCATTGTACACGCGCAAGTCCGATGCAAACTGCTCGTTCACGCTGATGGTAGATTTGTTCAATACCAAGGTTTCGGTAGCGATCTCATCTCCCGACGTCGCTCCATTGCCGTTGGCAAAGTTCACCGCAACATAAACCGTGGTGCCGTCTACCGCATTTCCACTATTCCAGTCGATGTCCCAAGAGTTAGAACCTCCACTTGGCGTAATGCTTGAACCGCGATGTGTGATATAGTTGCCTAATTTCTGAGAGCGACTATCCGCCGCAGCGATGGTGCCCTGGAAGGCTCCCGAAGCATCTTCAACACTCGCCGAAAATCCAATGCGGTTGCCCGTTCCACCATTAGTGTTCGCCGTAACCGTTATCGTATAATCGGTGTTGGCCACGAACCCTGTGGCTGGAATATCTGTTGTTATGTCGATGGTTTGTGAAGTGACCGAAGGACCACTATGGCAACCAGCAGATGCACAAGTTTGACTATTGCTGGACGGAGAGCCCGTTCTTCCAGTGGGTGACCCACCTGAACTGGTGAGTGCCGGAAGAGTGGATCCAAGGACCGCAATGCCCGAAATAGTAAGTAGGGATAGAAATCGTTTCATTGATGGTAAATTTAGTTAACTTTCAATACGTATTCCTTCCAATTTTGGTTGTCTGTGCGATTCGAAGGTTTACTTTTGTCGTTCAAAATGTAACAACATGGCTCAAGACTTGTTCCAATCTCCCGACTATTACAATATAGATGATTTGCTCACAGAAGAGCATAAGTTGATTCGCGAAGCAACCCGCGAGTGGGTAAAACGCGATGTTTCTCCTATCATCGAAGACTATGCACAGCGCGCAGCATTCCCTGATCAATTGATCAAAGGTCTCGCCGAAGTCGGCGCGTTTGGCCCGTACATTCCAGAAGAATACGGAGGTGCAGGACTTGATCAGATCAGCTACGGCATCATGATGCAAGAGATCGAGCGCGGTGATTCAGGCGTTCGTTCAACTTGTTCGGTGCAAAGCTCACTCGTGATGTACCCTATCTATGCCTATGGTTCCGAGGAGCAACGCAAGAAGTATCTACCAAAACTTGCTACCGGCGAGTTCATGGGAAGCTTCGGACTTACCGAACCAAATTTCGGTTCTAATCCGGGTGGAATGGTAACGAACTTCAAGGATATGGGCGACCATTACCTGCTCAATGGAGCTAAGATGTGGATCTCAAATGCTCCATTCTGTGACGTTGCCGTTGTTTGGGCCAAGAACGAAGAAGGTCGGATCCACGGCCTTATCGTCGAACGTGGAATGGAAGGTTTTACCACCCCTGAAACCCACAACAAGTGGAGCTTGCGCGCAAGTGCTACCGGTGAGTTGGTGTTCGACAACGTAAAGGTTCCAAAAGAGAATCTTCTTCCAAATAAATCAGGATTAGGTGCTCCATTAGGCTGCCTCGATAGCGCGAGATATGGAATCGCATGGGGTGCCATCGGTGCCGCAATGGATTGCTACGATACAGCTCTCCGCTATGCAAAAGAGCGCGTACAGTTCGATAAGCCGATCGCCGCTTTCCAGCTTCAGCAGAAGAAACTTTCTGAAATGATCACCGAGATCACAAAGGCTCAACTTCTGGCATGGCGACTCGGAACACTCAAGAATGAGGGCAAGGCAACAAGCGCTCAGATCTCCATGGCAAAGCGCAACAACGTAGACATGGCCCTAAAGATCGCACGCGAAGCACGTCAGATTCTCGGTGGAATGGGAATTACTGGCGACTACAGCATCATGCGTCACATGATGAATCTCGAGTCGGTTATCACCTATGAGGGTACGCACGACATTCACCTACTCATCACCGGAATGGATATCACCGGTCACAGCGCATTCAAATAAAGAGAATGTTCTTTTAGATATAGATCCCGGCGCACCCGCGTCGGGATTTTTTTATTCCTCCCTACCGTCAAATCCGATCTGGCGAGTGAGTAGCTCCCAGAACATGATGAAGTCGCTGGCCAAGGAGTATCCAGGGTATTGGAAGGTGGCCGGCTTGTTCTTCTCGAAGAAGAAATGACCGACCCAAGCAAATCCATAGCCTATGAATGGAATGGCCGCAAAGTACCACCAATTCAAAGTGGATAGGAAGGTCAAGAAGGAGGTCAATAGCAGCCCTGTGCCAATGAAGTGCAACAGCCGTGTGGCTGGCTTGCGGTGTTCCGTTAGATAGAACGGGTAAAATGCTTTCAGGCTATTGTATTTCTTTTCTCTCATGGAGGTAGGTTTAGTCCATACAATTTAAGGAATATCCTAAGATCCGTGGGTTTAGAGGCCGCTCATAAGTTGCATGTAGAACCGAATTCCATCTTCAAAGTTTTCGATAGAAAGGCGTTCATTGATGCCGTGTAACCTTCCAAGATCTTCCTGCTTGTACTTGAATGGAGTAAAGCGATACAGATTGTCGCTCACAGTTCTCATATGTCGTGCGTCCGTAGCGCCTACCACTAAGTAAGGCGCGATCAAAAGGTTGTCTGAACTAAAGGTCGTTCTCGCCGCTGCACCAATGAAGTTGAACGACTCACCCATGTAATCGGAAACGGGCGAAGGGTCTACCGCCAGGTTGTCGTGAATTGAGATTTCTACAGGTAGGTCCTTCAAGACGTCCTTGTAATGTTCCAACACTTCTTGGGCTGAGCTTCCTGGCATAACCCTAGAGTTGCACGTGAGTACCGCTCGGCTTGGAATGACATTGTCCTTCACTCCAGCTCGCATGATCGTAGGGGCAAAAGTGGTCCTGACCAAGGCCGCACCTGCTGGCGATCCCTGGTATTTCTTTTTGATCACACTCCTGAACAACCACATGTTGGAAGCCGCCATGCGAGTGGTGAAATCGGCATGCGGACCTAAATAATCGAGAAAGCCAGACATCGGACCTTCGAGGGTAGGTTTGAAACCTTCTTCCCGCAATAATTGCACAGCATCCGTGAGTATCATGAGCGCACTGGTATCCGCCGGCATCGAGCTGTGCCCACCAGGATATTCAGCAGTGATGTCAACACTGATATATCCTTTTTCAGATACGCCGATCAAGCCGACCTTTCCATCAATGCCAGGTAATATCCCATCGGCAATGATCCCGCCTTCATCCAATACCCAGTCGAAACGCAATCCCTGTTCTTCGAAATAGATAGCCGCTTGTTGCGCTCCATTCGTACCACCGATCTCTTCATCTTGACCAAAGACAAAGTAAATGTCGCGCTTAGGCGTGAATCCAGACTCGATCAATGTTTGAGCAGCTTCCAGCAATCCTACAATGGATCCCTTGTCATCCAATGTGCCACGTCCGTAGACATACCCAGAATCGATTGCACCAGAGAAGGGGTCTTGATGCCATTTATCCCTATTTGAGGCATCTGAAGGAACTACATCCTGATGGCCCATCAACAATATAGGTAACCCCGAACTGGAATCGGAGCCGGGCCATTTGATCACATAGGTGTGCGTACTGATCGTATCTACCTCAGCAATGGCAAAAAACTCGGGGTAAGTGTATCGCATCCACGCACCCAGTCGAGTGAAGACGTCTTTGTCCATCATAGCGGGATGATGACTGATCGTTTTGAATTGAATGGCAGATCGAAGATGGTATACAGCCGAATCGCTTACCTCAATATCGATCACTTGAGCCTGCAATTGGGGTTGAAGATCTGGCTGTGTGTATGTCCTAAAAAGAACAATCGCCACCAGCAGGATGACGATTGCACCGAAGAATATCAAGAACTTCTTCATTCTTTGTTCGATTTGCGCAATCTCTTCTTGAAATTGCGATAACCGCTTATAAGTCTATTGTTTTCAGGTGACCATAGACACATCGGTCCTTCCACCTGAGTTTGGCGCATGCCAAGGTTCTCTAACAGTTCTGAGCTTTTTGTTCGCATAGGACCCTGAATTTAATCAAAGCCTGCGAAGAATCCTATCCTTTTTTACTTCGGAATTAGAAATAGATCCTCCATTGGAACATGGGCAGCAATCCTATCGAGTAAACCTCCACCTGCTCATCCGCTGCTGGGTCGTATAATACGTTTTGAACATTTTGTCGGTTTGTTGCATTCTGCACGTCGATGGCCCATTCTTGTGTAACAGATCTACCTTGAATTCGATAGGCAATACGAACGTCACTGCGGAAGTAGGTGGGCAGTTGCTCTCCATAGATGCGGTCTTCGTCGTAAACGGTTCGGCCTTCATCCTGACTAGCCTGACGATCGATTGGCGTGAAGCGTTGACCTCCAGCTACATTAAGGGCCAGGTCTACCGTAATGCTATGTCGCTTGGTCGCCTCTGGATCTGATGTGAGTACGAATTCCTTTCCTGCAGAGATATTGCCGATGTAATCGCCTGCAAAAGCGCCTTTTCTCCAAACACCATCGCTGCCCATGTATTCGCTATTGTAAACACTGACGTTTGTGAAGAGGTAAAAGCCGCGTGTCATGTATTGTTCAAAAGATACCTCGATGCCGTAATTCTGACCTTCACCATTGTTGGTCAAGGCGTCATTTGGTATGCCACCAAAAGTACCTCCATTCAGAAGCGAGAAGGCTGTAGGGGTTTGTTGTACGATGGCATCATACAAACGTTGGTAGTACAATTCGGTCTTCAAGATCATGGTTGGTGAGAATGCGTAGGTGTGTCCTACCACAATATGATGACTCTTCTGAAAGTCGAGGTCCTTGTTCGGTTGATACGCACCCATCATCGCATCGCCTACATTCCGGAAGTAGATATTTACAGGTGCCATTTGAGAGTGCAGACCATACGCCGCGCTGATGGTGTTGCTCTCATTCAGGGCATATTGAGCCCCAACGCGAGGCTCTACGATTGACGCGCCATTCAATCCAAGGATCTGGGCATGCAAGCCGGAGTTGACCGTCCACCTGCTATTAGGTCGCCATTGCCATTCCGCATAAGGCTGATGAATAGAGGTGCTGTTAGCTATGTTTGTTGGGTTTACAAACCCATCTCCAAATACCCAAACCGAATCGAGCATGTCGAATTCATGGATGTCGTTGCGGATCCCCACTCGGATATCATGTTTAGGATCTACTCGATAGTTCCAATGTAGATTTGCCGAGTAGGTGGTGTTTCGAAAATCCATTCCGTAGAAGGCGTGCGTTCCACCCTGTCCATCCAAAGTGTCGAGGTGGTCGCCGTCCCACAGCGTACCCGTTCCCAAGGTTAGTTTGAGTACCGATCTATCTGAAATATTATAGAAAGTGTTGATGCCGAATACCGCCTGCTGACTTCTCGAATAGGTGTTGGTGCCGGTTTCGCCGTAAAGGTCGCCATCGTCTTCTGAATCACGTACAAAATCGATCTTCGAACGTCCCCATAGCCCGAATGTGCTAATGCTAATCCTGTCCGAAAGTTGTTGGGTTACCTTGAAGGTGAGGTCTTGGTATTCCGGTACCGAGCCACTCCTTGAATGCCCGACTCTTATCTGAGCTGATACTTGCCTCTTTTTTCGAAGGAGGGTCGAGGTCAACCAGAAGCTTACTTTGACCATACGGATGCACCCGTTTTATGCTATCGATATGAGTGATGATAGCTCTGTTCAAGCGGAAGAATTGGGTGGGGTTGAGCAGCTCTTCAAGCTGACTTAAATTTTGATCGATGAGGTACTCTTTTCCACCCTTGTCGATCAAGAAGGTGAACTTGCCATCGCCCATGAAGTGGGCAATCTCATCGGCTTTGATGATCTTGAAATGCTGGCCATCCGGAACGAGAAATCGCTCTTTGAAGACCCGTTTTCCTTTGTTTAATTCACGAAGGGTTTCCATCAGCGCCTTGGCTTCAGGTGCGCCCTTCCGGAATTGGTCGAGTTTATCGATGGCCTTCCTCAGCTGATCTTCAGAAATGGGCTTCAGAAGGTAATCTACACTCATCAATTCAAATGCTTTTAAGGCATATTCGTCAAAGGCTGTAGTGAATATAATCGGACACTCTACCTGTACATTATCGAACAGCTCAAAGCTCAATCCATCACTCAAGTGAATATCGGCCAGAAGGAGGTCAGGTTGTTCCTTCGAAAGGGCTTGGGTAGCTTCCTTCACACTTTCAATGGGCTCGCCAACTTCTGCGTTTGGAAGGATCTTCTGAAGGAGGTTGGCAATTTTCCTTCCTGCAAAATCTTCATCTTCTAATATCCAGATCTTCATGTTGGTTTGGTTTGGTTGTCGAATTCAAAATGCTTGATAGGGGTATCTCTCGGCAATAGTGGAATGCACACCCGAAATACCTCACCATGGTCTACGCTCAACTTCGGTGCTTCCAAGAGACGGAGTCGCATTGCGAGGTTTTCAAGACCTGTTCCCGTACTCGGGGTATGATTCGCCTTCGGTCGATTTGGATTAGAGATGCACAAGTGATGCATTTCAGAAGTGATCTTGATTTCCAGGGGCTCGGCTCTCGACATCCGATTGTGCTTAATGGCATTTTCCAAGAGTTCTTGTATCGCCATAGGAAGCACCAGCTTGTCCTTGTCTGAGTCCTTAATATTGATCTTCACCTCCAATGCGGATGTGAATCTTTCCTTTTGAAGCAACAAATAGGCTTCCACGAACCGGATCTCTTCCTCTAAGCTGACGAGTTGAACATCTTTATTCTCGAGGATACGTCGGTATAAAAGCGAGAACTCCTCAATGAAAAGCACCGCCCTTGGAATGTCCTTTTCGATCTCTAACATGGCCGAAAGCGTATTCAAGCTGTTGAATAGAAAGTGCGGTTGAACCTGAGCCTTTAACTGATCCAATTGAGCCTGCAATTGTTGCTTCTCCATGCGTTGAACCCGCGTAAGGCTATCTCTCCAAAGGTTGAAGAAGTAGGCCCCCTCCATGATCAACAATACAATGAACGTGATGATGATTCCGAATACGATATTATTGACGTAATGAGCCCTTACATTACTGACCTCCGCAACGAATTCTAGACTCAAATAGATCACAAAGGCTTGCCATGCCGAGCTGAAGATTATGGATAGTAGACCTTCGAGCAGGATGCGCTTGAGTGGTCCGTCTTGCCACGGATGGTGTAGTTGTAGCCATCTAACTATCAAAGAGTTGACAACGTATAGTCCAATGGTGACGATGGCAGAGTAGGCCAGGCTGTACAGGCCATTCGACAGTTCACGATCGGTGCTCCCGCTGGAGAGGAACTCAACAGATGTGAAGAAGACAATGGGAATCAAACTGATAACCGCGATGTTGTAATAATCTTTTTTCTCAAGGAAGGCCATGTGACGAAAGTAGGTTGTATCGATATCTTGCCCTTCCCGAATGTAGTGAATGCCCAAAATAATGGAGTGAGTGCCGATGTGCTTTGTACCTTTGCACCCTATCTTTCGTGTAAATTCACGATCTAATATTTGAAACAGATGTATCAAGGACTATTACATACCCACTGGCTACTTGCCCTTCTTTTGTTGATCGTTCTAACTATTGCCGTATTGAAATCGGCTGCAGGATTCTTTGGAAATGGAAGCTTTAAGAAGGCCGATAACACATTGAGCCTGGTTTCATTGATCTTGGCACACCTTCAGTTGGTGGTAGGACTCGTAATGTATTTTCAGTCGCCTTACTTCATCGGCAACCTGCCTATGGAACAAGCGATGGGTGATGCAACACTTCGTTTCTATTCCGTTGAGCATATCACCATCAATATCATTGGAATCATTCTCATTACCATTGGTCGCTCTGGCTCGAAGAAAAAAGATACCGATAAGAAGAAGTTCCGTCACCTTTTGATCTTCTTCGGATTAGGCCTTCTTCTCATTCTCAGCCGCGTGCCATGGGAACGTTTATTTGAACTACCCGGTGCATGATTGAACTCAAGCCGAAGACCCATACAGAAGAACGTTGTGTCCTCATTGGCATCATCAACAGGTGGCAAGATGAGGAGAAGAGTAAGGAATACCTCGATGAACTTGAATTCTTGGCTGAAACAGCCGGCGCTACAAGCGTTAAACGCTTCACTCAAAAGCTAGATACACCTCATCCAAAGACCTTCTTAGGCACTGGGAAAATGGATGAAATCAAGGAGTTCATTGTGGCAGAAGACATCGATATGGTGATCTTCGATGATGAACTCACCCCATCTCAACTGAAGAGCATCGAACAGACGTTCAAGTGCAAAGTGCTCGATCGAACCAATTTGATCCTCGACATCTTCGCAGCACGAGCTCAAACGAGCTATGCAAGGACCCAGGTAGAGTTGGCGCAGTACGAATATCTCTTGCCTCGACTCACCCGAATGTGGACGCACTTGGAGCGCCAAAAAGGGGGTATCGGTATGCGCGGACCCGGTGAAACGCAGATCGAAACCGACCGTCGTATTATTCAACAAAAGATCAGTCTGCTCAAGAAGAAGCTAGAAAAGATTGATAAGCAAATGGCTACCCAACGTGGTAACCGAGGTAGCCTTGTGCGCGTTGCTTTGGTGGGATACACCAACGTTGGTAAGAGCACGCTCATGAACCGCATGGCAAAGAGTGAAGTGTTGGCTGAGAACAAGCTTTTCGCAACGCTCGACACCACCGTGCGTAAGGTGGTGATTGGTAACTTGCCCTTCCTGCTATCCGACACCGTTGGGTTCATCCGAAAGCTCCCAACTCAACTTGTTGAGAGTTTTAAGAGCACCCTCGATGAGGTCCGAGAAGCGGACGTGCTTCTTCACGTGGTGGACATTTCGCATTCCAATTTCATGGAGCACATACAATCCGTTAATGAAACGATCTCAGAGATCGATGGGCAGGAAAAACCAACCATCATGGTGTTTAACAAGATCGACCTCTACGAGCATGAGGAGCCAGAAGTGATCGACCCAGAGGAGGAGAAGGAAGAGAAATACTTCACGATCGACGATTGGAAGCGCACTTGGATGTCCAAGATGGATGGCAACGCCGTTTTTATTTCGGCCGAGCACAAGATCAACATGGATAGCTTGCGAGAGTCGATGTATAAGGTGATCTCTGAGATCCACGCTCAACGTTTTCCATTCGAGAACTTCTTGTACTAGATTCCGTTGACGGAGTTGACCTTTTGATACATTTGTGTAAACATCCCCATCGAAATGGCGAAGAAGAAGAATCAGATCCGAAAACAAGATATACTCGATTATCACGAAGGTGCACGACCTGGTAAGATCGAGGTTATTCCTAGCAAGCCTTCCAATTCACAGCGCGATCTGAGCATCGCCTATTCCCCTGGGGTTGCCGAACCGTGCAAGGAGATCGAGAAAGATCCGGAGGCTGCTTATAAGTATACCGCCAAGGGAAACTTGGTAGCCGTGATATCCAACGGTACAGCCGTGCTCGGTTTAGGAGATATCGGTCCACTCGCCAGCAAGCCCGTTATGGAAGGCAAAGGAGTGCTCTTCAAGATCTTTGCTGATATCGATACGTTCGACCTCGAACTAGATGCCAAGGATCCTGAAACCTTCATTCAAACTGTGAAGGCACTCGGACCTACATTTGGAGGTATCAATCTTGAAGATATCAAAGCGCCAGATTGTTTTGAGATCGAACAACGCTTGAAGGAGGAACTCGACATCCCCGTGATGCATGATGATCAGCACGGCACAGCCATCATCTCGGGAGCCGCCCTCTTGAACGCGCTGGACATTGTAAAGAAGGATATCTCGAAGGTAAAGGTGGTGTTCAACGGAGCAGGTGCTTCAGCTGTGAGCTGTGCTTCGCTTTATCTATCACTTGGTGTCGACCCACAGAATCTGTTGATGCTCGACAGTAAGGGTGTGATTACCATGGATAGAGAGAAGCTTACCCCTGAAAAGCAGAAATTTGCTCGCGACACTAAGCTCAATACACTCGCAGAGGCCATCAAAGACGCCGACGTTTTCGTTGGTCTTTCCAAAGGTGGCGTTTTGAGCAAGGCGATGGTGAAGAGCATGGCCAAGGATCCTATCGTATTTGCTTTGGCAAATCCTGACCCAGAGATCGATTACCAAGACGCCATCGATGCCCGCGAGGACATTATTATGGCCACCGGACGCAGCGATAATCCGAACCAGGTGAATAACGTGTTGGGATTCCCTTTCATCTTCCGCGGAGCACTCGACGTTCGAGCGACGAAGATCAATGAAGAGATGAAGTTGGCGGCAACACACGCCATAGCACGACTTGCCAAAGAGCCCGTTCCGGAGATCGTGAATCTCGCCTACGGGATGCGCAATATGTCGTTCGGTAGAAAGTACATCATACCCAAGCCCTTCGATCCAAGGTTGATCTACACCGTTGCAGTGGCTGTTGCAAAAGCAGCTATTGAAAGCGGGGTAGCACGTCATGAGATCGCTAGCTGGGACCGTTATAAGGAGGAGTTGATCAGTCGACTAGGCAGGGATGACAAGTTCATTCGCCTGGCTATGGAGAAGGCAAGGGCCAATCCACAGCGCGTTGTATTCAGCGAAGCCGATTCATTCAAGATGCTCAAGGCGGCACAGATCGCTTACGAGGAGGGTATTGCACACCCGATCCTGCTTGGCGATGAGAATAGGATCAAGGAGATCGATGATCAATACGACCTTGGTATCCTAGAGAACATGACCGTCATCGATCCACGTACACAGCCCGAAATGGCAGCAACCTACGCGAAGCAATTGTATGAAGATCGCAAGCGTAGAGGTGTGACAGAGTTCGAGGCCAAGCGCCTCATGAAACGTCGTGATTACTTCGGTCCAATGATGGTAAAACACGGTGATGCAGATGCATTCATCACAGGTTTGAGCATTCGCTACCCACGCGCGGTGCGCCCTATCCTCGAGGTGTTGGGGCCACAGGATAAGAAGCGTGTGGCAGGAATGTACATCATGCTAACGAAACGCGGACCTATATTCTTTGCGGATACAACGATCAATGAAGAGCCCGATGCGGAAGGTATTGTAGAGATCGTTTTGGCTGTGGCAGATACGGTGAGACGGATCAACCTAAAGCCTAAGGTGGCCTTGTTGAGTTATTCGAACTTTGGCAGTCACCACGGAAAGGTTCCTCAGAAAATGAATAAGGCTGTGCAGATGTTGAAGGCGAAGCATCCCGACTTGATTGTAGACGGTGAAATGCAGGCCAACTTTGCGGTGAACAACAATCTATTGGAGGAGGTATTCCCGTTCTCCGACCTCGTGAACCACAAGCCGAACATCTTCATCTTCCCAGACCTAGCAGCGGGAAATATCTCATACAAATTACTGCAATCTCTGGGTGCTGCAGAGGCGATCGGACCGATCTTGATAGGGTTGGATAAGGCTGCCCATGTGCTTCAGATGGGTGCAAGCGTTCGAGAGATTGTCAACATCGTTGCAATGGCAGTGGTTGATGCTCAAACGCGAAACGAATAAAACATCCAGCGGTTTACTCGAAAGGGGAAGGTCTTTTTAATCGAAGACCTTTCCTACGCGAACTAATTCAGCCTCATTGAGTAAGGTGATGTGTCTACCTTTTACATCAATGAGTCCGTCTCCTTTGAATTCAGAGATCAATCGGATAACCGACTCTGTGGCCGTGCCGATCATGTTGGCGATCTCCTCGCGTGTCAAAGCAATGTCGATGGCACCCGTTTCCTCATTCACCCCGAATTGAGATTTGAGTACCAACAATACTTCCGCTAGGCGTTCGCGAACCGACTTCTGTGCGATGTCGGTGATCAACTTACCCGCTTCACCCAATTCATGGCATGCCATGCGTAGGATGTTCAATGAAAACTTAGGGTTCTTCTCGAGAAATCCGAAGAGTACCTGCTTGGGAATGTAACAAGCATGAATGTCCTCTAAGGCTTCAACGGTCGCCGAAAGTGGTTCTTCACTTAACAACGAGCGATAGCCGACCAAGTCTCCATTTACAGCGAAACGAATGATCTGGTCTTTACCATTTTGACCCATGCGATGCAGCTTAGCCTTACCGGAATGGATGCAGAAAACTCCGTTGGGACGGGTTCCCTCACTCATGATAATTTGTCCTTTACGGAATGAGGTACACGCCTTGACATTGTTCAACTCGTCAATTTCCTCAGGATTCAGATCCTTGAAGAGGGACAAGTGCTTCTTGCCGCAGTTAGCACAATCAAATGGTATTGGGTTGTGTGTGGTCTTTTGAGGCATACACTCAAATATAAGCAATGTTGAGTAAGGTGGTCAAGGATTTTTTGAGTTAGGGCTGACAAATATCATGGTATTATCAACAGAGGTCTCCGACTTTTGATAAAATATTTGAAGCGAGGTATGCCTAACCATATAAAGTGCGATCACTGTGGAGCTCCGTGCTCAACACAGATAACCTTAGACGATAAGGTGTTCTGCTGTCACGGTTGCAAGTCAGTGTACACCCTTCTTTGGGCAAACGGCATGGAATCTTTCTATCACCGTCAAGATAAGCCCGGAAAGCCTGTTCAGTCGGGTAATGATTTCGCTTTCCTCGAGAATGATGAGATTGCCGAGCAGGTCATGGACTTCAGCGATGGGAAGATAGGTGTCGTACGACTTTTCCTTCCCGCCATCCACTGCAGCGCCTGTTTGTGGTTGCTAGAAAGGTTGCACAAGATCCACAGTTCTGTGATCAGTGTTCGAGTGGAGTTCAGCAAGCGGACAGCTCATATTCGATTCAAACACGATGAGATGTCTCTCAAGGAACTAGCCGAGCTTCTGCAGAATATCGGTTACCCTCCTCATATTCGCCTGACCGACGGTGAAGGAGATCAAGGGAAGAATACACGAGATAAGCGACTCATCTACCAATTTGGAATAGCCGCCTTTGCCTTCGGAAACATCATGCTCATGGCCCTGCCGGAATATTTCTATCCTGGCGACAATAGCCTGATGAAATACGCCTCATTCTTCCGCTGGTTGAGTTGGGTACTCATCCTTCCAGTCATCTTCTACTCGGCGCGAGATTACTTTACCACGGCCTGGATGGGTGTGAAGATGAAGCGCATCAATATCGACCAGCCCATCGCACTTGGAATTACAGCTCTCTTTTTGCAAAGCACATTCGAGATCGTTGCAGGAACGGGAAGTGGATATCTAGATTCATTGGCAGGACTCCTATTTTTCCTTTTGCTCGGAAAGTTATTCCAACGCAAGACCTATGAATCGCTTTCCTTCGAACGCGATTACAAGAGCTACTTCCCCTTGGGGATCACGGTTTTGGAAAACGACAACGAAGAAAAGGTCGTTCCCGTTCAAAAACTCGAGAAAGGTCAGCGCATATACATCCGAAATGAGGAGATCATCCCCGTTGATGGCGTTATCTTAAAAGGGGATCCACTTATCGACAATGCATTCGTTACAGGAGAGTCAACGCCCGAACCAAAGGCTATAGGCGACCATGTGTTTGCCGGAGGTAAGCAGTGCGGTGGTGCCATCGAGGTTTTGGTAGAGAAACCGATGGATCAGAGCTACTTGACCCAGCTTTGGAACGATCAGAGTTTTGAAGGTAACAAGGCGGATAGATTCCATACCCTTACCGATCGGATCTCTAAATACTTCGTAGTTACCATCATCGCCTTGTCCATTGGCGCGTTTGCCTATTGGTATTTCGTTGCAGATCTCGCCATGGCCATCAAGGTGTTTACCGCTGTACTCATCGTTGCTTGTCCATGTGCCCTTGCCCTCAGCGCCCCATTTGCCAATGGTCATGCTTTGCGATTGATGGGCAGGAAGGGGCTTTACCTGAAAAGGGCGGAGGTGGTTGAAGCTCTCGCCGAGATCGAGAAGGTGGTTTGGGACAAGACAGGCACCTTAACAAGTGTGTCGCAAAGCAAGGTGGAGTGGAACGGTGATGCATTGAGTGCATCGGATAGGTCGGTCATTGCCGGACTGATGAAGTCGTCCAAGCACCCCTTGAGTTCCAGGATCTCATCTTGGCTTGGTCAGGCGGGAATTGCGCCAGATTTTTTTGAAGAAGAAGTGGGTAAGGGAGTTAGAGGTAAGAGTGCCGATGTAGAATGGAAGATAGGTTCTGGCAAATGGCTGGGAGCTGGAGACACGGCAACGCCGAATGCCAGCAAGGTCTGGATCGAGAAAGGTGGAGAATTGATAGGCCATTTTACCATCTATCACGCCTTCAGAAAGGAAACGGCATCTGTCATACAATCCATGGGTAAGCTGGTGGGTCAAACGGTTGTAACCGGCGACGATAATGGTGAAGAGCATGCACTACGCAGTCTTTTTGGAAAGGACGTCAAGCTGAAGTTCAAGCAATCACCAACGGATAAGTTGGCGGCCATTTCCAACATGCAGAAATTCGATTATCGAGTGGCGATGATCGGAGATGGACTGAATGATGCCGGGGCATTGAATCAAGCTGAGGTGGGTATCAGTGTGGCGGAAGACATCAACAACTTTACTCCGGCGAGTGATGCCATCCTTCAAGCCTCCAGCTTTGGACGACTGCCAGAGTTCTTTATGTTGGCCCGATTTACCAAACGGGTGATCTATTGGAGCTTCGGACTCTCCTTCTTGTATAATATCGTGGGGTTGAGCTTTGCACTCAGCGGGATGTTGAGCCCGCTTCTATCCGCTATCCTTATGCCGTTGAGCTCCATCACCGTAGTTACTTTCGTTTCGCTCGTGGTCAATCGCTACCGATTCAAGAATGAAGAGGAGAGTAAGGAGAAGAAGACGAGTGTTTCCTTAGCACTCGATGAGGCTTGATCACAGACTAGCAAGAAATTCCTTGACCGTGCCGAGGTACCCATCCGGATTTTCGATCCATCCGTAGTGCGCAGAGCGAGGAACGAAAACCAACTGCGCATGGGGAAGCACTTCTGCCGATATCTCAG